>NZ_MZMV01000035.1 GCF_002210435.1 Micromonospora wenchangensis
CACCTCGGCTCGCGACTCCGGGGCTCGCAAACCCGGCTCACTCCTCGCGCTCACGGGGCGCACTCCACTATGGCCTCCAGGGCGTGTTCGAAGTCCGCTCGGGTGACCCCGGCCGAGAGGGTCAGCCGCAACCGGGAGCGGTGGTCCGGGGTGGACGGCGGGCGGAAGCAGCCGACGGCGACCCCCCGGTCCCGGCAGTCGGCCGCCCAGGCGGTGGCGGCCTCCGGTCCGGGGGCGGTCACCGAGACCACCGCGCCGTCGGGGGCGGACACGGTCAGCCCGGCCGCGCGGAGACGACGTACCGCGTGCCGGGCCCGGTCGGCCAGCTCGGCACGCAGGTCGTCGGCGGTCCGGGCCAGCGCCACGGCGGCGCGTACCCCGGCGGCGACCGCGGGCGGCGGCGCGGTGTCGAAGATGAAGGTGCGCCCGGTCTCCACCAGGTGCCTGACGAACCCAGCCGGACCGGCGACCACCCCACCGGCACCACCGAGCGCCTTGGACAGGGTCGCGGTGACCACCACGTCCGGCGCACCGGCGAGCCCGGCGGCGGCCACCGCGCCGGCCCCGGCCGGGCCGGTGACGCCAAGCGCGTGCGCGTCGTCGACCAGCAGCAACGCGCCGTGCCGCCGGGCCACGGCGTGTAGCGCGGCCAGCGGAGCGAGGTCGCCGTCGACGGAGAAGACGGACTCGGTGACCACCACCGCCGGGCGGCCCGGCGCGGCGGCGAGCGCGGCGGCCACGGCGTCGACGTCGGCGTGCGGGGTGACCACCGTCTCCGCGCCGGAGATCCGGCAGCCGTCGATCAGCGAGGCGTGGTTGTGGGCGTCGGAGACGAGCAGGGTACGCGGTGAGACCAGGCCCCGGACGGCCGCCAGGTTGGCCAGGTAACCGGAGGAGAACACCAGCGCCCGTTCGACGCCGAGCCAGTCGGCCAGCTCGTCCTCCAGCGCGTGGTGGACGTCGGTGGACCCGCGCACCAGCCGGGAGCCGGTGGCGCCCAACCCGTACCCGGCCAGCGCCCGGCCGGCGGCGGCGACCACCTCGGGGTGGGTGGCCAGGCCCAGGTAGTCGTTGCCGGCCAGGTCGGTCACCCGGTCGCCGACGGCGCGGGGGCGCAGGGTGCGGGTGAGCCCCGCCTTCGCCCGCAGCGCGGCCCGGCGGTCCAGGGCCGCCAGCCAGTCCGCCACCGGTCATCGCCTCCGTCCGCCACTGCACCCGTCCCGCCCGGCTCGTGCCGCCTGACGGATGGGCGGCGCTGCCGCCGCCGGGCGAAATTACCATCCGCCGGGCCGGCACCGGCGTGGCGGCGGGGCCGCCGCCACGCCGCGCGGGCGGGGCGGCCAGCGGGGCCGGAGGGGTGGCCCGGGGCCGGCGGCTCGGGCGTTTCCCGGCCCGCACCGGCCTTGTAGGGTACGAGCCATGCCAGAGATCCTCGACCAGGCCCGGACCCAGGTGCTGGGCGACGGCGTCGGCCTCGACCAGGCCGGTGTCCTCGCGGTGCTGACCCTGCCCGACGAGCACCTCACCGCCGCCCTCCAGCTCGCCCACGAGGTGCGGATGCGCTGGTGCGGTCCGGAGGTCGAGGTCGAGGGGATCGTCTCGCTGAAGACCGGCGGCTGCCCGGAGGACTGCCACTTCTGCTCGCAGTCCGGCCTGTTCACCTCGCCGGTCCGGTCGGTGTGGCTGGACATCCCGTCGCTGGTGGAGGCGGCGAAGCAGACGGCGGCGACCGGGGCGAGCGAGTTCTGCATCGTGGCCGCCGTGCGCGGCCCCGACGACCGGCTGATGAAGCAGATGCGCGAGGGGGTCGCCGCGATCCGCGCGGAGGTCGACATCCAGGTCGCCGCGTCGCTGGGCATGCTCAGCCAGGAGCAGGTCGACGACCTGGTCGAGATGGGTGTGCACCGCTACAACCACAACCTGGAGACCTGCCGCTCGTACTTCCCGAACGTGGTCACCACGCACTCGTGGGAGGAGCGCTGGGAGACCCTGCGGATGGTCCGCGAATCGGGCATGGAGGTCTGCTGCGGTGGCATCCTCGGCCTCGGCGAGACCGTGGAGCAGCGCGCCGAGTTCGCCGCGCAGCTCGCCGAGCTGGACCCGCACGAGGTGCCGCTGAACTTCCTCAACCCGCGTCCGGGCACGCCGCTGGGCGACCGGCCGGTGGTGGAGGGCAAGGACGCGCTGCGGGCCATCGCCGCGTTCCGGCTGGCCATGCCGCGCACCATCCTGCGGTACGCGGGCGGCCGGGAGATCACCCTCGGTGACCTGGGTACCCGCGACGGCCTGCTCGGCGGGATCAACGCGGTGATCGTCGGTAACTACCTGACCACGCTGGGTCGGCCGGCGACCGACGACCTGAAGCTGCTCGACGAGCTGAAGATGCCGGTCAAGGCGCTCTCCGCCACCCTGTGAGGTGATGATGACCGACGCGGGTGACCCGACCGACGAGGACCGTACGACCCGGTCCGCCGTACTGACATCGGCCGCGACCTGGTGCGACCGCTGTGGCGCGGACGCCACGGCGGGCCCGCACCCGGGTTGCGCGGCGGCCCGGGTGCTGGAGCCCCCGCGCTACTGCGGGCACTGCCGACGGCGGATGAAGGTGCAGGTGCTGCCGGTCGGCTGGGCGGCGGTCTGCGTCGAGCACGGCGAGCGGCGGGGCTGACGCGTGCTGCGCGGGCGGGCGGTGACGCTGCGACCGGTGACGGAGGCGGACGTGCCCGCCCTGGCCGCGATCCGGGCCACCCCCGAGGTGCACCGTTGGTGGCGTGGCGGCGACGACCTGGCCGCGTCGGCACGGGCCGACCTGGCCGACGACGCGCTGACGGTCTACGTGATCGAGCACGCGGGCCGGCTGGTCGGGGCGATCCAGTGGTACGCCGAAACCGACCCGGACTACCGCCACGCCAGCCTGGACGTCTTCCTCGACCCGGCGGCACGCGGCAACGGGCTGGGCGGGGACGCGGTCCGCACCCTGGTCCGGCACCTGGTCGACGAGTACGGCCACCATCGGTTCACCATCGACCCGGCGGCGGCGAACACGGCCGCGATCCGGGCGTACGCGAAGGTGGGGTTCCGCCCGGTGGGCGTCATGCGGCGGTACGAGCGGGGCGCGGACGGGCGCTGGCACGACGCGCTGCTGATGGACCTGCTCGCGGAGGAACTGGCCGACTGAAACCGGGCGGGGCGTGCCCGGCACCCTCAGGTGCCGGACACGCCCCGGTGGTTCAGCGGGCGAAGGTGCGCCTAGCGCTGGAGGGTGAGGACACCCGGCCGCCACGGCAGCAGGTTGTAGTCGGTGTTCGCGTTCGGGTCCTTGCCCTGGTAGAGCAACTGCAGGTTGCAGGCGTCGACGGTCTTGGTCTGGTCCGGGTTGGTGCGGACCAGGTCACCGTGGCTGATGTCGTTGGTCCACGTGGCGCCGCTGTTGGCCTTGCCGGCGAAGGGGTTGCTCTCGCTGGTGGCCTGCGGGGTCCACGAGCCGCCCAGGCTGCTGGAGGTGAACGAGCGGAAGTAGCGCTGCCCCTGGCTCCCGATCGCCTCGACGAGCATCAGGTACTGGTTCTGGCCCGCCACCTTGTAGACCTCGACACCCTCGAACAGGTTGTTCGTCGAGTCGGTCATGACCGTCGTGTAGCTCGAACCGAAGCTGCCCGGGAAGTTCCCCAGCGGCATGCTCGACCGGTAGATCTTGCCGTTGTCCCCGGCGAAGAACAGGTACATGTTCTGGTCGTCACCGATGAGGGTCTGGTCGATCACACCGTACGGGGCGTCCGGGAGGGTGGCGGTGGACAGCGTCTGCGCCGAGGACCAGCCGTTGGCGTTGGTCGGGTCGCTCGACGTCTTGTAGCTGAACGAGGTCGGCCCCCACTGGTACGCCAGCACCCAGATGTTCTTCGGGGCGAAGTACAGCAGGGTGGGCGCGACGGTGCCCTGGCTCATGCCGTTCTGGCTGGCCGAGGCCATGTCGGACCAGTTGGTGAACGTGCCGAAGTTCATCGAGCTGTACTGGCCGCTGCTGTTGACGTACGAGCCGTAGACCAGGTGCTTGCCGTTGTAGACGACGTTGGTGAAGTCCTTCAGCGAGACCCAGCCGTTCTTCGGGCTGGTCAGCGCGCCGGTCGACGACCACCGGTAGGTCGACGGGAGGGCGCAGCCGCCCGCCGGGGGCGTGGTAGGCGGCGGGGTCGTGGTGGGCGGCGTCGTGGTCGGCGGCGTGGTGCTACCGGCGAAGTCGGTGCGCCACTGCTGGTTGGTCTGGCCGTGGCAGTCGTACAACTGGACCTGCTGGCCGTTGCCGGTGCCCCAGACGTCCAGGCAGCGGCCGGACTGCACGCCGCTGATGGTGCCGTTGGCGTTGATGTTCCACTGCTGGTTGGCCCCGCTGTTGCAGTCCCAGATGATGATCCCGGTGCCGTTGGCGGTGGCCGCGCCGTTGGCGTCCAGGCACTTGGTGCCGTAGACCCGCAACTGCTTGCTGCTGGTGTACGTCCACTGCTGGTTCGACTGGCTGTTGCAGTCGTAGAGCTGCACCCGGGTGCCGTTGGTCTGGGTGGCGTTCGGCACGTCGATGCAGCGGTTCGACTGCACGCCGACGATCCGGCCGGCGCCGCCGCTCGGCGGCGGGGTCGTGGTGGGCGGGGTCGTGGTCGGCGGGCCCGTGGTCGGCCCGGAGGTCGGGGGGGCCGCGTTGAGCGCGTTGAGGACCGAGTTGTACGCGGCCTTCTTGTTGCCGCTGCTGTCGAAGAGCAGCGGGCTCTCGTTGGAGCGCCAGGAGTCGCTGTCGCGCACGCCCCACACGGTGATGCCGATGCAGCGCGGCACGTTCAGGCACGCCTGGGTCAGCCCGGCGTACTGGGTGGTCGAGGAGTTCGTGACGTCGACCTCGGTCAGCGCCACGTCCACCCCGAGGGCGGCGAAGCTGGACAGCGTGGTCTGGAAGTTGCTCGGCAGCGAGCTGCCCCCGGTGAAGTGGGTCTGCAGGCCGACGCAGTCGATCGGCACGCCCCGGGACTTGAAGTCCTGGATCATGCGGTAGACGCCCTGCGTCTTGCCGTACGACCAGTTCTCGATGTTGTAGTCGTTGTAGCAGAGCTTGACCGACGGGTCGGCGGCCCGCGCGGTGCGGAACGCCACCTCGATCCAGTCGTTGCCGGTGCTCTGGAGGTTCGACGACCGGCGGCTGCCGTCCTCGTTGAACGCCTCGTTGACCACGTCCCATGCGGCGAGCTTGCCCTTGTAGTGGCCCATCACGCCGTTGATGTGGTCGATCATCGCCTGCCGCAGGGTGCTGCCGCTGAGGCTCTGCATCCACGGCGGCTGCTGCGCGTGCCAGGCCAGGGTGTGCCCACGGACCTTCAGGCCACGCTGGGTCGCCCAGTTGTAGATCTGGTCACCGGAGCTGAAGTTGAACTGGCCCCGCTGGGGCTGCGTCGCCTCCGGCTTCATCTCGTTCTCGGCGGTGATCATGTTGAACTCGCGGCCGGCGATCGTGCTGTACGTCGAGTCGCCGAGCCGGCCGGCCGCGATCGCCGTGCCGAAGTACCGGCCCGACTGCGCGGCGGCCGCGCCCAGCGTGCTCGCGGCGGCGTTCGCCGACGGCATCATCACCGCGGCGGCTGCCACCGTCACGACGCCGACCGCGCCGGCGAGCAGCGCCCGGACGGCGGGCGATCGCCGTCGCCGGCTGCCGCCGTGTTGGACGGATGGACTCGTTGCCATCGTGGTCTCCTTGCTGGCCAACACCCGGGCCGTCGGGGCGGGACGGCCGGACGTGTGCGGTTGTTAAATCTAGTGCCGTCGATGTTTCCATCTTGCACCGGCCGGAACAAAGGTGTTTCGGAAAAGTTTCGGAACATTTTTGGCCCGGTGCGACCCGACGCGACGTGGCCGGTCACCGCGGGTGCGGTGCCGGCCACGTCACGTCGACGCTCAGGAGACCGTGCAGGTCGCCCCGTTGAGGGTGAAGCTCGTCGGCTTCGGGTTGCTGCCGGTGTGGGTGCCGTTGAACCCGATGCTGGTGGACGCGCCGGGGGCCAGCGCCCCGTTGTAGGTCATGCTGGTCGCGGTCACCGCCGTACCGGTCTGGGCGAACGTCGCCGACCAGCCCTGGCCGACCTTCTGCCCCGTGCTGGGGAAGCTGAAGGCGAGCGTCCAGCCGTTGAGCGCGGCCGTGCCGGTGTTGGTGACGGTGATGCTGGCGGTGAAGCCGTTGGTCCAGTCGCTGGTGGTGTAACCGACCTTGCACGACGACGCGGGGTCGGTCGGGGGCGGCGTGGTCGGCGGAGGCGTGGTCGGCGGCGGGGTCACCGACCCGGTGGTCCGCACGGTGACCGTCGGCGACGGGGTGGACGGGTTGCCGGCCGCGTCCACCGCCACCACGTAGAGCCCGTACGAGGTGTCCGGCGTCAGCCCGGTCACCTGGGCGGTGGTGCCGGTGCTCGTGGCGACGACGAGATGGGCCGGCCAGGACGTCTTGTAGACCCGGTAACCGGTGACCCCGACGTTGTCGGTGGACGGCGTCCAGCTCAGGGTGAGCCCGGTCGCGCCGATGTTCGACGCGGTCGGGGTGCCGGGCGGGGTCGGCCCGCTGGTGTCCGAACCGGTGCCCGCCGGGGTGGCCACGGCGAGCGGCGACGACCACAACGAGCTGTTGCCGGCGCCGTCGCGGGCCAGGACCGAGAACCGGTAGTTGCTGGCCGGCGAGAGGTTGGTCAGGGTCAGGCTGTTGGTGGTGGTGCGGAAGGTGGAGCGCACGTCGCTGCCGACCGGCTCCATGGCGACGTCGTAGCCGGCCAGGCCGCTGCCACCGGTGTCGGTGGAGGCGGGCCAGGTCAGCGTCATGCCGGTGGAGGTGATGGCCGAGGCGACCGGGGTGCCGGGGACGGTGGGCGGGGTGGTGTCCGTCGGCGTCGAGGTCGGCTCGTCACCCCAGACCCGGGTGGTCCCGGCGTACAGCGGCACCTTCGGGTTCGGGCCGGCGGTGGCCTGGTACGACGGGTCGTTGGTCGGGTCCCAGGTGCCGCCCTCCGGTACGCCGATCTTGAACTGCACCTCCATCCGGTGCTGTGACTGCCCGGCCGGGGCGATCGTCTGGCCGGTGCAGTCCACCTCGACGTACCAGATGTCCCCGGAAAGCTGCTTCGCGGTGGACGGCGACGGGCAACCCTGGGTGTAGCCGGGGGTGACCTGCACGGCGGTGCTGCCCTCGGGGCGGAAGTAGTAGCGGAACTTCCCGTTGGTCAGCGCCCGCGCCGGGAACGCCGACTTGTTGTAGATGATCGCCTTGAGCCCGGTGGCCCGGGGCTCGGCCTGCATCACCGTGGTCTCCACGGTCAGCTCGGCGATGTCCGGGGTCTCCGGGGTGGGGAAATTGGCGAGCGGGGTGCCGCCGTACTCCTGGGAGAGCCGGGCCAGGGCGGAGGTGAAACCGGCGTTGTAGTCGGTGGCGACCTCGTTCATCACGTAGTCCGACCGGCTGTCGGTGTAGGCGTCGTTGGCCGCCGACGGGCCGCCGACCAGCGCGCCGTAGAGCACGTGCCGGGTCTCCACCGGCACCGTCTGGCTGTCCCACCAGGAGCCGTGTGCGGTGCGGTGGTGCGGGTTCTTCGGCGCGTTCTTGCCGAACCCGATCACGTAGCTGGAGTTGCGCGGGTTGTCGCCGAGGGCGTAGTTGATCTGCCGGACGGCGAAGTCGTGGAACCGGGCCTTGCGGGTGGCGTCGGTGGTCTTGTCGCTGTAGACCAGTGCCGCGAAGCTGGTGTTGGCGGCGTACCGCAGCGCGCCCCAGGAGTCGAGGACGGCCATCCCGCCCGGCGAGTAGGGCACCTTCTGACCGTTGACGCCGACCGTCCAGTAGTCGAGCCACCGGTTGGCGTCGTCGACGTACTTCTGCTTGCCGGTCAGGTTGGCCAGCAGCACGTACGCCCCGAACTGCTTGTTGTCCCAGGCGATCGTCCACTTGTAGGACCGGGTGGTGGACTGCGGCTCGGTGCCGAGCTTGTCGTACTCGCTCTCGGCCTTGGCCAGGTAGCTGGCGTCGCCGGTGGCCCGGTGCAGCCAGATCGCGCCCCAGACCAACTCGTCCTGGTAGCCGCTCCACGACTTGTAGAAGCTCGTCGCGTCGGTGATGCACTCGTGGTAGCTCTTGCGCACCGTGTCGGCGAACGTGTAGAGCTGCTTGGCGTGGGTGAGCAGCTTGTCGGCGTAGGCGGCGTCGGTGGGCCGGAACACCATCGACGACGCGGCCATCGCCGCCGCCGTCTCCCCCGCCAGGTCCGCGCCGCCACAGCTGGCATCGATCTTGTACGCGGGCCGCGCCATCGGCAGCACCTCGGCCGGACCCCACCACTTGTGGTCGTCGTCGCCCTTGCCGACCTGCCCGTAGAGCACGTTGGCCGAGGGGTGCGCCTTAATGAAGTAGTCGTTGACGAAGCGCAGGTTGTTCAGCAGCGGGGTGAGCTGCCCGGCGGCGACGTACCCGTCGCGGTACTCCACCGCACCCCAGGCAAGCATGGTGGCGCTGAACGCCATCGGGAAGCCGAACTTCACGTGGTCACCGGCGTCGTACCAGCCGCCGGTGAGGTCCACGCCGACGTCCGCGCCGTCGGTGAGCGCGGAGTCGCCGCGCCAGGAGACCCGGTTCCAGGACGGCTTCTTGCCTGACTGCTGCGCCTCGTAGAACAGCAGCGACTTCTGCAACGCCTCGGGGTAGTTGAACATGCCGGTGCCGGCGGCCTCGGCGCGTCCGGCGACGGTGGGGGCGGCGCCGGCGGTGAGCGGGAGCGCGCCGATGGCGAGAGTCAGACCGCTGGCCAGGGCGGCACCGGCGGCGAGCAGGCGGCGGAGCCGGGCCCGGCCCGCGCCCGACCGGCCGGGCCGGTTCGGGTGCTGCATGCGGAACTCCTGTCGGTGGTGCCTCCGGCGACGCCCACCGGACGCGGGGACGGGGGCGTCGCGGGTGGTGGGCGTCGCCGGAGGCGGGTGGTGGTGAGAGGACCGAAGGAGTCGCGGGAGCGCTCCCATGGATGTGCGCCAATGTAATCGTTCGGTCATCGGTTTGTGAAGGGGCCAACCCCGACGACACCGGAAGAAGCTCTCCGGGCGACACCGCTCCGGCCGGACTAGCCTGGATCGATGTCGATGATCGAACAGGTGTCACTGGGCGTGACCGACGACCGGCGCGCCGGCCCGTTCTGGGCCGGAGCGCTCGGGTACGTCCGCCGGCCACCCCGCTACCCGGGAGACGGGTGGATCGTGCTGGAACCGCCGGCCGGCGTCACCGGGGTGCCGCTGGCGATGGACGTCAGCGTCAGCCCGGTACCGGACCTCCCCCGCATCCACCTCGACCTGCACGCGGGCGACCGGGACCTCGACGACGAGATCGACCGGCTGTGCGGGCTCGGCGCCGAACGGGTCGACTGGCCGCACTACCCCACCGAGCCGGAGCCCGGCCAACTGCCGTACGTCGTCCTCGCCGACACCGAGGGCAACCGGTTCTGCGTCTCCGGGAACCGCCGGGCCGGCGTCCACTTCGGCTGACCGCCACCCCACCGGCCGCGCACCCACCACCGGTCCGGGAGGCGGCGGCCCCGGGCCACCCCGCCGGAGCAGGCGCGGGGTGCTGCCCGAAACCGGCCCCGGACATGGGCAGGGCCCCCGCACCGGGGGCCCTGCCTGTACACCGTCCTCCGCATCGGAGTTCGGCCACACACCGGAAGGAAGCCCCCGCCCGGTGCCACACGGGTTGTCTCGATCGGCGGTGCCCGGTCGTCAGCACACCCCGCCGGTCGCGCTCGTCCGCCGGGGACCGATCACGGCCGCACCGGACCGACCGGCCCCGTCGGCGACCGGGCCGCCGCCCACCGGCGCGGCCAACGCGACGGTCACGGTGAGCAGGCTGCCGTCCCGCTCGATCGGCGCGGACCGGCCCAGCCGGGCCACCGTACGCACCATCGGCGTGTTGTCCGCCTGGGTGTGCAGGACCAGCGCCGCGAACCCGGCCCGCTCGGCGTGGGCGAGCAGCCGGCGCAGCAGCGCGGTGCCCAGCCCACGCCGCTGCCAGTCGTCCCGGACCAGCAGCGCCGCCTCCGCCTCGTCGCCCTCGGCGAGCAGGTTGGCCAGCGCGACGACCGACTCCGCCGCCCCGTCGGAGCCGGTCGTCGTGGCGACCAGGGTCAGCCCCCGGGCCGGTTCCAGCAGCCGGCGCAGCCGGGCCGGCGAGGGCAGCGCCGCACCGCTCAGGTAGCGCCGCTGCCGACTGGACGCCGAGCAGCGCTCGTGCAGGTCGACCACGGCCGCCAGGTCGTCGGCGGTCGCCGGCCGGACGGTCAGCTCGGCCCCGTCGGGCAGCACCAGGACCACCCGGTCGGCCTCCCGCCGGGCCACCGCCGCCGCCAACTCGACGAGCGCCTGCGCCCGCGCGTACTCGGCCGGGGTGAAGCTGGGCGCCTGCCGGCGCAGTTCGTACGAGCCGCCGGCCGGGTCGGTCAACAGCATGGTCGTGGTGCCCACCGCGTCGTGCCCGCCGGCAGCCGTCGGCCGCCAGGTCACCTCGTCCGCGCCGAGCGTGGCCCGGAGCACCTCACCCGCCAGTTCCGGGTCACCGACCAGCCGGGTGGCCAGCCCGAGCACCCGGGTCGGCTGGTCGGCCAGGCCCCGCGCCTCGCTGCGGGCGACCCAGCAGTCCCGGCCCCGGCCCCGCTCGACGGCGGCGATCAGATCCGCCTCGTCGAGGGTGTCCGGCGCGTCGACGAGGAAGTCGTCCACCGCGCCGACCTCGGTGGTGTGCACCTGCACGGTGAGGATGTTGACCCCCCGCAACGCGAGACTCGCGGTGAGGACCGACAGGTATCCCGGCCGGTCGTCCACGGTCGCGCGAACCCGCCACAGCGCCATGTCCACTCCCTTCCCCAGCACGAAGCCTGCCCGCGGCCTGTTGCCGTGGCGTTGCCCGGCGGTGTCGCACCGGCAACCGTCCGCCCAGGTCAGGTGACGGTGGTCACCGACTGCGGGCCGACCAGGTCGAGCCGGTCGCCGAGGATCACCGCGCTGGCCCGGACCAACTGGGCGAGCCGGTCCACCTCGGTGGCGTGGAACCCGGCGGCGGTCAGCGGCTCGGTGTGGTCCCGGGCGACCACCAGCACCAGCCCGGCCCGACCGAACGGCGCGATCGCGTAGTGCGTGCCGTCGGCCATGGTCAACGTGCGGGCCCGCAGCGGGGTCACCTCGGGCAGCCGGGGCGGCTCGGGCGCGCGCCAGCTGGCGTGCCCGACGGTCGCCGTCCCCGCGCCGGCCCGCGAGGCCCAGTCCACCGGTACGACGGCCGCCACCGCCCAGTCCGCCGCGAGCAGCCCCGGCACCGCGTCGACCAGGGTGGCCACCCCGTCGGTGGGGTTCGCCGCCACCTGGGCGAGCAGTTCGGCGTCCTGACCGGTGGTGGTCGGCGCGCCGATCGCCCGCCACACCCCGTCGACGCGCACCCCGGGGATGGCGGCCAGCCCCGCGAGCAGCCCCTCGACCCGGGCGGCGCCGGGCCAGACCACGGTGAAGTCGTCCACCGCCCGGCCGCCGAGCCGTTCCAGCACCACGACCTGGACGATGTCCGCCCCGGAGACGCCGAGCGTGCGGGCCACCTGGCCGAGTGTCCCGGGTCGGTCCGGCAGGGTCACCCGAACTCTCAGCAACATGTCTGTCCCTCCGCTCGGCGGGCCGACCGCACACGGCCGGCAGGCTGGTCCCCAGCCTGCCGGTTGACCATTTCGCCCCTGTTGCCGTGGCATGTCCCGGGCGGAAAATCGCTGACCTTGACAACCCGGCTGACCTGCCATCAACTATGCGGATGACCGAGCCGGCCGTCGACGTGTCCCACGACGGCGGCTCCCCCGGCGACCCGACCCCGCGCGGGCTCGATCTCGACCGGTTGGCCGGGTGGCTGGCCGCGCACCGGCCGGAGCTGGCCGACGGGCCGTTGCGGGCCAGCCTGATCACCGGCGGCAAGTCCAACCTGACCTACCTGCTGCACTGCGGCGGGCGCGAGCTGGTGCTGCGCCGTCCGCCGCTGGGGCACGTGCTGGCCACCGCGCACGACATGGCCCGCGAACACCTAGTGATCGCCGCGCTCGCGCCGACCGCCGTGCCGGTGCCCGAGGCGGTGCTGCTGTGCGTCGACCCGGCGGTGATCGGGGCACCCTTCTACCTGATGAGCCGGGTGCCGGGCGAGGTGCTGCGCACCCGGGCCCAGACCGACCCGCTCACCGCCGGGCAACGCCGCGACCTGGCCTGGGCGATGATGGACACCCTCGCCGCGCTGCACACCGTCGACCCGGCCGAGGTGGGGCTGGCCGACTTCGGCCGTCCGGAGGGCTACCTCGGCCGGCAGGTACGACGCTGGGCCGGCCAGCTCGACCGGTCCCGCAGCCGTGAGCTGCCCGGGGTGGACGAGCTGCGCGACGCGCTGGCCGCCTCGGTGCCCGAGGGGGCGAACGCCGGCCGGATCGTGCACGGCGACTACCGGCTGGACAACCTGCTCACCACGGTCGACCCGGTGTCGGTCCGGGCGGTGCTGGACTGGGAGATGGCCACCCTGGGCGACCCGCTGGCCGACCTCGGGCTGCTGCTGACGTACTGGGACGTGCTCGGCGACAGCGACCTCGCCGAGGGCAACCCGGTCGCCGACGGGCTCGGCCCGCGCGCCGGCTTCCCCACCGGCGGCGAGCTGATCGCCCGGTACGCCGACCGCAGCGGCGTCGACGTGGGGCCGCTGCACTGGCACCTGGCCCTCGGCTGTTTCAAGCTCGCGGTGATCTGCGAGGGCATCCACTACCGGCACACCCTGGGGCAGACCCTCGGCGGTGGGTTCGACCGGATCGGCGACATGGTGACGCCCCTGGTGGAACACGGTCTGCGCGCGGTCAGGGGGAACTGATGGACTTCGACTACGACGCCCGTACCGTCGAGCTGCGGGAGCGGCTCGGCGCGTTCCTGGACGAGTGCGTCCTGCCGGCCGAGGCGGTGCACGCCGCGCAGGTCGTTGCGGCGGGTGACCCGTGGTCGCGGTCCCCGGTGCTCGACGAGCTGAAGGTCGAGGCGCGACGGCGCGGCCTGTGGAACCTCTTCCTGCCCGATCCGCGCTACGGCGCCGGGCTGACCAACCTCCAGTACGCCCCGCTCGCCGAGCTGACCGGGCGCAGCCCGCACCTGGCCCCCGAGGCGGTCAACTGCGCCGCCCCGGACACCGGCAACATGGAACTGCTCGCCGAGTTCGGCACCGGGGCCCAGCGCGACAGGTGGCTCACCCCGCTGCTGGCCGGCGAGATCCGCTCGGCGTTCTGCATGACCGAGCCCGAGGTGGCCTCCTCCGACGCCACCAACATCGCCACCCGGATCGTCCGCGACGGCGACCACTACGTGGTCAACGGGCGCAAGTGGTGGTCGTCCGGGGCGATGGACCCCCGGTGCGGGCTGTTCATCGTGATGGGCAAGACCGACCCGGACGCCGACCGGCACCGCCAGCAGAGCATGGTGCTGGTGCCCCGGGACACCCCGGGGGTGCACGTCCGGCGGGGCATGACGGTCTTCGGCTACACCGACGCCCCGCACGGCGGGCACGCCGAGATCGACTTCGTTGACGTCCGGGTGCCGGTGGAGAACCTGGTCGGCGCCGAGGGGGGCGGGTTCGCGGTCGCCCAGGCCCGGCTCGGGCCGGGCCGCATCCACCACTGCATGCGCCTGGTCGGGATGGCCGAGCGGGCCCTGGAGCTGCTCTGCCGGCGGGCCAACGAGCGGATCGCGTTCGGTCGGCCGCTCGCCGAGCAGGGCGTGGTCCGGGAGTGGATCGCCGAGTCCCGGGTACGGATCGAGCAGGCCCGGCTGCTGGTGCTCAAGACCGCCTGGCTGATGGACACCGTCGGCAACAAGGGCGCGCACACCGAGATCCAGGCCATCAAGATCGCTACCCCGGCGATGGCCGAGTGGGTGATCGACAAGGCGATCCAGGGGTACGGCGGTGCCGGGGTCAGTCAGGACACCCCGCTCGCCGGGCTCTGGGCCCAGGCCCGCACCCTGCGGCTCGCCGACGGCCCGGACGAGGTGCACCGCGCGTCCCTGGCCAGGCGGGAACTGCGCCGCTGGTCCTGAGCCTGGGCCGTTGGCCCTGAGCCGGGGCCACCGGCGCGTCGGGCCACCCGACGGCGGCCCGGAGGTGGAGGTCGGAGGTGTCGAAGCGTTTCAGGTGGAGGCACGCTGGATGAGTTCGGTGTCCAGCAGGATGTGCGGGGTGGGGATCTCGTCGCCCCGGATGCGGGCCACCAGCAGCCGGGCCATCTGCCGGCCCATCTCCTCCACCGGCTGGAAGACCGTGGTCAACGGCGGGTCGGCCTGCTGGGCGACGGGCGAGTCGTCGAACCCGATGATCGCCACGTCCTCGGGCACCCGCCGGCCCGACTCGCGCAGCGTCCGCAGCGCGCCGAACGCCATCAGGTCGGAGGCGACGAAGACCGCGTCCAACTCGGGGCAGGCCTCCAGCAGCCGGCGCATGCACGCCGCGCCGCTGCCCTCGCTGAAGTCCCCGTAGGCGATCATGCGGGGGTCGAGCATCCCGACGGTGGACTCCACCGCCTCCCGGTAGCCGACCAGGCGGGCCAGGCCGGCGCCCATGTCCTGCGGGCCGGCGATGGTGGCGATCCGGCGGCGGCCCTGCCGGGCCAGGTGCTGCACCGCGTTGCGGGCGCCGCCGACGTTGTCGACGTCGACGAACCACGACGGCCGCGCCCCGGGGCGCAGCATCCGGGCCGGCCGGCCGCCGAGCACGGTGGGCAGGTCGCGCTCCTCCAGCAGGGTGGGCAGCGGGTCGGAGTCGTGCAGCGACAGCAGCAGGACCCCGTCGACGTGCTGGTTGGTCAGGTGGTTCTCGACCCGTTCCCGTTCGATCGGGGACTGCACCATGGCGAGCCAGAGTTGCAGCGGGGTCTCCAGCAGGCCGGAGCTGACGCCCCGGACGATGCCGGCGAAGAACGGCTCGGTGAAGACCCGCTCCCCCGACTCGGAGACCACCAGGGCCACCGAGTCGGTCCGCTGGGTGACCAGCGCCCGTGCCGCCCGGTTCGGGACGTACCCCAGTTCGGCGATGGCCTGTTGGACGGCGGCCCGGGCCTCCGGGCTGACCTGGGGTGAGCCGTTGACCACCCGGGAGACCGTGCCCCGCCCGACACCCGCGCGGGCGGCGACCGCGTCGAGGGTCGGGCGCCCGAGTGACCGGGTGCGTTGCGTTGTCATCGTCTGCTCCTCCGACGTCGGACGGTCCCCGCCGTCCGCCCCCGGGGGCGGGCGGCGCGGCGGGGCCGTCCGGAATGCTGGCTGGCCTCTGCCTATTGTGCGGCCAGACCGTTGCGTCGGATCACCTCGGCGTACCACCTGGCGCTGGACTTGGGGATACGGGCCTGGGTGTCGTAGTCGATCCAGATCATCCCGAAGCGCTTGGTGTAACCCCAGGCCCACTCGAAATTATCCATCAGCGACCAGGCGAAGTACCCCCGCAGGGGCACCCCGGCCGCGATCGCCTCGTGCGAGGCCCGCAGGTGGGCGTCGAAGTAGGCCAACCGGTCGACGTCGTCGACCCGACCGTCCTGCACGGTGTCGACGAACGCCGAGCCGTTCTCGGTTACGTAGAGCGGCAGGTCAGTGTACTCCTCGTGGACCCGCCGCAGCGTCTCCACCAGGCCTGGGGCGTCGATCTCCCAGTCCATGTCGGTGACCGGGACACCCCGGGTGACGAACCGGACGTCCTCGCTGCCCGGCCAGCAGGACGGCGCCCGCCAGTACTTGTCCGGCTCCTCACCGGCGACCGGCGCGGCCACCACGTGCCGGCTGTAGTAGTTGATCCCGACCAGGTCCAGCGGAGTGGAGATGATCTCCAGGTCACCGTCGCGGACGTGTCCGAAATCGGTCACCTCGGCCAGGTCGGCGGTCAGGTCCGCCGGGTACGACCCGCGCAGCAGCGGGTCGAGGAAGAACCGGTTGGCCAACCCGTCGATCCGGCGGGCGGCGTCGACGTCGCCCGGGTCGTCGCTGGCCGGGGTCACCGGGTAGAGGTTGACCGTGACACCGAGCTGGGCCTGCGGCAGCTTCGCCCGCAGGGCCTGCACGGCGAGCCCGTGACCGAGCATGAGGTGGTGCCCGGCCCGGACCGAGTCCGCCCCGTCGGAACGCCCGGGGGCGTGCGCCCCGGAGCCGTAGCCGAGGAACGCCGAGCACCACGGCTCGTTGAGCGTGGTCCAGTACTTCACCCGGTCCCCGACGGCGTCCGCGACCAGGGACGCGTAGTCGGCGAACCGACCGGCGGTGTCCCGGACCGGCCAGCCGCCCGCGTCCTCGAGCGGCTGGGGCAGGTCCCAGTGGTAGAGGGTGAGCCACGGCTCGATGCCGTTGGCCAGCAGCTCGTCGACCAGCCGCCGGTAGAAGTCCAGGCCCTCCTGGTTGACGCCGCCGGTGCCGCCGGGCTGCACCCGCGGCCAGGAGACCGAGAACCGGTACGACTTGAGGCCCAGCTCGGCCATCAACCGGACGTCGTCGGGCATCCGGTGGTAGTGGTCGCAGGCCACGTCCCCGGTGTGCCCGGAGACCACCCGCCCCTCGGTGTGACTGAACGTGTCCCAGATCGACGGGGTCCGGCCGCCCTCGGCGGCGGCCCCCTCGATCTGGTACGCGGCGGTCGCCGCGCCCCACAGGAAGCCGGGCGGGAAGGTCAGTTCCGGCCCCTGGTCGAGTACGCCGACGGCGGGCGGGTGGGTCGGGTTGCTCACGACTTGACGGCGCCTTCCATGATGCCGCCGATGATCTGGCGGCCGAACACGATGAACACGATCACCAGCGGCACGGTGCCGATGGCGGTCGCGGCGAACACCTGCGAGTAGTCGGTGTAGTAGGCGTACGACAGGAACGCCAGCGACACCTGCAGGGTCGGGTTCTCGGGGGTGAGCACGGCGTACGGCCAGAGGTAGGAGTTCCAGGTCTCCATGAAGGTGAGCAGGCCGAGCACGGCCGCGGCGGGGCGCAGCGCCGGCAGCACGATGTTCCAGAAGATCCGGAAGGTGCTGGCGCCGTCGACCCGACCCGCCTCGATCAGCTCGTCGGAGATGGCCTGGATGGCGTACTGCCGCATCATGAACACGCCGAAGGCGCTGACCAGGAAGGGCACGGTCACCGCGTAGAGGGTGTCGTACCAGCCGAGGTCCTGGATCATGCCCCAGAGCGGGATCAGGCCGAGCTGGGTCGGGATCATCATGGTCACGATGATCGTCAGCAGCAGGGCGTTGCGGCCCCGGAACCGCAGCTTGGCGAAGGCGAAGCCGGCCAGCGACCCGGTGATCACCACGGAGACGGTCACCACCGCGGAGACGATCACCGAGTTGAGCAGGCCGGTGAGGAAGTTCGCCGCCGGGTTGTCGAGCACCCGGCCGAAGTTCGCGCCGAACTCGCCGGCCGGGGTGAACGGCGGCGGCACGTCGTTGATCTGGTCGAGGCTACGGGTGGCGATGACCACCATGTAGTAGAACGGGTAGACCGAGAAGAGCACCGCGACGACGAGCGCGATGTAGAGCAGCGGACTGGTGCGCCAGAGGCGCTGGGATGCCTTGTTCACGGCGCGGTCCTCACTTCACCGAACGGCGGACGAGCAGGAAGTTCACCAGCGAGACCAGGGCGATCATGACGAACATGGCCCAGGCCACCGCGGCGCCGTAGCCGGCGGAGCTGAGGTTCTCGATACCGAGTTCGTACATGTACATCGCCAGCGTCTGGAACTCGCGCTGGTCGCCACCGATGATGTTGCCGTTGCCGAAGACCAGCGGCTCGGTGAAGAGCTGGAGCCCACCGATGGTGGACAGGGTGACCACGAAGACGAAGGTGGGGGTCAGCATCGGCAGGGTGATCCGCCAGAACTGCTTCCACTGGTTCGCGCCGTCGATCGCGGCGGCCTCGTAGAGGTCCTTCGGGATGGCCTGCATGCCGGCCAGCAGGATCAGCGTGTTGTAGCCGGTCCACCGCCAGTTGACCATGGAGGCGATGGCCGTCCAGGAACTCCACTTCTGGGCGTCCCAGTCGACCGCGTCGACGCCGAACAGGCTGAGCATCCAGTTGATCAGACCGAAGTCGCGCTGGAAGAGCATCCCGAACACGATCGCCACCGCGGCGACGGACACCACGTTGGGCATGAAGATGGCCATCCGGAACAGCGTCCGGGCCCGCAGGAAGGTGCGGTTGAGCATGGTGGCCAGGAACAGCGCCAGGAGCAACTGCGGGATCGTCGACAGGATGAAGATGCCGAACGTGTTGATCGTGGCGTTCCAGAAGTACTCGTCGGTGAACAGCCGGGTGTAGTTGTCGAACCCGATGAAGCTGTGGTCGCCGATGAGGTCCCAGTCGTGCAGCGACATCCACGCGGTACGCAGCATCGGGTAGAACCCGAAGATGCCGAAGACCACGAAGAACGGCGCGATGTAGAGGTAGGGCGAGAGCTTCAGGTCGAGGCGGTTCAGGGTGATCGCCCGGCTGCGCCGCCGGGGAGGTGTGGGGGGTGGGGCGCTGGGCGACGGCGGCGCCGTCGTGGCCGAGAGGCTCATGCGGGGTCCTTTCCCGGCTCCGGCGGGGCCGGTGAGGCGGGCGGTACGTGGAACGGGACGCCATTGGTGGCGCCCGGGACATGCCCGGACGCCACCGCCGGTGGTGGTGCAGTGATCAGAAGGCGCCCTGGGTCTTGGCGTCCTTGAGGAACTGCTCCCAGGCCTTGTCCTTGGGGGACTGCCCGTTCTCGTACGAGCGCAGGGCCGGCTCGAACGCGTTCTCCTTGATCGCCTGGTGCTTCGGGCCGAGGTGCAGCGGCTGGATCTTCTCGACGCTCTCACCGAAGATCTTGCCGGTCGGCGCGCCGCTGAAGTACTCGTTGGTGTAGCCGGTGAACTCCGGGTTCTTCAGCGCCTCGAGGTTGGTCGGCAGCGGGCCCTTGAGCTTGAACGCCTCGACCTGGCTCTTCGCGTTGGTCAGGTACTCGGCGAGCTTGGCCGCCTCCTTGGGGTACTTGCTCTGGGCCGGCACGGCGAGCCAGGAGCCGCCCCAGTTGCCCGCGCCGCCGGGAACCGGCGCCAGGTCCCACTTGCCCTTGTTCTCCGGGCCGGAGTTGTCGGCGACGATACCGAGCATCCACGACGGGCAGAAGGTGGCCGCGAAGGTGCCCTGCTTGAAGCCGGCCGACCACTCGGGCGACCAGGTGGCGCTCTTCGCGGAGATCTTCGCGTCGGACATCGCGACCGCGGTGTCCCACGCGGTCTTCACCGCGGCGCTCTTGTCGGCGATGACGTTGTCCTCCTTGTCGTAGAACAGGTCACCGCCCTGCTGCACCATGACCGCGCTGGCGGCGGTGGTGGCCGAGTCGATCAGGCCCTTGTTGGTGGCCGCGCGGTACTTCTTGCCGGTCTCGATGAAGGCGTTCCAGTCCGGCCAGAGCGCCGCCACCTGGTCCCGCTCGGTCGGCAGCCCGGCCGCGGCGAACAGGTCCTTGCGGTAGCAGACGCCGAGGCTGCCGACGTCGGTCGGCAGGCCGATCAGCCGGCCGTCCGCCGCCTTGCCCAGCTCCCACTTCCACGGCAGGTATTCCTTGCTGTGGTCGGCGATCAGCGGGGTCAGGTCGGCCCAGTTCGCGGGGTTGGTCTTGAACTCGTTGAGGATGCCCTCTTCGAGCGCGGTCACGTCCGCCGCGCCCTTGCCGGTGGCCAGCGCCCGGACCACCTTCGGCCGGTACTCGTTGAGCTGCGCGGTCTTGCGCAGCTCGACCTTGATGCCGGTGTCCTTCTCGTACTGCTTGACGATCTCGTCGTATCCGAACTCACCGAAGGTGTCGACGACCAGCTTGCTGGGCTTGCCGCCGGCCTCCTTCGGCTCGTCGTCCTTGCCGCAGGCCGCGAGACCGCCGATGGCGGTTACTGCGGCCAGGGCGGCGACCGCGAACCGGTTACGCCGCGTGGTGACGCTCATCCTGACCCCTTTTCGATGGTGAGGCTGGGTGGTGTGTGGTGGGGGGTGCTGTCGCACGTCCCGGCCGGTCCGGCGGTGATCGCCGATCGGTCTGGGATGGTCGCGGGTGATCCGCGCCACGCCCTTGGGAACGCTCCCATGAGATTGCCGGGAGGTGTCGGGGGTGTCAATAGACCGTTGGGAGCGTTCCCAGATCGTTACCAGCTATCGCGTTTACCCCGCCTGATGTGATGACCCGGCGGGGACGCAGCTCAACAGAAGCGGCGCAGCAGGGTGGTCGCCCGCCCGGCGTCGAACGCCGTCGGGTCGTGCCCGGGGCCCGCCCAGTCCCGCATCGTGACATGCTCCGGATGGTGCGGATCGGCCAGCGCCGTCAGCAGCAGGAGCTGCCCGGCCGGGCCGCCGACCCCCTCCGGCGGGCAGGCCCGTGCCCCCTGCGGGCAGCTCGGGTAACGCTCGTCCGGGTCGGCGGCGAGGACGTCCTCCACCACCAGCTCGTGCTCCCACCAGTCGCCGAAGTCGTAGACGTAGCCGAACCGGCTGCCCTTGCCGGCCACCGCGTCCAGCCGGGTGTCCAGTTCGTCGCGCACCGCCGGCTCGGCGTCCGGGTCGGGCTCGCCGTACTGCACCCCGTCGATCTCGAACGCGTGCAGGTGGCAGTCCCGCCAGCCCATCGCGTGCTGCACCACCCGGTGCAGCCGGTCGAGGGTGTAGCCGCCGGGCACCAGTACCCGCCGCCAGACCGACGGACGCACCCCGGTGAGGGACACCTTCAGCTGGAAGATCTGACGTGACATGTTGCCCCCTCCACCCACCGCATAGGCTGCCGGCATGATCTGCCGAGCGTGCCGACAGCGGCGGCACGACGACTGCCCCGGCCGGAAGTGGTGCGACTGTCAGCACCGTACCCCCGCACCCACCCCTCCGGTCACCGGTCCGGCCGGCGAATGAGCGTCGGAATCCCGATCCGGCGGATCTGGCCCACCCCCGCCGACGGCCCGCTGGACGACGCCGCGCTGACCGCGCTCTACGCCCGCGCCGACACCCCCCGGCTGCGGGTCAACTTCGTGTCCAGCGCGGACGGCGCGGTCACCCTGGACGGCTATTCCGCCGGCCTGTCCGGCGAGCCGGACAAGCGGGTCTTCGGCCTGCTCCGGATGCTCTGCGACGGGCTGCTGGTGGCCGCCGGCACGCTGCGTCACGAGGGCTACCGGGCGGTGCGGCTGAGCGCGGAACGCCGGGCCTGGCGGCGCGCACACGGCCTGGCCGAGTACCCGACGCTGGTGGTGGTGTCCCGGTCGCTGCGGCTCGACCCGACCCAGGCCGCGTTCGCCGACGCGCCGGTGCGCCCGGTGGTGATGACCACCGGGACGGCCGTCGCGCCGCCGGGCCTCGGCGACGCCGTCGACCTGGTCCGGGTCGGCCGGGACGACGTCGACCTCGCCGCCGGCCTGGCCGCGCTGCGCGAGCGGGGGCTGGGGCAACTGCTCTGCGAGGGCGGCCCGCACCTGTTCGGCGCGCTCACCGCCGCCGACCTCGTCGACGAACTCTGCGTCACCGTCGCCCCCCTGTTGGCCGGGGCCGGCCCGGGACGGATCACGGCCGGCCCGGCCAGCCCGCCCCGCCCGCTGCCGCTGCGGCACACGCTGGCCGCCGCCGACGGCGTACTCATGCTGCGGTACGCCCGCGACGCGCCCGACGTCGGCCCCGCCGGGGCCGCGCCCGCCGGCTGAACGGTCGCCTCCCCCGGACGCGGCGCGGGGCGTGGGCCACCAGGTCGGTGTGCCCACGCCCCGCGCGTTGGGACGTCCAGGGTCGGCGGGTCGACGCCGACCGGGGTCAGCTGACGCTCACGCCCGCCCAGGCGGCGGCGACCGCCTTGTACTCGGTGCTGGTCGCGCCGTACAGGTCGGTCGCGGCCGACAGGGTCGCCGTCCGGGCGCCCTTGTAGTTGGTGGTGGAGGTCATGTAGCGGGTCAGCGCCCGGTACCAGATCGCCCCGGCCTTGGTGTTGCCGATGCCGGCGACCGTGGTGCCGTTGCAGGTCGTGCTGGTGCCGTACGACGAGGTGCCGCTACCCACCGCGAGCAGGTAGAAGAAGTGGTTCGCCACACCCGAGGAGTAGTGCACGTCCAGGCCGCCCACCGAGCTGCTCCAGCAGTCCGCCGACTTGCCGTCCTTGGAGGGCTTGTCCATGTAGCGCAGCGGGGCGCCGGTGCTGCGCAGCTTCTCCCCGATCAGGTAGTCGCCCGGGTCCTTGGCGCTGGCCGCGTAGAACTCGACCAGGGTGCCGAAGATGTCGCTGGTGGCCTCGTTGAGGCCGCCCGACTCGCCGCTGTACCGCAGCCCGGCGGTGTTGCTGGTGACGCCGTGGGTCATCTCGTGCCCGGCCACGTCCAGCGAGGTCAGCGGGTACCAGCCGGAGCCGCCGTCGCCGTAGGTCATGCAGAAGCAGGAGTCCTGCCAGAAGGCGTTGGCGTAGTTGCTGCTGTAGTGCACCCGGCTGTACGCGCCGACACCGTCGTTGCGGATGCCGTTGCGGCCGTGCGCGCTCTTGTAGTAGTCCCAGGTCTTCTGCGCGCCGAAGGCGGCGTCGGCGGCGGCGGTCTGCCGGTTGCTCAGGGTGCCGTCGCCGAACACGTTGTTGGTGCTGGCGACCAGGGTGCCGGTGCCGATGGTCCGGCCGTTGAGGTCGTAGGTGCGGTGGTTGCCCCGGGCCGCATCGGTGAGCTGGTAGGTGCTGCCGGACTGGGTGCTGCCGACCGAGACCGTGCCGGAGTGGAAGGTGTTGCCGGTGCCCTCCCGCTGCACGCCCTCCCACGAGTCGCGGACCGCGCCGGTGGTGGCGTCCACCAGCACGTGCAGCTCGCTCGGGGTGCCGTCGGCGTGGGTGCCGGCCACCACCACCTCGTAGGCGAGGGCGGTCGCGGTCGCACCGGCGTCGAAGACCAGCTGCGCGCCCGCGACCGAGCGGCCGGTGGCGGTCGACGCGGCGAAGGCGATCTTGCCGGCGGCGGCCTCGCTGAGCTTGGCCTGCGGGGAGCGCTGCGGGGCGGCGGCGAGGCCGTGGGTGGCGCCGCGCCAGGAGTCGCCCTTGCCGAGGTGGACGACCACCTCGCCGCCGAGGACGGGCAGGCCGTCGGAGTAGCGGTTGAGCCGGACGTGCTCGGTGCCGTCGGCGTCGGTCACCACGTTGCGCGGGGTGAACGTCTGCCCGTCGGCGGCGAGGCCGGCACCGGAGTGGGCCTTGAGCTGGGCGACCGCGCGGGTGAACGGGTCGGCGGAGGGGCCGGCGGGCGCGGCGGTGGCCGCGGTGGGCACCGTGACGGCGGTGGCCAGGAGAGCGGCCGTGGCGAGGCCGCTCAGCAGGGGGGTTCGGCGCATGGGGGTTCTGCCTCCACAGGGACAGTCGGGGGGGTGCCGACTGACGGCGGCCCGCCGGTCATTCACCGTGGGCCGGTCACGTGTCCGCAGGTTACGGACGTGACGACCGGCACCGAAGGAAGAAGATCCTCGATGTCGGCTGTGGCTATTCTGAGCCCAACCGGTCGGTTTCTGTCACGCCCTGCGCGGGGATTTTTTTCTCCGGATTCCCGCCGAGTCCGCCACCTGCGCAAACACCACCGCCGCGCGGGAAAAAGTCGACCGATGGTGATCACACCGTCCCTTGCGGTCACCGAATCGGCGGCGACGACGGCGGTCGGCCGGACGTCGACGACGGCCCGCCGGTGGCGTCCGCCGCGTCGCGTGGCAACCTGTCGCACTCCTCGGGCAGGATGCAGGGCGTGCGCCCTGACCGAGACGACCAGCTGACCGGAGCCCGCGGATGACCGACGACCGGACCGACGGCCGGATCGACAGCCCCGGCGAGCCCGTCGGCCGGGTGCTCGGCACCGCCGACGCCACCCCGTTGCAGTTCTGGACGGCCGTCTCGCCCGGCAGCTACCTCCAGCTCGACGACGTCGTGGTCACCCGACGCGACCTGCCCGACCGGGAGCCGGTCACCATCGCCGGGGTGGTCACCCAGGTCCGCGCGCGGCACGAGGGCGCCCAGTTCGAGTCGGACGTCTTCGCCATCGCCGACGGCACCCTCCCCGCCCAGGTGCAGGAGGCCGCCGAGATCACCACCACCCGGGTCGACCCCGAGCTGTACGTGCCGCCCGCGCCGGGTGCCACCGTGCACCGGGCCGAGGGCGACGCCCGCGCCCGCGCGCTGCACTTCGACCGGATGGAACGGCGCATCCCGATGGGGATGGGCCGCGACGGCGTCCCGGTCTACCTCAACGCCGACTTCCTCGACGGCAGCCGGGGCGCGCACGTGTCGATCTCCGGCATCTCCGGGGTCGCCACCAAGACCAGCTTCGCCACCTTCCTGCTCTACTCGGTGTTCCGCTCCGGGGTGCTCGGCGGCGACGCGGTCAACGCCAAGGCGCTGATCTTCAACGTCAAGGGCGAGGACCTGCTCTTCCTCGACCACCCGAACGCCCGCCTCGACGACACCACCCGGGCCGCGTACGCGAAGCTGGGGCTGGCCGCCGGCGCGTTCCCCGACGTGCGGGTCTACGCCCCGCCCCGGGTCGGCGACGCCTCCGGCACCCCCGACGTGAGCAGCCGGCTCACCGGCGTCGACGCCTTCTACTGGACGCTGAGCGAGTTCTGCGCCGACCGCCTCCTGCCGTACGTCTTCGCCGACGCCGACGACGAACGCCAGCAGTACACGATGGTGGTGCACTCGGTCACCGCCCACCTGGCCCGCTACGCCCAACCCGCCGACGGTGGGGTCAGCGTCGACGGGGTGCGCCTCGGCTCCTACGCCGACCTGGTCGACCACGTCGTCGAGCAGCTCAACGACGACGAGACCCGGGGCGACTGGGCGGGCAGCGCGGTCGGCCTGGGCACGGTCAACGCGTTCGCCCGCCGGCTGATCGGCAGCAAGAAGGACCTCGGCCGGCTGATCCGCGGCGACCTGGCCACCCGCCGCCCGCACTCCATCAACACCGCCGAGAGCGCCCAGGTCACCGTCGTCGACCTGCACAACCTGCCGGACCGCGCACAGCGTTTCGTGGTCGGCGTGACGCTGCGCGGCGAGTTCGAACGCAAGGAGAAGGCCGGCACCGCCAAGCCGCTGCTCTTCGTCGTCCTCGACGAGCTGAACAAGTACGCCCCCCGCGAGGGCTCCTCCCCCATCAAGGAGGTGCTGCTCGACATCGCCGAGCGGGGCCGCTCGCTCGGGGTGATCCTGGTCGGCGCGCAGCAGACGGCCAGCGAGGTCGAACGGCGGATCGTCACCAACTCGGCGATCCGGGTGGTCGGCCGGCTCGACCCGGCCGAGGCGTCCCGCCCCGAGTACGGCTTCCTCCCGCCGGCCCAGCGGCAACGCGCCCTGCTGGCCAAGCCGGGCACCATGTTCGTCAACCAGCCCGACATCCCGGTCCCGCTGTGCCTGGAGTTCCCCTTCCCCGCGTGGGCGACCCGGGTGTCCGAGGCCGGCCGGGCCCCGTCGGAGACGCTGCGCTCGATCACCGGCTCGATCGACCCGTTCGCCGTGGTCGGCTCGGGCGGCGTCGACGACGACATTCCGTTCTAGGGGGCCGGCCGCCATGAAGATCCTGCACACCTCCGACTGGCACGTCGGCAAGGTGCTCAAGGGGCAGTCCCGGGCCGAGGAGCACAAGCAGGTGCTCGCCGGGGTCATCGAGATCGCCCACGCCGAACGCCCCGACCTGGTCATCGTCGCCGGTGACCTCTACGACACGGCCGCCCCCAGCCCGGAGGCGACCCGGCTGGTCACCCGGGCGTTGACCGCGCTGCGGCGGACCGGGGCCGACGTGGTGGCGATCGGCGGCAACCACGACAACGGCAACGCCCTCGACGCGCTGCGCCCCTGGGCCGAGGCGGCCGGCATCACCCTGCGCGGCGGGGTCCGGGAGAATCCCGCCGAGCACGTCGTCGACGGGGTCACCGCCACGGGCGAACGCTGGCAGCTCGCCGCGCTGCCGTTCCTGTCCCAGCGGTACGCCGTCCGCGCGGTGGAGATGTACGAGCTGACCGCCGCCGAGGCCACCCAGACGTACGCCGACCACCTCGGCCGGGTGCTGGCCAAGCTGACCGAGGGGTTCACCGAGCCGGACCGGGTGCACCTGGTCACCGCCCACCTCACCGTGGTCGGGGCGAGCACCGGCGGCGGCGAGCGCGACGCGCACACCGTCCTCGGGTACGCCGTGCCCGCGTCGGTCTTCCCCGGCACCGCGCACTACGTGGCGCTGGGGCACCTGCACCGGTCCCAGCGGGTGATCGGGCCGTGCCCGATCCGCTACAGCGGCAGCCCCATCGCGGTCGACTTCGGCGAGCAGGAGAACGTCTGCTCGGTGACGCTGGTCGAGGTGGGCGCCACCTCGGCCGCCCGGATCCGGGAGGTGCCGGTGGCGGCGGCGGTGCCGCTGCGCACGGTCCGCGGCACCCTCGCCCAGTTGGCTGCGGCGGACCCACCGGAGGGCTGGCTGCGGGTGTTCGTCCGGGAACAGCCCCGGGCCGGGCTGCGGGAGGAGGTGCAGGAGCTGTTCCCCCGCGCGCTGGAGATCCGCATCGACCCGGAGCTGCTGCCCACCCCGGGCAGCGGCACCCGGGTCGCCCAGCGGGCCGGCCGCTCACCCCGGGAGCTGTTCGCCGACTACCTGGGCAGCCGGGGCCACGAGGACGACGGGGTCCGAGACCTCTTCGACGAGCTGCTGGAGGAGGTGGAGCGCTGATGCGACCGATGCGGCTGGACCTGGCCGGCTTCACCGTCTTCCGCGACGAGACGACGGTCGACTTCACCGACGCCGACTTCTTCGCCCTGGTCGGGCCGACCGGCTCGGGCAAGTCGACGGTGCTGGACGCGATCTGCTTCGTCCTCTACGGCGCGGTGCCCCGCTGGGGTGGGGCGCGAGGGCTGGCCAACGCGCTCGCCCCGTCGGCGGTGGAGGCCCGGGTCCGGCTGGTCTTCGAGTCGGCCGGCGACAGGTACGTGGCGACCCGAGTGGTCCGCCGGGACGGCCGGGGCGCGGTCAAGACCGCCAACGCCGGGCTGCAACTGATGCCCCCCGGGTTCGACGTGACCAAGCTCGACACCGGGCTCAGCCCGGAGGACCTGGGCGAGGTGCTGGCCGGCACCCCGGCCGAGATGGAACCGGCCGTGCTGGACGCGGTCGGGCTGCCGTACGAGCAGTTCACCTCCTGCGTGGTGCTGCCGCAGGGGCAGTTCGCCGACTTCCTGCACGCCAAGCCGGCCACCCGGCAGCAGATCCTGGTCAACCTACTCGGCCTCGGCGTCTACGAGAACGTGCAGAAGCGCGCCACCGAACGGGCCGGGCAGGCCGAGGCGAAGCTGGAGACGGTCGCCCGGATGCTCGCCGGGCTGACCGACGTCGACGACGAGACGCTGGCCGCCGCGTCCGACCGGGTCGACCGGGTACGGGAGCTGGCGGCGGCGGTCGCGGCGGCCGTACCGGAGCGGGAGCTGGCCCGGACGGCGGCGCGCGAGGCCACGGCGGCGCTGGCCGCGCTCGACGCCGACCTGGCCGGGCTGACCGGGGTGCGCGCCCCGGCCGGGGTGACCGAGGTGGCCCGCGCGGTGAGCACGGCGCGGGAAGCGGTCGACGCGGCGACCCGCACCGTGGCGCTGGCCGAGGAGCAGGAGGAGAAGCTGCGCGGCGAGCTGGCCGGCGCGGGCGACGAGAGCGCCCTGCGGCTGCTGCTGCGGGCGCATGCCGACGCGGAACGGCTGACCGGCGAGGCGGACACGGTCCGGGCGGCGCTGGAGGCGGCGCAGGCCAGGCACGACGCGGCGGCGACGGCGCTCGGCGCGGCCCGGGAGGCGGCGGCGCGGGCCGAGGCCGAGCTGGAGGCGGCGTTCCGGGCGCACGAGGAGGCCAAGACCGTCGACCAGGCGGTCGCGTTGCGGGCGCACCTGGTGGACGGCGCGACCTGCCCGGTCTGCGAGCAGCAGGTGCCCCGGGTGCCGGCGGTGCCGGCCGGTTCGGCGGTGGCCGCGGCCACCGCAGCGGGCAAGGCGGCGCGGGCGGCCAGCAAGGCCGCGCTGGCCCTGGTCGACGAGCGGGACGCGGCGGCCCGGGAGCAGGAGCGGACGCTGGTGCGGCTGCGGGCCCAGCACGACCAGCTGCACGGCCGGCTGACCGAGCTGGCCGGGCAGCTCGCCGGGGCGGCCACCCCGGCGGCGCTGCGCGACCAGCTCGCCGAGCACGCCCGGCTGCGGCAGGCGCTGGACGGGGCGGCGGTGGCGGTGCGCACCGGCCGGGACGCCGCCCGCCGGGCCCGGGGCGCGGCGGACACCGCCGAGGAGCGGCTGCGGGCCGCCTGGCGGGACTTCGACACCACCCGCGACGGGCTGGCCCGGTTCGGCCCGCCGGCCACCGACCGGGACGACGTGGCCGCCGCCTGGGCGACCCTGGTGCAGTGGGCCGGCGCGCAGGCCCGACAGCGCCGGGCCGACCGGGACGGGCTGGTCGCCGCGGTGACCGAGGCGCGGTCGGCCGCCGAGGCGGTGGAGGAACGCATCGGTGGCCTGCTCGCCGCCGCCGGGCTGCCCCCCGCCGACGATCCGGCGCAGGCGGTGGCGGTGGCCGCCGAGCGAGCCGGGGCCGACCTGCGGCGGATCACCGAGCGCCGGGCGCAGGCCGTCGAGCTGCGGGAGCAGCGCGCCGAGCACGAGCGGCAGGCGCGTACGGCGCGGGCGCTGGCCGGGCACCTGCGGGCCAACAACTTCGAACGGTGGCTGCTGGCCGAGGCGCTGGACCTGCTGGTCGACGGGGCCTCCCGGATCCTGCGGGAGCTGTCCCAGGGGCAGTACGACCTGGTCCACGACAAGGGCGAGTTCTTCGTGGTCGACCACCACGACGCGGGGCTGCGCCGGGGGGTGCGGACGCTGTCCGGCGGGGAGACGTTCCAGGCGTCGCTGGCGCTGGCGCTGGCGCTGTCCGAGCAGCTCGCCGGGATGTCCACCACGGCGGCCAGCCTGGAGTCGATCGTGTTGGACGAGGGGTTCGGCACCCTCGACGCGGCCACCCTGGACATCGTCGCCGCGACCCTGGAGAGCCTGGCCGCCCGGGGCGACCGGATGGTCGGCGTGGTCACCCACGTGCCGGCGCTGGCCGAGCGCATCCCGGTGCGCTTCGAGGTCCGCAAGGACGCCCGCACGGCCCACGTCGAACGGACCGGCCGGTGAGCGCGGGGAGCGCAGCGCAGCGGAGCCCCGCAGTCGCGAACGAAAGGCGGGCACCGTGAGTGGGGCGTCGGTTCGTGGGGCGGTGACGTGACCGGGCCGCAGCTGTTCGTGGACGCCTGGGACCCGTCCTACGGGGCGTCGTTCGAGGCGACCCCGGGCGGGCCGGTCGCGCCGAGCAGCACCCAGGTCGACACCGACGTGGAGCTGCCGGCGGTGGACTGGCGGGCGATCGGCCCCCGGGCCGGAGTGGCCGCCCCGCACGTGGTGCTGCTCGTCGACGGGGTACGTCGGATCGACGCCAGCGTGTGGACGGCCGAGGAGGACGGTGCGTCGTACCCGGGGATCGCCGCCTCGTACGCGGCCGGGGTGGTCCGTTGCGACCTGGAGCGCGGCGCGGCGGAGCTGGCCGGCGCGCGGGTGGGGCGGGGGCTGTTCACGGCGAGCCCGTCGGCGCAGGAGGTGACCTGCGGGCAGGTGCGTTACCCGGTGCACCGGGTCGGCGGCAGCGGTGAGCTGAGCAAGCTGCCGGCGGCGGTCCAGGCCCCGCTGACCGCGTTGGAGGTGGCCGTGTCCGACGCGGCCCGCACCGACGGGGACCTGCTGGTGGTGGACGGTCCGCTGCGGGCCCGCCGGCAGTTGCCGCGCACCCTGGGCTACATCAAGACGCAGCACAGCCAGTATCTCGACGCCCGGCTCACCGCAGTGGTCACCGGGCTGGGCTCCGGCCAGCGGTCCCCGGTGTTCCGGCTGGGCACCGCCTGGGGCGGCTGGTCGTGGTACCTGCGGCTGCCGGTGGCGGTGGGTGCGCCCTGGGCCGGGATCGTCCGGTTGGAGTGCTCACCGGACCTCGAACCGCAGGACGCGATCGCGCTGGCCGACCTGTCGCTGGTCACCCTGCCCCGGTTCGCGTCCTCGCCGTACAAGGACCCGCGCGCGCCGCAGAACCTGGTGCCGATCGCCGGGTTGGAGCGGCGGCTGCGCGGGATGCTGGGCGACGCGCGGCTGCTGCACCGGGCACTGACCATGGCCAGCCGTAGCGGCGGGATCCGCTGATGGGCCGCCGTCGGGGTGACGACCGGATCGTGGTGGACGTGGCCACCGGCCGGGCGGAGCTGGTGCCGGACCCGGACCGGCCGCGCTCGTGGACGCTGCTGCTCGACGACGCGCCACAGTCGCATGTGGACCTGGCCGACCCGACCCACCTGGAGTTCGAGTACGTCAGGCGGCTCGGCGCGGCACTGGACCTGATCGCCGCGCCGGGTGCGCCACTGCGGGTGCTGCACCTGGGCGGCGGCGCGCTGACCCTGCCCCGGTACGTCCAGGCGACCCGCCCCGGGTCGACGCAGCGGGTGGCCGAGGTGGACGGCGCACTTGTGGAACTGGTCCGGCGGGAGCTGCCCTGGCCGGCCGACCCGAGGCTGAAGGTACGCGTCGCCGACGCCCGCGCCACCCTGGAGTCCAGCCGCGACGCGTCGTACGACGTGGTGGTCGCCGACGTCTTCGCCGGTGCGCGCACCCCGGCCCACCTGACCAGCGCGGAGTACGCCGCACAGGTGGCCCGGGTGCTCGCGCCGGCCGGCTGGTACCTGGCCAACCTGGCCGACGGGCCGCCGTTGCGGCACACCCGTGCCCAGGTGGCCACGGTCCGCCAGGTGCTGCCCCGGGCCGCCCTGGTCGGTGACGCGGCCGTGCTGCGCGGGCGGCGGCACGGCAACCTGGTGCTGGTGGCCGGGCGGGTCGAACCGCCGGTGCCGGAGCTGACCCGGCGCGCGGCCGGGGACTGGTTCCCGGGGCGGGTGCTGGCCGGGGCCGAGCTGGACCGGTTCGTCGCCGGTGCCGCCGTGGTCACCGACGCGGACGCCACCGACTCGCTGCCGCCACCGCCCGGAATTTTTTCGGTCCGCCGTTGATCCGCTGGGAAGAGCGGTCCGTATCAACGGTCGGCGCCCTCCCCGTGGGCCCGCTGATGTCGGTGGACAGCAGGAGGTCTGGATGAGTGCGGTCGCGGCCGGCTTGCACGGTGAACTGGCCAGGCCAGGGTGGATGTTCGCCCGGGCCCAACCGCAGTCGCGTGCGTCGAGGTCCAGCCGGGGGGTCGACGCCGGTCCCACCGATCGCCAGAATGGCCCGGTGACCCCCCGATCGACGCCCGGGCGGCACCAGGCCCCGGCGACGACGCCCGAGGCGAGCCACTCCGACCAGCTGGTCCGGTTGCTCTACGCCGAGCACGCCGGCCCGCTGCTGATGTTCGTGATGCGGTTGACCGGTGGTGACCGGCAACGCGCCGAGGACATCGTGCAGGAGACGCTGCTGCGGGCCTGGCGCAACGCGCACCGGCTGGGCGTGCAGGGGCAGGGTTCGCTGCGGCCCTGGCTGGTCACGGTGGCCCGGCGGATCGCCATCGACGAGCACCGCAGCGAGCAGGCCCGCCCGCCCGAGACGTACGACCGGGACCTGACGGCGTTCGCCGAGGCGGACAGCACCGACCGGGTGCTGCGCACCATGACGGTGGCGGACGCGCTGCGTACGCTGAGCCAGTCGCACCGGGAGATCCTGGTGGCGACGTACTTCCGCGGGCGGACGGTGCCGGAGGCGGCCGAGGAGTTGGGCCTGCCGCTGGGCACCGCCAAGTCGCGGGTCTACTACGCGCTGCGCGCGCTGCGCACGGCCCTACAGGAGAGGGGGGTGACGGAATGAGCCGGGCAGACCACATGGACGTCGCCGCGTACGCGCTCGGCGTCCTGGACGTGCAGGACACGGAACGGTTCGAGGAACACCTCGCCACCTGCTGGGCCTGCGCCGCCGAGTTGGAGACGATGGTCCCGGTGGTGGGGCTGCTCTCCGACATCGACGGCGAGACGATGATGGCGATGGAGCAGACCGCCACGGATCCGCGGCTGCTGGACCGTACCCTGGTCGCGGTCCGGACCCACCGGCGCAAGGCGCGGTTCCGGCAGGTGCTGACGATGGCCGCCGCGGTGGTGGCGGTCGGCGCGCTCAGCGGCATCGGGGTCGCCACCTTCGGCGGTACGGTCGGCGGCGACGGCCCGGTGGTCGCCGAGCCGAGCCGGTCCACCCCGGTGGACGGGCCGGCGAGCCCGCAGCCGACCCGGTCGGGGCCGGCGGTGGGCGGCACCGAGATCGAGGGCGACCAGTTCGACGCCACCGACGGCAGCACCGGCGTGAAGACCACGATGTGGCTGGACAGCAAGGAGTACGGCACCTGGATCGGGTTCAACCTGACCCGGTTGCCCGGCCCGCGCACCTGCCGGCTGGTGGTGGTCCGCAAGAACGACACCACCGAGGTGATCTCCACCTGGGCGGTGCCGGGAACGGGTTACGGCACCACCGCCAACCCGCAGGATCTCCAGTTGGAGGCGTCCACCTCGGCGCCGCGCGGTGAGATCGCGAAATTGCAGGTGCAGTCGGTGGACGCCAACGGCGTGGCGAGCCCGCTGGTCACCGTCGTGCCCTGAGACACCTTCCGTCGGAAACGGCGTCGGCCCACTGCGGGCCGACGCCGTTTCGGCTTTCCGGGCGCAGGGGTGCCTCTGCTGGCGCACACGTACGGCCGGCCGGAACGGTTCAACGACTGCCGTGTGAAATGGCCCACTGTCGATCGTTCAACCTTGACAGTGGACGCTCCGTACTACTCGGTGAACCGCCAAGAATGAGGAGGGCACGTGGCAAAGATCAAGCGGACGACCGTCATCGTCGCGAGCGCGGTGGTCGCACTTACGGCCTGCGCGCCCGCAGGCTACGACGGGGCGAACTCCAGCGTCGCCGAGCCGGTCGCCGTCGCCGCGGCCGAACCCACCGCGTCGGTCGAGCCGGACACCTCGGCCTCCCCCGGTGCCTCCGGCGCCCCCGCCGCCGACCAGGCGCCGCCGCCGGCCAACGTCCAACTGACCGACGAACTCGTCGGCAAGAAGATCGCCCGGATGGGCCAGGTCGTGGTGGACCAGGAGGGCTTCATCCTCTACCGCTTCGACAAGGACTCCGACGACCCGCCGTCGTCGAACTGCGTCGACAAGTGCGCGCAGGTCTGGCCGCCCGCGCTGACCGACGGCAACCCGCAGTTGCAGGGCGTCTCCGACGACAAGGTCGGCACCGTCACCCGTCAGGACGGCACCCGGCAGATCACCATCGGCGGCTGGCCGGTCTACCGCTACATCGGTGACAAGAAGCCGGGCCAGTGGAAGGGCCAGGGCGTCGGTGGCACCTGGTTCGTGGTCGACCCGAACGGCAAGAAGAACCTGACCTGCCTGCCGACCGGCACCCCGAAGGCGGTCGCCCCGCCGGCGGCCGGCGACTCGGGCGGATCGAGCAGCGGCGGAGACTACACCTACTGATCCTGCGCCAGCCGGAACCCGGTGGCCGGTCGCAGCCGGGGAGGGCGCGACCGGCCACCGTCACGGATCAGGACCGTCGACGTACCGGCAACGTCGGACGGTCCGGGCCGCGACGCCGGCCCCTGGTCGGGCCGGCGTCGCGGTACCCCACCGGCCGGACCCTCCCCCACCTGACCCCCGGAACGGACCAGGGCGGTGGACGCGCCACACGCCAGCGGGCGCGCGCCACCGAAGGTCCCCCCAACCCCGCACCCACGGCCGCTCGGGCGGCCGGTCCGCTCCGGGATGGAGACACCGCCGACGCGCAGGGCGTCGGCGGTGTCGTCCGTTTCCGCCCCGGTCACCCGCCCCGGCGGTACGGGGCGGGGCGGTCCGTCCCCCGGGACCATGGCACAGTGGCGGGGTGACCTGGGACGAGCCGGCGGCACGCCGGGTGCTGCGACCGCCGGCCGACTACCGGCTCACCGCGTCGGTCCGGGCCCTCACCTTCAGCCCGTACGACCCGTGTGCGCGGATCGTCGCCGGCACCTTCTGGTGGGCCACCCGCACCCCGGCCGGTCCGGCCACCCTGGCCCTGCGCCCGGAGGCGGGCGGGCTGCTGGCCGAGGGGCACGGGCCGGGCGCCGACTGGGTGGTCGACCGGGCCGACGCCGTCGCCGGCCTGCGTGACGACCTGACCGGGTTCGCCGAGCTGGCCGCCGCCCACCCGCTGGTGGCCGAGCTGGCCGCCCGGTACCGGGGGCTGCGGATGCCCGCCACCGGGCAGGTCTTCCCCCGGGTGCTGCGCGCCGTCTTCGAACAGAAGGTCACCGGCACGGAGGCTTACCGGGCGTACGCGGCGACCGTGCGGCACTTCGCCGAGCCCGCGCCGGGGCCGTTCCAGCCGCTGCTGCTGCCGCCCGACCCGGCGAGGGTGGCGGCGGCCCCGTACTGGGTGTTCCACCCGTTCGGCGTCGAACAGCGCCGGGCCGAGACGCTGCGCCGGGCCGCCGCCCTGGCCGACCGGCTGGAACGCTGCGTCGACAGCGCCGAGGCGACCCGGCGGCTCACCGCGGTCCCCGGCATCGGCCCGTGGACCGCCGCCGAGGTGGTCCGGGTCGCCTACGGCGATCCGGACGCGGTCAGCGTCGGCGACTACCACGTGCCGAACACGGTGGCATGGGCGCTGGCCGGCGAGGCGCGCGGCGACGACGCCCGGATGCTCGACCTGCTCGCCCCGTTCCGCGGCCACCGGGGGCGGGTCTGCCTGCTGCTGGCCGCCGCCGGCATCCAGGCGCCCCGGTTCGGCCCCCGGATGCCGGTCCGCTCCTTCGCCCGCTTCTGACCCGCCCGGGGGCAGGGCTGTGGGGCTATGTCGCCGAGGCAGCGGTATCTGAGCGGGCGGATGCCGCTGTTTCGGCCCCGTCGCGCTGGCCACGAGTCCGGCGCGGGTGGGGCGGTCAGCGGACGAGGCGGCGCAGGGTGTGGGCCAGCCAGCGGGCGTACCCGTGCTGGACGGCGCGACCGGCGGGCCCGGCGGCGGTCATGAACCAGCGGTCCGGCCGGCTGAACGCGGTGACCTCGAAACTGACCTCGCCGTCGGCGTCGCGGCGCACCAGGAACGCCTCCTCCCCGCGTTCCGGATGGCCGGGCAGGGTGCCGTAGCCGAAGCCGGCCTCCCGGTCGCCGTCGACCACCCACACCACCTCGCACGGCCCCCACACCCGCAGCGGACCCACCCCGAGTCCCGGGGTGACCCGGACGCCGGGCGCGGCCCGTACCGCGTCGGTGCGCATCCGCACCCCGGCCGCCCGGTGCAGCCGCCAGCTCAGCACGGCCTCGGCCGCGGCCGGGAAGCTGCCGGGCGGCAGCGCGGACCGGTGCCGCAGGTGGTGGTAGCCCGCCGGCAACGCCCCGTCCCGGGTCGCCCCCACCTCGGGGTACGTCAACTCGGTCACCGCGCCTCCCAGGGTCACTGTCAGCCTAGGGCCGGTGCCGTCGACCGGCGACCCGACCGGCGGTGCGGGCGCGGCGGGTGGCGGTCGGCCGGTGCTGTCCCGCGGGGTGCTGGAGAGGGACGCCGGCGGGTCGCACGTGCCCCGGCAGGGGCTCAGCCGGCTTCGCAGCGCCGCCGGAGCCCGTCGGCCTCCAGCCGCAGGTAGCGGCGCACCAGCCGGCCGCCCAGCCAACCGACGGGCCCGGCGAGCGGACCGGTGAGTTCCAGGGCCAGCTCCACCCGGACCCGACCGTCGGGCAGCGGGACGATCCGGTGCTCGCCCCGGCTGCGTACCCCCGGGGCGGTGGATTCCCAGACGAAGCAGCGGGGCGGGTCGATCTCGGTGACCCGCCAGGACGTCGGGCGGAGCCGGGGCTGTTCCAGCCGGGCGGTTGACCCGAGCACCAGCGGCCCGGCCTCGCCCCGGCGGGCGGTCCGGACCGAGGCGGTCCACTCCGGCCAGCGTTCGATGTCGGTCTGCACCGCCCAGACCGTGTCGATGTCCGCGTCGATCCCGGTCGCCGTCTCGAACCGCATGCCGCCTCCGTGGCTCCACCGCCGGCACCCGCGTGCCGCCCGGTTCCCGACGAGCGTGCCGCAGCGATCGTGACCGGGCCACCCTCCGGTCGCCCTCCCGACGGTGCACGGCACCCCGCCGCGACCCGCCTCCGGCCGGAGGCAGGGGCCGGACGCGGCCTCAGCCGGTCTCGCGGCTCGGTCGTTCTAGCGGCTCGGTCGGTCTCGCGGCTCAGCCGGTCTCGCGCAGGTCGGCCAGGTCGAGCGGGGTGTGCCGGCGGAGCAGAGCGGTCAGCTCGGCGACGGTGCCCACCTCGCCGAGCACGTTCTTGCCGCCGCCGAACCGGTCCGGGTAGCGGTGCACCAGCCGGTAGCGGTGCCGGCCCCGGACCAGCTCGACGGTGACCCGCCAGCGCCCACAGCAACCACACCGCCACTCCACCCGGCGAGGCTAGCTCCGAGCGGGGCCGACCCGATCCGTATCCGCGGGGACGGACGGTACGGGCGGGGACACGCCGGACCGGCACCGACCGTGATCCGCCTCACCACTGTCGGTGGTGTCTGGTTGACTGTCGCCGTGGACCTGCCGATCAACCCCCCGGTCGAGCCGATGCTGGCCAAGAGCGTGGCCCGCCTGCCCACCGATCCCGGCCTGACCTACGAGCCCAAGTGGGACGGCTTCCGCTGCATCGTCTTCCGCGACGGCGACGAGGTCGAGCTGGCCAGCCGGGGCGGCAAGTCGATGACCCGCTATTTTCCCGAGGTGGTGGCGCAGGTCCGGGCGCAGTTGCCCGCCCGGTGCGCGGTCGACGGCGAGCTGATCGTGATCCGGCGCGACGGTCCGGGCGGTCAGCCCCGGCTCGACTTCGAACAGCTCGCCCAGCGGATCCATCCGGCCGCCTCCCGGGTGGCCCTGCTCGCCGAGACGACCCCGGCCGACTTCGTCGCCTTCGACCTGCTCGCCCTCGACGACGAGCTGCTGGTCGACCAGCCCTACCCGGCCCGGCGGGAGCGCCTGGTGCAGGCGCTGGCCGGGGTCCGGCCGCCGGTGCACGTCACCCAGGTCACCACCGACCCGGAGACCGCCCGGCGCTGGTTCGAGGTGTTCGAGGGCGCCGGGCTGGACGGGTTGATCGTCAAGCCGGCCGACCTGCCCTACCAGCCGGGCAAGCGGCTGATGGCCAAGGTCAAGCACGCCCGGACGGCCGACGTGGTGGTGGCCGGGTTCCGCTGGCACAAGTCGGGCCCGGTGGTCGGCTCCCTGCTGCTCGGCCTCTACGACGACGCCGGGGTGCTGCACCACGTCGGGGTGAGCGCCTCGTTCACCATGGCCCGCCGGCAGGAGCTGCTCGACGAGCTGGCCCCCTACCGGGAGGGCGACGGCGAGCACCCGTGGGTGCACGGCGACCACGAGCGCGGCCAGCGCATCCCGGGCGGGGTCAGCCGGTGGACGGGCGGCAAGAACCTCGACTGGGTGCCGCTGCGGCCCGAGCTGGTGATGGAGGTCGGCTACGACGCGATGGAGGGCGACCGGTTCCGGCACACCGCCCGGTTCGTCCGCTGGCGGCCGGACCGCGATCCCCGGTCCTGCCGGTACGACCAGCTCGACCGTCCGGTGCGCTTCGACGTCGACCAGGTGCTCCGGGGTGATCCGGCGGCGACCGTGCCGCCGTCCGTCGACACCCCGGCGTAGCCTGACTGCTACCCGATCATGGAGGTTCGCCGGTGACCAGCACCGCCCGCCGCAACCGCCGGTTCCGGCTCGCCCTGGCCGGGTTCGTCGCGGGCGCGCTGCTCGTCACCGGGTGCACGATGCCGGCGTTCGCCCCGCGTACCGAGGACTCGTCGGCGGCGGTGACCGGTGCCGGGCCCACCTGGCGGGCCTGCCCGGAGGTCGCCCAGGATCTGGTCGGCCGGGGTGCGCCGGGCATGCGCTACGAGTGCGCCCGGATCGCCGTGCCACGCAACTGGGGCACCGGCACGGGGGCGACCGCCGGGCCGGGCAGCGGCGAGACCTTCGAGATCGCGCTGTTGCGGGTCCGCTCCTCCAAGCAGCGGGACCGGATCGGCTCCCTGGTGATCAACCCGGGCGGGCCGGGCGGGTCCGGCGTGGACACCGCCGTCTACCTGTCGTTCGGGCCGTCGTTCGGGGGGCTGCCCACGGCGGTGACCGACCGGTTCGACATCGTCGGTTTCGACCCGCGCGGGGTGTCCCGGTCCAGCCCGGTGAAGTGCATCTCCGACGCCGACCTCGACGCCAGCTTCGGCTACGACCCCGATCCGCGCAGCCAGCAGTCGTTCGACGCCTACCAGGCGCTCAACCGGCGGATCGGCCGGGGCTGCGGCGACCGGTACGGCGACCAGCTCCCGCTCTACGGCACCGAGCAGGCCGCCCGGGACATGGACGCGGTCCGGGCCGCCGTCGGCGACGACAAGCTCACCTACCTCGGCTACTCCTACGGCACCCTGCTCGGCGCGACCTACGCGCAGCTCTACCCGCAGCGGGTCCGGGCGCTGGTGCTCGACGGCGCGGTCGACCCCCGGCAACAGTTGGTGGCCGGTTCGGAGAGCCAGGCCCGGGGCTTCGAGCGGGCCTTCGACAACTTCGACAGGTGGTGCGCGGCGAACGCCGGCCGCTGCCCGCTCGCCCCGGACGCCCGGGGCGCGGTGACCTCGGCGATCGACAAGGCGAAGGTCTCCCCGGTACGCGGCGCCGACGGGCGGGAGGCCACCTCCGGGTGGGTCTTCTACGCGGTGATCTCCTCGCTGTACACGGAGTCGGGCTGGGAGGAGCTGGCCCGCGCGATCGACCGCCTCGACGAGGGTGACCCGACCGACGTGTTCAAGCTCGCCGACTCGTACGCCGGGCGGGGCGAGGACGGGCACTACTCCAACCTCTTCGACGCCAACCTGGCGGTGAACTGCGCCGACGAGACCGAGAAGCCCAGCGTCGACCAGATCCGCCGGTTGCAGTCCGAGTGGCGGCAGAAGTATCCGCTGTTCGGGCCGGCCCTGGCGGTGGGCATGTTCGGTTGTGTCGAGTGGCCGGGCGGGCGGGACCCGTACCCGACCGGCCGGGCCGACGGCGCGCCGCCGATCGTGGTGGTGGGCACCACAGGTGACCCGGCCACCCCGTACGAGCAGACCGCCCGGCTGGCCGACATGCTGGGGGTCGGGCGGGTGCTCACCTGGGAGGGCGAGGGGCACACCGCCTACCCGCAGACCTCCTGCATCACCGAGGCGGTGGACGCCTACCTGATCTCGCTCACCGTGCCCCGGGAGGGGCTGCGCTGCCCCGCCCGCTGACCGGCGACGGGCCAGACAGCGGGCGACGGGTCAGCGGCGGTTGCGGCGTCCGCGCAGGCGTTGCCGGACGAGGGTGGCGTGGTCCGGTGGGGCCGGCGGCGGTGGCAGTTCCGGCAGTGCGATGCCCTGCCGGGCGGCCAGTTCCTCCAGCAGCGCCCGCATCCGCCGCACGTCGTTCTTCAACTCCTCCTGCTCGACGTGCTCGAACGCGTCGTCGTCGACGATGAGCCGACTGGCGAAGTGTGCGGTGATCAGGGGGATGACCAGCAGCACCATGGTGGAGATCAGCAACGCGGCGAGGGCCCGCCCCGGCCAGGTGGTCGGCGAGATGTCGCCGTACCCGACGGTGGAGGCGGTGACCACCGCCCACCAGACGGCATCGGCGGCGCTGCGGTGCTCCACCTGCCCGTAGATCACCCCGGCCACCACGATCATCAGCAGGTACGACGTGATCAGCGTCCGGGGCGAGTTGGCGAAGTACACCAGGCCCCGGTAGACCCACCGGAACGGCAGCAGCAACGGCTCCATGTCGCACCATGCTGCACCCCGTCCGCCACCTCCGCCCGTCGATCGACCAGGGTCGCTGTGGCAGGCTGCCCGGCGTGACCGAGGTGACCCTGCGCGAGGCGGTCCGGGCCGACCTGCCCGCCATCCTGACCCTGCTCGCCGACGACGTGCTCGGCCGTACGCGCGAGCACGCCACGGTGGACGAGGCGTACGAGCGGGCCTTCGCCGACATCACCGCCGACCCGCGCAACCAGCAGGTGGTGGCCGAACGCGACGGGGAGGTCGTCGGCTGCTTCCAGCTCACCTACATCCCGGGGCTGGGCCGGCACGGCGCGCAACGGGCGCTGGTCGAGGCGGTCCGGGTCCGCGCCGACCTGCGCGGGCAGGGGGTGGGTGAGGCGATGATGACCTGGGCGATCGACCAGGCCCGGCGGCGCGGCTGCGGGCTGGTGCAGCTCACCACCGACAAGTCCCGCACCGACGCGCACCGGTTCTACCGACGCCTCGGCTTCGTCGCCAGCCACGAGGGCATGAAACTCCCCCTCTGACGGGGTCAGTCGTCGGCCAGGCGGCCGTCGCGCAGGGTCAGCGTCCGGTCGGCCACCTCGATCAGCGCCGGGTCGTGGGTGGCGACCAGTGCGGTCATCCCCCGGGCGTGCACCACCGCGCGGAGCAGGTCCATGATCGCCCGGCCGGTCTCGGAGTCGAGCTGGCCGGTCGGCTCGTCGGCGATCAGCAGGTCGGGTTCGTTGGCCAGGGCGCGGGCCACCGCGACCCGCTGCTGCTGACCGCCGGACAGCTCGTACGGGCGCTGTCGGGCGTGGTCGCCCAGACCCACCAGTTCCAGCAGCACCGCCACCCGTTCCTCGCGCTCCGCCGCCGGGACCCGGGCCAGCCGTAGTGGCACCCCGACGTTCTCCGCCGCCGACAGGATCGGCACCAGCCCGAAGGTCTGGAACACGAAACCGACGGTGCCCCGGCGCAGCCGCAGCAGCTCGGCCTCACCGGCGGCGGTGACGTCGTGCCCGGCCACCCGCACCCGGCCGGCGTCCGGCCGGTCCAGCCCGCCGACCAGGTTGAGCAGGGTGGTCTTGCCGGCCCCGGAACGCCCCCGCACCGCCACCAGTTCGCCCCGGGCGGCGGTGAAGGAGACCTCCCGGACGGCGTGCACGGCGTGCCGTCCCCGGCCGAACGTCCGGCTCACCTGCTCGACCCGGACCACCTCGTCGGTGACCGGGTCGACGGCCGGGACGGAAACCTGCTCGCTCATGCGTCACTCCCGTTCGGTTGCGGCGTCCGGTCACCGGGGCGGACCTGCACGTGGTCCGGGGCGAGGTCGAGGCGGACCCGGTCGCGCAGGGCCAGCGCCTCCACGAACGGCGTCGGTAGCTGCATCCGGCCGGTCCGGTCCAGCACCGCGTACTCCTCGCTGACCAGTTCGGTGCTGCCGTCGACGCCGATCCGGGCGGTGCGGCGTACCTCGGAGGCGGTCCGGCCGTCGCGGATCGCGACGGTGCGGCGGACCTGGTCGGCGACGGCGTGGTCGTGGGTGACCACCACCACGGTCACCCCCAGTTCGGCGTTGATGGTGCGCAGCGCCGCGAAGACCTCCGCGCCGGTCGCCTCGTCCAGTTCCCCGGTCGGCTCGTCGGCGAACAACACCTCCGGGTCGTTGGCGACCGCCACCGCGACCGCGCAGCGCTGCTGTTCGCCGCCGCTGAGCTGGCCGGGCCGCCGGTCCGCGCAGTACCCCACCCCGACCAGGTCCAGCAGTTCGTCGGCGCGCCGCCGGCGGGCCCGTGCGCCACCGCCGCGCCGGGCCAGCCGCATCGGCAGTTCCACGTTCTCCCGCGCGGTCAGGTACGGCAGCAGGTTCCGGCCGGTCTGCTGCCAGACGAACCCGACGGTGCGTCGCCGGTAGGCCAGCCGGCGGCGGGCCGACATCGACAGCAGGTCGTACTCGGCGACCCGGGCGATGCCGGCGGTCGGGGTGTCCAGCCCGGAGAGGATGTTGAGCAGGGTCGACTTGCCCGAGCCGGAGGCCCCGACGATCGCCACCAGCTCACCCCGGTCGATCACCAGGTCGAGTCCCTGGAGGGCGACCACCTCGACCCCCTCGGTCTTGAAGATCCGGACCAGCCCGTCGCAGACGATGTGCCCGCGCAGCCGGTCCTGCCCGCCGGCCCGTTCGGCCGCCCGCTGCGCCGCCCGGCGTTGCAGGTCGGCCAGGTCCGGGACGACGGGGTTCGGGGCGGTCGTGGTCATCTCAGCTCTCCTCTCCGAGCCGGAGCACCTCGCCGAGGCGCATCCGACGGTTGTTCAGGGCCTCCACCGCCAGGGCGAAGCCCAGCGCGACCGCGCCGAGCCCGACCGTGGCGGCGACCGGACCGGGGGCGAACCCCACCCGCACCGGCGTGCCGTTGGTGAACGCGGCGAGACCGAGCAGCGGGGTGAGCAGCAGCGGCAGCAGCACCCCGACCAGTGCGCCGGTCAGCACCGCCACCCCGACCAGCGGGGCCAGCTCCACCAGCAGCAGCCCCCGCCACTGCCGGCGGGACAGCCCGAGGGTGCGCAGCCGGGACAGCACCTCCCCCCGGGCGCGGGCCCCGGCCAGCACGGTGAAGGCGACCGCGAGCAGCGCCAGCACCCCACCGGCCACCGCACCGGCGGTGAACCCGAACGCCAGCAGCCCGTTGGCGCCCCCGCCACCCAGCCGCAGCCGGGTCTGTGACCAGGTCTGCACCGCCACGCCCCGGGGCCGTTCCCGGCCGGTCACCGCGCCGCCGGTCTGGTAGCGCTGTTGACCCTCGTCCCCGGCCTGACGCAGCGCCCCGGCGTCGAGCCGGTCGCCGGCCACCAGGAACCCGGTGGGCACCGGCGGACCGTCCCGCCGGGGCAGCGCCTGCCAGGGCAGCACCACGTACCGGCTGGTGTTCGGCCGGGCCAGCGGGAAGTCGGCGACGGTGTCGGCGGGGGTGAACTCGTACCGCTGGCCCTGCACGGTGACGAAGGCGGACCGCAGGCCGGCGTCGGCGAGGTCGGCGGCGACCGCCGGGGAGACCACCGCCGGCAGCGGGCCGTCGCCCGGCCGGGCGTCGCGTAGCGGGCCGGGCACCGGGACGTCCCGGCCGGCGGCCCGCGCCGTGCGGGCCAGGCCGGGACCGTCGACCAGCAGCACGCTGGTGTCACGCAGCCGGGCGTCGGTGCCGGCGGCGTCGGTGGCCAGCCGCTGCGCCGACTCGTCGACCAGTCCGGTGGCGGCCCGCACCCCGGGCAGCCGCTCCAGCGCCGGCCCGGTGTCGGGGGCGAGCCGGTCGCCCCGGATCAGCGCGTCCGCCGGCACCGCGCGGGTGGCGACGTCGTCGCGGGTGTCCTCGATGCCGGTGGCGACCACCGCGCAGAACGCGGCGGTGGCGACCGCGAGCACCACCACGACCAGTGGGGTGGCCGCCGCCGCCCGGCCGGCGCGGGCCGTGCCCAGGAAGGCGACACTTCCCCGGGTACGCGCGGCGAGCCGGCCGGCCAGCCGCACCGGCCACGGGTACAGCCGCAGCGCCAGCACCGACGCGGCGACCGCGACCAGCGCCGGCACCGACACCAGCAGCGGGTCCACCGAGCCGGGGGTGAGGCCGCGCCGCCGCAGCAGCACCACCGCCAGCCCGGCCAGCAGCACCAGCGCCGCCTCGGTGGTGGCCCGGCGGGCGGACGGCCGCAGCCGGCCCAGGTCCCGCCGCCCGACCACCCCGGACGGTACGGCCAGCGTCGCCACCGGCAGCGCCAGGGTGACCAGGACTGTCGCGCCGACGGCGAGCGGCCCGGTGCCGCCGGGCGCACCGGGCAGCAGGCCACCGAGCAGCCAGCCGAGCCCGGCGGCGGGCGGGACGACCAGCAGCGACTCGGCGAGGCTGCGCCGCAGTCCGGTGGTGGCCCCGCCGCCCCGGGCGCGGATCAGCACGAACTCGGCGCGGCGGCGGCGTACGGCCAGCGCGGCGGCCAGCACGACCAGCCCGGCCAGCGTCGCCAGCACCCCGGCGGCGATGACGGCGAGCAGGGTACGCGCCGAGGTGACCGCTTGGCTGAATTCGCGCAGCGGCACGTCGACGCCCTGGGTCAGCTCGGTGTCGGTGGCGGTGCTGGCGCGGACCAGCCGTTGCACCCCGTCGACGAGTTGGTCGATGCGCCGCACGTCGATGCCGTCGGCGCCGAGCCGGTAGCGCCAGGTGAAGGAGATCGGTCGCCCCTGCCCGGCCAGCCGGTCCAGGGCGGCGACGGCGACCGCCCCGACCAGGATGAACGGTTGCCCGTCGCCCTCCGGCTCGCCGACCTGGAGCACCGACGGCAGGGTGTCCCAGCTTCCGTCGGCGGGGTCGACGGGGCGGAACGTCCCGACCACGGTCAGCGGGGTGGACGGGTGCTGCGGGTCGGGGGCGGCGAGCCGGAGCCGGCTGCCGACGCGCAGCCCGAACCGGCCGGCGACGTCGGCGGCGAGGGCGACCTGCACCGGGGCGTCGTCGTCGGGTGGGACGGCCGGCCAGCGCCCCTCGACCAGGGTGCCGGTCGTCTCGATGCCGGGGGTGGCCCGCAGGCCCAACTGCACCAGGTAGTTGCCCCGGGCCAGGTCGGGGCCGGTGACCAGGTCACCGGGGGTCTGCGCGGCGTACCAGCGGTGCGCCACGGCGGCGCGCACGTCGGCGGGCATCCGCTGCTGGAACGTGTCGAGGTCGGCGGCCCGGCCGCTGGCCGGTGGCGCGCCGACCGTGGGACGGGTGGTGTAGGTCAGGTCGCGGCGGGCACCGGGCTCGGCGGCGAGGTGTTCCCGCAGCCCCTGGTCGGCCAGCCGGTTGGCCACCCTCGGCACCCCGGCGACCAGCAGGGCGATCACCAGGGTCAACGCGGCCAGCAGCAGGAACTGGCCGCTGTGGGCGCGTACCCGACGGATCACGACGCCGATGTTCATCGCTGGTCCTCCCCGTGGTGCAGCGGTCCGGTCGTCGTGGTTCTCACCGGTCTCCCCCGGTGTGCAGCCGGGCGGCGGCGACCCGCTGCCGCAGCCCGGCGGCCATCGCCGCGCTGCCGGCCAGCGCGGCCAGCAGCAGCCCCGCCACGGTCCACCCGATCGGGGTCCAGGCCAGGGCGAACGCCGGGGCTGGCACGGGTCGCCCGGCGGCCGGGGTGAGGATCACCAGGGGTGCCATGGTGGCCCCGACGACCGCGCCGAGCAGCAGGCCGACGCCGACGCCGATCCCGGCCAGGAAGGTCTGCTCGGCGAGCAGCGCGCGGGCCAGCAGCCGAGGGGACGCGCCGAGGGTGTGCAGCACCGAGAACTCACCGATCCGGTGCCGGGCGGTGGCCCACACGTCGACCACCAGACCGACCAGGGCGAGCAGCACCGAGCCGAGGGCGGCGGCCAACAACCCGGTCCTGGCCCCCTGCCAGTACGGGTCGTCGGCGGCCACGGCGGCGGCCTGCCGGCGGTCCAGCAGGGTCGTGCCGGGCAGCGCGGCGGCGGCCCGGGTCGCCTCGGCGTGGGCGGCGGGGTCGGTCCGCAGCCACCACTCGGGTACCGCCCGGACGGTGCCCGAGTTGCGGATCAGCCAGTCGGTGGCGGCGGGCAGGTCGATCAGCACCCCGTCCCCGGCGGTGGCGGGCAGCGCGGTCACCTCCCCGACCAGGCGCACCGGCAGGGAGACCCCGGACAGGGTCAGCTGCACGGTCTCCCCGGGCCGGACGTTGAGCGCGGCCCGCACGGCCGGGGTCATCACGGCCGGCACGGCGGTTTCCGGGCCGTCCGGCACCACCGCGAAGCGGGACGCCGGCTGGTAGGCGTACCGGCCGCCGTCGAGGAACCCGACGGGGTGGGTGGCGGTCAGTCCGGCCTCGTCGGCGGTGGCGGTGCTGCTCTTGGCGGACTCGGCGGCGGCCACCCGCCACCGGCCGGTGAGCGGGAGCGTGGTGGACCGGGCGTCCGGGCCGACGGTGCGCAGGTCCCGCACCTTCAGCGCGTACGCGGTGCCGGCGACGTCCCCGCCGTCGGCCTCGAACCCGGCCAGCCGCAGTCCCGCGACGGCGGGCAGGTCGACCCGGAACGCGGTGGCCCGCCCGTCGCTGCCGGTGCTCGCCACGCGCAGCCGGTAGGCGAGCCCGTCGGCGCGGGTGAGCAGCACCGAAACGGTGATCCGGTGCGGGGCGACGGCCTGGTCGACGGGGGTGAGCACGGTGCCGGTGAGGCTGCGGGCGTCGGCCGGCAGCGGCAGCCCGAGGGCCGGTCCCCGGGCGGCGGTCAACCGCGCGAACAGTTCCCGCGCGGACCGGTCGGCGAGCCGGTCGCTGAGCTTCGCCACCTCGGCGGCCTGGGCGGTGTCCAGGCCGAGCACGGTGGCCTGCCGGTCGTCCCGGCCGACCCGGATGTCGTCACGCCAGGCCGGCAGCGCCCGGTCGACGCCGGGCAGCGCGGCGAGCGCGGCGGCCCGGTCGACGGGGGCGACGCCGGTGCGTTCGACCAGCCGCAGGTCCGCGCCGATACGGTGGTCGGCCTGGTCGACCTGGGACCGTTCCCCGGTGGCGACCAGCGACCAGGCCAGGGTGCTGCCGCCGACGGCGAGGGCGAGCAGCAGCACCGGCCCGGCGTGTGGCCGCCGGCCGGCCTGCCACATCCCGAAGATGGTCGCGGTCCACGGCCGCCTGTCGACGAACCGTTCGGCGAACCGGGTGGCCGGCGGGAGCAGCCGCAACGCCACCACCGCCCCGGCCAGCACCCCCAGGGTCGGGGCGGCCACCAGCAGCGGGTCGACGCCGAGGTCGTTGCCGGCCCCGGCCAGCGGTGAGGAGTAGCGGCGCAGCTGCACCCAGGCGAGGGCGGCGAAGGCGACCAGGGCCAGGTCGAGTCCGGCCCGGCTGACGGTGGTGACCCGGTCGGGGCGGGACCGGGCGGCCAGGTCGGCCACGTAGGTGCCCGCCCCGCGCAGGGTGGGGGCGACCATCGCGGCGAGGCAGCCGAGGGCGGTGGCCAGGGCCGCCGCCCAGACCCACCGGCCGCCGCCGACGGCACCGCCGAGGTCGACCGGCCCGTCGGCGGCGACCCGGCGCAGCGCCCCACCGGCGAGCAGGGGCCCGAGCAGGGCGGCGGGTACGACCACCAGGGTCGCCTCCCGGGCGGCCAGGCCGGCGAGTTGCCGGCGGGCCGCGCCCCGGGCCCGCAGCAGGGCGGTCTGCGCACGCCGGTCCTCGTGCAGCAGGGCGGCGATCAGCACCAGCGCGTACCCGCCGAGGACCACGATCAGCAGCAGCGGGGTGGCCAGGGCCGAGCGGCCGGCCAGGTCGGCCCGGCTGATCCGGTCGATGAGCCGGTCGAGGGTGGTCACCGCCTGGGCAGACGAGCCGAGTCCGGCCGTCTCGGGCACCCCGGTCGCAGCGGTGGCGACGGCCCGGCGCAGCGCGGGCAGCCGGTCCGCCCCGACGGCGGTCAGGTCGGGGGCGACCACCCAGGCGGCGGAGACCGGGCCGGGGAAGGCGGCCGCGAAGTCGGCCGGGTCGAGCACGAACGGCCCGTGCGTGGCGTCGCCGTCCGCGTCGGTGCCCAGTCCGGGGGCGAGCCGCCAGTACGGGTCGGCCGGGTCGCGGGGCCGCCACGTGCCGGCGAGCACCACCTCGGTACGCCGGTCGGCGCTGCGGTCGCGCATCGGCACCCGGTCGCCGGTGCGCAGGCCCAGCGCGCCGGCGACCTTCTCGGGCAGGGTGGCCTGGAGCGGGCCGGCCCCGGCGGTCGGCCAGTCGCCGTCGACGAGGTCGGCGTGCCCGGCCAGGTCGTCCAGGGTGGCGAGGGTGGCGAAGACCGGTTCCTTTCCGGTCCGGATGCCCGGGGCGAGGGTGCCGGTGAGTTCCCGTCCGGTGCCGTAGCGGGCGGCGGAGACCCGGATCGGGGTGCCTTCGAGGGCGGTGGCGAAGCCGTCCCGGACGGCCCGGTCGCGGATGGCGTACTCGGTGCGGTCGCGGCCACCGGAGCCGCTGACCAGCAGGCTGCGTTCCTCGACGGGCGCGGCGGTGATCAGGGCGCGCTGCCCGGCGTCGACGGCCCGCCGGTTGTAGTCGGCCAGCCCGGTGACCAGTGCGGTCGCGACCACTGCGGCGGCGACCGCCGCGAGCAGCAGTCCCCGCGCCTCGCGGGCCCGCCTCCACACCAGCTTCATCCGTTGCCTCCCCGGGGCCCGGGGTCGGGCCGACGGAGAGCAAGAGCGGTGACCCGGCGGGAAAGGTTCGCACCCGTTACTTGATCGTTACCCGGCCCCGCCGGTTGGCCCGCAGGCGTGGATCTGGTGTGATCGGCGGCATGGAAACCGCGCTGATGCTGTCGACTCTCGCCCTCGTGCTGGCGCTGGTGATGCAGTTCCCGCTGCGCAACCGCCGCGACGACGTGTCGTTCCGGCTGGTGGAGATCGAGCGCCGCCAGCGGCTGATCATGGAGCACCTGGGCGTCGTGGACCGGGGCCCGGCCCTGCCCGGGGTGCGGGAGCACCTGGCCCGGGGCGACAAGATCCGGGCGATCAAGGCGTACCGGGAGGCGACCGGGACGGACCTGCGCACCGCCAAGGAGGCGGTCGAGGCGATCGCCACCGGACGCTGACCCCAAGATCGACGCAGTTGGGCCGACGTTGCGCGGACACACCGGCCACTGACCCCAAGATCGACTCAACTGGGCCGACGTCACGCGGCCACAGCGGTCACCGAGCCCAAGATCGACTCAAGTAGGCCGATAGTGCGCGGTCACAGCAGCCACGGAACCCGAGATCGACTCAAGTGGGCCGATGTTGCGCGGTCACAGCGGCTTACATACCGCAACATCAGCGACATTGAGTCGATCACGCCGGCGATCGCAGCGCGCGCCGGCCCGGCGTCGATCATGGGGTCGGCGTCCAGGCCCGACCGGGCAGTCTTGCGGCCCGGCCAGGGTCAGCCCGGGACCGACGTCCGCCGGGCCGGCCGGTACATGGAGCAGACCAGCGGGCCACCCTCGATCGTGGTCCGCGCCGTGACCGTGAAGCCGAGGCGTTCGTAGAGGCGGACGTTGCGCTCGTCGGAGGTTTCCAGCGCGATGCCGCCCGGGTCGCCGGACTCCTCGACGAGGGTCACCCCCGCGGCGGCGACGGCGGAGCCGAGACCGACGCCGCGCCGGTCCGGGTGGACGCCCAACGTCGCGAGTTCCCACGCGCCGGGTGGCCGCGCCGGCAACTCGACGGCCATGAGCGCCGCCAGCCGGTCACCGTGCAGGTCCGCGATCCGCGCCCGGAGGTCCTCCCCCGGCGCGGGCGCGTCGCCCGGCAGGAACGCGGCCACCGCCTGAGCGTCGTCAGCGACGAGGACGAGGCCGTGCGCCAGGGCGTGCCCCAGGTAGAGGGCCTGCAGCTCCTCGAGTCGACGCGGGTAGTCGTCGGCCGGGATCGACCACCGCGTCCACGGGTAGTCGTGGAAGGCGACGGCGAGCGTACGCGCGGCGCGGGGCAGGTCCTGGGCGGCGGCCCGGCGGATCTGGCTGGTCATCGGCCCGAGCCTAGTCAGCCCGTGGTCAGCTCCGGCCGGTGCTCGCGGATCCACGCCTCGACGTCGGCCTTCCGCCACACCTTGCCCTGCATCAGGTCGGCCACCGGATCAGGGAAGTTCCGGTGACTGGTGATCACGTAGACCCGCTGCTTGCTGATGCCGCCCAGCATCACGCGGATCTCGTGCGCACCCACCAGCTCCATACGGCGGACGCTAAACAGTTGCCCCGGACTCTTGACCCGGGTCAACATACCGGTCACTGTATCGGGTATGCCAAAGAACGTTTCGCCTGTTCATGATCGGCAGCGGCGGCCCGTGGGTGGGCATCCACCGATGCGTCCGCTGTGGCGCTGCCGGACGTGTGCCGCACCCTGGCCGTGCCAACCCGCCCGCCTGCTCCTGACCAGGGAGTACCGCCGGGACCGGGTGGCGCTGTCGATCTACATGTCCAGCCAGTTGTTCGAGGCCACCGCCGACCTGGTGCGACTCAATCCGCACCCGGCCCCGTCCCCGGCGGAACTGTTCGACCGTTTCCTCGCCTGGACCGCCCGGCCATCCACCCGTACGGACGCCTCCACGCCGGGCGACGGGTGCCGGCCCGGGGACGCGACCCCGCAGCCGAATGCGGAACGGCCTGCCGGCCGACTGCCGGAAACTATCTGACGAGCAGGGTCAGCAGTCCGGTGAGCGCGACGAGGACCGCGGCCACCCCGGTGAGCACGGCCGGCAGGATCTTGAGGTATTCGAGGATCACGGAATGCCTGCCCGGCACCCCACCGATCCGCTGCGTTCTTCTCGTCGTGGCCGCCATGGTGATTCCCCTGTCCGGTGCCCGCGTCCGGTCGGATGAATCGGAGCCGCTGACCGGCGAATCGACTGTCACCGCCGGGCAGCAGCCGACCGGACACTCCACAGCGAGGGCATAATCCCTGGTCACACGAGTGCAGCCGACTTCCGCGCATCCTACCTTTCATATTCGACCGTAGGCGTGACGACCAGTCGAGCGCAATCATCAGTACCGGAAAGAGTGCGGAGGAAAGCCATTTTCACACGTGGGAGTGGCATGCCGCGCAACTGATTTCGGATTACCGGCGGACACCGGGTACCGGCACCGCCGCCGGAATTCCGATTTCCACCGGTGGTGTCGCCGGCCGTCAGGCGGTGGCGTCGTCGGCGGGGCGCTTCGCCCGGCTCGGCTGCACCCGTTTCGGTTCGCCGGGCATCTTCGGATGGTCCGGTGGATAGGGCAGGTCGCCCAGGCCCTGCCCGGCGTCCCGCTCGGCCCAGTCGAGCAGGGGCGTGATGTCGACGGGGTCGTCGTCGATGCCCGCGTGCGGGTCGCCCCGCTCGGCCAACCTGGCCGGCACCGTCCGCAGGTCGAAATCGTCGGGATCGACGTCGGGCAGCTCGTCCCAGGTGACCGGGGTGGAGACGGTGGCCCGCGCGTTGGCCCGCAGCGAGTACGCGCAGGCGATGGTGCGGTCCCGGGCCATCTGGTTGTAGTCGACGAAGACCCGCTGCCCGCGCTCCTCCTTCCACCAGGCGGTGGTGACCAGGTCGGGCCGACGCCGTTCCAGCTCCCGGGCCAGCGCGATGGTGGCCCGGCGCACCTCGGTGAACGTCCAGCGCGGGACGATGCGCAGGTAGACGTGCAGGCCCCGGCCACCGGAGGTCTTCGGCCAGCCGGTGACGCCCAACTCGGTGAGGATGCCCCGCAGCTCGGCGGCGGCCGTCGCCGCGTCGGCGAAGTCGGTGCCGGGCTGCGGATCGAGATCCACCCGCAGCTCGTCGGGATGGTCGACGGCGGCGGCCCGGACCGGCCACGGGTGGAACACCACCGTGCCCATCTGCGCGGCCCAGGCGACGTGGGCGAGGTCGGTGGGGCGCAGCTCGTCGGCCCCCCGGCCGCTGGGGAAGGTGATGCCGACCGTCCGCACCCACGGCGGCACCCCCCGGGTGGGCACCCGCTTGGAGAAGAACGCCTCCCCCGCGATGCCGTCGGGGAAGCGTTGCAGGGTGGTCGGCCGGTCGGCCAGGGCGCGCATGATGCCCTCGCCCACCGCGACGTAGTAGTGGAAGACGTCGGCCTTGGTGAACCCGCGCTCCGGGAAGATCACCCGGTCCGGGCTGCTCAGCCGGACACTGCGCCCGGCCACCTCGACCTCGGTCGCCGCCGTCTTCCCGCTGCCCGCCATGGCGCGACCATATGCGATGCCCCCGACATCCGACGTACGGTTGACCGGTGAGTCTTGACGAGAGCGAACTGCCCCGCACCGAGGACGAGTGGCGGGTCCGGCTGACCCCGGAGGAGTTCCGGGTGCTGCGCGAGGCCGGCACCGAACGCCCCTTCACCGGCGAGTACGTCGACACGAAGACCCCCGGCGTCTACCACTGCCGGGCCTGCGGGCTCGAACTGTTCTCCAGCGACACCAAGTTCGACTCGCACTGCGGCTGGCCGAGCTTCGACGACGCCATCCCGGGCCGGGTCCGGGAGATCCAGGACACCAGCCTCGGCATGGTGCGTACCGAGATCCGCTGCGCCCGCTGCGACAGCCACCTCGGGCACGTCTTCCACGGTGAGGGCTTCACCCCGAAGGACACCCGGCACTGCGTGAACTCGGTGTCGATCCGGCTGGAGCCGAAGCCGGGCTGAACCGACGCGGAGCGAGGGCCGGTCCCGGCCGACGCCGGGCCGAGGGCCGGGGCTGAACCGATGCCGGCCCGGCCGGGACCGGTCAGAGCAGGAGCAGGCTGCCCTCGTCGTCCACCCGGTCGGCGCCGGAGTCGTCGAGCCAGACACCCCCGGTGGCGAGGTAGCGGAACCGGTGTACGCCGGGGCCGAGCCGGACGGTCACCGTCCGCGTGCCGTCCCGGCGCGGCACCAGCTCGTGCCGGCCCGGCTGCCAGCCGTTGAAGCAGCCGACCACGCTGACCGTGCCGGGCGGGGTGTCCCGGGGCAGGCAGAAGGTGACCCGGGTCCGGGTGCCGAAGAGTCTGCTGCGCTTGATCACGTGAACCTCCGGGGGTCGGGGCGTCCTACCGGGTCAAACGCCCGACACGCCGGGGCGAAACGCCGTCCGACCCGATCGATCCGGGGCATTTCGCCCTGCACGACCCGCACCCTGTCGCACCCTGGGGGCAGATGTCCGATTCGGAGGGGTGTGACAGGTGGCTACCTGCGAGGTCTGCGGCAACGACTACTGGATGGCGTTCGAGGTGCGTACGGTCAGCGGTGACGTGCACACCTTCGACTCCTTCGAGTGCGCGGCGCACAAGCTCGCGCCGATCTGCGAGCACTGCCAGGTGAAGATCATCGGGCACGGGGTGGAGGTCGGCGGCCGGTTCTTCTGCTGCGCGCACTGCGCCCGCGCGGTGGAGGCCCTGGGTGCCGAGATCCGCGACGCGGTCGGCGCCCGCCCGGCCTGACCCGCCCGCCCGGTCTGACCCGCCCCCGGCCCGACGCCTCCAGGGCAGCAGAGCAGGCGGCAGCGCGACGGCGGATCGACCCACCCACGAGGCAGCCCCGCAGGGCGGCGCGGCGGGCCGCCTACCATCGCGGGATGGCACCGCAGACTCTCGACGTCCACGTCGCCCCGTTCACCGAACTGGACACGCGCACCTTCCACGACCTGCTGCGGCTGCGCATCGACGTGTTCGTGGTGGAGCAGCGCTGCCCGTACCCGGAGCTGGACGGGCGGGACGTCGAACCCGGCACCCGGCACCTCTGGCTGGCCCACGACGGCGTCGTGCTGGCCTACCTGCGGCTGCTCGCCGACCCGGGCGGGGTGGTGCGGATCGGCCGGGTGGTGGTGGCCCCGGCGGCCCGGGGCGGCGGGCTCGCCGGCCGGCTGATGACCGAGGCGTTGCGACTGGTCGGCGACCGGCCGTGCGTGTTGGAGGCGCAGGCCCACCTGGCCGGCTTCTACGCCGGGCACGGCTTCACGGTGACCGGCCCGGAGTACGTCGAGGACGGCATCCCCCACCTGCCGATGCGCCGCGGCGGGGCGGACAGCCCGAAAGATTGACGGACACCGCTTTCCTATGCAAGCCTGCGGGGGCAGTGGGAGCCGCACAGCAGGCACGGGAGGGGCAACTCCCGGCCGTCCGGGCGTCGATCGACAGACCCCTTCACCTCGGAGGCTCCATGTCCACCGTCCTACGCAGACGGCCCACCGCGCTCGCGGGGTCGCTGCTCACCATCGGCGCGATCATCGCGCTGCTGCTCACCACCGCCCTGGCCAACTCGGCGTCCGCGCACGGCGCGGTGGTGAACCCGGGATTCCGCGCCTACAGCTGCTGGGAGCGCTGGGGTGCCGAGTTCCAGAACCCGAGAATGGCCACCGAGGACCCGATGTGCTGGCAGGCCTGGCAGGCCGACCCGCAGGCCATGTGGAACTGGAACGGCCTGTTCCGCGAGGGTGTCGCCGGCAACCACCAGGGTGCCATCCCGGACGGCCAGCTCTGCAGCGGCGGGCGCACCCAGAACGGCCGCTACAACGCCCTCGACACCGTCGGCGCGTGGAAGACCACGTCGGTGGCGAACAGCTTCCGGCTGAAGTTCTTCGACCAGGCCAGCCACGGGGCCGACTACATCCGGGTGTACGTCACCAAGCAGGGCTTCAATTCGCTGACCACCCCGCTGGGCTGGGGCAACCTGGAACTCGCCGGCCAGATCGGCAACACCCCGGCCTCCCAGTGGGACAGGGACACCGGTGGCGTGTCGATCCAGATCCCGGTGAACGCGCCGGGTCGTACCGGCCGGCACATCGTCTACACCGTGTGGCAGGCCAGCCACCTGGACCAGTCGTACTACCTGTGCAGTGACGTGGACTTCGGTGGCGGCACCAACCCGACCACGCCGCCCACCACCGCGCCGCCCACCACGGCTCCGCCGACCACCGCGCCGCCCACCACCGCGCCGCCGACCACGGCCCCGCCCACCACGGCCCCGCCGACCACCCCGCCGGCGACCGGTGGCTGCACCGCGACCTACCGGGTGACCTCCACCTGGAGCGGCGGGTTCCAGGGTGAGGTGGACGTGACCGCCGGCGCCTCGGCGATCAAGGGCTGGACGGTGAACTGGACGTACTCCGGGGGCCAGCAGGTCAGCCAGGCGTGGAACGCCACGCTGACCAGCAGCGGGTCGACGGTGACCGCCCGCAACGTCAACTACAACGGCGCGTTGGCCGCCGGCGGGAAGACCACCTTCGGTTTCCTCGCCTCGGGCAGCGGCACCAGCCCGACCCCGGTCTGCACCGCGACCCTCTGACCGGTCCGGACACCACACGGACGTGGTGGTCTCCCGTCACGCGGAGGCCACCACGTCCGTGGTCGGGCACGGTCCGGCCCGCCGCCGGGGCGGGTCGAGGTCAGACCAGGCAGTTGACGATGTCGGCGACCGAGCGACGCCGGCCGGTGTAGAACGGGACCTCCTCGCGGACGTGCCGCCGGGCCCCGGAGGCCCGCAGGTCCCGCATCAGGTCGACGATCCGGTGCAGCTCGTCGGCCTCGAAGGCGAGCATCCACTCGTAGTCGCCGAGGGCGAACGAGGCGACCGTGTTGGCCCGCACGTCCGGGTAGCCGCGCGCCATCTTCCCGTGTTCGGCCAGCAGCTCCCGCCGCTCGGCGTCCGGCAGCAGGTACCACTCGTAGGACCTGACGAACGGGTAGACGCACAGGTACGGCCGGGGCTCCTCGTCGGCGAGGAAGGCCGGGATGTGGCTCTTGTTGAACTCCGCCGGCCGGTGCAGCGCCAGCTGCGACCACACCGGGGTCAACGCCCGCCCCAGGGTGGTCCGACGCAACCGCAGGTAGGCGTCCTGGAGGGCGTCGCTGGACGACGAGTGCCACCAGATCATCACGTCCGCGTCGGCGCGCAGCCCGGCCACGTCGTACATGCCCCGGACCACGACGTCCTTGCCGGCCAGCTCCTCGAAGAGCGACTCCACCTCGCCGGTGACGTTCTCCCGCAGCGCCGGCAGCCCACCGGTGGCCCGGTACACCGACCACATGGTGTAGCGCACGGTGGCGTTGAGTTCCCTGATCCGGGCCGCGTTGGACTGCTCGGTGCTCTGCTCGGTCATGGACCCGATCCTTCCAGTGCTTCGATGATCTCCTCGGCCGCGTTCTCGCCGGAGCGGACGCAGACCGGGATGCCGACCCCGTCGAAACCCGCGCCGGCCACCGCCAGGGTGGGGTGCGCGGCGCGCAACGCCGCCCGGACGGCGGCCACCCGCCCGGTGTGACCGGGAGCGTACTGGGGCAGCGCGCCGCCCCAACGCTGCACGTGACCGGCGACCGGCGTGGGCAGCGCCACCCCGAGCACCCGGGTCAGCTCCCGGTGCACGGTGGCGAGCAGGTCGTCGTCGGTGACCTGGAGCGAGGTCTCCTCGCCGTACCGGCCGACGGAGGCGCGGACCAGGGCCAGCCCGTCCGGTGCGGCCAGGTGGCCCCACTTGGTGGTGAAGAACGTGGACGCCTTGATCAGCAGCCCCTCGGTCGCCGGCACCAGGAAACCGGAGAGCCGGGGCAGGTCCGGCGCGGGCAGCGCCAGGGTGACCAGCGCGACGCTGGCGTAGTCCAGCCCGCCGACGGTCGCCGCCTGCGCCGCTGCGAACCCGGCGAGCAGCCGGGCGGTGGGCCGGGCCGGCACGGTGAGCAGCACCGCGTCCGCCCCGACCGACTCCGGGTCGCGGGTCGGGCCGACGGTGAGCCGCCAGCCGTCGCCGACCGGGGTCAGCTCACGGACCGCCGCGTTGCGGCGGATCGTCGCGCCGCTGGCCGTGGCCGCCGCCTCGACCAGGGTGCCCAGCCCGCCGGTCAGGGTGCCGAAGACCGGTGCGCCGGGGGCGCGGGGCGCGGCGGCCTGCGCGGCCCGGACCGCGCCGACCAGGGTGTGTTCCACCCGCGCCGCGCGGGCCAGCGCCGGCATGGTGGTGACCAGGGACAGGTCGTCGGCCCGGCCGGCGTAGACGCCGCCGAGCATCGGGTCGACCAGCCGCTGCACCACCTGCTCGCCGAACCGGGACCGGACCAGCGCGCCCACCGAGACGTCCTGGTCCGCGTCGAGCAGCGGCCGGCCGCCGTCGCGGTCGGCGTCCGCCGTGGGCTCGGCGACCGTCGCCACCGCCGCCAGGTCCCCGGGTACGCCGACCAGGGTGCCGCCCGGGACCGGGCGCAGCCCGCCGTCGACGACGAGCGCGGCCTGCCCGACGGTGGGGTGCACGATCCGCCCGGCCAGGCCGAGCCGGCGGGCCAGGGTCACCGCGGCGGACTCGCCCCCGGCCGGGTCCCGCATCAGGAACGACTCCGCGCCGAACTCCACCGGCCGGCCGGCCAGCTCACCGGTGCGCAGCTTGCCACCGAGCGCGCCGGACTGCTCGTACACCGTGATCTCGGTGTCGGCGGGGGCGCGGTCGCGCAGCCGGACCGCGGCGGCCAGGCCGGTGATCCCGCCACCGACCACCGCCACCCGCCACGGCCGTGCCCGCACCGCTCAGCCCTGCTCGTCCCGGCGCGCGGACACCTCGTGCACCAGCGCGACCACCCGGGTCAGCACCTCGGGGTCGGTCTCCGGCAGCACACCATGACCGAGGTTGAACACGTGACCGGGGGCGGCCCGGCCCTGCTCGACGATCCGCCGCACCTCGGCCTCGATCACCGGCCAGGGGGCGAACAGCACGGTCGGGTCGAGGTTGCCCTGCACGGCCCGGTCAGGACCGATCCGGCGGGTCGCCACGTCCAGCGGGGTACGCCAGTCGACGCCGACCACGTCGGCCCCGGCCTCCCCCATCGCGCCGAGCAGTTCGGCGGTGCCCACCCCGAAGTGGATCCGAGGCACCCCCGCGTCGGCCAGGCCGGACAGCACGGCGGTGGAGTGCGGCAGGACGAAGCGGCGGTAGTCGGCCTCCGACAGGGCCCCGGCCCAGGAGTCGAAGAGCTGCACGGCGGAAACCCCGGCGTCGACCTGCACCCGCAGGAACGCCAGGGTGACCTCGGCGAGCCGGGCGCAGAGCGCGTGCCACAGCTCGGGCTGGCCGTACATCATCGCCTTGGTCCTGGCGTGGGTCCGCGACGGTCCGCCCTCGACCAGGTAGCTGGCCAGGGTGAACGGCGCGCCCGCGAAGCCGATCAGCGGGGTGTCGCCCAGCTCGGCGACGAGCAGCCGGACGGCTTCGTCCACGTACGACACGTCGGCGCGGTCGATGCGACGGACCCGCTCGACGTCGGCGACGGTACGCACCGGCTCGGCCACCACCGGCCCGGTGCCGGCGACGATGTCCAGGTCGACCCCGGCCGCGGCGACCGGGACGACGATGTCGCTGAACAGGATCGCCGCGTCGACGCCGTGCCGGCGGACCGGCTGGAGGGTGATCTCGGCGACCAGGTCCGGCCGGCGGCACGAGTCGAGCATCCCCACGTTGGCCCGGATCTCCCGGTACTCCGGCAGGGACCGGCCGGCCTGGCGCATGAACCAGACCGGGGTGTGCGGGACGGACTCCCGGCGGCAGGCCCGGACGAAGGGCGAGTCGGCCGGCCCGCTGCGGCGGGATTCTCCGTCTCGGGCGGCGGTGCCCGTGGTGTCGGTGGTCATCGCGGCAATCGTGCCACGCACCCGCGCGGGCCCGACGGGCAGCGCCGCCATTTGTGACCCGCGCCCCCGGGCACGCGCCGGCCGACGGTGGCCCGGGTGCACGGCCCGCGCCGGTCGACGGCCGCCGGGTGCCCGCCCCGCCCGGCCGCCGTGGCCCGGGTGCACCGGTCCGCCCGGCCGACGGTGCCGCGGGCCACCGGAACGTCCCGGTCGGCGGCGGGACGTGGCGCTTCGGCGTGCCGTCCCGGCGGGCGACGGCGCGTCGGCATAGGCTGCCGGTCATGGCCCCCCCGATCGCGCTCCCGGAGACGTTCGCCCACGCGGTCGCCGGCCTGCGGTCGGTCACCCCCCGGGCGGAGATCGTCCTGGAGGAGGTCGGCGCGCCCCAACGGCTCGCCCCGTACGCGTTCGCCCTCTCCGCCACCGTGCTGCGCGACGACGACGAGGTGGCCGACGGGCGGCTCATCCTGCTGCACGACCCGGCCGGGCACGACGCCTGGCAGGGCACCCTGCGGCTGGTCACCTACGTGACCGCCGACCTGGAGGTCGACCTGGCCGCCGATCCGCTGCTGCCGGGGGTGGGCTGGACCTGGCTCACCGACGCGCTGGAGGCGCACGAGGCCGACTACCGGGCTGCCGGTGGCACGGTCACCCAGACCGTGTCGACCCGGTTCGGCGACCTGGCCGGCCCGCCCGCCGCCGGGGACGTCGAGATCCGGGCGTCCTGGACGCCGCTCGGCGACGACCTGGGCGCGCACCTGTCGGCCTGGTGTGCGCTGCTCGCCTCCACCGCGGGGCTGCCGCCGCCCGGCGTCACCGCGCTCACCGACCGCCGCCCGGCCGGCGCGGCCTGACCACCCACGACACGCCCGGAGCACATGCAGATGTCCCCGGCGCCCCGGGGACGTCCCACCCGACGCCGAATGTCCCGCACCCGAGGTGGCCGTCCTCACCGCCCGGACCGCTGCCGGACACCGGGACGACACACACCGGACCGGCTGCGCACACCATCCCGCCCGGCGCACTAGGGTTGTCAGGTGACCGACGAACCACCCCTGCGCCGTCGGGCCGCCGAAAGCCGTACGGCAGACGTTCCGCCCCCGGCCGTCGCGGAGCCGGCGGACGCGGGCACCGAGCAGCCCTCCGGCGGGCCCGTACCGCTGACCGCGCCCCGCGACGGCACCCCCCAGCCGGTGGCCACCCCCGCCGAGCTTGACGAGGTCGTGGCCCGTTTCGCGGCGGGCACCGGCCCGGTGGCCCTGGACGCCGAGCGGGCCTCCGGGTACCGCTACAGCCAGCGGGCCTACCTGGTGCAGCTACGCCGGGAGGGGGCCGGCACCACGCTGATCGACCCGCTGCCGCTGCCCGACCTGACCGCCCTCGACGAGGCGATCGGCGACGCCGAATGGGTGCTGCACGCCGCCAGCCAGGACCTGGCCTGCCTGGCCGAGCTGGGGTTGCGTCCGCGCCGGTTGTTCGACACCGAGTTGGCCGCCCGGCTGGCCGGCTTCGAGCGGGTCGGCCTGGCCGCGCTGACCGAGCAGTTGCTCGGCTACACCCTGGAGAAGCACCACTCGGCGGCCGACTGGTCCAGCCGGCCGCTGCCCGAGTCGTGGCTGACCTACGCGGCGCTGGACGTGGAGATGCTGGTCGACCTGCGCGACGCGCTGGACGCGGAACTCCACGCGCAGGGCAAGTCGGCGTGGGCGGCGGAGGAGTTCGCCGCGCTGATCACCTGGGCCACCCGGCCGCCCCGGGTGCGGGCGGAGCCGTGGCGGCGGACCTCCGGCATCCACCGGGTCCGGGGGGCGCGGGCGCAGGCCCGGGTCCGGGCCCTGTGGTACGCCCGGGACCAGATCGCCGTGCGCCGCGACGCCGCTCCGGGCCGGGTGCTGCCCGACTCGGCGATCATCGCCGCCGCCGAGCTGGACCCGAAGGACGAGAAGACGCTGCTGACGCTGCCCGGGTTCGGCGGCCGGTCGGTGCGCCGGCTGGCCCGGTCCTGGCTGACGGCGCTCGACGAGGCCCGCCAGTTGGCCGACGACGCGTTGCCGGTCACCCCGACGGTGGAGGGGCCGCCCCCGCCGCACCGGTGGGCGGAGCGCGACCCGGTGGCCGCCGGGCGGCTGGCCCGCTGCCGGGAGGTGGTGGTCCGGGTCGCCGGTGAGCACCGGCTCCCGCCGGAGAACCTGATCACCCCGGACTCGGTCCGCCGGCTGGCCTGGCAGCCGCCCGACGAGATCACCGTGGACACCGTCACCGAGGTCCTGCGCGGCTACGGCGCACGCCAGTGGCAGCTCTCGCTCCTGCTGCCCGCGCTCGCCGAGGCGCTACTGCCCGCGCCCCGGGCCTGAGCCGCCGCCGCGCACCGCCCGCGACCCGGGCTGCGCCTTCACCACCGGCGCACCCGGTCCGGAGTGTGGGGTGGGCCACACCGGGGGTGGTGACGGCTTTGGTTACTGGCGAGTAGCATTCTTCGGGAAACGCCAGTGCCGGCCGACCCTCACCCGGCCCGTGCCGCCCCCGCGGCGCGTCGGCCGGGTCGTGGTCGATAAGGAGGCTCCAAGTGCCCCGAGAAGTTCGGGATGTCGTCTTCGTCGACGGTGTCCGCACCCCGTTCGGCAAGGCGGGTGGCATGTACGCCAACACCCGCGCCGACGACCTGGTCATCCGCTGCATCCGCGAGCTGCTGCGCCGCAACCCCCAGCTGCCCCCGGAGCGGGTCGAGGAGGTGGCCGTCGCCGCCACCACCCAGATCGGCGACCAGGGCCTCACCATCGGCCGCACCGCCGCCCTGCTGTCCGGACTGCCCAAGACCGTCCCCGGCTTCGCCGTCGACCGGATGTGCGCCGGGGCGATGACCGCCGTCACCGCCGTCGCCGGTGGCATCGCGATGGGCGCGTACGACATCGCCATCGCCGGAGGCGTCGAGCACATGGGCCGGCACCCGATGGGCGAAGGCGTCGATCCCAACCCACGGATCGTCGCCGAGAAGCTGGTCGACCCGTCCGCCCTGGTGATGGGGGCCACCGCCGAGAACCTGCACGACCGGGTGCCGCACATCACCAAGGAGCGCACCGACGCGTTCGCGCTCGCCTCGCAGCTCAAGACCGCCAAGGCGTACGCCGACGGCAAGCTCCAGGCCGACCTGGTGCCGGTCGCGATCCGCGACGACGAGGGCGGCTGGGGCCTGGCCACCGCCGACGAGGCGCCCCGGGAGACCTCGCTGGAAAAGCTGGCCACCCTGAAGACCCCGTTCCGCCCGCACGGCAAGGTCACCGCCGGCAACGCGGCAGGCCTCAACGACGGCGCCACCGCCAGCCTGCTCGCCGACGAGGCCACCGCCCGCGAGCTGGGCCTGCCGGTCGCCATGCGGCTGGTGTCGTACGGCTACGTCGGCGTCGAGCCCGAGGTGATGGGCGTCGGCCCGATCCCGTCGACCGAGAAGGCGCTGCGCATCGCCGGCCTGAGCATCGACGACATCGGCCTGTTCGAGCTGAACGAGGCGTTCGCCGTGCAGGTGCTCGCCTTCCTCGACCACTTCGGCATCGCCGACGACGACCCCCGGGTCAACCCGTGGGGCGGCGCGATCGCCATCGGTCACCCGCTCGCCTCCTCCGGCGTACGGCTGATGACGCAGCTCGCCCGGCAGTTCGCCGAGCACCCCGAGGTGCGCTACGGCCTCACCGCCATGTGCATCGGCATCGGCATGGGCGGCACGGTCATCTGGGAGAACCCGAACTGGGAGGGTGCAGACAAATGAGCCTCAGCGCACCGAACGAGGTCGTCACCCGGGCGCTGCTGCGGCAGGTGAACGTACCCGGGCTGGACCGGCCCGCCGCCCTGATCACCCTGGACAACGGCTTCGACCACACCAAGCCGAACACCTTCGGCCCGGGGGGGCTGGCCAGCCTGGACGAGGCGATCACCGCCGCGCTCGCCGCCGAGCCGGCGTTCGTCGCGGTCACCGGCAAGCCGTACGTCTTCTGCGTGGGCGCGGACATCACCAGCCTGCCCGCGCTGGCCGACCGGGAGCAGGCGGTGGAGATCGGCCGGCTCGGCCACCGGGTCTTCGCCCGGCTCAGGGACAGCGCCGTGCCCACCTTCGCCTTCGTCAACGGCGCGGCGATGGGCGGCGGCCTGGAACTGGCCCTGCACTGCCACTACCGGACGCTGTCCGGTGGCGCGGCGGCGCTGGCCCTGCCCGAGGTGTCGCTCGGCCTCGTCCCCGGCTGGGGCGGCACCCAACTGCTGCCGAACCTGATCGGCATCCCCGCCGCCACCCAGGTGATCCTGCAGAACCCGCTGATGCAGAACCGGATGCTCAAGCCGAAACAGGCCGCCGAGATGGGCATCGCGGACGTGCTGCTGGAGCCGGCCGACTTCCTGGAGCGGTCCCTGCAGTGGGCGGCCGGGGTGGTCCGGGGCGAGGTCACCGTCACCCGGCCCGAGATCGACAAGGACATGTGGGCGGGCGTGCTCTACTTCGCCCGGCAGACCCTCGACGCGCGGCTGCACGGCGCGGTCCCGGCCGCGTACAAGGCGCTTGACCTGCTGGAGACGGCGAAGGACGCCGACTTCGCCACCGGCACCGCCGCCGAGGACGAGGCGCTGGCCGACCTGATCTTCTCGGAGGAGCTGCGCAGCGGCCTGTACGCCTTCGACCTGGTGCAGCGGCGGGCCAAGCGGCCGGCCGGCGCGCCGGACAAGGGCCTGGCCCGGCCGGTCACCAAGGTCGGCATCGTCGGGGCCGGCCTGATGGCCAGCCAGCTCGCCCTGCTGTTCGCCCGCCGCCTCCAGGTGCCGGTCGTGCTGACCGACCTGGACCAGTCCCGGGTCGACAAGGGCGTCGGCTACGTGCACACCCAGATCGAGAAGGCCGTCAGCAAGGGCCGGATGGACAAGGGCACCGCCGCCAAGCTGTACGGCCTGGTCTCGGGCTCGGTCGACAAGTCCGTCTTCGCCGACGCCGACTTCGTCATCGAGGCCGTCTTCGAGGACCTGGACGTCAAGAAGCAGGTCTGGGCCGAGCTGGAGAAGATCGTCTCGCCGGAGGCGGTGCTCGCCACCAACACCTCCTCGCTGTCGATCACCGCGATGGCCGCCGAGCTGGAGCACCCGCAGCGGCTGGTCGGCTTCCACTTCTTCAACCCGGTGGCGGTGCTGCCGCTGCTGGAGATCGTCCGGGGCGAGCGGACCGACGACGCCACCCTGGCCACCGCGTTCGCCGTGGGCAAGCAGTTGAAGAAGTCCTCGGTGCTGGTCTCCGACGCCCCGGCGTTCGTGGTCAACCGGCTGCTCACCCGCTTCCTGGGCACCGTGTTCGCCGCCGTCGACGCGGGCACCCCGATCGACGTCGCGGACAGCGCGCTGGACCCGCTGGGGCTGCCGATGCGCCCGCTCGCCCTGCTCCAGCTCGTCGGGCCGGCCGTGGCGTACCACGTGGGCGGCACCCTGCACGAGGCGTACCCGGACCGGTTCGGCGTCAGCGAGAATCTCCGTCGGATCGCCGACTCGGGTCAGCCGATCGTCGTCGAAGACCGGATCAACGACGAGGTGGCCAAGCTGCTCGTCGTCGGGGACCAGCCGCTCACCGCCGAGCAGGTCCGGCAGAACGCCCTCGACGCGCTGGCCCAGGAGATCCGGCTGATGCTCGACGAGGGTGTCGTCGCCGAGGCGCAGGACATCGACCTGTGCATGATCCTCGGTGCCGGTTGGCCGTTCCACCTGGGCGGGATCACCCCGTACCTGGACCGGACCGGCACCTCCGAGCGGGTCACCGGACGGCGTTTCCTGCCGCGTGGGGTCGCCAGCCTGCGCGCCTGAACCATCCCCGCTCCCCCGCCGATCGCGGTGGCCGCCGATGTCCTCCCCCCGGGATATCGTGGCCACCGCGATCGTCGTTTGCGTACCCTCGTCAGACTCGGGGGGCTGCGCGGCCGGGCACCGTCTGGCTACCATCACGCGTTCTCACCCTCGCCTGGAGCTGATCTGATGACCTCACCGCCGGTCGATCCCTGGTCCGGGCAGCCGGAGCACGGCTCGCCCACCGGTCACTACTCCGACGGCCCTCCGGTGCCGCCCGAGGGCCCGCACACCCCGCCGCAGGGTGGCGGCTGGCCCACCACGCCGTACCCGGCGGGATCGCAGCCCGGCGGATGGCCGGCCGATCCGCAGTCGGGCCCGCCGGCCGACGGCTACCCCGGCCCGCAGTACGGCGGCTGGCCGCAGTCCGACCCGGCGCAGGGCGGCTACCCGGGCGCCCCGCACTCCGGCCCGCCCGCGACCCCACCGTCGGGCTACCCCGCCACCCCGCCGTCCGGCTACCCCGGCGCTGCGCAGCCCGGCTACCCGGCGGCCCCGCAGCCCGGCTACCCGGGCGCGGCCCCGTCCGGCTATCCCGGCTCCCCGCAGCCCGGCTACCCCGGCCAGCAGCCGGGCTACCCGGGTGCCGCCGCGTCGGGCGGCTACCCCGACCCCGCCGCGCAGCAGTACGCCGGCTTCGGCGGCGCGCCGTTCAGCTCCCCGCCCGGCCCCGCACCCCAGCAGTCGAAGCTGCCGCTGCTGCTGTCGCTGGGGCTTGCCGGGCTCCTGGTGCTCTGCCTCGGCGGCGGCGGCCTCACCTGGGTCGCCCTGAGCGACGACGACGACCCGAAGACGCCGACCCCGTCGCCGACGCCCACCGCGGTCACGTCGCCCACCCCGAGCCCCACCCCCGACGAGACCGACAGCCCGACCCCCGACCCGACCCCCTCCGAGAGCGCCGACGACCCGGGTCCGATCCGGCTGGTGACGCCGTCGACCCTCGGTGGCCGGTCCAAGAGCACCGACCCGGAGCTGCGCCGGATCGCCGACCAGATGGTCCGCGACATGAAGTCCGAGGTGCGCAACGAGACGGGCGCGGTGAGCGCGTTCTACGGCAGCGCGGCCAGCAAGAACATGGTGATGATGGCCGGTGCGTCCGGCCCGGTCATCCTCCCCGAGCAGGAGCTGGACGACGCGGTCAAGGGACTGGGCAGTTCGCTTGCGGTCACCAAGATGTCCACCATCGACCCGGGTCCGCTGGGCGGGGTCGCGAAGTGCGGTGACGGCAAGGCGTCCGGCATCGCGCTCGGCGTCTGCGTGTGGGCCGACCACGGCAGCGTCGGCATGATCGTCATGTACTTCTCCTCGGCGGCCAAGGCGAAGTCCGAGTTCGTCGCCATCCGGGGTGAGATCGAGAAGCGGGACTGATCCGCCAGGGGGCGGTCACGGGTCCACCGGACCCCGTGGCCGCCCCCGCGGCTGTCCGCGCCCCATGCGCGGCGGTGACCTCGGGCGGACCGGTCGGCGGCGAGGGATGTCGGTCGGGCTGGCTAAGATCACCCGGCCTCAACAAACGATCTCTGGAGCCGATCTGATGTCCCAGCCCCCGACCACCCCTCCCGCCCACCAGCCGGACGGCGACGCGCCGCAGGGCGGCTACCCGCCGCCGCCGGCACCGCAGGGCGGCTTCCCGCAGCAGCCGGACGGCGTCGGGGCCACCCCGTACGCCGCCCCGCCCGCGCCGGCGAAGAAGCGGTCCGTCGGCAAGATCGTGCTGATCGTGCTGGCCGTGCTGCTGGTGCTCTGCCTCGGCGGCGCGGCGATCGCCGCCTTCGCCCTCAAGGACGACGTCAAGGAGGCGGTGGACGCCGCCAACACGACCGTGTCCGCCCCCGCCACCCTGGCCGGCCGCCCGCAGGTCACCGAGCCGGGCCTGAAGGCGGTCGCCGACAGCCTGGTCACCGAGATGAAGAAGTCCGTGCAGAACGAGACGAGCACCGCAGGTGCCTTCTACGGTGACCCGGCCAAGCGGGACCTGCTGATGATCGCCGCCGCGTCCGGTGTGATGGTCGACCCCAAGAAGGAACTCGACGACGCCGTCACCGGCATCTCCAGCCAGCTCAACGTCACCAACATGGCGGCCGTCGACGCCGGCCCGCTCGGTGGCGACGCCAAGTGCGGCGACGGCAAGAGCGAGGGCGTTCCGCTGGGCGTCTGCATCTGGGCCGACCGGGGCAGCGTGGGCCTCATCGTCCAGTACTACAAGTCGGCCGCCGAGCTGAAGTCCGAGTTCGTCACCATGCGCGGGCAGATCGAGAAGAAGGGCTGACCCCACCCGGTCGCCCCGACGGGCCCCGTCCACCACACGGTGGGCGGGGCCCGTCGGCGTCCGGGCCGACCCGCCGGCAGCTCAGCCAGGCCGACGGTCAGCCGGACCGACGGTCAGCCGGTGCTGGCGGCCCGCTCGGCGGCGCTGCGCAGCACGCAGAACTCGTTGCCCTCCGGGTCGGCCAGCACCACCCAGCCGGTGCCGTCGGGCCGCCGCCGGTCGTCGACCTGGACGGCACCGACGGCCAGCAGCCGCGCGACCTCCTCGTCCCGGGTCCGGTCGACCGGCTCCAGATCGAGGTGCAGGCGGTTCTTCACCGACTTGCCCTCCGGCACGGCCAGGAAGAGCACCTCCGGCCCGCCCGGCGGCAGCAGCATCGCCTCCGGGTCACCGGGGTGGTCGTCGGGCTGGCGGGGGCACTCGAAGACCTGCGCCCAGAAGCCGGCCAGGGCGTACGTGTCGTGACAGTCGATACCGATGTTGTGGATCCGTGCGCTCACGGGTCTGCCTTTCGCAGCAGTGGAACGCGCCCCGTGACGTGCGGTGTCAGCGGTGGGCAGGGCGGGGCGCGGGACAGGTCATGATGGACATCTACCGCACCCCCTCTCCTCGGACCGGGCCGACGCAGCGATCTTTGCAGGCGTTCCGCCGGCCGGCAAGCCGGTTCAGCCCGGGGTCTGGTCGGCCGAGGGCAGCGTGACGGTCACCTCCAGGCCCCCGCCCTTCTGCGCGGTGACCTGGACCGTCCCGCCGTGCGCGTCGCAGACCGCCCGGACGATCGACAGGCCCAGCCCGGAACCCCGGGCCCCGGTGCGTTCCCGCCCGCCCCGGCGGAACGGCTCGAACAGCCCCGGCACGTCGGCCTGGTCCACCTCGAACCCGGTGTTGCGCACCACCAGCCAGGACGAGCGTCCGTCGGTGCCGGTACGCACCCAGAGCCGGCCGTGCAGGTGGTTGTACCGCACCGCGTTCTCGATCAGGTTCCCGGCCAGCCGGTCCAGCAGACCCGGGTCGCCGGTCACCGGGGCCGGTCGCAGCGAGGACTGCACCCGCAGCCCGATCCGCTCCACCTCGCGGGACATGGCGGACAACGCGTTGGCGGTGCCGGTCGCCAGGTCACACTCCGTACGCCGGGCCAGCCGTCGACCCGTCTGGGCCTCGCTACGGGCCAGCACCAGCAGGGCGTCCACCAGGCCGTTGGCGCGTTCCGACGCGTCCCGGACCACGGTGGCCATCCGACGGTACTCGGCGGCATCCGCCTCGTCGTCGCTGAGCGTCACGTCGATCTCGGTACGCATCACCGCCAGCGGGGTCCGCAGCTCGTGCGAGGCGTTGGCGACGAAGCGTTTCTGCGCCTCGAAGGCGGCGGTGATCCGGTCCAGCATCGCGTCGAAGGTCCGGGCCAGCTCGGCCACCTCGTCGTCCGGCCCGGACCAGCCGATTCGCTGGTCGAGCGTGGTCTCGCCGAGCCGGCGCGCGGTCGCGGTGACCTGGTGCAGCGGGCGCAGCGTCCGGCCGGCCACCCAGTACGCCCCGGCCACCCCGACCACGCTGATCGCCAGCAGCGCCAGCAGGCCCTTGACCAGCAGCTCGTCGGAGGCGGCGTCGACCAGTTGCCGCTGCCACACCGCCGCGTCCAGCGAACGCCCGTCGGCCAGCAGCACGGTGGTGCCCGGCCGCAGCTCGTCGGTGGGCCGCAACGCGTCGCGCACCAGCAACCAGGCCAGCGTCACCAGGATCGCCCCGGCCCCGACCAGCAGCACCCCGTTGAGCAGCGTCAACCGTAACCGCAGGGTGGGCCGCAGCCGCCGGGTCACGACCGCACCCCGGGCCCCGCGCAGCCGCCCCACCGCGCCGGTCCGCGCCACGACCCCGGGGCTCGCCGCACCGGCCCGCTCCCCGCGCTCATGAGCCGACCGTCCGGTAGCCGGCACCGACCACCGTCTCGATCAACGGTGGGTCGCCGAGCTTCTTGCGCAGGGTCCGCACGGTCACCCGGACGATGGTCGTGAACGGGTCGGTGTTGGCGTCCCAGACCCGCTCCAGCAGCTCCTCGCTGGAGACCACCGCGCCGCGCGCCTTGACCAGCTCGCTGAGCACCCCGAACTCCTTGTTGGTCAGGTCGACCGGGGCACCCGCCCGGGTGACCACCCGGCGGGCCGGGTCGAGCACCACGTCACCCACCTGGAGCACCGGCGGGGCGGCCGGCGTGGCCCGCCGGCCCAGCGCCTGCACCCGGGCCACCAACTCGTCGAACGCGAACGGCTTGGGCAGGTAGTCGTCCGCGCCGAGACCCAACCCCTCCACCCGGTCGGCGACGCTGTCGCTGGCGGTGAGCATCAGCACCCGGGTGAGGGTGCCGGAGGCGGCCAGCTCGGCGCAGATCTGGTCGCCGTGCATGCCGGGCAGGTCGCGGTCGAGGACCACCACGTCGTACCGGGTGACGAAGGCGGCCTCGTGACCGGCGTCACCGTCGTACGCCACGTCGACCGCCATGCCCCGCTTACGCAGCCCCCGCACGATCGCGTCGGCGAGGTTCCGTTCGTCCTCGACCACCAGCACCCGCATCCCGACCTCCTCGCCGACCTGTCCGACAACCTAGCGCCGCCGGCCAAACGCCCGGCCGCAGGTGGGCCGCCCGGCACCGTCAGTCGGGCATCCGCCACACGCCGATGCTGTCGCGTTGCCGCCAGCAGACCAGCACCCCCTGACGCCGCCAGCAGGCCTGCCACCGGCCGGGTAGCACGTCGCGGACCCGCAGCGAGCCGTCGGTCGGGTCCAGCTCGGCCAGCAACTGCCGGCCGCCGCCGACCGGCCGGACGACCAGCAGCGCGTCGGTGGGCCGCCACTGGTGGACCAACTCCCACCTGCCCAGCTCGGCCACGGCCCGACCGGTCGCCGCGTCCAGCAGGGCCAGCCCCTGCCGCCCGTCGGCGCTGACCCCGACCATCCGGCCGGCGACCGACGCGACCGGGGCCCACCAGTCGGAGGTCCAGCGCACCCGGCCGGTCACCGGATCGAGCACCCGGGTCCCGAACGCCTCCCCCAGGCAGACCGCGTCGCCGCAGGACCGGACGGACCAGCCGTCCGGCGTCGGCACCGGCGTGTCCCACCGTCGCCGGCCGGACGCCAGGTCGTAGGCGGCCAGGCGGCCCGGTTCCCCGTCGACCAGCAGCAGGTCACCGACCGGTCGGGCCACGTGGTGATGGTCGCCGCGGGCGGGCGGCACCGGGAACGCGAGCCGACGTACGCCGGTGTCGACGTCGTACGCCTCGGCCCGGCCGGCGCTGGTCACCACGACGAGTTCCGCGACGCCGCGCTCCCCCGGCCGGTAATCGACGGTGGCCGCCCCGGCGGTGACCGTCCAGCGGACCGCGCCGGTGGCCGGCTCGACCCCGCGTACCGCCACCCGGTCGACGTGCAGGTCCTCCAGCAGCAGCCCGCCGTCGGCGGTCGGCACCGCCACCCCGGGCTGCCGCCACCGGGCCCGCCCGTCGACGTGGTCGAGCACCATGGAGACCGGTTCGCCGCCGGGGTCGGTGGTGACCACCACGTCGTCGCCGACCCCCTCCAGCACCACCAGTTGGTGCCGGGGCGACAGCGACGTCTCCCAGCGGATCCGCCCGTCGGTCAGGTCGATCGCGGTGAGCTGCCGGCTGCCCGCCGGTGAGAGCGCCGACGGGTAGGCGAGCACCAGCAGGCCCCCGACGATCAGGTGGCTGGGCTCCGGCACGTCCGGCACGGGCACTGGGGTCAACCGGGTCGGCCCGGGTGCCGCGCCGGCCAGGGTGAGCAGCAGGAGCAACGCGGTCAGGGCGACGGCCGCCGGGTGGCCGGCCGACCGCCGGCCCCGGGGCCGGCGTGCCGGCGGGGGCGTCGGCTCGTCGTGGTGCCCGACCTCACCCAGGTCGATCACCGTCACCGGGGCACCCGCCAGACCCCGAACCTGCCGTCCATCAGCCGGCACAGCAGCAGTTGCGCGTCGCTCTGACAGTCGCCGGAGACGGCCGGCAGCACGTCGCGCACCCGGGCCCGCGCGGCGGCCACGTCCAGCTCGGCGACCAGCATCCGGCCGTCGCCGGCCGGGCGCACCCCGAACACCGGCCCGTCCGGGCTCCGCGACGCGGCGACGTTCCACACGTCCAGTTCGGCGGCGACCCGCCCGGAGGCTACGTCGAGCACCACCAGCGGGTGCCAGACGCCCCGGCCCAGGCCGCTCGCCAGCATCCGGCCGCCGCGTTCGGTCCCGGACAGCTCCCACCGGTTGTCGCGCCACACCGTCCGGCCGGTCGCGGGGTCCAGCGCCCGCACCCCGCCGGCCTCGCCCTGCACGCAGAGCAACGGTCCGCACGCGACGAAGAACACCGGCGTCGTCAACGGCACCTCCCATCGGCGGTCCAGCCCGTCGAGGCCGAACCCGGTGAGCCGGCCGGAGTTCCCCGCGAAGGCGAGCAGCAGGTCACCGACGACGTCGAACCCGGTGTTCGACGGCGTTCCCTCGTGGTCGAGCGGTGCGGTGTGCAGGCGTACCCCGCGCCGGGCGTCCCAGACCTCGGCCGGGCCGTCCGGGCGCACCGTCACGATCCGGTCCACCCCGTCGGCCGCGGAGCTGAACAGGACCATCCCCGCCGGAACCGGCACTGACCAACGGTCCCGCCCGCTGCTCGGATCGACGGAGTTGATCGTCATTCGCCCGTCCGCGCCGTCCTCGAAGAGCAGGTCGGGGCCGGCGGGCCGACCCGACCCGGTCCGCTGCCACCGCACCCGGCCGGTGTCCCGGTCGTGGGCGAACGTCCGGTACTCCCCGTCCAGCCGGCCGGAGGAGCCGGTGAGCAGCAGCAGGTCGGCGTGCCGGCGCAACTGCGCGGAACCGCTGACCACCGGCACCGGCATCTGCCACCGGCGTACCGGCCGTGCCCCGGCGGAGGTGGGGACGGTCCAGGCACTCAACCAGCCGGGAGCGGCGGCGGTGCCGCTGGGTTCGAGCAGGAAGACCTCCCCGTCGTGGAGCAGCGCCACCGTGCCGAGCGGGGCGGGGACCACGGCCGCCACCCGCTGTGCCACCGGCGCGGCGGCGGTCGACGCCAGCAGGGTGAGCGCCAGCACCACCGCCAGCCGCAGCGGCCGGCCGACGGCCCGGGGCGCGGGACCGGACGGCGGCGGCAGCGGATCGTCGCGGAGTTCACCCAGATCGATGACCGTCACGCGCACCCTCTTTCCACCGCCACGCCCCGCCGACCGCCCGCCGGCGACGCGGAGCGCCACACACCGGGCCACCGGAGCGACCGGCCGTCGCCTGTACGATGGCCCGTCGTGGCCGTGCCGGTGGTAGATCCCTCGTTGAACCCGACGTCCGCGCGCGACGCGGTCGAACCCGACGCGACCGGGCCCGACGCGACAGACCCGCCCCGGCGGCCCCGCCGACGGCCGGGCCGGGCCGACGTGCTCGCCATCGGAGCCTATGCGCTGATCGGTGTTCTCGTGTGCCTGAACTACTGGGTGGACGTGCAGCACCGGGTGTCGTCCCACCTGCCGACCGACCACAGCTGGTTCGAGTGGTTGTTCACCCACGGCGCGTACTCCGTGCGGCACCTGGAGAACCCGCTGTTCAGCGCCCGGCAGAACGCCCCGGACGGGGTGAACATGATGGCGAACACCTCGCTGCTGGGCATGACCATCCCGCTGGCCCCGGTCACACTGCTGTTCGGCCCGCAGGTGACGTACGCGCTCTACCTGGGCGGGGCGCTCGCCGCGACGGCGGCCACCTCGTACTGGATGCTCTCCCGGCACCTGGTGCGCTCGCGGGCCGGCGCGTTCGTCGGCGGCGCGTTCCTCGGTTTCGCCCCGGGCATCGTGCACCACGCCAACGGGCAGCCCAACTTCGTCTCCAACTTCCTGCTGCCGCTGATCGTGACCCGGGTGCTGCTGCTGGGCCGGCCCGGCCGGTGGCGGCGCGACGGGCTGGTGCTGGGCCTACTGGTGGCGTACCAGGTCTTCATCAACGAGGAGATGCTGCTGCTGACCGCGCTGGCCTGCCTGGTGGCGGTGGTCGCGTACGTGGTGCAGCGGCCCCGCGAGGCCCGCGCGCGGGCCGGCGGTTTCCTGGCCGCGCTCGGGGTCGGCGGCGGGCTGGCGCTGCTGCTCACCGCGTACCCGATCTGGTACCAGTTCAACGGGCCGCAGTCCTACCGGGGCCTGCAGGGCGGGGTGTTCCACAACTGGGGCGAGGACCTGATGGCCTTCGTCACCTTCGCCCGGGACACGGTGGCCGGAGACGAGGCGGTCGAGAAGACCATCGGCCTGACCGAGCAGAACACCTGGTTCGGCTGGCCGCTGGTGCTGGTCGCGCTGGCCGCCCTGGTGCTGCTCTGGCGGCGGTCGCTGGCCGCCCGGATCGCCGGGGTGCTGGTGGTGGTCTTCACCGTCGCGGCGATCGGCCCCAAGGTGCGGTTCGACGGGGTGGAGACCACCGTGGACGGCCCGTGGGCGTACATCCCGGACGACCTGCCGCTGGTCGAGATGATGATGCCGACCCGGCTGACCCTGGTGGTGACCGGTGCGGTCGGCGTCCTGCTCGCGCTGGCCTGGGACGCGGTGGGCGGCCACGGCCGCCCCCGGGTGCCGGCGCCGCGCGCCGCCGCCGACGACACCACCGCCGACAGCGCCGGGAAGGCCGCGCCGGCCCGTCGCCGGTGGGTCCGGCCGGTCGGGTACGCGGCGATCGCGCTGGCGGTGCTGCCGCTGTTCCCCCGTCCGCTGCCCGCGCAGCACATCGACCTGCCGCCGCACTTCATCACCGCCGGCGGCTGGCGGCCGTACGTGCCGGACGGGCGCACCCTGGTCCCGGTGCCGATCCCGAGCAACGTGCACGGCCTGTCCACGCTGCGTTGGAGCGCGCTGACCGGGCACGAGTTCCCGGTGCCGGGCGGCTACTTCATCGGCCCCAACGAGCTGGGCGAGGGCGTCTTCGGCGCGCCGAACCGGCCGACCAGCACCCTGATCTACGCCACCATCGACGCCGGCACGGTGCCCGCGCTGACCGCGGAGAACCGCCGGCAGGCGGTGGAGGACCTGCGGTTCTGGCGGGCGTCGGTGGTGGTGCTGGGGGCCCATCCGCGCGAGGCGGTGCTGCGGGACCTGATGACCGGCCTGCTCGGCCCGGCGCAGCGGGTCGACGACGTCTGGCTCTGGGACGTCCGCCCCCTGGTCGACTGACCCGCCCGGCCCGGCGGACGGCACGACCGGCCGGACCATCGGTCCGGCCGGTCGAAGGATCAGGCGGTGCGGGCGGACAACGGCCGGACGTCCCACACCCACACGTCGAGTTCCCGGCGGGCGGGGCCGACCAACTGCTCGACGGTCCGGCGCAGCGGCTCCGCGTTGTGCTGGCGCAGCGGCAGCACCAGCACCGCGGCGTTCCAGTGCCGCAGCTCGTCCAGGCTGCGGCGGCGCTGCCGGTCGTCCAGTTTGGTGGTCCGGCCGGTGGTGGCGACCTCGTCGAGGAGCTGCCCGATGCCGCTGGGCCGCCCGCCGAACCGGCCCGGGTCGCCGGTGTTGCCGTTGCGCGGGGCGAGGAAGTAGCCACCCGGGATCTTGAAGTCCAGGTTGGTGGCCGCCGCCCAGCGCATCCCGTGGGTGTTGCCCATGCTGGGCACGGGCACCGGCACCAGGGTCTGCCCGGGGCCGACGTACTCGCGCCAGCGGTCGGCGGTGATGAAGTCCGGCACCGGCGGGCGGGAGGTCACCTTCAGCGGCATCGGCACGATCGGCAGCAGCGCCAGCACCAGGGCGGCCACCGTGACGGTCTTGGCGTGCTGCCACTGCGCGCCGCGCAGCGTCCAGGCCCGCTGCACCGCCAGCGCCAGCAGCATGCCGATCACCACTGAGGTGATCAGGGCGAACCGGGTGGGCACCACCGCGTCCAGCAGGGGCAGCCGCACCAGCAGCTCCCACGGCCCGGTGACCAGGTCCCGCCCCCACCAGGAGATCCGCTCGCCGAGGGAGAGCAGCGCGAAGAACGCGCCGGTGACGGCGAGTGCCCGGACGAGGCGTTCGCGGCGCAGCCAGAGCACGATGCCGACGGCGATCAGCGACAGGCTCCAGCCGAAGAAGGCGTTCTCCTCGGAGTAGTTCGGGGCCAGGTTGACGTTGGCCCGTTCGTTGCCGCCGAAGGTCGGCGAGCCGGGGGCGAAGAAGGCGGCGATGTCGTTGCCGTAGTCCTGCACCGCGTCGCTGAGCCCGTGGTACGCCATCGGTCCGGCGAACTGGATGTAGAGCGGGTACGCCAGCAGCGCCCCGGCGAGCACCGCGCACGCGGCCAGCCCGGTGGCCAGGGGCCGCCACGCCGCCGACCAGAGCGCCGGCCGCTGGGCCACCATGGCGATCAGGAAGATGCCGCAGGCCAGGGCGGTGAAGAGCAGGATCTCCTCGTTGATGAACGCCTGCCCGGTGACCAGCACGGCGAGCAGCAGCCCGTCACGCACCGGCCGGGTGGAGCGGGTCAGCACCATCACCCGCCACACGATGAACGGCAGCAGGAACTGGCTGATGATGTTGGGGTGCCAGTTGGCGTGCGAGAGCATCGCCGGGGAGAACCCGCAGAACCAGCCGCCGACCGCCGCGGCGAGCCGCCGCCGCACGAGGTGCCGGGACAGCACGTGGTACCAGGCGGCGGCGGTGCCGGCCAGGCCCAGGGTGACCAGCACCACGAAGGACACCGCCGGCCCGAACAGCAGGGTGACCGGGACCATCGGGATGCCCAGCGCCAGCACCGCCGTGTTGGCCATCAGGTTGACGCCGTCGGGGAAGTTGAACTGGTCGGTGTAGAACGGGAACTCCCCGTGCAGCACCACCCGCACCGAGTGGGCGAGGAAGAACTGCACCTGCGCCGGGTCGCTGCTGTAGAGCGAGGCCACCCGGCCGGCCGGGTCGGCCCAGATCCGGCTGGTCACCCAGAGCGCGACGAGCAGGAAGATGCCGTACACCACCAGGTCCTTGCGGCGGGCGGTCCAGCGCCAGCGCCGCCACCACGCGGCCGGCGTCGCGCCGTCACCGTCCGTGTCCGCAACCATCCGCTCCGGTACGACCACCGCCGCCGCGCCGTCGCCGTCGACCCCCGACCCGTCGGCCGCCCCGGCGGGTGCCGTCCCCACCGGTGGCGCGTCGACCGGCGATGCCTCGACCGTCCGGTCGACGGGTGCCGGCGCGTCGGTGAGGCGCAGGTCGGCAGGGGTGGCACGGGTCACGGGTGGGGGCGCGGTCGCGGTGGCCGTCGTGCCGCGGGCGGAGCCCCCGGAGTCGTCGGGGGCCGGTGCGGAGGCGCCACGGGGCTCGGCAGACGTCACAGTCGGCGGAGTCTACCGGAGCCGGGAAAAAGCCCGAAATTCACTGTGGTGTCCCTTGTGGTCATCGGGACACGGTTGCGGGGCGTCACCGGGCGTTGCGTACCATGTGGGCTTCCGACAACGACGGCGACGCGATCGGGGGCGTAGGGATGGCTTCGGTTCGCCGTCGCGGCACGACGGTGGCCGCGCTGCTCGCCGCGCTGCTCGTGGCCCCGGCATGCGGTCCGGTCGCCGGGCGTCAGGTCCACGAGCTGCGGGTCGGCTACGACAGTCTGGACGGCACCCGCGCGGTGTGGCCGCCGCGCGGCGCGCTCGCCGGGGACGCCGCGGCGACGGCGGCGGTGACCGAGGCGGTCCGCGCCTGGCGTTCACCGGTCGACGACCGGGTCCACCTGCCGTCGTCGGGGATCCTCTGGTCGGGTGCGGTCGACGGCGTGCCGCTGGCCCTGGTCGCCGCCGACGTCCCCGGGGAGAGCGCCTCCTGGCTGCTCCAGCTCACCGGGCGTGACGGACGGTACGAGGTGACCCGCGCCAGCGAGTACACCGACCCGGGTTACCTGGTCTATGCCGACGTCCTCCCGCTGCGCCTGCCGGACGGCCGGCGCTACCTGACCTCCGGCCGGGTGGAGCGGCTGCTCGGCCCGGACGGCCGGGCGCTGATGCTGACCGACGGGCTGACCGGCGCGGTGAAGGTGCCCGACTGCCGGGCGGTGCCGGTGACGGCGACCCTGCGGGCCACCGAGTCGCTGCCCCGGGGGCGGGCCGCCGACCGCCTGCTCGACCTGGGCGTCGCCACCGTCGACCCGAGGTACCCCCTGGTCCGCGACGACACCGGCTCCGGCAGGCGGGCCCTCGACGGGTTGGACACCTGCGTGCTGGCCGACGAGCAGGGGCCGTTCGGGAGCATCCCGCGCCGCATCGGCGACCGGGACGCGCCCCGGTCGGTGCCCGAGTCGTGGCCGATGGAGAAGCTGGCCGTCCGGGCCATCGGCGAGATGACGCTTGGCGGCGGGAACGACCCCGGCGACCTGGAGCAGCTCACCTGGGAGACGGACGCGGGGACGATGACCGCGGTGGTCTACCGTCCGGCAGGCGACGGCACGCCCGTGGTCTCCCCCGCCGACCGGTCCAACCCGTTGCAGACGTACGTGCTGCCGGTGCCGGGGCAGCCGCTGGTGGTGCTGACCTGGCGGGGCAACCGTGACGCCTCCCTGTCGGTGCCCCCCGGCACCCCCCGCCTGGTGGAACGTCCCGGCCTGGTGGTCGTCCCGATGCCCGCCTCCCGGCAGACCTTCAGCCTGGCCACCGCCGAGAAGACCTACTACCGCTCCGCCGGCGGCCGCTGACCCCACCCCACCCCGCCGCCTCCCCGCCCCGGCCCACCCCCGCCCCACCCCGGCTCGCCCCGGTGATCAAGAGGTTTGCGTCACGGTCAACGCCGCCGGTGACGCAAACCTCTTGATCACCGGGGTCAGCGGCGACGGGCGGGCGGGGGCGGGAACCGGGGAGAGACGGCGCGGGGGCGG
>NZ_MZMV01000036.1 GCF_002210435.1 Micromonospora wenchangensis
GCCGGCGCTGGCGGCGCTGCTGGGCCTGGCGGTGCTGGTCTTCGAGATCCCGGCGCTGCGGGTGCTGCTGCACGGCCTGACCGGTGATCCGGTCCCGGTGTCGCACGTCGTCGTGGGCATCTTCCTGGTGGTCGGGTTGCCGATCTTCGCCGGCGGCCTGTACGGGCTGCGGGCCGGCGGGCTGGCGATGGCCGACGGCGACCGGGGCTGGCTGCGCCCGCCGACCGCCTATCTCACCGTCGGGCTGGTCCTCTTCGTCGCCGCCGCCCTCGCCGCCCGCTGACCCGCCCACCGGCCGGCTGCGCCGAGGGTGGCGCCTCCCGCATCCCGGGCCGCCCCTTCCGTCGGAGGGGAGCCCGGGGCCGGGTGGCGGGGTGGGGGCGTACACTGGCCTCTTGGCGACCGCCTTGCGCGGTCGACCTCGCGTGCCCTCCCCACGTCTCGTCGTGGGGCGACGGCCTCCCTGGTCCCGATTCCGTCGGGCCCACCATGGCCGGCGACCAGGCGCCAGGACGCCCGGCCACCGGTCGGGCGGAACAACCAGGGATCTTGAGGAGTACCCCACCATGGCCGTCGTGACCATGCGTCAGCTGCTGGAGAGCGGTGTCCACTTCGGGCACCAGACCCGGCGCTGGAACCCGAAGATGAAGCGCTTCATCATGACCGAGCGCAACGGCATCTACATCATCGACCTGCGCCAGACCCTCGACTACATCGAGAAGGCGTACGACTTCGTGCGCAACACGGTGGCCGAGGGCGGCAGCATCCTGTTCGTCGGCACCAAGAAGCAGGCTCAGGAGGCCATCTCCGAGCAGGCGACCCGGGTCGGTCAGCCGTACGTCAACCACCGCTGGCTCGGTGGCATGCTGACCAACTTCCAGACGGTGTACAAGCGGCTCCAGCGGATGAAGGAGCTGGAGGCGCTGGGTGACCTGACCGGCACCGCCGCCGGGTACACCAAGAAGGAGACCCTGCAGCTGTTCCGCGAGAAGACCAAGCTCACCAAGACCCTCGGTGGCCTGCGGGACATGCAGAAGCTCCCGGCCGCGGTCTGGATCGTCGACACCAAGAAGGAGCACATCGCCGTCGACGAGGCCCGCAAGCTGGGCATCCCGGTGATCGCGGTGCTGGACACCAACTGCGACCCGGACGAGGTCGACTTCCCGATCCCGGGCAACGACGACGCGATCCGCTCCGCCGAGCTGCTGACCAAGGTCGTGGCCGCCGCCGTCGCCGACGGTCTGATCGCCCGGTCCGGCCGGCGTCGCGGTGGCGACGACAAGCCGGAGGCGGGTCAGGTCGGCAGCGACGAGCCGCTGGCCGAGTGGGAGCGCGAGCTGCTGGAGCCGAAGAAGGCCGACGAGCAGCCGGCGGCCGACGCGCAGCAGCCGGCCGAGCAGCCGGCCACCGCCGCCGCCGAGTGACCGCACCGTCGCGTCCCGCCGCCCGGACGACCGGGCGGCGGGGTGCGACGGTTTCTGCCGGGCACGTCCGGCTCCGTTCCGGGTAACCGGCACCCCAGACCACCCACCGCAGTCTCAACACCGAAGAGAGAGTCATGTCCAACTTCACCGCCGCGGACGTCAAGAAGCTCCGCGACCTCACCGGCGCCGGCATGATGGACTGCAAGAAGGCGCTCACCGAGGCGGAGGGCGACTTCGACAAGGCCGTCGAGATCCTGCGCGTCAAGGGCGCGAAGGACGTCGGCAAGCGGGCCGGCCGGACCGCCGCCAACGGCCTCGTCGCGCACTCGGGCAAGGCGCTGCTGGAGCTCAACTGCGAGACCGACTTCGTGGCCAAGACCGACGCCTTCGTCGCCCTGGCCCAGCAGTTGGTCGAGCACGGTGAGCGCAGCGGCGTCGGCACCGCCGAGGAACTGCTCGCCACCGAGCTGGACGGCAAGACCGTCGCCGACCTGGTCCAGGAGCAGTCCGCCAAGATCGGCGAGAAGCTGGTGCTGAACCGCTTCGCCAAGCTCGACGGCACCGTCGCGGTCTACCTGCACCGCAAGAGCCAGGACCTGCCGCCGGCCGTCGGCGTGCTGGTGGAGTACACCGGCAAGACCGACGAGGCCGCCGACGCCGACGCCCGGGGCACCGCGATGCAGATCGCCGCGATGCGCCCGAAGTACGTCACCCGGGACGAGGTGCCGGCCGACGTCGTCGAGTCCGAGCGGCGCATCGCCGAGCAGACCGCCCGCGAGGAGAACAAGCCCGAGGCGGCCCTGCCGAAGATCGTCGAGGGCCGGGTGAACGCCTTCTTCAAGGACTACGTCCTGATCGAGCAGGCGTCGGTCGCCGACAACAAGAAGACCGTCAAGCAGGTGCTGGCCGAGGCCGGCATCGAGGTGACCCGCTTCGTCCGGTTCGAGGTCGGCCAGGCCTGAGCCGCCCACGGACCGGGCGCGGACACCGCGCCCGGACGGGCACGCAACGTCGACGAGGAGGCCGCCGGTGTACGTGACAGGCACCGCGGCCTCCTCGTCACATAGGGTCGGCAACGGGCAGGTACGCGGTGACGCGGCGCGGTCGACGTGCGCGCGGGAAGGGCGGGGCGGATGACACAGGTTGTGAACGACCGGAGCCTGGAGGCGGACGACCCGACGGCGCCGCCGCCCGGCCGCGCCCGCCGAGTGGTGCTGAAGCTCTCCGGCGAGGTGTTCGGCGGTGGGGCGATCGGTGTCGACCCGGACGTCGTGCAGGCCATCGCCCGACAGATCGCCACCGTCGTACGGCGTGGTGTGCAGGTCTCCGTGGTGGTCGGCGGCGGCAACTTCTTCCGGGGCGCGGAGTTGCAGAAGCGCGGCATGGACCGGGCCCGCGCCGACTACATGGGCATGCTGGGCACCGTGATGAACTGCCTGGCGTTGCAGGACTTCCTGGAGAAGGAGGGCATCGAGACGCGCGTGCAGAGCGCGATCACGATGGCCCAGGTCGCCGAGCCGTACATTCCGCTGCGGGCGATCCGGCACCTGGAGAAGGGGCGGGTGGTCATCTTCGGCGCGGGCGCCGGGATGCCGTACTTCTCCACCGACACGGTGGCCGCCCAGCGGGCCCTGGAGATCCGCGCCGACGTGGTGCTGATGAGCAAGAACGGCGTGGACGGCGTCTACAGCGCCGACCCGCGGATCGACCCGGACGCCAGCAAGTTCGACTCGATCACCTTCTCCGAGGTGCTGCGCCGCAACCTGCGGGTGGCCGACGCGGCGGCGTTCAGCCTCTGCATGGAGAACGGGCTGCCGATGCTGGTCTTCGGCGCCCAGGGCGAGGACACGATCATCCGGGCCGTCGGCGGCGACAAGATCGGTACGCTGATCACCGCCTGACCGATCCCGCCGGCCACCGCAGCGGTCCTCCGCACCAGAGCAGCAGATCAGCCCACGACGAGCAACAGAAGGAGGCGAGGAGACCGGTGATCGACGACACCCTCCTCGAGGCCGAGGAGAAGATGGAGCGTGCGGTCGAGCACGCCAAGGAGGAGTTCGGCGCCATCCGTACCGGTCGCGCCAACGCCGCCATGTTCTCCAAGGTCGTCATCGACTACTACGGCACGCCCACCCCGCTGCCCCAGATGGCGTCCATCGGGGTGCCCGAGCCGCGCATGGTCATCATCAAGCCGTACGACAACTCGCAGATCAACGCCATGGAGAAGGCGATCCGCGACTCGGACCTCGGGGTGAACCCGAACAACGAGGGCAACCAGCTGCGCATCCTGCTCCCGCAGATGACCGAGGAACGCCGCCGCGAGATGATCAAGGTGGCCCGGCACAAGGGCGAGGAAGCCAAGGTGGCGGTCCGCAACATCCGCCGCAAGGGCAAGGAGGAGCTGGACCGCCTGGTCAAGGACGGCGAGGTCGGCGAGGACGACGGCCGCCGCGCCGAGAAGGAACTCGACGACCTGACCCAGCGGTACGTCGCCACCGTCGACGAGCTGGTCAAGCACAAGGAGTCGGAGCTGCTCGAAGTCTGAGCTCCGGGCCGCCACGGCACCGGCGCGGCACCGCCTGACGGCGGCGTCGCTCCGGTGCCGTCGTCGTTGGGGTTGCCGTCGTCGTTGGGGTCGCGGTCCTTGTTGAGGTGCCGCGGTGTGGGGGTGGCCGCGTCGGCGAGGTGCCGGTGGCGGGGACCGGCACCACGATCGCCCGGGGCACCGGCCGGCGGGGGTGCCACGGGGAACCCGCCGCATCCGGGCGGTGACGGGCCGGCGGGACGGGGCCGCCGGGCGGACGACCCGGACGCCACCGCTGGCCGGCCGGGCCCGGCGTCCACCGTGCCCGGCCGGCCCGTGCAGTAGGCTCGGCACGATTCCCGGCCACCGGGCGGTGAACGGCGGGGATCGATCGGCCGTCGGGCCGGTCAACCGAAGTAGTCACGCGGGTAGGGGATGGTTGTGGTCTTGCGTCATGTGGTGGCACTCGTACCGTCGTCCGGTACGTGATGTCCCCCCTCGACCCCTACAGCGGCACCGAGCCCCGTGGCTGGGAGCGGTCCGACCGTCCCCCGGCGCTGCCCTGGCCGGACCGGGAGGTGGAACCGTGGTCCCCCCGGCAGTCGGGTGCCGACCTGTCCGCGGTGCCGCAGGCCCCGCCCCGGCCGCCCGTCCGCCGGCACGACGAGTCGCCTGACGGCCCGTACGACCCGCCGGTGGCCGGCCGGCCGTTCGCCGACGACGACGCCCCGACCTCGCAACTGCCCCCGGTCCGCGACGACGACGCCCCGACCGCCCAGCTCACGCCGGTCCGCGCCGACACCGTCCCCACCCCGCCGTTCTCCCCGGCCGGCGACGACGCCGACCTGCCGGAGGCCGACGCCGACCTGCCGGAGCCACCGCCCGGCCGGCGGCCCCCGGGGCGGCGACGGGCCAGCGCCGAGCGGCCCGCCACCGGGCAACCGTCGACCGGCCGGGCCGGGCGCAACCTGCCGGCCGCGATCGGGGTCGGGCTGGGGCTCGGTGCGCTGGTCCTGGTTCCGCTCTTCTTCTTCCTCCCCGGGTTCCTGGCCGTGCTGGCCGGCGCGATCGGGGTCGGCATCTGGGAGATGGCCCGCGCGGTCCGGCGCAGCGGCGCCCATCCGCCGCTGGTGCCGCTGCTCGCCGGTGGTGTGCTCACCATCGGGCTGGCCTGGTTCGCCGGCCCGGACGCGCTGAGCCTGGGCCTGCTGGTCACGGTGCTGGGCACGATGATCTGGCGGTTGGGTGACGGCCCGGCCGGTTTCCAACGGGACATCACCGCGGCCACCCTGATCGCGGTCTACGTGCCGTTCCTGGGCGGCTTCGCGGCGATGCTCGCGGCGGCTCCCGGCGACGGCCCGCTGCGGGTGCTGGTCACCGTGGCCGGCGTGGTGCTCTCCGACACCGGCGGGTACGCCGCCGGGGCGAACTTCGGCAAGCACCCGATGGCACCCCGGATCAGCCCGAAGAAGTCCTGGGAGGGGTTCGCCGGTTCGGTCGTCGCCGCGGCCGTCGGCAGCGCCCTGCTGATCTGGCTGCTCTTCGACGTGGCCCCCTGGTGGGGTGCGCTGTTCGGGGTGGCGGTCTCGGTGGCGGCGGTGCTGGGTGACCTCGCCGAGTCGATGATCAAACGGGATCTGGGCGTGAAGGACATGAGCAGCCTGTTGCCGGGGCACGGGGGGCTGATGGACCGGCTGGACTCGATCCTGTTCGCCGTACCCACCGCCTATCTGCTGCTGGCGGTCCTCGTGCCGGTGGTGGGCTGAGGGATGAATCACGCCGTGCCACCCGGGCGGTCCCGGCGGTGGGGGCCGATTCGGCACCTCCGGACGGGCGGCTGCGGCACACGGCGTGACAGACTGGACCAGTCATGACGAGCCTGCCTGTGATCCCCGTTGACCCCGACGCCCCCGGCCGCCGCCCGGCGATGCCTCCCCGGCACCTGGCCGATCTCGATCTGCCGGGCCGGAAGGCGCTCGTCACCGAGCTGGGTGAGCCGGCCTTCCGGGCCCGGCAGATCTCCCACCACTACTTCGGTCGACTGGTCCGCGACCCGGCCGAGATGACCGACCTGCCGGCGGCCAGCCGGGACCGGCTGGCCGGGGCGCTGCTGCCCCGGCTGCTCACCCCGGTCCGCGAGCTGGCCTGCGACGACGGCGCCACCCGCAAGGCGCTGTGGCGGCTGCACGACGGTTCGCTGGTGGAGAGCGTGCTGATGGGCTACCCGGACCGGGTCACCGTCTGCATCTCCAGCCAGGCGGGGTGCGGCATGGCCTGCCCGTTCTGCGCCACCGGCCAGGCCGGGCTGACCCGTAACCTCTCCGCCGCCGAGATCGTCGACCAGGCGGTCTACCTGGCCGGGGTCGCCGCCTCGGGCGCGGTGGCCGGGTCGCCGCCCCGGCTGTCCCACGTCGTGTTCATGGGCATGGGTGAGCCGTTGGCCAACTACTCCCGGGTCGTCACGGCGATCCGGCGGCTGGTCGCGCCGGCCCCGGAGGGGCTGGGTCTGTCGCAGCGTCACATCACCGTCTCCACTGTCGGTCTGGTGCCGGCCATCCGCCGACTGGCCAGCGAAGACCTCTCGGTGACCCTTGCGTTGTCGCTGCACGCGCCCGATGATGAGCTGCGCGACGAACTCGTGCCGGTCAACCAGCGCTGGAAGGTAGCCGAGGTGCTGGACGCAGCGTGGGACTACGCGGCGACGACGGGGCGCCGGGTGTCGATCGAGTACGCGATGATCAAAGACGTGAACGATCAACCGTGGCGGGCCGACCTGCTGGGACGCCTGTTGGCCGGACGGTCGGCGCACGTCAACCTCATCCCGCTCAATCCGACGCCGGGCAGCCGGTGGGACGCCAGTGCCAAGCCGGTGGAGCGGGAGTTCGTCCGACGGTTGCGTGAGTCCGGCGTCTCCACCACGGTGCGTGACACCCGGGGGCGCGAGATCGACGGTGCGTGCGGGCAGTTGGCTGCCGCGGGGGACAGTGACAGCGAAGCGCCGCGTGGGGCGCGACCGGGCGTAGCGGTACGAGACCAGGAGACATAGTGGCGAGTCAGGGTCAGCGTTTCCGGCGTAAGGCGCTCCGCCGGGGCTACAAGGTCGACGAGGTCGACGCCTTCCTGGATCGGGTGGAGGCGACCCTCGCCGGTCAGCCGGTCGGTGCTCCGGTGGCTTCCCAGGAGGTCCACGACGTCGTCTTCCGGGTCCGCTTCAACGGTTACGACGAGTGGCAGGTCGACCTGCACCTGGACCGGGTGGAGCGGCAGCTGGCCGAGCTGGAGGAGCGGTCCGCCCCGACCGGTCGCGGTGCCGACCCGCGCGGCGCGGACCGGCTCGCCCCGCCCATGCGTGACGACCACCGGGGTCTCCCGCAGGCCCCGCCGCCGATGCCGCCGCGCGCCATGCCGGCGCAGCCCGGCCCACCCGACCGGTACGGCAGCCGCTACGACGAGCCGACCGGTGCCTTCGCCGGTGGCTACGACGCCCCGCGTGGCGGGTACGACGCTCCGCGCGGCCAGTTGGGGCCGGGCCCCGGCGGGCCGATGGGTCCCGGCCCGGGTGCGCCGATGGGGCACGGTGGCCCGCCGCCGCGTGGCCTGCCGGCCGGTCCGGGCAGTGGCTACGGCCCCCCTGACGATCAGCGGTTCGACGGGTTCGAGGCCGGTCGGCACGGCCGTGCCGACATGACCGCCGAGATCCGGATGCCGGAGCGGGACCGGATGTCCGAGCGGGACCGGATGCCGGAGCGGGACCGCATGTTGGACCGCGACCGGATGCCCGAGCACGACCGCATGCTGGACCGGATGCCGGAGCGGGACCGGATGCCCGACCGCGACCGGATGCCCGAGCGTGACCCCCGGGACATGCGTGGCCGGGGCCCGGCCGGCCCGCCGCCGATGCCGCCGCCGTCGCTGGGTGGCCCGCCGATGGGTGGCCCGCCCGCGCCGATGGGCCCGCCGGTCGGTGGTCCGCCGATGGTGGGTCCGCCGATGGCCGGCCCGCCGGGCAGCGAGCTGTACCGGGTCGACCAGATCCGGCGCAGCTTCCAGGTGCGCCGGTTCGGCAGCGGGTACGACCCGGACCAGGTGGACCGGTTCTTCGAGAGCCTGCTCGGCGGGATGCAGGGCCGCAACCAGATGCCGGTGAACCCGAAGGACCTGGACACGTTGCGCTTTCCGCTGGTGCCTGGCGGCTACTTCGAGGCCGAGGTCGACGCCGCGCTCAAGGACGTGCAGGACATCCTGTTCGGCCGGTGATCCACCACACGTGACGAGGGCCCACCCCCGGTCGGGGGTGGGCCCTCGTGGCGTTGCGGGGGCGGTGCGTCAGGAGCGCAGCCCGCTGCGACGCAGCACGGCGTCGCCGACGACGATCGCCAGCAACAGCACGGCCAGGCCGACCAGCCAGATGTCCTCGACCTTGCCCTCGTGGTTGCCGCACAGCATCGCCAGCAGCGCCAACGCGGAGAGCACCGCGCCGATCCGCCCGGCCTTGCGGTGCCCGGGCCTGTGCTGATCTGGCGCGGTTACCGGCTCGCTTCCTGCCACTGTCGGTCCTTCCCTCGCGATCGGATCTCCGGTTAGTCTGGCACGCCCCGCCCCGGGCCCGGTGCGGGGTCCGCCCTGCTGGGGGCGCGGTGCGACGCAGGACCACGCCACCGGGTGGGGTTGACCGGCCGGGGCGGCACCCGGGCCGAAGGTCCCCTTCCCGGTGGGGCGGGTCGGCTCTACCGGCGTCGCGGACCGTCGACCACACTGCCTCCGGTAGCGTTCCTGACGTACACCTTGATTGTCTGTTTGAGGGGGACTGCGGTGCGAGTGACCGGTACGGGACACGCCAGCATGCGGATCGACACGGCTGCGGGCAGCATCCTGTGCGACCCGTGGGTCAATCCGGCCTACTTCGCCTCGTGGTTCCCGTTCCCCGACAACTCCCTGCTCGACTGGGAGACCCTGGGCCGGGTCGACTACCTGTACGTGTCGCACCTGCACCGGGACCACTTCGACGCCAAGCACCTGCGGGACTTCGTCTCGAAGGACGCCACCGTCCTGCTGCCCGAGTTCCCCACCTCGGAAATGGAGGACGAGCTGCGGGCGCTGGGCTTCACGAAGTTCCTGCGGGCCCCCAACGAGCAGGTGGTGGAGCTGGACGGCGGCCTGAAGATCATGATCCAGGCGTTGACCAGCCCGACCGACGGCCCGATCGGCGACTCGTCGCTCTGGGTGGAGTACGACGGGGTCCGGCTGCTCAACCAGAACGACGCCCGCCCCACCGACCTGACCGTCTTCGCCGAGCTGGGCCACGTGCACGCGCACCTGCTCCAGTTCTCCGGCGCGATCTGGTACCCGATGGTCTACGAGCTGCCGCAGGCGGCCAAGACCGCGTTCGGCAAGCAGAAGCGGGAGCGGCAGTTCGACCGCACCTGGCGCTACATCGACGACCTGAAGGCCGACCACGTCTTCCCGATCGCCGGCCCGCCGTGCTTCCTCGACGACGCGCTGTGGCAGTTCAACGACATCCACGGCGACGAGGGCAACATCTTCCCGGACCAGTCGGTGTTCCTGTCGGAGTACGCGAAGGTCGGCGGCACCAACGGCATCGTGCTGCTGCCGGGCAGCGTCGCCGAGGTGACCACCTCCGGCGCGACCACCACCCACCCGCAGCCGGTCGAGGAGTTCTTCGCGAACAAGACCGCGCACCTGGAGGAGATGCGGGAGCGTAAGCGCGGCGTCATCGAGGCCGAGAAGGCGTCCTGGCGGCACCCCGAGATCGACGTGTTGGCCGGGATGAAGCGCCGGATCGAGCCGCTGCTCGACGAGTCGATCTACCTGGCCAAGGGCGTCGGCGGCCCGGTCCGCTTCGACCTGGTCGGCTACGACGGCGACAGCGTCGAGTCGATCGTGGTGGACTTCCCCGGCAAGGAGGTCCGGCCGTACGCGGACGAGAAGGTCCGGTACCGGTTCCGCACCGAGCGGGCGCTGATCGAGCACCTGCTCTACATCGACGAGGTCGACTGGGTCAACTCGCTCTTCCTGTCCTGCCGTTTCTCGGCGGCCCGGATCGGCCAGTACAACGAGTTCGTGTACGCCTTCTTCAAGTGCCTGTCCACCGAGCGCCTCCAGTACGCCGAGGGCTGGTACGACGAGCACGAGCGGGCCGTCGACGCCGAGGACGTCACCCTGGGCGACTGGGTGGTGCAGCGCCGTTGCCCGCACCTGAAGGCGGACCTGACCCGGTTCGGCATCGTCGATGGCGACCAGCTCACCTGCCAGCTGCACGGCTGGAAGTTCGACCTGCCGTCCGGCCGCTGCCTCACCAGCGTCGGCCACAAGATCCGCGCCGCCCGGGTGGACGCGGAGGCCCCGGCCCCGGCCGGTGAGCCGGTCAACTGACCGGCTCACCGGGCCGCGGCCCGTACCACCGACCGGTGGGGTAGCGGCTTTGCCCTTCCGAGGTGGGACGGCACCCGCCAGCCTTCCCCGACGTCGGATCGGCAGAGGCAGCGGTGGCTGGAGTGATCACGTGCCCGGTGGACGTAACCGGCGGGGTACGCAGAGATTCTGCCGGGCCTCCTCGGTCAGCTGGGCGAAATGTCCACCGCACCAACTGGCGACCGACTCCTTCGACCCTTCGGGTAGCACGGCGAAGGTGAGCCACAGCGGCTGGTTGCCGTGCCGCTGCTGCTGGCCGTAGTCGGTGCTCAACAGGAGGACCACGGGTACCTCGGTGCCGAACTCCACCCGTAGCCGCAGATGCTCGGCGAGGATGTCACTGGCGTAGAAGGTGTGCGAACCGTTTGCTGCCTGCTGGCGCGGATCGACGATGCCCTCGGACTTCGAGGCGAGTTGGGCGACGTACCGGCCGTCGAGGTTGACCGTGGGCAGGTCCTGGTCGTGCAGTCGATGCAACTCGGCCAGGGCCGCGGCCTCGGGATCTGGTGGGGTGGTGGCACCGCCGTCGGGCGGTCCGGTCGGCTCGTCCGGGGTACCGGTCGAGTCGGCCGGAGTGAGGTATGGGTTCGGGGTGGACACCGATTCGCCGTAGCCGGAGGTGCCGGGGTCGTCGGAGTTCCACAGGTGCACGCCGTACGCCGTGCCGACGACGACCAGCAGGACGGCTAGGACCACGCCGGCCGGCTTCCGCAGCATGGGGGTGCTCGGCAGAGTCGTCCCGGATCGTTCCGGCCGGCGCGGGAACGCCTCCGGTGCGGTGACCTTGTCGGTCGGCACCACGGGAAGTCCACCGAATGGTGCCAGTGCTGGGTGCTGCCGCTCGTCGCCTTCCGTCAACGAGTCTGCCTGCTGGGTATCCGGGCGGGACGTGGGGGACTCGGCCAGTGGCGTACCGGGTAGCCGCCGGTTCGGGGCGTCCCGGGGCGGTCGGACCCCGATGGTCCGGGCGGCGGGGGCACCGTCGCCGGGGCCGGCCGGGATCTGGTCCGCGAGGTCGCCGACCAGATCCCGGAGGTCCCAGATCGCGCCTTTCCCCTGGTTCTCCTCTTTCGTCATCTCAGCCTCTCAGGCGTCGCCGGGTACCAGAACCCGACGGCGGCTCCCACCGTCGGGCGTGGGGGTCGCCACCGCGGCACCCGCAGGCACAGCCCGTTCCCGACCCCAGTCACGGATTTCCGCGATCTGTTCGGGGTGGGTGCGGCTCAACGGGATGATGTTGACGAAGGTGTCGATCACGAAACTGGCAGTCAGGGCGCTTTGACCGTCGTGCAGCATGACCTCGATTCCCACCTCGTTCATCGCCGACTCGATGTCCGAGCCGGCGAAGCCGTCGGAGAGGTCGACCAGCCGGGCGAGCAGACCACCGTCTGCCTCGGTGCCCAGATAGCGCCGGTGGTAGAGCCGTATGATCTCGGCGCGGTCGGTCGCGTCGGGCAGGTCGACGAAGAAGAGTTCGTCGAATCGGCCCTTGCGGAGCAGTTCCGGTGGCAACGATCGGACGTCGTTGCAGGTCGCCACGACGAAGACCCGTGACTTGGACTCCTGCAACCAGTACAGGAACTGTCCGACCAGTCGACGGCTCACCCCGGTGGAGTCGTGCTGTCCGGCCAGCCCCTTCTCGATCTCGTCGATCCACAGGACGCACGGCGCCATGCGTTCGGCCATCTCCAACGCCTCCCGCAGCCGGGCCTCGGACTGTCCGACGTACATGCCGAGAATGGTGGCGAAGTCGAGCCGGTACAGGGGCATCTGCCACTGGGCCGCGACGGCCTTGGCAGAGAGCGACTTTCCGCATCCGGGCACACCGACCAGCAGCACCCCACGGGGCGGGCGCAGCCGGGTGCCGCTCAGGTCGGCGAGCATGACCTGGTGTCGACGTTGCAGCCAGGCGCGCAGGGTCGTCAGCCCGCCCAACTGGTTGTCGGCCGGGGCGACGTGCACCCGTTCCAGGCCAGCGAGATCACCGAAGTGCTTGTCCTTGAACTCGGCCAGCCGGGCCACGTCGTCCCGGTGGAGACGTCCACTCGCGGCCATGGTGGCCAGGACGTTGATGGCAGTGCCTTCCGGTACCCCGACGAGGAACTCCGCGGCGCGCCGGGCATCGGCCTCGGTCCACTCGATGTCCACCGCACCCTGCTGCTCGGCCAGGAAGTCGGCGACGATGTCGTACATCTCGGCGGCGTCGGGCAGGTCGAGGGTGATGCTCATCCCCAGGCGTTGCAGACCACTCCAGAGCGGCGTGTCGGTGATCAGGACGATGCTGCCGGACCGGGCGTCGGCGAGCCGGGCGAGTTCGGCCAGATGACGGGCCGCAGGTGAGTCGGTGGTCAGGTCCTCCGGCTCGACGAACACGATCGTCGCCTGGGCCCGGCGGGACAGTTGCCCCGCCGCGAAGTCCATCGCTGCCACCAACGACCGGTCATCCTGCACCTGCGTGTTGGTGCGTAGGTCCCGCAGGCCGGCGGCACGGGTGTGGAGCCAGAACGGCAGGCCCGCGCGACGCGCGCTGCCGGCCACCTCACGTAGCAGCCGCACGGCGCGTAGCGGCTCGACGGTACGCACACCGACGAGCGGCACCCGAGCGGCGACAAAGCTGTCGAGGTCGCGGTGGGCCTCCAGGTATCGGGACATCCGTGCTCCTCAGCCGGCGGTGGTGGACGGGCCGGTGATGATCCGGCGGGACGGTCGGACGGGTTCCGTCGCCCACTCGTCGAGGGGCCCCGGAAACTGGGCGACGGACGCCGTGAGCGAGTTCTCCCGCAACGTCCGCAACCTGTTCTCCACCAGCCGGCCGTCGCCACCAGCACGGCGGAGCGTCTCGACACCCTCCTCGAGCGTCTGCTGCACGAGTACGACCTGTTCGTCGACCAGACCGCGCAGGTGCCGGGCCAGCGGCTCCGGCAGCCCAGGATGTCCCGCGACGGCCCGGATCGGCACCAAGCCGCGACGGCCCTGGGCAAGGGCACGTCCCCGGTCGAACTCGTCACCGGCGGCGGTCAACGCCTTGAGCAGGCCGTCCACCCATGCCTGGAGACGCTCGGTCAGCGCGCTGTTGAGCAGCTGCACAAACCGGAACCAGCCGTCGGCGGGCAGTGACTCCGGGGCCAGCGGAGGCAATCCGTGCGGATCGGCCGGCTCCGCGTTGCGCCAGCGCCGCAGAAAGGTCAGCCAGGCGTGCAGGTCGTCGCCCCCGTTGCTCATACGTCGTCCCGTGCGGGTCGACGGACCTTGGACTCCCCCGGTGGCAGCGGATCCCAGTCGGGTAGCTCCTCGACGATCTGCCGGCGGCGCTCGGTGCGGGTCAGCCATGCCGGGGGTGTGGTCCGGGCCCACGGCACGTTCGTCTGTGGGGTGGCCACCTGCGGTACGGCCATCTCGCCGGCATGGTCGGAACCGGTCATGTCACTCTCCTTCCGTGATGCGGGCCACCACTCGACGATCGTGCGACGACTCGGGCCCGCCCGCCGTCGCCAGGTCAGCGATCAGGACGGTGACCTCACCAGCCTTGCCGTCAGCGGCCTTGAACCGCTCGTACCAAGTTTCGAGTTCCATGCCGGTGGCCCGGAGGTCGCGCAGGGACTCGTCCCGGGCGTCGTCGATCAGCGTCCTGACCCGTGCCTGCTCAGCGGCTGCCCGGTCGGCCCGGCCCTTCAGGACCACCGCCCAGGCGATGCCGGCCGCGGCGGTGACGAGCAGCCCCGCCCCCGGACCCCCCAGCCCCCAGGTGATCACCAGCAACAGGAGCAGGAACACCGATGGTCCGATCAGGTTCCTGCCCCAGGTGAAGGTGAGGCTGTCGACGAAGGAACGGGAGGCCCGGTCCCAGTGGGTGGTCAGCAAGTGCTCCATCGCTCCCAGCGGCTCGTCGAAAGACCCCTGCCACCGGGGCGGTCGGAAGGCGGGGATCCCGCAGCTTGCTGCGGGATCGACAACCATCTGCACCGTCTGGGGCGCGGCGAGCCGGTAGTCGCGGGTGAACGACTCATGGGCCTGGGCCAACCAGTCGTGGCAGTTCGCCAGGGCGAGCCGCTGGGTCTGCGGAGAGACGGCCAGGGTCTCGGGGGTGAGCGCGCAGTCGGTCTGCAGGCTGAGGTAGTCACGGGTGTCGTCGAGGGCGTCGGCCTCGGTCCGGACCAACTGTTCGGCTGCCGCCAGGTCACCGTCGGAGCGGACGACTGCCTCGTACGCGAGGAGCTCCCGACGCAGAGGCAACTCCTCGCGGTCGCTCTCGCTGACGAGTTGTTCGAGCAGGTCGTCAACGGCGTCTTCGATGTCGCTGCTCACCGTGGCCTCGGCGGCCAGCAGGGGCGCGTATCGGTCGATGATCGACTGGTGGGCGTCCGCGTGGGACAGCATCAGGCGTAGCTGAGGCCACTGCGGCGTGGCCGTGGCCAGTCGGGGAAAATCTGTTTCGAGCCCGTCAGCGCGGATGTGGGTGTTCAGCTCCTCGCGCCAGCGTCGGACCTGCGCGGCCACCGCCTCGTCGTCGAGCAGGAGACGACGCCACCGGTCGAGCCGTTCCTGAACGAGGGCCACTCCGGCGGGGCCGAAGGCACCCTGGGCAATCGCCTCCAGGATGACGGGGAACTCGCGACCGAGCGCTGCGGGGTCCTGGGCGTCGAGGTAATGCCGCAACCACCGTACGGCGGCCGACCGTCGGCCCTGCCGCCGGAGCACCAGGGTCATGAACAGCGATGTCCGTTCGGGCGAGTGGCTGTAGGCGTCCTCCAGCGCACGTACGCACCGCTCCTGGTCATCGCCGACCCAGGCGGCCAGTGCCACCAGGACGGGTGCCAGCCAGTAGCGGGAGTTCTGCACCATCAGCTCCTCGCTGACGGTCTGGACGGTCTCCTCCCGGACCAGCCCTCGGTCGAACGCACGGAGGATGCCGACGGCGGTCCGGCGTACCACCTTGTGATGGCCGAACCGTTGCTCGATGTCGGCCTTGACCTGGCCGACCTTTGCCTCGGCGCTGTGCAGGTGCTTGGTTCGCTCGGCCTGTTGCTCCAGGCGGAGCAGGCCGTTGCGCAGCGCGAGCAGTTGGTCCTGGGTGTCCCGCTGGCGCACGCCGATGTCGGCGACCTGCGTACCGACCTCACCCACGGCGACCCGCAGGCCGTTGATGTCCCGTCGGTACTCGCGGAGGACGCTCTCTATCGCTCTCAGTTCTGACATGGCTCCCCGGCTCCTACCCGTACCGAATTTGAGTCGACGACTCTCAGGCTCTGCTAATCGTTGACGGCGATGAGATCGAGTCGGTCCCGTCCGCGATACTCATATTCGCCTGTGACGACGCCGCCATATCGTTTTCCGGTGCGGCGTGATGAATGGGCGATGGTGTGGATGGTCGTCGGTTCGGGGCTGCCGTCGCGTCGACCGAAGGTCTCGAAGGGTTGACCGATCGGATAGCGGTTCCCGCCTCTTCTGATTGGAGGCTGTCCGGTGGTGGGGCGGATCCCGCTCGTCGGTCTTCCTGATGTGCCATCTGTGCGAGCGCGGCCGGGTCGGCGGGACGATCTGGCAGTACCCGGCCGGCCGGTGGGCGTTGAAACCGTCCACCCCCCACCACAGAGGCGGTTGCCTGACCGGTGTTCACCGGTCGGGATGCGACTGCTGACCTCGGCCGGACTCACACCCACTCCCTCGCGTCTCGTGTGGACACCGAGCCTGGCACGGTCGCGACCACGCGATCCCGGATTAGTACGGGATTCCCACCGCCGGATCGGCCGATGATGTGTTCCGGAGATATTTGAGGCCGGACGCGATTATCGGAAACTGTCAGTTGGTTGACAGTTCCACGTGGGGGATCGGATGGTCGACGATGATCGGACATCGCGTCGGCGGTGATCCTCCCGGGGGCGACCGGGTAGTGCGGTGGGTAAGGCCGTCCCCGTGCGGTACGAATTCCTTCAGGCGCCCTGAGACGAATCGCCGGTGGCCGGGCCGATCGGGTCCTTTCGAATGGAGACCACATGGACGCGGATGAGCCGCTGGCAGGGAACCCGCCGGTGCTGTCGATGGACGAGCCGATACGGCCGTCGGACCTGCTGGTCCGGGTGGCGCTGCTTCCCGGTTCGACCCGCGACGCGGGCACCGCCGGATTCCCCACCGATCCGGGCGGGGTGAGCCTGGGACGTCCTCTGCTCTTCCCGGTCCCCGCCGAGGAACTGCCTTCCCAGTTGCGCCGACGTGCCGGGGCTGGCGGGCTGCGCTACTACGGGGTGTTGTTCGCCTTCGATCTGGACCCACTGCCGCAGGGGGGACAGCACGCCGCGGTCCGGTTCGAGGTCGCCCTCGCCGACGAGGGCGCACTGGCCGTGCAACTGCACGCCGACGGGGGAGCCCTCGGCCTGACCTTCGGAGCTGAGCGGGCCCGCGCGGTCACTCCCGCCGCCGACCGGGCTGCCGCAGCGGCGGCAGCCCGCAACGGTTGGCTGACCCGCCTGGCACCCCGGGCGGATCGCCCCCGTGCCTGGTCGTTCGGAGCCCACCGGCACCGGTTCGGGTGGAACTACGAGGATGCCGGCGGGTCGGGCCTGCCCCTGACCTACGGACTGCACGCCCTGATCGAGGTGCCGTCCACCACCACCGTGCTCACTGGACGACTGGGGGTTCGGGTCCGGAACCGACCGGGCCGGCTTCATACCGGTGGAAGCTGGACAGCAACCCTGCACGACACCGTGCCGTTTCGTGAGGTGCTGCCCGACCGGGTGGAGCACCAGGGAGCGGCGGTCCGGTTGTGCATGGCTGCCGACGTTGCCGGCTACAGCAGGCGCCCCAACGACCTCGCTGCCCGGACCCAGTCCTGGCTGGTCCGGGTGCTCAGGGAGGCGCGTCATGCCGCCGGCATCGACGAGTCGGCCGTGTCCCTGCAGTTCCAGGGTGACGGCGAGTTCGCGGTCCTGCCTGTCGGCATCGACGAGTCGAGGGTGATCCCCCGCCTGGTCGACGGGCTCGACCTGGCATTGCGCCGGACGAACGATGGTCTCGGTCCGGCCGAACGGATGCGACTCCGATTCGCTCTCCACCGTGGTCTGATGAAGCCCGGGGACAGCGGTTGGGTCGGGGCCGCAGCGATCGCGGTACACCGGATTCTGGACAGCCCGCCCCTGCGGGCCGCCCTGCGCGACAACCCGTTGGTCGACTACGTCCTGGGCGTACCGGATGTGCTCTATCAGGACGTGCTGCGGCACTCCCAACTGCCGCCACTGCCCGAGCGCTTCGCCGAGGTGACCGTCGACCTGCCGGAGAAGGGCTTCGTCGAACACTGCTGGCTCCACGTGCCGATCGGGGAGGGGCCTTGACCGGGCGGGTCTTCGCGTTGCTGGTCGGCATCGACAGCTACCGGGCGTCGCCTCCCCTGCGCGGGTGCGGCAATGACGTGGCGCAGGTGGCGGAATTCCTTCGGGTCCGCGTCCCGGCGCAGCGGAGTCCCTCGGTCCTGGCGTTGGTCGACCACGAAGCGACCCGGGACCGCGTGGTGGCCGGATTGCGTGATCATCTCGGGCAGGCCGGGTCCGGGGACACGGCCTTGTTCTGGTTCAGCGGGCACGGCTCGCGGGCCGCTGTGCCTGGCGAACTGTGGCATCTGGAGCCGAGCGGGCAACTGCAGACCCTGGTCTGCTACGACAGCCGTCACGGCGACGTCCCCGACCTGTACGACAAGGAGGTTTCCTTACTGCTCGGCGAGGTCGCGGCCCGGGACTGTCATGTGGTTGCCGTCCTGGACAGCTGCCACTCCCACGGCGCGACCCGCAACGTACAGCGTTCGGTGCCGGATCTGACCACTCCGCCCGCAGTCGGAGCACTCCTGCCGGAACTGCGCCTCGCCGCTACCCGGGCCCCGGTCGAGCATGTGCTGCTGGCGGCCTGCCGGTCCTCCGAGGTGGCCACCGAGGAGTGGTTGGACGGCGCCTACCGGGGGTTGTTCAGCTGGGCTCTGATGGCGGCGATGCACCGGCTCGGCCCGGCGGCCACCTATCGTGAACTGCTCGCCGCCGCCCGGTGCGAGGTGGAGCGGTATGCGTCCCGACAGGTGCCGAAGCTGGACCCGGTGACCCCGGGAATCGTCGACCAGCCGTTCCTCGGTGGCCGGATCCGCCCGCCCGCCAGCGGGATGTGGCTACGCGCGGGTCAGGGCTGCTGGGAGATCGACGCGGGAGCCTGCCACGGCATCCCGACCAGGGTCGACGGGAACGGCATACGGGTGGCCGTGGCAGGCACGAGCGACGAGGCCAGGATCGTCCGGGTCGACCCGGACCGTAGCGTCGTCGAGCCGGTCGGCTGGGAACCGGACGAGGACGTGCAGTATCCGGTGGTGCTCAGCCGGGTACCCGTGCCGGAGGTCGTCCTCGCCGTCGAGGAGGCCGCGGGGCCCACCATCGACGTGGTCATGGCCGCGCTGGCCGCGTCGGGACCGACCGGGGGCCCGTCGCCGTACGTCCGGCCGTTCGTCGGGGCGGGGGAGGCTGACTCGGTCGAGTTGCGTCTACGGGCGGAGGCCCCGGATCGGGTGAGCATCCGCGACCGTGACGACGTCCCGCTCTGCGCGGACTTCACCGGGGTACACGGCGACGGTGGCCGGAGAGTCGTCGCGGCGCTTGAACACCTGGCCCAGGTACGCCTGGTCCGGACCCTGGTGAATCCGGTGTCGCGGCTGACCGGTGCGGTGTCCCTGCAACTCGTCGAGGCCCGTCCCACGGACGTGACCGCTCCGGCGCACCGTCCGGCACTGCTGCCGGGGGCTGACGGTGCGATCGTGCTGCGCTACCACTGGGAACACGGTCGCTGGGTGGCACCGACGGTCTTCGTCCGGCTGCACAACGACAGTGGTCGCCCGCTGCATGTGGTCCTGTTGAACGTCACCCAACGTCACCGGGTGCACGCCGGCCTGTTCCCCGGTGAGGACATCGCGCCCGGGAGTGCCGGCGCTGCCCTGTACGGCCGGCCGGTCGAGTTCCGGCTGCCGGCCGGAGTCCCGGTCGAGCCGGGCGCACACACCCGCGACCTGCTGATCCTGCTCGCGGCCGAGGAGGAGTTCAGTGCCGCGCCGTTCGAGCTGCCGGCCCTGGACGAGGTGGGTACGCGGCGGACCCGGGCACCGTTGGCGGTGACCGGCCTGCTCGGCCGGCTGGGCCTGGCCGCCGTGCACCGCGACGCGGGCGCCGCCGGCACGGCGTGCGACTGGCTCAGCTTGGCCCTGACGGTGGTCACCGAGGTGCCGGGGAGCACCGGTCTCAGCGGGGTGGGTCGATCCAGGTGACCGACGACCACGACCCGGACGAGCTGCCCCTCAACGAATGGATCGACGTGCTGCTCCAGCTCAGCATGGATCCGCCGGCCGACGCCGACCCGGCCGAGATCGCCGGGCTGCTCGGCGAAGCCCTCCTGGAGTGGTACGACCAGGACGGGGACGACAATCACCTCTTCGCGGCGGTCGGCGAGCTGACCCGCGCGCTGGATGTCTCCCCGCACCACACCGGCGCGGCCTGGTGGCACTACGGCCTCGGGCTTGCCCACGGTGAGCTGGCCCGGCTGGCGGCGGGACTCGAAGGGCCCGGCCGTGCCGGGGTGGCCGACCACCTGGAGCGGTCGGTGACGCAGCTGACCATGGCCCATCGGGCTTGGCCGGCTGCCGATCCCGAGCGGGACAACGTGGCGGTGGACCTGCTGGAGGCGGCCTGGAAGCGGTTCTCCTGGCATGCTCCGGACCTGGAGGAGGACTCGCCGGCTGCCGTGGCGGAGGTGGATCGTCTGGAACGGGCCATGGTGGGTGTCACGGTGGGCGACGCCGATCCTCACCGGATCCGGTACGTGCGGATGCTCGGTGGGTTGGCCCTGCTGGCCCGTTACGACTGGGCCGGCCGTCGTCGGCGGGATCTGGACGAGGGGGTGGCGCAGCTCACCGCGGCACTCGCCGGCCTGCCACCGGAGACTCCACGGTATTCGTTCGCCTCCGCCGAGTTGGCGGCGGGTTATCTGGAGCTGGCCGGCCTGGACGAGGATCCGAACAGCCTGAGCCTGGCCATCGCGGTGGCGAACCGGGCGATCCGGTCTGGCCGGCCGGACCAGCCCGGCTGGCTCAGCCTGCACCGGGGGCAAGCCTTCGGGTACGCCGCCCGGTGGGACCTCGACGACGATCCGGCGGACATCGCGGCGGCGATCGAATGCTGGCGGACCGTGCGGGCGGACGACCCGGACCCGTCCTCGGCTATCGCTCTGGCCGAGCTGCTGCACAGCCGGGCGGTCCGGACCGGGGAGGCGGACGGTCTCGCCGAGGCGGTCGAGCTGTTGGGCGGAGCGCTGCCAGCGGCACCGGACCCCGCAGCGGTCTGGTGCCAACTCGGTGCGACGCACCTGCTGCGCTGGCAACATGGTCGTGCCCCTGAGAGTCTCGCCGCCGCCCGGGCCTGCGTCGACCGGGCGCTGACCGCCGACGCCTCGACGGAGGACGTGCTGGCCGCCCACCGGATCCGCCTTCTCGCGCTCTACGAGGCGGTCTCCGACGAGGACAAGGTGGAACCGGTGGCCACGCCCGCCACTTTCGAAGGTCTGGAGCAGTCGCTGGTCGAGGCCGACCGGGTGTTGGACGAGGTGACCCAGGCGTCGCCCGCTGACCGGGGGAGACTCGCTCTCGTCATCACGTACGCGGAGTTCGCCCGGCTCGCGATCACGATGGCGGACCCCGATCTGCCCCGGCTGCGGCATTTGCTCGCGACGGCCCGGGTGGGAATCGAGGGCCAGCCGGCGGGCTTCGCCGGGGCCGTCGACACCGCGGAGGGAGTCGTCGCGAGCTTCAGCGCTGTCACGGAATTCGACTCCGACTCCGACTACGGCATGGCCGCCTTCTCCGCGGCCCTGGCCGACCAGGACTTCATCGCCGGCTCACAGGGGCGGGCGCTCACCTCCTTCACGCTGGTCTGTCGGGGGGCCCGCGTCGGTGATCTCCGCAGCTTCCGGGCCGGGACGGCCCCGCTGCCGACGCGGGGTGACGCCGCCGCCGAGGAGACGGACGCGACCTGGTCAGAGTTCGCACTCTTCGCGGCCATCATCGAGGTACTCCGCCTGGGTACCCACGCGGACGTGGTCGGGATGGGCCGTGCGCTCGCGATCGTCGAGGAACTGTACGGCGGTCTGCGTCCGTCGCGGCTGTCCCGGCACCTGCTCGATCCCCTCGTCGAAGCGTGCCGGGATCACTACGCGCTCCTGGCACGTGCCACGAGCGAGTCGCCCCGGCCCCGGCCCCCGGTCCCGCTGCCGGCCGGGCCGCTGACCCCGCCTGACCTGCTCACCATCCTCCTGACCGCCGGGACGCAGGTGCACTCGGCGACCAAGCACCAGGACGTGGGGTTGCTCCGGCGCTGGGCCGACCACCTGATCGGGCTCGCCCACCGACAGTTGCCCTTGTCCGGGCTACGGAAGTCCGTGCTCAGCCTCGCCGGCAAGGCCGAACTCGCGCGGGCGGCTGCGGCTGGGGACCGCGGGTCGGCGGCCCGCGCGGTCCGGTACCTCGGCCAGGCGCTCGCCGAGAGCGTCGGTCCCGCTGATCCGCTCTGGTCCGACATGGTCGGCGACCACGCGGAGGCGCTGCGCCGATCAGGGGATCCGGACCGGGCGGCGACCCGGCGGCTCGGCTTGTCCGCGTTGCAGGGGCAGGCCCGGCAGGTTCTCCTCCAGTCCGGCACCGACCAGGCGTTGGAGACGGCGCGGTCGGCCGCCGCCGCCGCGGCCCGGGTGGTCCGTTGGTGCCTTCAGGACGAGGCCGACGACGATCTGCTCACCGCCCTGGACGCCGGCCGGAGCCTGACCCTGCACGCGGCGACCGCCGGTCACACCGTGGTGGAGTTGCTCGGTCGTGCCGGTCGGAACGACCTGGCTGCGGAGTGGCAGGACTCCGGGGGCCTGGGTCGCGACCACTTCACCGGTGACCTGCTCGGGGCGGTCGTCACCGCCGGGGAGGCACCTGACGATCTGCGCCTGCGGGTGCTGCGTGCGCTGGAGAACGCCGGTCTCCTCGACGACCTGCTGACCCAGGTGCGGACGGACGAGGTCCGTGCCGCCCTGCACGGACTGGACTTCGACGCCCTCGTCTATCTCGTACCGGCCGCAGGGGCGGTGCCGGGGCTCGCGGTCGTGGTACCCGCCGTCGGCGACATCCTTCCGCTGAGCTTCCCCGACCTGTTGGCGGGCCCCGGCAGCCCGGTACGTCGACTGTTGGCGGCGGCCCTGGGCCCGGCCGTGCTGGGCGACGCGGCGGCACCCGGATCGCGCGGCGTCATGCTCCGTCCGGATACCGACGTCGTGGCGACCAACGGGCGGCCCGTTGCGGGGACGGTGCCGCGGGACGCCGGTGCGGTGGGCGGCGAGGTGGGAGGGCCGGCTGCCGTTGCGCGGGCCACCTACATCGACGACCTGTGTCGGTGGGCGTGGCGGGCGGTGGTGGGACGCCTCGTCGCCGACCTGCGGGGGTTACGACCGGACCGACCGGCCCGGGTGGTGCTGGTGCCGATGGGAGTGTTCGGGCTGGTGCCATGGCACGCCGCGTACGAGGAGACCGTCACCGGTCGCCGTTACGCAGTCCACGACCTGGTGATCTCGTACGCGCCGTCGGCCCGGATCCTCTGTGCGACGGCGGCCCGGCCGGTACGGGCGGTCCGATCCGCCCTGGTGGTCGGCGATCCGCTGAGTGACCTGCGGTATGCGGGCATCGAGGCGCATGCGGTGTACGAGCGGTTCCACCACAGTGGCGACTTCCTGGGCGCGGATCCTGATCCGCGACGCCGGGCCAGCCCGGAGGGTGTGCTGGCGTGGATTCGTGCCGTCAGGCCCGGCCCGTCCCTGCTGCACTTCGCCTGTCACGCGCGGGTGGACCCGGCTCGGCCGGCCGATGCCCACCTGCTGCTTGCCGGGGGGCCGTTGCCGGCCCGGGAGCTGCTGCAGGCGTCCCGCCTGGCGCAACTCGACCTCGGTCAGGTGTTCCTGGCCGCCTGCACGACGCACGCCGCAGGTGGGGCCTACGACGAGGCGTTCAGTCTGGCCACCTGCTTCCTGGCGGCCGGTGCCCACACCGTGTTCGGTTCGTTGTGGCAGGTGCCGGACGAGGGCACCTCGCTGCTCATGTACCTCGTGCATCACCTGCTGTACGAGGAGGGCTGTGCCCCGGCCGACGCTCTGCACCGGGCCCAGTTGTGGATGCTCGACCCGGACCGTGAGCCGCCGGCCGGGATGCCGGCCGTACTGGCCGCGGAGTGTTCACGGCCGGGCCTGGCCGACCCGATCTCCTGGGCCGCGTTCACCCACCAGGGCCGATGACGCCTTCTACTCTTGTCCCCCGATCGCCGGCCTGCGAGGCGAGGATGACAAAGGCGGCGAAACGGCCCTGTTTTGGTAACCGACGGTCCACGATCGTTGTGGGGCCGCGATTCGATGCGGTGCCCCGGTTGAGGGGTGGGGGTGGGGTGGGGGACGAGGAGGAGTACGAGTTCGGGCAGCGGCGGGAGAAGGAGCGGGACGCGTCGCGGGTGGAGGCGTTCAGCGACGCGGTGATCGCGATCGTGCTCACCCTGATGGCGGTGGAGCTGCTCCAACTCAGCCCGCAGCGGCCCGAGGGCCAGGACCTGCCCGGGGCGCTGTTCCACGAGTGGCCCGCCTACCTCGCGTACGTGATCACGTTCGTGATCGTCGGGCAGGTCTGGTTGACCCACCACAACATGTGGCGGTACGTCGTCAAGGTCGACCAACTGCTGCTCGTCCTCAATCTGCTGTTGCTGCTGTTCGTGGCGGCCATTCCGTTCGCGGCCAGCCTGCTCGCCGACAATCTGCGGGGCACCGTCGCCGACCAGCGGCTGACCGCCGCGCTCTACGTGGGCACGGTGCTCGGTGAGGCGCTGTTCTTCAACCTGAGCTGGTGGTGGGCCCGCCGTCGTCGACTGCTCGACCCGGGGCTGGACCCCCGGCTGGCCCGCGCCGTGGCCCGCCGGTTCCTGCTCGGCCCGGTGCTGTACGTCGTCGCGTTCGGTATCTCCTTCGTCGACCCGGTGCTCAGCCTCGCGGCGTACTTCCTGCTCACCGGGCTATACCTGATCCGGGGTCCGGGCGACCTGCCGTCCTCCCGCCCGACCCCCGCCTGAGCGGGGGCACGGGCCGGGCGGGTGTCAGCGGCCGAGGTCGGCGAGGATGCGCTGGGCGGCGTTGTGACCGGCCGCGCCGATCACGCTGCCCGCCGGGTGGCAGCCGGCGCTGCCCGCGTACACGCCGTCGATGCCTGTGGCGTACGGCATCCGGTCGGTGAACGAGACGGTGTTGTCGACGTGGTGGATGTGCCCGCCGGTGATGCCGAAGTGCGCCTCGATGCCGGGCGGGGGCAGCGGCACCGCGTCGGCGATCAGGTCACCGGTGCCCGGGGCGTACCGTTCGCAGATCTCCACCAGCCGGGCGACGTAGCCGGGCAGCGCGGTGTCCCAGTCGGTGCCGGCCAGCGTGTAGGGCACCGACTGGACGAACAGCGCCGACGAGTGGTGCCCGGCCGGGTCGGACAGCGACGGGTCGACCGTGGTGTGCAGGTACCACTCGATGGTCGGCTCGTCGGGCAGCCGCCCGGCCCGTACGTCGGCCCACATCGCCCGCAGCGCCGCCATCGGCGACGCGCCACCCGCCCCGACCAGCGACGCCGACCCGGGCAGCAGGTGGATGGTGGACCCGAACGGGCTGGGCGCGTCGGCCGGCAGGCAGGAGAACCGGGGCAGCCCGGTCAACGCCAGGTTGAGCTTCAGGGTGGTGCCGGGCCGGCGGACCGCCGCCATCCGCGCGCCCAGCTCCGCCGGCAGCGCGCCGTCGGGCACCAGCTCCATCAGCCGGTACGGGTCACACGCGCCGAGCACCACCTCGGCGGCGACCTCCCGCCCGTCGGCCAGCCGCACGCCGGAGGCCGCGCCCCCGGACAGGGTGACGGCGTCGACCCGGGCACCGGTCAGGATGGTCGCCCCGGCCGCCCGCGCGGCCTCGGCGAAGGTGCGGGAGACGGTGCCCATCCCGCCCTGGGCGATCATCCAGGTGCCGTCCGCGCCGGGCAGCCGGCACATGTTGTGCACCAGGAAGTTGTGGCCGGTGCCGGGGTCGTCCGGGCCGGCGTTGAGGCCGGACAGCCCGTCGGTGACCGCGTACATGCTGACCAGCAGTTCGGAGCGGAAGTCGAACCGGGCCAGGTAGTCGGCGACGGAACCTCGGACCAGGTCGACGAAGACCTGCCGCAGTTCGGGGCGGACGTAGCGCTCGGCGGTCTGCTCCACCGGCAGCGGCTCGGCGAGCCAGGCCGGTGCCAGGTCGGCGCGGAGCTGCGCCAGTTCGGCCTGGAGCGCGTCGTCGGCGGCCACGTCGGCGGGGGAGAAGAACTCGGTGAGCTGCCGCCGGGTCGCTGCGGTGTCGCTGCCGAACAGCAGGTACGGCGCACCGGGCCCACCCGGGGTGGGCAGGAAGTAGTGCGGGTCGCGGCGCAGCACGGGGATGCGCACGTCGAGGGTGGCGAGCAGCTCCGGCGGCATCAGCCCCAGCAGGTACGACCCGGTGGAGTGGCGCAGCGCGGGCACCTTCGGGAACGGGTTCTCGGTACGGGTGGCCCCGCCGATCACCTCCGCCGCCTCCAGCACCAGCACGTCCAGCCCGGCGCGGGCCAGCAGGACGGCGGAGACCAGCCCGTTGTGCCCCGATCCGACGATCACGACGTCGGCGCGGGACGGCAGCTCACTCGCATCGCTCATGCCTGGGCAGCCTAGTGCGGTGCGCGGCGTGAAGTCTGCCGCCTCGACCGGCGGGACCGGCCGGTCCCGGCCCGTCGAACGTGAACGGTTGTTGCGATAGTGGACGTCGATCGCTGTGGGGCGGTCCCGGTGGGCGGCCCGGGTGCGGGCGGCGGTGGTTCGACGGGCCGGCGGGTCGACGAGGGGAGAGGCCGATGTTCGCCTGGTGGGGGCGGGTGGTGGTGCGCGCCCGGTGGGCGGTGCTGGCCGTGGCCGGGGTGCTGATCGCGGTCGGGGCGACCTGGGGCACCGGGGTGTTCGGCGAGCTGAGCGGGGGTGGCTTCGACGACCCGTCGAGCGAGTCCAGCCGGACCGTGCAGCGGGTCACCGCCGAACTCAGCAGGCAGGGCGCGGACGTGATCGTCCTGTGGTCCAGCGACACCGTCACCGTCGAGGACCCGCAGTTCCGTGACCCGGTGACCTTCACGGTGGCCGGGCTGCGCCAGCGCGCCGAGGTGGCCGAGGTGACCACCTGGTACGACGCGCCCGCGCCCGCGCTGGTCGCCACCGACCACCGGGCCACCTACGCGCTGGTCAAGCTCACCGGCGGCGACGAGGACGCCCGCTCGGCGCAGTTCGCGGCGCTGCGCCCCGCACTGGACGCGCCCGGCCTGCGGACCGACGTCGGCGGGCTGGTGGCGTTCCAGGAGGCGGCCACGACCCAGAGCACCGAGGACGTCACCCGCGCCGAACTGCTGTCCATGCCGGTGCTGCTGGTGCTGCTCGTGTTGATCTTCGGTGGGCTGGTCGCCGCCGGCACCCCGCTGCTCGTCGGCGGGCTGGCCATCCTCGGCGCGTTCCTCGCGGTACGCCTGGTCAACATGGTCACCGACGTGTCGATCTTCGCGATCAACGTGATCACCCTGATCGGCCTCGGGATGGCTGTCGACTACGCGCTGTTCATCGTCAGCCGGTTCCGGGAGGAGTTGGCCGCCGGCCGGTCCACCGCCGAGGCGATCCGCCGCACCATGCTCACCGCCGGCCGGACCGTCTTCGTCTCCGGGCTCACCGTCGCGCTCGCCATGGCCAGCCTGCTGATCTTCCCGCAGCCGTTCCTGCGGTCGATGGGCTTCGGCGGGATGGCCGCCGTGCTGATCGCCATGCTGGCCGCGTTGACCGTGCTTCCGGCCCTGCTGGTGGTGCTCGGCCACCGGGTGGACGCGGTGCGCGTACCGCTGCCGGGGCGGCGGGGGACGCGGGGTGGGCGGCCGGCGGCGGGTGCGGCCGGCGGCGCGTGGGCCCGGATCGCGCGCAGCGTGATGCGCCGGCCGGCGCTGTACCTGGTGGGGGTCGCGCTGCTGCTCGGCGTGCTGGCCACTCCGTTCGCGCGGATCACCTTCGGCGGGGTCGACGAGCGGGTGCTGCCGGCGGACGCCGCGCCCCGGGTGGTCTCGGAGCGGATCGCCGCCGAGTTCCCCGGCGGCACGATCGCCCCGGTCGAGGTACTGGTCTCCGGCGCGCCGGCCGACGCGGTACGCCCGTTCGCCGACCGGATCGCGGCGCTGCCCGGGGTGACCGGGGTGCAGGTCACGGCGGCGAAGGGGGAGTCCACCCTGCTGTCGGTGAGCTACCCGGGGGAGCCGACCGGCGACGCCGCCCGGGACGTGGTGCGGGCGCTGCGCGACCTGCCCGGCCCGGACGGGGCGCAGGTGCTGGTCGGCGGGCGACCCGCCGCCGACGTCGACCTGCTGGACAGCCTCGGCGACCGGCTGCCGTGGATGGCCCTGCTGATGGCCGGCGCGACCCTGCTGCTGCTCTTCCTCGCCTTCGGCTCGGTGGTGCTGCCGGTCAAGGCGGTGCTGATGAACCTGCTGTCGATCGGCGCGTCGTTCGGCGTGGTGGTCTGGATCTTCCAGGACGGCCACCTGTCCGGCCTGCTCGGCTTCACCTCCACCGGGTTCATCGAGCCGAGCAACCTCATCCTGATGCTCGCGGTGCTGTTCGGGCTGGCCACCGACTACGAGGTGTTCCTGCTCAGTCGGGTCCGCGAGGAGTGGGACCGCACCGGCGACAACACCGCCTCGGTCGCCGCCGGCCTGCAACGCACCGGCCGGATCATCACCGCCGCCGCGCTCCTGCTGATCATCGTGGTGGCCGGTTTCACCACCGGCGGGATGGCCTACATCAAGCTGATCGGCGTCGGCATGATCGTGGCGATCGTGGTGGACGCGACGCTGGTCCGGGCGCTGCTCGTGCCGGCCACCATGCGGCTGCTGGGCCGGTGGAACTGGTGGGCCCCGACGCCCCTGGCCCGGTTCTGGGCCCGCTACGGCCTGCGCGAGACCGACGACCCGGCGGCGTCGCCGACCCCGGACGCCTCGGAGCCGACGGCCCCGACGGCCGGGTCGGTTCCGGCGGACGCGGACGCGGACGCCGTGGGGTGGTTCGCCGTCGCGGGCCGGGACGTCCCGGCGGCGTCGGCCCCGGATCGGGACGCCGACCCGGAATCGGACGTCGACCCGGAGGCGGCGGCGCGGCGGGCCCGCCAGCGGGACAACGCGAGGGTGGCCGAGTAGCCGGCCAGCACGATCACGTGGAACAGGTAGAGCCAGAGCAGCACCGCGACGCCGGCCCCGACCGGGTCGAAGCCGCCGAACGGCACCCCGAGATCCAGCGGGAGCGAGCAGAACAGCACGAAGCCGTGCAGGAAGCCGGAGAGGTTGGCGGCGGTGAACGAGCCGACCGCCAACGTCGACAGCCAGTCCGGTGAGGCCGGCCCGACCACCCGGAACACCCACATCAGCACCGGGGTGAGCACCAGCCACACCGCCAGGAACGACAGCACGATGCCCAGGGCGGCGACCCAGCCGCCCTGCCGGATCAGCCGGGTGGTGGTGGGCAGCGCGATGAGGATCGACAGCAGCAGGGCGGGGGCGGGGGCGAGCAGCGGCAGCAGCAGCAACCGGCCCCGCCAGCCGACCAGCGACTCGTCCGGGTTGGGCGCGGTGGCGACCGAGACGAACGCCCGGCGCAGCCCCTCACCGTAGAGCGAGGCGGGCAGCAGGGAGGCCAGCGCCAGCAGCGGGGTCAACTGCACCCCGGCGTTGACCAGCGCGTCCACCGCCTCGGGCGCACCGATCGCGTCCGGCAGCGTCTCCACGGCGTACGCGGTGAGCCGGCGTACCCGGTCCGCGCCGGCCAGCAGCGAGGTCAGCCAGATCGCCAGCAGGGCGACGGGCACCACGGCGATCGCCCCGTAGAAGGTGATCGCGGCGGCGTGCAGGGAGAGGTCCCGTCCGCGTACCGGCCGGAACGCGGCGCTGGTGATCCGTTTCGTACGCTGCCATGCGTCGCCCATCGCGATGTTCTTCCCCCTGTCGCCCGCCGCCACGCATCACGATCCCGCGTCAGGGCCGTGCGCCGTCGACGATCGGGCCAACTGGGCCGATGCTGCGGTGTCGGGACGCCGGGATGGCGCAACATCGGCCCCGGCGAGTGGATCACCAGCGGACCGGCCGGCGGCTAGGCGGTCATTAGCCGCAATCCGGACGACGTCTTGCGGTATCGACAGACGTCACCCTATTCTCGCTTGTGGAAAGCGCTTTCCAGATGCTCAGTGCGGGTGCCCCGGCGAGTTCCACCACCGCCGCAGGCGCCAGTTCGCCGTGCGCGGCAGCGCGGCGAGCGGGTCGACCCGACCACCGGCGCAGACATCCCTGGCCGGCCGGCGACTCCGCCTGACGGCCGCGAAGGCCCGGCCCGTCCCCGGCGCGCAGAGGTCCGCCAGGACCACCGTCATCACCGCCGCCCGACCGGGCACCACACCACCCGGCGGCGGCACCACCACCAGGTAACGAGAAAGGTGACGCGAGGATGAGACGACCAGTCGCACGACGAGTCCAGGCGGGGCTGGCCACGGCCGCCGTCGGTGCCGCGATCTGCGTGGCCCTGCCGGTGCACCAGGCGTCGGCGGCGGCCGGCAGCGCCAGCGGCTACGCCACCCAGAACGGCGGCACCACCGGTGGCGCGGGCGGGCAGACCGTACGGGCCAGCACCGGCACCGCGATCCACGCGGCGCTGTGCAACCGGGCCAGCAGCAGCACCCCGATCGTCATCGAGGTGCAGGGCACGATCAACCACGGCAACACCACGAAGGTCTCCGGCAGCAGTTGCAACACCGCCGCCGACAAGATCGAGCTGAAGGAGATCAGCAACGTCACCATCGTCGGGGTCGGCAGCGGGGCGGTCTTCGACCAGCTCGGCATCCACATCCGCGACTCCCGCAACATCATCATCCAGAACGTGACGGTCCGGAACGTCAAGAAGTCGGGCTCGCCCGTCTCCAACGGCGGCGACGCCATCGGCATGGAGAGCAGCGTGCGCAACGTCTGGGTCGACCACGTCACGCTGGAGGCGTCGGGTGGCGAGTCGGAGGGCTACGACGGGCTGTTCGACATGAAGGACGACGTCCAGTACGTGACGCTGTCGTACAGCATCCTGCGCAACTCCGGCCGGGGCGGCCTGATCGGCTCCAGCGAGAGCGACCGGGGCAACGGCTTCGTCACCTTCCACCACAACCTCTACCAGAACATCGACTCCCGTACGCCGCTGCTGCGGGGCGGGATCGCGCACGCCTACAACAACTCGTACGTGCAGCTTAACGAATCGGGGATCAACTCCCGGGCCGGCGCGCGGGCCAAGGTGGAGAACAACTACTTCAAGAACTCCCGGGACGTCCTGGGTACCTTCTACACCAGCGAGGCCGGGTACTGGCAGGCCAGCGGCAACATCCTGGACAACGTGACCTGGTCCAGCCCCGGCAGCGAGACCAACCCCGCCGGCCCGGGTATGCCGTCGAACACCAGCGTCAGCATCCCGTACTCGTACCGCCTCGACGGGGCGAGCTGCGTGCCGGACATCGTCCGGCAGACGGCCGGCGCGAACACGGGTCTCAAGGAGTCGAACGGAAGCTGCACGCCGACCACCCCGAACCCGACCACCCCTGCGCCGACCACGCCGGCCCCGACCGCCCCGCCGCCCACCAGCACCCCCGGCGGGACCAACCTCAGCATCGGCGCCGGCTCCGACGGCTCCAGCAAGGCCAGCGGTACGAGCTACGGCGACGTCCGGGACGGCAACCTGGGCACCTTCTGGTCGCCGGCCGGGTCGACAGGTGACATCTCGATCAAGTGGGGCTCCGCGACCAGCATCTCCTCGATCAACATTCGGGAGGCGTCCGGCTCGGCCGGCAGCGTCACCTCGTGGCAGGTGCTCAACGGCGACACCGGCGCGGTGCTGGCCTCCGGCAGCCGGGCCGGGGTGATCACCTTCGCCCGTACCTCGCTGAAGAAGGTCACCTTCCGGATCAACAGCTCTGCCGCCACCCCGAAGGTCGCCGAGTTCGAGACCTACGCCTGACCGTCGTCCCCGGCCCGGCCCCGGGGCGATGATCAGCTCAACGGGGCCCAGGTGGGGCTGTCCGGTCGGCGAGGACACCCCCACCTCGGCCCCCTTGTGTCGATCAACCCAGGTCGGCGGGTACGGCTGCGGGCGACGACCCGGATGGCGTGCCGGGCGGCGGGTCGGGTGGTGGCCGGTCGTGGCGGGTCCAGGCGAGGAACCGGGTGAAGTAGGCGGCCGGGTCGACCGGGCCGGTGCCGACCCGCAGCGCATCGGCGATCGCGTCGTGCATCAGCAGGCAGAGGTAGATGGCCAGCGCCGGCCGGTCGTGGGCGTACTCCCGCCGCAGGCTCAGCTTGGCTGGCTGGCAGGGCCACGGGGCGGCACAGGCCCGGCACCGCCAGGCGGGCCGCGCGGCGACGTGCCGACCGCCCGCCGGCCACCTGCGCCGCGCGTCACCCTCCGGCGAGGTCACCGGTGTCGGCCGCCCCTGCCGTGAGCTGTCCGTCGGTGGGGTCACCGTCGACAGCGGCCGTTCCCGTCGTGCGTCGTCCGGCGGCGTCACGGCCGACGCCGGTCGCCCGCGCCGTGAGCTGTCCGTCGGCGGGGTCACCGGTGGCGGCCGTTCGCCCGACGTGCCTGCCCCCGGGTGACCAGGCCCGCCGCGCCCACCCAGTAAACGGCAGTGGGACCATTCCACAGGTGTCGGCGGTGCGCCGGCAGCGGGGGCGGTGGCGGTTCCCGCAGCGGTACGGCGGCCCGCCGGTCCGGGCACGGCCAGCGCAGCCCACAGGTGCAGTACCGACCCCACCGGGACCAGTCCCGCCGATGCCGTGGCGTCACCGGTACCGGTCTGTCGCGCTTCCTCATCCGCCTGCTCCCTCCGTGAGCCTGTTCACACTCTGCTGTGGACGCGACTACTGTCGGAAGGTGGCGCGTGGCCTCAGCGAAGGGTGTGCCGACCGGGGGCGGTGCGGTGGTCGACGTTGGCGGCGGATGGCAGACGTGTGGTGGAGGTGTGATGACCGGTGGACCGATGTCGACCCTGGAATTCCTCGGGGCGGAGTTGCGCCGGGCGCGCAGGGAGCGCGGGCTGAGTCAGGAGGATCTGGCCCAACGGATCAGCTACTCGTCGTCGCTGGTGGGCATGGTCGAGATCGGCCACCGTACGCCCTCGCAGGACTTCATCACCCGCGCGGACGCCGCCCTGGAGGCCGGCGGCCTCTTCGAACGGCTGCTCGCCCTGGTCCGCGCCGACTCCGCACCCCCGTGGCTACGCGAGTGGATCAGCGTGGAGCGGGAGGCGACCTTGATCCGCTGGTTTGAGCCTTCCCTCGTCCCCGGCCTCCTGCAAACCGAGGCGTACGCCCGCGCGGTCCTGCACGGTGGCGGAATGCTCCGGGAGAGTGAAATCGAGCAGCGAGTCTCCTCCCGAATGGATCGGCAGGCAGTGCTGACCCGGGAGCGCCCACCCGAGGTGGTGGCGGTGATCGACGAGGCGGTGCTGCGCCGGGGGATCGGCGAACCGGCGGTGATGATCGAGCAGTTCGAGCATCTGCTGCGGCTGACTGAGCACTCCCACATCAGCGTGCACGTGGTGCCAGCAGATGCGGGGATGCACGCTGGCCTGGCCGGTCCGTTCATTCTGGTCCGCGTGCCAGACGGGGGAGAGGTCGTGCATCTGGACAGCGCCCTGCGGGCGCACATCACCGACCGGCCGGACGACGTTGATAGCCTTCAGCGCAGATGGGAGAGCCTGCGCGGTGAAGCACTGCCACGCCGGGCCTCCCGGGATCTCATACGGGAGTTGGCGAAGTCATGGACTTGACCGGTGCAGTCTGGCGCAAGTCGACCCGCAGCGACAACGGTGGCTCCACCTGTGTGGAGGTGGCGACGAATCTGCCGCAGGTGGTCGGGGTGCGGGACAGCAAGGACCGGCGTGGCCCGGTGTTGACGTTCACACCCGTCGCCTGGGCCGGCTTCGTGGCCGCGACCAGGGCGGGCACCCTCGGCGTCCGCCAGTGACCGACTCGTCGCTGCCTGACGGCGTTGATGTATCAGTGTGAACGGGCCGTCCGCCTGGTTGTCCCGGGATCTCGTACAGGAGTTGGGTAGTCATGGAGCTGACTGGCGCGATCTGGCGTAAGTCGACCCGCAGCGACAATGGCGGTGCCACCTGTGTGGAGGTGGCGACGAATCTGCCGCAGGTGGTCGGGGTGCGGGACAGCAAGGACCGTGGTGGCCCCGCGCTGACCTTCCCGCCCGCCTCCTGGGCCGGCTTCGTGGCCGCGACCAGGGCGGGCACCCTCGGAGTCCGCCAGTGACCGACTCGTCGCGGCCCGATGACGTCGATGTCGGAGTTGGCGAAGTCATGGATCTGATCGGTGCTGTCTGGCGTACGTCCACTCGTAGTGGAAACGGCGGGTCCACCTGTGTGGAAGTGGCGACGAATCTGCCGCAGGTGGTCGGGGTGCGGGACAGCAAGGACCGTGGTGGCCCCGCGCTGACCTTCCCGCCCGCCTCCTGGGCCGGCTTCGTGGCCGCGATCCGGCCGGGTGACCTCAACCCCGCCCGACGTATCTGCCGTCCGGCATGATGATCGACTCAACGGGGCCGATATTGGGGTAAGGATCGTCGCGGACACCCCTGTATCGGCCCCGATGTGTTGATCAGGCGTGTGGATCTGGCCGACGGGCGGGGAGGTCGTGGGCTGACCGGGACGCACTGGCGGTGCGACGGGCGGCTCCGGGGGCTGCGGCGATTAGGCTGGGACCAGCAGGATGTTCCGCTGAGGGGGTGAGCCCGGATGGCCCAGGCCGCATTCGCGCCCGAGCCGGCACCGCAGTCGCCCGACCCGACGTGCCTGTCGACCGGGTCGGTCGACCGGCCGGCCGGGCCGTCGTTCGACGTGTTGCGCTGGCACGACGAGCCGTGGACCGCCCAGCTCGCCCTCGACCTGTTGCCGGAGACCAACGGTCCCAAGGTTGAAGTCCTGAGCGGAAGCGTGATCGTGACCCCACATGCCGGATACGACCATCAGAACGCCGAGTTGGATCTGGCCTACCTGCTCAAGCAGGCGGCCCGCCGGGAAAAACTGTGGCTGTACGCCGAAGCCAACATCGTTTCCGGTGCCGACCTCTTCATTCCGGACATCGTGATCCTCGACGCTCCCGGTGGCGGGCGGACGACGATGGACATCGGCCACGCCGTGCTGCTCGGCGAGGTCGTCTCCCCGGGTAACAGGCGTAAGGACGTGATCGACCGGCCCCGTGAGTACGCCGCCGCCGGTGTCCCGTTCTTCCTCCGCGTCGACCTGCGTAACCGGGTGCCCACCATCGCGCTCTTCGAGTTGACCGACGGGGAGTACCGGCCGGTCGCGGCGGCTGCGGCCGGGACGACGTTCGTCATGCGGCAGCCCTTCGCGTTCAGTATCGATCCGGCCGACCTGCTGGGCGAGGAGGCACCGGTCGAGGAGGCGGAACCGCTGGGTCGGGGGGCGGGCGCGGAGGGTGACGTCGAGGGGTGAGGCTCCCAGCCGGCGCACAGCGCGTACGGGGCAGAATGGCCGGGTGACAACTCCCCGGGATCTCGTCCTGCTCGGCTCCACCGGTTCGATCGGCACCCAGGCGATCGACATCGTCAGGCGCAACCCCGACCGGTTCCGGGTGGTGGGGCTCGGTGCCGGCGGCGGCAACGTCGAGCTGCTCGCCCGGCAGGCCCTCGAACTGGGCGTGGACGCGGTCGGGGTGGCCAAGGCGTCCGCCGCGCAGGACCTCCAACTCGCCTTCTACGCCGAGGCGAGCCGGCGCGGCTGGGCCACCGGGGAATTCAAGCTACCGAAGATCATTGCCGGCCCGGACGCCATGACGGAGCTGGCGCAGTGGCCCTGCGACGTGGTCCTCAACGGGGTGGTCGGGTCGCTCGGGCTCGCGCCGACGCTGGCCGCGCTGCGCTGTGGTCGTACCCTCGCGTTGGCCAACAAGGAGTCGCTGGTGGCCGGCGGCCCGCTGGTGAAGGCCGCGGTGACGCGGCCGGGGCAGATCGTGCCGGTGGACTCGGAGCATTCGGCGCTGGCCCAGTGCCTGCGCGGCGGCACCAGGGGCGAGGTGCGGCGGCTGGTCGTCACGGCCAGCGGCGGGCCGTTCCGGGGGCGGCGGCGCGACGAGCTGACCGCCGTCACCCCGGAGCAGGCGCTGGCCCACCCGACGTGGAACATGGGACCGGTCGTCACGATCAACTCGGCCACCATGGTCAACAAGGCGCTTGAGGTGATCGAGGCGCACGAGCTGTTCGACGTGGCTTACGCCGACATCACCGTGATGGTGCACCCGCAGTCGGTGATCCACTCGATGGTCGAGTTCGTCGACGGCTCCACCCTGGCCCAGGCGAGTCCGCCGGACATGCGGCTGCCCATCGCGCTCGGCCTCGGTTGGCCCGACCGGGTGCCCGACGCCGCGACCGCCGTCGACTGGACCACCGCCCACACCTGGGAGTTCGCCCCGCTCGACGACGAGGCGTTCCCGGCGGTGGCGCTGGCCAAGGCGGCGGGCGAGGCGGGCCGCTGCCGGCCGGCGGTCTACAACGCGGCCAACGAGGAGTGCGTGGCGGCGTTCGTCGCCGGACGGCTGCCGTTCCTGGGCATCGTCGACACCCTCGGGCGGGTGTTGGAGGACGCCCCCGATTTCGGTGAACCAGGTACCGTCGAGGACGTGCTCGCCGCCGAATCGTGGGCGCGCGCGCACGCGCAGGAGATCATCTCGGGGTCGGGGAAGGAAGCCTGATGCTCTATCTGCTCGGGGTGGTGGTGATCGCCCTGGCGATCCTCATCTCGGTGAGCCTGCACGAGGCCGGTCACATGTTGACCGCCAAGGCGTTCGGCATGAAGGTCACCCGCTACTTCGTCGGCTTCGGGCCGACCATCTGGTCGTTCCGCCGGGGTGAGACGGAGTACGGCCTCAAGGCCATCCCGCTCGGCGGGTTCTGCAAGATCGTCGGGATGACGCCGCAGGACGACGACGTCGAACCGGGCGACGAGAAGCGGGCGATGTGGCGTTACCCGGTCTGGAAGCGGACGATCGTGATGTCCGCCGGCTCGGTCACCCACTTCGCGCTGGCCATCGTGGCGATCTGGCTCGCCGCCATGTTCATGGGCCTGCCCAACAAGGACCTGCCCAACCCGCTCCCGGCGCACGTCAAGGTCGTCGACTGCGTCATCCCCACCGACGCGGTCCGCGAGTGCGCCCCGGGCGACCCGGTCAGCCCCGCCAAGCAGGCCGGGCTGCGCGACGACGACAAGATCGTCGCGGTGAACGGCATCGCCGTCCCCGACTACGCCGCGCTGGTCAAGACCGTCCGTGACCTGCCCCCGGGCCAGCCGGCGACGATCAGCTACGAACGCGACGGGGTCGCCGGCCAGGTCCGGGCCGACCTCGCCGCCGTGCAGCGCAAGCCGTTGGACGACCCGAACGGCGCCCCGATCACCGTCTCCGCCCTCGGCGTCGCCGGCCCGATGCTCCCGCCCGGCGTCCCGGCGAACGTCACCTACGGCCCGGTCGAGGCCATCCCCGCCACCGCCGGCTACACCAAGGACCTGGCCGTCGGCACCTACGAGGCACTCAAGCGCATCCCCGACAAGGTGCCCGCCCTGTGGACCGCCGTCACCGGCGGCGAACGGGACAAGGACACCCCGATCAGCGTCGTCGGCGCGAGCCGGCTCGGCGGCGAAGCCCTGGAGAACGGCGTCTGGCAACTGCTCGTCCTGCTGTTCATCTCGCTGAACTTCTTCGTCGGCGTGTTCAACCTGCTGCCGCTGCTGCCCCTCGACGGCGGCCACATCGCCATCGCCTGGTTCGAACGGGCCCGCTCCTGGCTCTACGCCCGGATCGGCCGGCGCGACCCCGGCCGGGTCGACTACCTCAAGCTGATGCCCATCACGTACGCGGTGATCCTCATCGGTGGCGCGTTCACCCTGCTCACCGCCACCGCGGACATCGTCAACCCCATCACCCTCTTCACAAGGTGAGTGCCTGAAGTGACCGCTGTCAGTCTCGGTATGCCCGCCGTACCGCCCCCGCCGCTCGCCCCGCGCCGGGCCAGCCGCCAGATCATGGTCGGTTCGGTGCCCGTCGGTGGCGGTGCCCCCGTCTCGGTGCAGTCGATGACCACCACCCTCACCTCCGACGTCAACGCCACCCTCCAACAGATCGCCGAGCTGACCGCGTCCGGCTGCCAGATCGTCCGGGTCGCCGTGCCCAGCCAGGACGACGTGGAGGCACTGCCGGCGATCGCGAAGAAGTCGCAGATCCCGGTGATCGCCGACATCCACTTCCAACCGAAGTACGTCTTCGCCGCGATCGACGCCGGCTGCGCGGCCGTCCGGGTCAACCCGGGCAACATCCGCCAGTTCGACGACAAGGTCAGGGAGATCGCGGCAGCGGCCTCCGCCGCCGGTACGCCGATCCGGATCGGCGTCAACGCCGGCTCGCTCGACAAGCGGCTGCTCACCAAGTACGGCAAGGCCACCGCCGAGGCGCTCGTCGAGTCGGCGCTGTGGGAGTGCTCGCTGTTCGAGGAGCACGGCTTCCGGGACATCAAGATCTCGGTCAAGCACAACGACCCGGTGGTGATGATCCGGGCGTACCGGCAGCTCGCCGAGCAGTGCGACTACCCGCTGCACCTGGGCGTGACCGAGGCCGGCCCGGCGTTCCAGGGCACCATCAAGTCGGCCGTCGCCTTCGGGGCGCTGCTGGCCGAGGGCATCGGCGACACGATCCGGGTGTCGCTGTCGGCCCCGCCGGTCGAGGAGATCAAGGTCGGCAACCAGATCCTGGAGTCGCTGGGCCTGCGCGAGCGCGGGCTGGAGATCGTCTCCTGCCCGTCCTGCGGCCGGGCCCAGGTGGACGTCTACAAGCTGGCCGAGGAGGTCACCGCCGGCCTGGAGGGGCTGCCCGTACCGCTGCGGGTCGCCGTGATGGGCTGCGTGGTGAACGGGCCGGGTGAGGCCCGCGAGGCCGACCTCGGGGTCGCCTCCGGCAACGGCAAGGGGCAGATCTTCGTCAAGGGGCAGGTCGTCAAGACCGTCCCCGAGGGGCGGATCGTCGAGACGCTGATCGAGGAGGCGCTGCGGATCGCCGACGAGATGGGCGCGGAGATCCCCGAGGAACTGCGCGACCTGGTCCCCGGCCCCACGGTCACCGTGCACTGATCCACCGTCGAGAAGGGCGGCCCTCCCGGTGGGGGGCCGCCCTTCTTCTCGTACGGGGTAGGCGACCCGGGCCGGGGTCGTGTGGTGGTCCGGGCCGGCCGGGTTCGCCGTGCCGGGCCCGGACGTCGACGGTCGCCGGGGGGGTGCCGGGTGCCAGGTGCCGGGTGGTGCCCGGCGGTCACTCGGATTCGGCGAGGATCGCGTACAACTTGCGGCGGGTCTCGTCGAGCACCTGGGCGGCGCGTTCCCGCTGGTCGTCGGTGCCGGTCATCATCACCTGGCGCAGCGCGTGCATGGCCTGCGCGCCCGCGTCGCGGATGTCGTGCCAACTGTTGACGGTGTCCTCGGCGAACTCGGCCCAGGGTGGGGTCTGCGCGGCCGTCGCGGCCTCCTCCCGGCCGGCGTCGGTCAGGTCGAACCGCTTGCGCCCGCCGCCGGCCGGATCGGTGCTGGCGGCGATGACGCCCTCGTCCTCCAGCAGTTGCAGCGTCGGGTAGATCGACCCCGGGCTGGGCCGCCAGGCCCCGCCGGTGCGGGAGTCGATCTCCTGGATCATCTCGTACCCGTGCATCGGCCGCTCGGTGAGCAGGGCCAGCACGGCGGCCCGGACGTTGGGCCGGCGTCCCCGGCCCCGACCGCGCCCGCCCCGGCCGCCGCCCCAACCCCCGTGCCCGTGCGGGCCGGGCGGTACGGGGGGGAAGCCGAAGCCGCGCTGCCGGGCCTCCTGGAGTGCGTGGATCCGACGGTGGAATCCCATCGTGTCGTCCTTTCGTTGTGCTGTCGCTGATGCATCAACGATATATCGGCAATGTGTTGGCGACAAGTCCTTTGACGGCTGTGCCGGTCGCCCGGCGAACCACCTCCCGGATCTGGCAGGCTGGTAACCGTGCTGACGGTGCCGGTACGCCAACTGGGGGAGTCGGAGCGGCGCGCCGTCGAGCGGCTGCTCGACCTCGACCCGTTCGCGGGCGCACAGGTCGCCGAGCGGGTCTCCGCGCGCGGCCTGGCCTGGTGGCGGGCCGAGGGTCGGATCCTCGGCTACGGCACCCGCCGCAACCTGGAGTCGATCTGCTGGCTCGGCGGCAACCTCACCCCGATCCTCGCCACCGACTCCGCCGTCGCCGCCTTCGCCGAGCAACTCTCCGGCGAGGAACGGCTCTGCTCCTCCATCGTCGGACGGGCCGACGCGGTGCTCGGCCTCTGGGACCGGCTCGCCGACAACTGGGGGCCGGCCCGCGACGTCCGCCCCAACCAGCCGCTACTGGCCACCGACGCCCCGCCCGCCATCCCGGTCGACCCCGAGGTGCGCCGGGTCCGCCCCGACGAGGTGCACCTGCTCTTCCCCGCGGCGGTCGCCATGTACGCCGAGGAGGTCGGCGTCTCGCCGCTGGCCGACGACGGCGGTCGGGCCTACCGCCGACGGGTCGAGGACCTGGTCCGCGCCGGCCGGGCGTACGCCCGCATGGTCGACGGCGAGGTCGTGTTCAAGGCCGAACTCGCGGTGGTGACCCGCCGTACCGCCCAGATCCAGGGCGTCTGGGTGGCCCCCGCGTGGCGCGGACGCGGGATCGCCAGCGCCGCGATGGCCGCCGTCGTCCGCGACGCGCTGCTCCGGGTCGCCCCCACGGTCAGCCTCTACGTCAACGACTTCAACCGCCCCGCCCGCCGGGTCTACGAACGCTGCGGCTTCCACCGCGTGGGCACCCTCGCCACCATCCTCTTCTGACCGCCCCGGCACTCCCGCTCCCCGGGCACCCGCCCTCAGGCGTCCACCCGCCCGACTTCTCCGCCCCGCCCTGCCCTGCCTCGGTGATCAAGAAGTTTGCGTCAGTTGATCAAGAGGTTCGAGTCAACTTGAAGATCAATCTTGACGCGAATCTCTTGATCACCGGGGCAGGGCGAGGGCGGGGCGGGGCAGTGCGGGGGCGGGGCGAGGCAGGGTGGGACGGGAGGTGGGTGGGGCTGGGGTGGGTGGGGCGGAGTGGGGGAGTTGGGTGGGTCGGTGGTAAATGCGTTGAGGGGAGAGGGGCGGGGGGTCAGGCTGGGGGGTACCGCCACCCCGAGTCCCGGAGGGAATCTCCATGCGCCTGCTCCGTGATCTCTGGGCGTCCGCGCCGCGCCGCGTGACGGTCGTGATCGTCCTCGTCGTCCTCGGTGCCGCCGGTCAGGCCGCCGCCTCCGCGGTCGCCGGCCCGGTGCTGGTGCACCGCTCGGCCGGGTGGTTCACCGCCCTGGTCGTCGCGCTGGTCGTCGCCGTCTTCGGCGAGTTGGTGATCGCGCTGCTGATGGCGGGCATCACCGCCGACTGGTCCGCCGACGTGCGTCGCCGGCTGTGCCGGGTCGCCCTCGGGCAGGACCTACCCACCCTGGAGGGCACCCCGGTCGGCGAACTGCTCGACCGGATCGACAACGACGTCTACCAGGTCGCCTCCGAGCTGCGGAACACCGGCGTACGGCTGGTCCAGGGGTTGGTGCTCTGCCTGCTCGCCACGGTCAGCGCGCTGTTCGTCTGGTGGCCGGCCGGGGTGGCGATGCTGCTGCTCACCGCGCTGCTCGTCGTGCTGCTGCGCCGTCCCACCGCCGCCATCGCCCCGGCCCGGATGTCCGAGGAGGAGGCCTGGTCGGACCTGGCCGCCGTGATGGAGGAGGCGGTGCACGGCCAGGACGACGTCCGCACCAGCCTCGCCCAGCCGTACGTGCTGCGGTTGTACGCCCGGCGGGCCGCCGAGGTGCTGACCCGCTGCCGCCGGGTCTTCCTGATGTCGGCGCGGGTCACCGCCTTCGCCGCCGGCACCATCCGGGTCGGGATCGCCGGAGTGGTGCTCGCCGGGGCGTGGGCGTTGACCACCGGCCGGGTCGACGGCGCCCGGCTGACCGCGATCTGGCTGCTCGCGTTGAGCTTCGGCGCGACCGTCGAACACCTCGCCCGCTGGGTGCCGCACCTGCAGTACGCGCTCGGCGCCTGGGCCCGGGTGCTGCTGCTCTCCGACGCCCGGCAGGAACCCTCCGGCGGGGCCACCCCCACCGACGGCGACCTGACCCTGCGCGGGCTCACCTTCCGCTACCCGGCCACCGGCGAGGACGAGCGGGCGCCCGCACTGCGCGACGTCCGGCTCAGCTTCGTCCGCGGCCGGTCGTACGCGCTGGTGGGGCGGACCGGTTCGGGCAAGTCGACGCTGGCCAAGGTGCTCACCCGGGCGGTTGAGGTGCCACGCGGGACGGTGCTGCTCGGCGACACCGACCTGTGTGACCTGGACGTCGAGGAGCTGCGCCGGTGGATCGCGGTGGTGCCGCAGCGTACCGAGATCCTCGCCGGCACCCTCGCCGAGAACGTCGCCCTGTTCGACCCGGACCTGCTCGACGACGCGCCCCGGGCACTGGCCGAGCTGGGGCTCACCGGGTGGGTCGCGGAGCTGCCCGACGGCATCCGCACCCGGCTGGGCGAGGGCGGCCATGTGCTCTCCGCCGGCCAGGAACAGCTCGTGGCGTTCGCCCGCATCCTGGTGCGCGACCCGCACGTGGTGATCCTCGACGAGGCCACCGCACGGCTGGACCCGGTCACCGAGACCCGGGTACGCGAGGCGACCGAACGCCTGCTCACCGACCGGATCGGCATCATCATCGCGCACCGGCTGTCGTCGGTGCGACGCTGCGACGAGGTGGTGGTGATGGCCGACGGGGCGGTCCTGGAGGCCGGCCCGCTGCGCTCCTCGGCCCGCTTCGCCGAGCTGCTCGCCACCAGCCACGCCGCCGCGTACACCCCGGTCGGCGCGGGCCGGTCCGGCAGCCGGGGCGGCGTGGACCTGCTCGACGGCCCGGCCACCGCCTGGCCGGAGGCCGGCACCCGGGGCACCGCCTGGCCGGAGGCGGACCCGCCGGCCGGGAACTGGGCGCAGGCCGACCCGCCGGGCACCGCCTGGCCGGAGCTGGACGCGACGTCCCCGGCCGGGCCGGACGGCACCGGAGCGGGCGACGACGGGCCGGGCCGGGCCACCGTCGTGCAGGGGACCGGGACGGCCGGGCGGACGGCGGTGGCCGTACCGAAGGGGGATCCGCCGCCGCTGCCACCGCTGCCGCCCGCGCGGACCATGCGGGAGATCCTGCGCCTGGGCCTGAACGACCCGCGCCTCGGCCTGCTGTCGGTCGTGCTGTTCATGGTGATCACCGTGCTCGGCCTCGACGGCGCGGTGCTGCCCTGGCTGTGGGCGGACGTCGTCGACGGCGGTGACCCGTGGCTGCCGGCGCTCGGCATCGCCGCCGCGCTGGTGGTGGTGCTGCCGCTGCCCTTCCTGACGAACCTGCGGTTCCCCCAGTGGTGGGTACGGCAGATGCTGCGGATGAGCCTGCGGCTGGTGCACGGTCAGACCGGTCCGCGCCGCACCAGCCGGCACACCCCGGCCGAGGTGGTGGCGCAGAGCGGGGACACCGAACGGGTCGTGCAGCTCGCCGACAACCTGATGGACCAGTTCATCGCCCTGGTGACGATGGTGACCATGACGCTGATCACGGGCAGCCTCGTGCCGGCGCTGTTCTTCCTGGGCACGATGGCCGTGTCCGGGCTCGCCGCCACCCTGTTCGGCCCCGGGTTGGAGCGTTCCGCGCGGGACACGGTGGCCGCCCGCGCCGCCTTCGCCACCGCGCTGGTGTCGTCGCTGTCGGCGGCCCGCACGGTCAAGCTCGCCGGGGCGACCCGGCCCGTGCTGGACCACCTCTCCGCGCTGGACCTGGTGCGCAGCGACCGGCAGCGGCGGGAGATCGCCGCCCAGGTGTGGGCCCGCTCCACCCCCTCGGTGGCCAGCGGCCTGCTGCCGATCGCGGCGTGGGCGCTCTACCTGGCCGGCGGGCTCTCCGCCGGTGCCACCCTGGTCGCCGTCTCCACCCTCGGTGCGGCCCGCTGGTTCGCCTGGACCACCGCGTCCCTGGTCTCGCAGTACCCGTCGGCGCGGGTGTGGACCCGGCGGACGGTGGCGATGGCCGGGATCGGGGCGTACTCGGCGGAGGTGCCGGGGGTGGACCTCGCCGCCGGCACCGCCCCCGCGCCGGAGCCGCCGCCGCGCCGGCCGCTGCGTCGCCTGGAACTGGCCGGCTTCGGGGCGCTGCACTCCGACGGCACCCTCGCCGTACGGGACGTCGACCTGACCGTCGACCGGGGTCAACTGGTGCTGGTGGTGGGGCCGGTCGGGTCCGGCAAGTCGTCGCTGCTGCGGGCGCTGGCCGGGATCGTGCACCACGTCGGCGAGCTGCGGTGGAACGGCGAGCCGGTGACCGAACCGGAGCTGTTCCTGCGCCCCCAGCAGGTCGGCTACGTCGGTCAGCTGCCCCGGGTGCTCTCCGGCACGGTCGCCGACAACATCGCCCTCGGGCACGACGTGGACGCCGCTGGGGCGGTCACCACCGCCCAACTGGAGCACGACCTGGCGGGCGGCGGCGGACTGGGGCTGCTCATCGGGCACAAGGGCACCCGGCTGTCCGGCGGGCAGTTGCAGCGGCTGGCGCTGGCCCGGGCGCTCGCCCCGCGTACCGAACTGCTGGTCGCCGACGACGTGTCCTCGGCGCTGGACGTCACCACCGAGCTGGCGCTGTGGGCGGCGTTGCGGGGGCACGGGGTGACCGTGGTCGGCTCCACCTCGAAACGGGCGGCGCTGGTCCGCGCCGACCACGTGGTGGTGCTGGTCGACGGCACGGTCGCCGCCCAGGGCGGGTGGCGGGACCTGGAGGACGACTGGGGTCACCTGGCCGGCTGACCCCGCCCCGCCGGGCCGCGGGACCGGAGGGGGTTGTCGTCGCCGAGGCGACGACAACCCCCCGGCCGGAGTCACGGCGGGCCGGCGGACGGTCAGAAGGCGCGGGCGTACGGGTCGGGCCAGTCGGGGGCGGCGCCGAGCTTCGCGGCGGCCCGGCGCGGCCAGTACGGGTGGCGGAGCAGTTCCCGACCGAGCAGCACCAGGTCGGCCTCACCGGCCGCGACGATCTGCTCGGCCTGCTCCGGCTCGACGATCAGGCCGACCGCGCCCGTCGGTACGCCTGCCTCGCGGCGGATCCGGGCGGCCAGTGGCACCTGGTAGCCGGGCCCGACCGGGATGGCCGCCCCGGTCGACGCCCCGCCGGAGGAGGCGTCCACCAGGTCGACGCCGGTCGCGGCCAGCTCGGCGGCGAGGGCGACGCTGTCGTCGACCGTCCAGCCGCCGTCGACCCAGTCGGTGGCGGAGATCCGGGTGAGCACCGGCACCTGCTCGCCGACGGCGGCGCGGACCGCGCGGGCCACCTCCAGGGTGAGCCGCATCCGGGCGGCCCGGTCGCCGCCGTAGCCGTCGGTGCGGTGGTTGGTCAGCGGGGACAGGAACTCGTGCAGCAGGTAGCCGTGCGCGGCGTGGATCTCCACGGCGGCGAAGCCGGCGTCGACGGCCCGGCCGGCGGCGGTGGCGAACGCGGCCACCACCCCGGCGATCCCGGTCTCGTCCAGCGCCGTCGGCCGCCGGTAGTCGGGCAGGAACGGCTCGGCTCCGGGGCCGACCGGCGTCCAGCCGCCCTCGGCGTCCGGCACCCCGCCGCGCCCGGCCGCCCACGGCCGGTAGGTGCTGGCCTTGAAGCCCGCGTGGGCGAGCTGCACGGCGGGCACCGCCCCCCGGGCGGCGACGAACGCGGTGACCGGCCGCCACGCGTCGACGTGCGCGTCGGACCAGATGCCGGTGTCCTGGGGGCTGATCCGCCCCTCGGGGACGACCGCGGTGGCCTCGGTGACGACCAGGCCGGCACCGCCGACGGCCCGGGACCCGAGGTGCACCAGGTGCCAGCCGGTGGGCAGCCCGTCCGGGTCGGCGCTGTACTGGCACATCGGCGCGAGGGCGATCCGGTTGGGCAGGGTGACGCCGCGCAGGGCGAGCGGGGTGAACAGGGCACTCATGCGGGTGATCCTCCGGTACGGGCGGGTGGCGGTGCGGGGCGGGGCGCAGGGTCCGGGGGAGGGCCCGGCCGGCGTGCTCAGGCGGGTGCCGGCGCGAGGTCGTCGCGGCGGGCCGGCCGGTCGTCGGTCCCGTCGGCGTCGGTCAGGTCGCGCCGGCCGGCGTCGGCGTAGGCGTCGCGGTCCAGGATGCCCTCGCGGGCGGCCACGATGGTCGGCACGACGGCCTGCCCGGCCACGTTGGTGGCGGTGCGGATCATGTCCAGGATCGGGTCGATCGCCAGCAGCAGGCCGGCCCCGGCCAGCGGCAGGCCCAACGTGCTCAGGGTGAGGGTCAGCATGACGATGGCACCGGTCAGGCCGGCGGTGGCGGCCGAACCGACCACCGAGACGAAGGCGATCAGCAGGTAGTCGCCGACACCGAGGTCCACCCCGAAGACCTGGGCCACGAAGATCGCGGCGAGCGCCGGGTAGATCGCGGCGCAGCCGTCCATCTTGGTGGTGGCACCGAACGGCACCGCGAAGGAGGCGTACTCGCGGGGGACGCCGAGCCGCTCGACGGCACGCTGGGTCACCGGCATGGTGCCCACCGAGGACCGGGACACGAAGGCCAGCTCGATCGCCGGCCAGGCCCCGGCGAAGAACCGCAGCGGGTTGAGCCGGCCGGCGGTGACCAGCAGCAGCGGGTAGACCACGAACAGGACGATCGCGCAGCCGACGTAGACGGCGGTGGTGAACTTCGCCAGCGGGGCCAGCAGGTCCCAGCCGTACGCGGCGACGGCGTGGCCGATCAGCCCGAGGGTGCCGATCGGGGCGAGCCGGATCACCCACCACAGCGCCTTCTGCACGATGGCCAGCACCGCGCGGTTCAGTTCGACGAACGGCTCGGCGGCCGCGCCGACCAGCAGCGCGGCGGCACCGACCACCAGGGCGAGGAAGACGATCTGGAGCACGTTGCCCTCAACGAACGCGCCGACCGGGTTGGTCGGCACGATGCCGGTGAGGAAGTCGGTCCACGAGCCGGTGGTCTTCGGGGCGGTCGCGCCGCCGACGTCCAGGCTCACCCCCCGGCCCGGGTCGGTGAGCAGGCCGATGCCGATGCCGAGGCTCACCGCGATCAGCGCGGTGACGCCGAACCAGAGCAGCGTCTTCAGCGCCAGCCGGGCGGCGTTGGCCACCCCGCGCAGGCTGACCACGCTGACCACGATCGCGGTGAAGACCAGCGGCGGGACGGCCAGCTTGAGCAGTTGGACGAAGAGCCCGCCGACGGTGTCGAGGGTGCTCGCCAACCAGCTCAGGTCGTTGGCACGGGCGAGGAAGCCCAGCGCCACGCCGAGCACGAGGCCGAGCAGGATCTGGGCGGAGAACGGGAACTTGCGCAGGGTGGAAGCCATCAGGGTGGGTCCAATGTCGGGAAGGGTCGGCGGTCAGCGTCAGGAGCGAGGCTGCGCCGGACAGACCCCACTGGCCTGCCGTCGGAGATCGACGTACAGGCGCACGGTGAGGTGCCAGACATTGGTCATCGCCTGTCGACGGTACTCCCGGCCGATCGCGGGCTGGAATGACCGCTCGGCGTGAGGCTCCTTACACGGAGGTTGTCGACCCGGTGACCCGTTCGTCACGTTCGACGTGCTCACGGGCGCGGGACACGGCCCGGTCGTCAGGTACGGGGGCGGCCGGCCGGCGCCGGGCCAGCAGCAGCGCGGTGCACAGGCCCCAGCCGGCGCAGACCACCAGCAGCACCCGTTCCAGCCCGGCCACCAGGTCACCCCGGCCCACCGTCAGCAGGCCCAGCGCGACCGCGCCGGCCACCGGCAGCGCCACCACCCCGGCGACCCGGGCCACCCGGCGCAGCCCCGCCGTCGCCGGGCGGACGAACCCGACCACCAGCATGGCGAGCACGGTCACCCCGGCGGCCACGATGCTCGCCCCGGCGTGCACCAGGTCGGCCGGCGTCGCCGCCTCGAACGGCGGCAGCGGGCACCCGGCGCTGCACGTCACCGCGCCGGAGACCACGGTGCCGGCCGCGCCGGCCAGCAGCAGGCCGGCCGCGAGCCGCAGCGTCACCGGCAGCGCCGCGGCCAGCGCCAGCAGCGCCGCCGCCAGGGCGAACACCCCCATCCGGTACGTCGAGGCGAACGCGCTGTCGCTGACCCCTGCCTCGCTGACGTACCCGCGCCACGGGCCACCCGGACCGGCCCCGACGGCGACGGTCACCGCGACCGCGCCGAGCAGCACGCAGCCGGCGGCGACCCGGCCGGCTACCGCGCGGGCGGCGTCAGGCACGGCCGTGCGGGGTGAGCCAGCCGGAGGTGTCCGGGCCCGCCGGCACCACCCCCGTGGGATTGATCTCGCGGTGGGTGGCGTAGTAGTGCCGCTTGATGTGGTCGAAGTCCACCGTCTGCCCGAAGCCCGGGGTCTGGAACAGGTCCCGGGCGTACGCCCAGAGCACCGGCATCTCGGTCAGCTTCTGCCGGTTGCACTTGAAGTGCCCGTGGTACGCCACGTCGAAGCGGACCAGGGTGGTGAACAGCCGCACGTCCGCCTCGGTGATCGCGTCACCCATCAGGTACCGCTGCCCGGCCAGCCGCTGCGACAACGCGTCCAACCGGGCGAACAGCGCCGCGTACGCCTCGTCGTACGCCTGCTGGGAGGTGGCGAAGCCGCACCGGTACACGCCGTTGTTGACGTCGGTGTGGATCTCGGCCATCAGCGCGTCCAGCTCGGGACGCAGCGCGACCGGGTACAGGTCGGGGGCGTCCGGGGCGTGCAGGCGTCGCCACTCGGTGGAGAAGTCGAGGGTGAGCTGCGGATAGTCGTTGGTGACCACCCGGCCGGTGAGCGTGTCCACCAGCGCGGGCACCGTCACCCGGCCGGTGTAGTCCGGGTCGGTGGCCAGGTACGCCTCGGACAGGAAACCGACGCCCAGCGCCGGGTCGAAGCCGTCCGGGTCGAGGGTGAACCGCCAGCCGCGTTCGTCGCGGATCGGGTCCACCGTGCCCAGCGAGATCACCCCGTCCAGGCCGAGCAGGCCCCGCACGATCGTGGCCCGGTGCGCCCACGGGCAGGCCCGGCACCAGATCAGCCGGTACCGGCCGGCCTCCAGCGGCCAGCGTCCCTGCTCGTCCGGTCCGCCGCCCGCCGGCGAGGTGGAGTGCGGGGTGACCCGGCCGGTGAACCGGTTGGGCTGGCGGACGAACGCCCCACCGCCGGAGGTCTCTGCGCTGAACTGGGCCCGGGTCATACCGCCAACCTATCCGGCGGCCGCCCGCCCGACCTGTCGTGCGACCCGGCCGGGGCGGCGTCCGGCGCGGGCGTGGATATCCTGACGGCGGGCGTCCCCCGTGACCCGGGTGACGCCGGGACCGCCAGCCCCTTCCCACCCCCCGAAGGACGTGCGTCGATGAGCGTGGCCTACCTCGTGTCCGGAGTCCGTACCCCGATCGGCCGGTACGCCGGCGCGCTGGCCGGGGTGCGCCCCGACGACCTGGCCGCCCACGTCCTGCGGGAACTGGTCGCCCGGCACCCGGCGGTGGACTGGGCCCGGGTCGACGACGTGGTGCTGGGCTGCGCCAACCAGGCCGGTGAGGACAACCGCAACGTGGCCCGGATGGCGGCGCTGCTGGCCGGCCTGCCGCAGGAGGTGCCGGGCAGCACCGTCAACCGGCTCTGCGGCTCCGGCCTGGACGCGCTGGCCACCGCCGCCCGTGCCGTGGTGGCCGGGGAGGCCGACCTGGTGCTCGCCGGTGGTGTCGAGAGCATGAGCCGGGCCCCGTTCGTCATGCCGAAGGCGGCCACGCCGTATTCGCGGGCCGCCGAGGTGTACGACACCACCCTCGGCTGGCGGCTGGTCAACCCGCTGATGGAGGCGGGGTGGGGGATCGACTCGATGCCGGAGACGGCCGAGAACGTGGCCGCCGAGTTCGGCGTCGACCGGCGCGCGCAGGACGAGTTCGCGCTGCGTTCCCAGCAGCGGGCCGCCAAGGCGCAGGCCGACGGCCGGTTCGCCGAGGAGATCGTGCCGGTGACCGTGCCGGCCGGGCGCCGGGACACGAAACTGGTCGAGGTCGACGAGCATCCCCGGGAGACGTCGCTTGCGAAGCTGGCCGCGCTGCCCACCCCGTTCCGGGCCGGCGGCACCGTCACCGCCGGCAACTCCTCCGGGGTCAACGACGGCGCGGTGGCCCTGCTGGTCGCGTCCGAGGCGGCGGTGGCCCGGTACGGCCTGAGCCCGCTCGCCCGGGTCAGCGGCGCGGCGGCGGCCGGCGTACCGCCCCGGATCATGGGGATCGGGCCGGTGCCGGCCACCCGCCGGCTGCTCGACCGGCTCGGCGTCGCCCTCGCCGACGTGGACGTCGTCGAGCTGAACGAGGCGTTCGCCGCGCAGGGGATCGCGGTGCTGCGCGAACTGGGGCTGCCGGAGGACGCCGAGCACGTCAACCCCAACGGCGGGGCGATCGCCCTGGGGCACCCGTTGGGGGCCAGCGGGGCCCGGCTGGCGTTGACCGCCGCCCTCGAACTGCGCCGCCGGGGCGGCCGGCGGGCCCTGGCGACCATGTGTGTCGGGGTGGGGCAGGGCATCGCGCTGATGCTGGAATCCGCCGACTGAGGCGTCCGGACGCGCCGTGGTGGCCGGTGGTGCGCGGGCGGACGCTCAGCGTGACCACGGCCCGCCGGGCGCGTCCGACCTGCCGGTCCGGGCACAGATCGGGCTCGGCTGATCTCCCGTACCTGGGCGGACGGGCCTAGAGTGGTCAGCACCACACGATCCGCGGGTCGGCCGGTGCGGCTCCGCGTGCCCGCGCACGCCGTCGACACCGGTGCCCTCCCGCACCGCGGCGACGAACTGGGGGGCCAGGCAGAGATGCAGACGCCGGACGGACTTCCCGCCGAGATCGACCTGAGCCGGCCCAGCGCCGCCCGGGTCTACGACTACTTCCTCGGCGGCGCGCACAACTTCGAGATCGACAGGCGGCTCGCCGAGCAGATCGCCGGCATGACCCCGAACCTCGCGGCCACCATGCGCTCCGGCCGGGAGTTCCTGCGCCGCGCCGTGCGGGTGCTGCTCGACGCCGGCATCGACCAGTTCCTCGACATCGGCTCGGGCATCCCCACCGTCGGCAACGTCCACGAGGTCGCCCAGGCGGCCGACCCGCAGGCCCGCATCGTCTACGTCGACATCGACCCGGTCGCCGTGGCGCACAGCCGCGAACTGCTCACCGGCAACGACCGGGCCGTCGCCGTGCACGCCGACCTGCGGGAGCCGAAGCTCATCCTGGACGAGGCCCGGTCCAGCGGCCTGATCGACTTCGACCGTCCGCTGGGCATCCTGCTCGCCGGGGTGGTGCACTTCGTCCCCGACGTCGACCGCCCGGCCGACGTCCTCGCCACCCTGCGGGCCGCCGCCGCACCCGGCAGCTTCCTGGTCATCTCCCACTCCACCTTCGAGGACCAGCCCCAGGAGATGCTCGACGCGCAGCGGCTCTCGGCCCGTACCGACACCGAGATCACCCTGCGGTCCCGCGCCGAGATCACCGACTTCTTCGGCGACTGGACGCTGCTGGAACCCGGCGTGGTGCACATGCCGTTGTGGCGGCCCGACTCCCCGTCCGACGTGGACGACCACCCCGAGCGGTTCGGGGCGTTCGGCGGCGTCGCCCGGTACGACCGTTCCGCCGGCTGAGCCGACCATGTCCGCCGTTCCGGACCCCGGCGGCACCGACGCGTCCCGTCCGGGCGCGCAGGGCTACGCCGCCGACTGGGCACGGGCGGTACGCCGGCTCGGGTTCGTGCCGATGAGCACGGACGAGACCGAGCGGCTGCTGCTGGCGCACACCGTACGGCTGGCGCAGGCCCTGCTCGCCGAGGAGTTCTCGGCCGCCCCGGCGGAGGAGGTGGGCCGGGCGCTGGTGGAGGCGCACCTGACCGAACCGCGCATCCTGGACTGGTCGGTACGGGCACTAGGCGAGCAGTTGCCGCAGCGGGTGCTGCCCCCGGACGACCTGCCGCCCGACCTGCCCGTCCGGGTGGCCGCGTTGCAGGGTGGGCTGGCCGCCGGGTTCGGCCGGGCGCTGCGCGACCGTACCTTCAGCCAGCAGGAGCGGATCGCCCGGTCGGCCTGGCAGGCGCGGGATTCGGTGGAGCGGGCGCTGCGCGACAGCGAGGCGCGGTTCCGGGCGGTCTTCACCGGGGCGGTCATCGGCATCGGGATCGCCGGCATCGACGGTCAGATCATCGACGTCAACCAGTCCTTCGCCGACATGCTCGGCTACACCCCGGAGGAGCTGCGGCAGACCAACGTCGCGTCGCTGTTCCACCCCGACGACGCGGCCGGGATGTGGGAGATGTACCAGGAGCTGATCGAGGGCAAGCACGACAGCGTCCGGGTGGAGAAGCGCTACTACCGCAAGGACGGCAGCGTCGTCCTGACCGACCTGGCCGTCTCGCTGATCCGGCACGACGACGGTCGCCCCCGGTTCACGGTCGCGATGATCGAGGACATCACCCAGCGGTACGAACTCCAGCAGCGGCTGCGGTTCCAGGCCCTGCACGACCCGCTCACCGGCCTGCCCAACCGGACGCTGTTCTTCGAGAAGCTCGGCCAGGTCTTCGCCGACGCCGGGCCCGAGCAGCGGATCGGCGTCTGCTTCCTCGACCTGGACGGCTTCAAGGCGGTCAACGACAGCCTCGGCCACGACCTCGGCGACCGGCTGCTGGTCACCATCGCCCGGCGGCTGTCCGACTGCGTCATCGGCCAGGGGCACCTGGTGGCCCGGATGGGCGGCGACGAGTTCGTCATCCTGGTCAACGGCGGCGAGGGCATCGACGACGCGGTCGGTGTCGCCGAGTTGGCGCTCGCCGCGGTGGCCGCGCCGGTGCTCGTCGGCGACCACCAGCTCGCCGTCTCGGCGAGCGTGGGGGTGGTCGAGTGCCCGGCCAGCGAGACCAGCGTGTCCGAGCTGATGAAGGCCGCCGACACCACGCTGTACTGGGCGAAGGCGGAGGGCCGGGGCCGCTGGGCGGTGTACGACCCGGAGCGCAGCGCCGCCGACATCGCCCGGTCCGCGCTGGCGGCGGGCCTGCCGGCGGCACTGGACCGGGGTGAGTTCGTGGTGCACTACCAGCCGATCGTCTCCCTGCTGGACGGCTCGATGCTCGCGGTGGAGGCGCTGGTCCGCTGGGCGCACCCGGAGCGGGGCCTGGTCGGTCCGGACCGGTTCATCGGGCTGGCCGAGGAGACCGGGTTGATCGTCCGGCTCGGCGAGTGGGTGTTGCGACAGGCGTGCCGCGACGCCCGCGCCTGGCACCGGGAGTTCCCGGAGGCCAAACTGGTGGTCAGCGTCAACCTGGCCGCCCGGCAGGCCGACGACCCGGCCATCGTGGACACCGTCGCCAGCGCGCTGAGCCGCAGCGGCCTGCCGGCGGAACTGTTGCAGCTTGAGCTGACCGAGAGCGCCGTGATGGGCACCGCCGGGGAGCCGTTACGGTCGTTGTACCGGTTGGCGGATCTGGGCGTACGGCTGGCCATCGACGACTTCGGCACCGGCTACTCGAACCTGGCGTACCTGCGGCGGTTGCCGATCCACTGCCTGAAGCTGGCCGGCCCGTTCGTCGAGGGCATCCGGGGCGACGGCGGCGACTCCTCACCCGACCACCGGGACGAGCGGATCGTCGACGCCCTGGTCCGGTTGGCGCACGCGTTGGAGCTGTCGGTGACCGCCGAGGCGGTGGAGACCGGGGAGCAGGCCGAACGGTTGCGGGCGTTGCGCTGCGACACCGGCCAGGGCCGCTGGTTCGGCCCGCCCGCCCCGGCCGACCAGATCACCGCCCGGCTGCGCGGGGAGACGACTGAGTGACCTGCCCCCCGGCCGGTCGGGGGCGTCGTCGGCGGCGCGGTGGTGACCGGGGCGTGGTCGTTCGGGGTGGGGTGGCCGCAAGCGGCCGGTCGGGTGCGGGTGGCCGGCGGGGAGGCCGGTGCTCTGGCATGGTGACGACGTGACCGGGGGACCGGGCGGGGAAGAGGTGGCGGGGTGAGCCTGACCGACGGTGGGGCGGCGTTCTCGGTGGTCGCGGCGATCGCGATCGTCGCCGGGCTGGCCGGGGTGGTGGTGCCCGGCCTGCCGGCGCTGCCGCTGTGCTGGGGCGGGGTGCTGCTCTGGGCGATCTTCGGCGATGCCGGGCCGGGCCGCTGGGCGGTGCTCGCCGCCGCCACCGTGGTCGCCGCCGCCGGTGCCGTGATCAAGTACGCCTGGCCGGGGCGCAACCTCAAGCGCACCGGGGTGCCCACGTCGTCGCTGCTCGTCGGGGGTCTGCTCGGGCTGGTCGGGTTCTTCGTCATCCCGGTGATCGGCCTGGTGATCGGTTTCGTCGGCGGGGTGTGGGGGGCCGAACGGCTGCGGCTGGGCAGCAACCAGCTCGCCTGGCCGGCGACCGTGCAGGCGTTGAAGGCGGCCGGTCTGTCCATGATGGTGGAGTTCCTGGCCGGCCTGGTGATCGCCGCCCTCTGGGTGGCCGGCCTCCTCTTCACCTGACCCCCCACGACAGCGGCCGGGACCACCCGCGGGAGCACCCGGCAAGGTCGACTCGGTTGGGTCGATGTTGCGGTATCCGGCCGCCGGGACACCGCAATATCGGCCCAGGTGTGTCGATCAGGACGTGGCGGGCCGGCGATGGTCGGGGAAGGTCAGGCAGCGGGGCCGATCTGCTTGGCCAGGTCGACGAACGACTGCCAGGTGTCCGGAGCGAAGGCGAGGGTGCCGCCGGCACGGTCCTTGGTGTCGCGGACGAGGACGACGCCGGGCAGATTGTCCGCCACTTCGACGCAGTCGCCGCCGCCCGAACCGCTGCGGCTGGACTTGCGCCACTTGGCACCGATCAGGTCCATGACTTCACAACTTCCTTCATCAGCTCGGTCGACTGCCGGCGGGACAGGGCCTCGTTGCGGACCGTCTCCCACCTTGACAGCAGGGTAGCCAGGGCGTCGTCCTTGTCCACGACGATCCCGCCCAGTTGGTTCTCCAGGTTACCCACCCAACCACCGTCTGCGGTCTTCGCCAGGATGAACGGGCCGGTCAAGCTGACATGTATCGCGATGTCCGCAGGCACGATGTGGATGCTGATGTTGGGTCGCTCGGCCAGCTCGATCAGACGGTGTACCTGGTCTGCCAGCGCCTGGTGAAAGGCCTCGTCGACGCGGCGGATCACGATCTCGTCGAGAACCACCACGAACTGCGGCGGCTCGTCCTTGTTCAGGATCGACTGCCGGTCCATTCGGGCTGCGAGGCGCTGCTCGACCTGGGCATCGGTCAGTTTGTCGTCGCAGCGGATCACCGCACGCGCGTACGCCTCGGTCTGAAGTAGGCCGGGCACCAGGGTCGGTTGGTAGCACCGGAGCTGGTCAGCGGCTCGTTCAGCATCCAGCCAGGGACGGAACCAACGCGGCTGACCGTCACGCCTCGCCAGCTCCAACAGGGACACGAACAGGCCGCCGGTCTCCAGCACCTCATCCGCTCGGGCGGCGAAGGGCGTATCCATTGCGCGGGTGCCGGTTTCGACAGCCGAGACAGTGGACGCCGAGTAGTTCGTGCGCTTGCCGAACTCATCCTGGTTCATTCCTGCCAGTACCCGCTGCCGACGGAGCTGCGCGCGGATGAGGCCCATGTTCCGATCGCCTTCCAAGATTCCTCCAGACATGCGCCAAGATCTGCAAGCTGCGCCGAGCGTCGACCAAGATCCGTAGATCCTCATCGCGACCAGGCTCGATGCCTCCCGACAGTAGCGACGCGCTCACCAGACTGTCATCAGGTGGGTCGGCTCGGACGCCGACGGTGTCGGGGCCGACTTCGCGGGGGCCGCTCCCTTCCTGGCCAGTGGGAGCGGCCCCTTCCCAGACACGCGAGGAGGTCGACATGAAGGGTTCGGTCATGTGGTGGAGGATCATGAGGACGCCGCCCTGCCGGGTGGTCGGGAGCGTCAGTCGGCTCCTACGGTCGGCTGACCTGATCGGCGACGAGGCGCAGGCCGCCGCGCTGTGGGGGCGGTGATGGTGGTGGTTCGTCCGCCTGTCCCGCACGTCGCGATGCGTCCGCTGTGGCGTTGCCGTAACTGCGGCCGGCAGTGGCCCTGCCAGCCGGCCAAGCTCGCGCTGCTCACCGAGTACCGGCACGACCGGATGTCCCTGCTGATCTATCTCGGCGCCCTCATGTACGAGGCCACCAACCAGCTCACCCAACTCCACCCGGCCCACCCGCCCACCGGGATGACCGAGCGCTTCCTGTCCTGGGCCAGGGCCCGGGGCTGAGAGCCGTGCAGGATCGGCGGCAAGATCGACTCTTCTGGGTCGATGTTGCGGTGTCCATGCCCGGCGGATACCGCAACATCGGCCCAGGCGAGTGGATCAGGGCGGGAGGGAGGCGGGGCGGGACGCCCGTCGGGTACGGCACGACGCCGTACGTGAGAGAGAGGTGGGCGTCCCGCGCCGCCGTGGTGCCGGGCTCCTGCCGAGCGCCCGGCGTCGGCCCGTCGCGATCGGGCCTGGTCACGGGCTCAAGCATGCGTCGGTGCGGGGCCCGGGGCAACCTGATTACCGCCCGGCCGGGGCGACATGATTTAACGGGTTCGGCACCGGCGACGGATTGACCGTCGTGATCGGCGGGACGAGACTCGGGCGCACCCGGGGATCACCCGGGCAGTTCCGGGTACCACCTCAGGGAGGTGTGCTGTGGCCACAACGCCCCCGCCGACCACCGGGCAACCGCCGACCACCGGGCAACCGCCGACCGCCGGGCAACCGCACGCGCCGGACGACGACGCCCGACGACTCGCCGAACTCGGCTACCAGCAGGAGTTGCGCCGTACGTGGAGCGGCTTCTCCAACTTCGCCATCTCATTCTCGATCATCTCGATCCTGGCCGGCTGTTTCACCACCTTCGGTCAGGCGTGGAACAACGGCGGGCCGGTCGCCATCTCCTGGGGCTGGCCGCTGATCTCGCTGTTCATCCTGATCATCGGGTTCTGCCTGGCCGAACTGGTCTCGGCGTATCCGACGGCCGGGGGGATCTACTGGTGGGCGGCGAAGATGGGCAGGCCGGTGCACGGCTGGTTCACCGGCTGGCTCAACCTGATCGGCCTGGTCGCGGTCACCGCGTCGGTGGACTACGGCTGCGCCACCTTCCTCAACCTCACCCTGTCGGCGCTCTTCGACGGGTGGGAGGGGACGCTGCGGCAGGCGTTCGTCCTGTTCGTGATCATCCTGGCCCTGCACGGGCTGATCAACATCTTCGGGCACCGGATCATCGACGTACTCCAGAACGTGTCGGTCTGGTGGCACGTGGCCGGCGCCGCCGCCGTGGTGGCCATCCTGCTGCTGGTGCCCGACCGGCACCAGAGCTTCCAGTTCGTGTTCACCGAGCGGTTCAACAACTCCGGATTCGGTGACGGTGACACCGGCGGGTTGACGTTCTGGTTCTACGTGCTGCCGCTGGGATTCCTGCTCACCCAGTACACGATCACCGGATTCGACGCCTGCGCGCACGTGTCCGAGGAGACCCGGGGCGCGTCGCAGGCCGCCGCCAAGGGGTTGTGGCGGTCGATCTTCTATTCGGCGGTGGGCGGGTGGATCCTGCTGTTGGCGTTCCTGTTCGCCGCCACCGACGTGGACGCGGTCAACGCGGCCGGCGGATTCTCCGGCGCCATCTTCGAATCCGCGCTGACCCCGTTCTTCTTCAAGACGGTCATTATCATCTCCACCATCGGGCAGTTCTTCTGCGGAATGAGCTGCGTGACCTCGATGAGCCGGATGACGTACGCGTTCAGCCGGGACCGGGCGGTGCCGGGCTGGCGGCTGTGGTCGAAGGTCGACCGCAACGGCACCCCGGCCAACGCGATCATCGGGGCGACGCTTGCCGGTCTGGTGCTCACCCTGCCGGCGCTCTACGAGAGCCCGTCCGGTATCCCGGTCGCCTTCTACGCGGTGGTGTCGGTGGCGGTGATCGGCCTCTACCTGTCCTTCGTCATCCCGATCGCGCTGCGGCTGCGCCTCGGCGACCGGTTCGAGCCGGGCCCGTGGACGCTCGGCCGGAAATACAAGCTGCTCGGCTGGATCGCGGTGGTCGAGATCGCCGTCATCGCGGTGTACTTCGTGCTGCCGATCGTGCCGGCCGGGGTGCCCGGCAACCCGGAGTTCAGCTGGTCGGCGGTGAACTACGCGCCGCTGGCCGTCGGCGGGGTGCTGCTCGGGGTGGGCATCTGGTGGTACGCCTCGGCCCGGAAGTGGTTCACCGGGCCGCGCCGGACGGTCGACGTACCCGGGCCGACGGCACCGGCGGCGGACGCCGCCCGGGTCGACGGACCGGCCTGACCACGAGCCCTGCGGGGCGACCACGGACAGCCCCCGGCCGGAACCCTGACGGGTTCCGGCCGGGGCCGCCCGGCGCGACCGTCAGAGATAGACGCTGTTGCTGAAGGTGAGCGGAATGAACGTGGTCGGGCCGCCGTAGTTCCAGGTGATGAAGGCGTCCGCGCCCGTCTTGTACTCGCCGCTGGACCGGGGGTACTCGGTGTCGGCGGTCGTGGTGGTGGTGCTGTAGTTCGTGTAGGTGGCGTAGGTGATCTGGGTGCCGTAGCGGAACAGGGCCACCTCGACCTGGGCCGCGTAGACGGGGTAGGTGCACCGGACGGTGGCGAGGCCCTCCTCGCCGCCGCCGTACGGGCCGCCGTAGTAGACGAACGGGGTGCTCGGGGTCAGCGTGCAGGTGACGGTGATGGAACCGACGGTCCCGGTCACCGAGGTCGAGGCGAGGGTGCCGGCGGAACCCGCCGACACGCCGGTGGCCCCGGTGGACAGCGGCGCGAGGCGACCGGCCCGCGCGCCGCCGGTGGCGGACGATCCGGCCGCCGGCTGCGCGGCGTCGGCCCCGGTGGTGCGGGGGGCCGCCTGGGTCGGGCCGGCCACCGCGAGCAGCGCGGCGGAAACGGCGATCGCCACCAGGGCGGCGAGGGCCCGGGGCTTCCCACTGGTACGTACTCTCGTCATTACGCGTCCTTCGGTGCGTCGTGATGGAGCAGTTCGGGTGTTTCTGGGCCGGCCGGCCCGGTGCGACCGAGAGGGCCGAACATCCACGCTCCGGTGACCGGTCGACGCATTGCGCGCGAAATACGCGGCAGGTCAGGGGAAGTGGTCGTGCGGATCGGCCGACAAAGTGCCGTGCGTCGCACCGGCCGGCCCAAATTCTGGCAAGGTTTCCAACTTCCACGCAAGGTCGCCGTCCGATTACCGATCGGTGTGGTCGGCTATGTGTCCGAACGGATGAGTGGCGTGTCGCGGCGCTTCTTTCCCGCCTTTGGGAAAAGCGTTTCCGGCGTTGTGCGTACGACAATTTCCGCTCGTTCCGCGGGTCGGGGTCGCGTCCGGCTCCGGGCGGCTGCGGGGCGCGGGCGGGCGTTCGCGGGCCGGGCCGCCGGGTCCGGGCCGGGACCGGCCGGACCACCCCGGCCCGGGGGGTTTGCCGGCCCGCCCGGACGGGGCATTGACGGTGATCCGCTCGGCCCGGTAGACCTTGGTGATGGAGGCGCACGGATGAGGAAAGCCCCGCTCACGCTGGAACAGCTCCGGGTCGCCGTCGCCGAGGGCGAGATCGACACGGTGGTGCTCGCCCTGACCGACATGCAGGGCCGCCTCCAGGGCAAACGGTTCCACGCGCCGTTCTTCCTCGACCAGGTGGTCGCCAACGGCAGCGAGGGCTGCAACTACCTGCTCGCCGTGGACGTCGACATGAACACCGTCGACGGGTACGCGATGTCGAGCTGGGAACGCGGCTACGGCGACTTCGCCATGCGCCCCGACCTGTCCACCCTGCGCCGGATGCCGTGGCAGCCGGGCAGCGTGCTGCTCCTGGCCGACCTGGAGTGGCTGGACGGCTCCGGCCCGGTGGTCGCCTCACCCCGGCAGATCCTGCGCCGGCAGCTCGACCGGCTGGCCGACCACGGGCTGACCGCGTACGCCGGCACCGAGCTGGAGTTCGTGCTCTACCGCGACTCGTACGAGGAGGCGTGGCGGCGCGGCTACCGCGACCTTAACCCGGCCAACCAGTACAACGTGGACTACTCGCTGCTGGGCACCGCCCGGGTGGAGCCGCTGCTGCGCCGCATCCGCACCGAGATGGCCGGCGCGGGGCTGACCCCGGAGAGCGCCAAGGGCGAGTGCAACCTCGGCCAGCACGAGATCGCCTTCCGCTACGACGAGGCGGTGGCCTGCGCCGACCACCACGTGATCTACAAGAACGGGGCGAAGGAGATCGCCGCCCAGGAGGGCGTGTCGATCACGTTCATGGCCAAGCCCAACGCCCGGGAGGGCAACTCCTGCCACATCCACTTCTCGCTGCGTGACGTCGACGGCCGCTCGGCGATGCTCGGCGACGGGCCGGCGCAGCTCAGCGTCACCGGGCAGCGGGTGCTGGCCGGGCTGCTCGCCACCATGCGGGAGATGAGCGTGCTGTTCGCCCCGAACATCAACTCCTACAAGCGCTACCAGCCCGGCTCGTTCGCGCCGACCGCGCTGCGCTGGGGCACCGACAACCGCACCTGCGCGCTGCGGCTGGTCGGCCACGGGCAGGGGATGCGAGTGGAGAACCGGGTGCCCGGCGCGGACGTCAACCCGTACCTGGCGATCGCCGCCCTGGTCGCCGGGGCGGTGCACGGCATCGAACAGGAGCTGGAGCTGGCCGACGAGTGCACCGGCAACGCCTACGACGATCCGGCCGCCGAGCGTGTTCCGCCCACCCTCCGCGACGCCCTCACCCTCTGGCAGGACTCCGAGATCGCCCGCTCGGCCTTCGGCGACGAGGTGCACGCCCACTACGCCAACCTGGCCAAGGTCGAACTGGCCGCCTTCGACGCCGCGGTGACCGACTGGGAACTGACCCGTGGCTTCGAACGCCTCTAACCCCCACCCCCACCCCTGCGTCGATCTTGGAGTTGTGGTGGACGATGTGTGGCGGTATGCGGCTTGTGCGGGGCACCACAACTCCATGATCCACGGGGAAAGGGGTGGGGCGTGACGCGGGTGGTTGATCCGGCCAGTGGGGATGTGGTCGCGGAGGTGGTGGGGGTCGGGCTGGAGGAGGTGGATGCGGCGATCGGGCGGGCGGATGTTGCCTTTGCGTCGTGGCGGGGGGTTGCGCCGGGGGAGCGGGGGCGGATTCTGCGGCGGTTCGCCGGGCTGGTCGACAGCCACCTGGAGGAGTTGGCGCGGCTGGAGGTGCGCAACGCGGGGCACACCATCGGTAATGCGCGGTGGGAGGCGGGCAACGTCCGCGACGTGCTCGACTACTACGCGGGGGCGCCGGAGCGGCTGACCGGGCGGCAGATCCCGGTGCCCGGCGGCTGGGACGTCACCTTCCACGAACCGCTCGGCGTGGTCGGGGTGATCGTGCCGTGGAACTTCCCGATGCCGATCGCCGCCTGGGGCTTCGCCCCGGCGCTGGCCGCCGGCAACACGGTCGTGCTCAAACCCGCCGAGCTGACCCCGCTCACCGCGCTGCGCCTGGCCGAGCTGGGGCGCGACGCCGGCCTGCCGGAGGGGGTGTTCACCGTGCTGCCCGGCCGGGGCGACGTGGTCGGCGAACGGTTCGTCACCCACCCGGCCGTGCGCAAGGTCTGCTTCACCGGCTCCACCGAGGTGGGCACCCGGATCATGGCCGGCTGCGCCGCCCAGGTGAAGCGGATCACCCTGGAGCTGGGCGGCAAGAGCGCCAACTTGGTCTTCGCCGACGCCGACCTGGAGAAGGCGGCGGCCACCGCGCCGTACGCCGTGTTCGACAACGCCGGCCAGGACTGCTGCGCCCGCTCCCGCATCCTGGTCCAGCGCCCGGTCTACGACCGGTTCCTGGAACTGCTCGAACCGGCGGTCCGGGCGCTGCGGGTGGAGGACCCGGCCGCCGAGACCGCCGAGATGGGCCCGCTGATCTCCGCCGCCCACCGCGACCGGGTCGCCGGCTACGTCGACGGCGCGACTGTCGCCTTCACCGGCACCCGCCCCGACGGCCCCGGCTTCTGGCACGCCCCGACGGTGCTGCTCGCCGACTCCCCGGCCGACCGGCACTGGCGGGAGGAGATCTTCGGGCCGGTCGTCTCGGTGCTCCCGTTCGACGACGAGGCCGACGCGGTCCGGCTCGCCAACGACACCGAGTACGGCCTGTCCGGCTCGATCTGGACCCGGGACGTCGGCCGGGCGCTGCGGCTGGCCCGCGCGGTCCAGGCGGGCAACCTGAGCGTCAACTCGCACTCCTCGGTGCGCTACTGGACCCCGTTCGGTGGGATGAAGCGTTCCGGGCTCGGTCGTGAGCTGGGCCCGGACGCGCTGCACGCGTTCACCGACGTCAAGAACGTCTTCATCGGCACAGAGGAGTGACGCCAGTGCAGGGTCGGCTACAGGACCGGGTCGCCGTGGTGACCGGGGCGGGCAGCGGGATCGGGTTGGCCACCGTGCGGCGGTTCGCCGCCGAGGGGGCCCGGGTGGTCTGCGTCGACATCGACGACGAGGCCGGCGGGCGGGCCGCCGAGGAGGTCGGCGGGGAGTACGTGCACACCGACGTCGCCGACGAGGCGGCCGTGCGGGACCTCTTCGACGGGGTCGCGCAGCGGCACGGCCGGGTCGACGTGGCGTTCAACAACGCCGGCATCTCCCCGCCCGACGACGACTCGATCCTCGACACCGGGCTGGACGCCTGGGAGCGGGTGCTGCGGGTCAACACCACGAGCGTCTACCTGTGCTGCAAGTACGCGATCCCGCACATGCGCCGGCAGGGCAAGGGTTCGATCATCAACACCGCCTCGTTCGTGGCGCTGATGGGGGCGGCCACCTCGCAGATCGCGTACACGGCGAGCAAGGGCGGGGTGCTGGCGATGACCCGGGAGCTGGGCGTGCAGTTCGCCCGGGAGGGCATCCGGGTCAACGCGCTCTGCCCCGGCCCGGTCGCCACCCCGCTGCTGCTGGAGTTGTTCGCCGCCGACCCGGAGCGGGCCGCCCGCCGGCTGGTGCACGTGCCGATGGGCCGGTTCGGCGCACCGGAGGAGATCGCCGCCGCGGTGGCCTTCCTGGCCAGCGACGACGCGTCGTTCATGACCGCCGCGCAGTTCGTCGTCGACGGTGGCATCACCGGCGCGTACGTCACCCCCCTGTGAGCGGGTCGGCGGCCGGCCGGCGGGCGCGTCCGCTGATCGGGATCACCGGGTACGTCGAGCCGGCGAGCTGGGCCGTCTGGCGGGACGTGCCGGCGTCGCTGATCCCGCAGGCGTACGTCCGCTCGGTGACCGCCGCCGGGGGTCGGGCCGTGGTGCTGCCCCCGGACGACCTGGACGCCGACGTGGTGGACGTGCTGGACGGGCTGCTGCTGGCCGGCGGCGCGGACGTCGGCCCGGAGCGCTACGGCCAGCCGGTGGACCCGCGTACCGAGCCCCGGCCCGACCGGGACGCCGGGGAGTCGGCCCTGCTGGCCGCCGCCCTCGCCGTGGACCTGCCGGTGCTCGGGGTGTGCCGGGGCATGCAGTTGCTGGCCGTCGCGCACGGCGGGTCGCTGCACCAGCACCTGCCGGACGTGGTGGGCCACGACCGGCACCGCCCCGCCCCGGGGGTGTACGGGGCGCATCCGGTCCGGTTCGCGCCGGGGACCCGGACGGCGTCGCTGCTGGCCGGGGTGGACCGGGTCAACTCGTACCACCACCAGGCGGTGGCCGATCCGGGGCGGCTCACGGTCACCGGCTGGGCCGACGACGCGGTGGTGGAGGCGGTGGAGGACCCGGCGCGGCGGTTCCTGCTCGGGGTGCAGTGGCATCCGGAGAACGACGACGACCCGCGTCCGGTGACCGCCCTGGTGAGGGCCGCCCGGGACCGCTGAGACATCCCATCAAACGGGAAGCCTGTCCCGGAATACGGTCAGCGGCGGCAGGATGACGGCATGGGGACCGTGTATCCGGCGCTGGACGGGCGACTGCGGGAGTTCGTCGAGGCGCAGCCGATGTTCTTCGTGGCCACCGCGCCCAGCGGCGGCGACGGGCACGTCAACGTCTCGCCCAAGGGCATGCGGGGCACGTTCGTCGTGCTCGGCCCGCACCGGGTGGCCTGGCTGGATTACCACGGCAGCGGCGCGGAGACGATCGCCCACCTGCGCGACAACGGCCGGATCACGCTGATGTTCTGCGCCTTCGACGGCCCACCGAAGATCGTCCGACTGCACGGGCGGGGCGTCGCCACCCCGGTCACCGACCCCGGCTTCGGGGCGCTGCTGGCCGACTTCCCCGAGCCGCCCGACGTGCACGCGGTGCGGGCGGTGATCGGGGTGACCGTGGACCGGGTCAGCGACTCCTGCGGCTACGCGGTGCCCCTGATGGACTACCGGGCCGACCGCGACCTGTTGCTCACCTCACACTCCCGGCGGACCGCCGAGGATCTGGTCACCTACCGGGCGACCAAGAACGCCGCCAGCATCGACGGCCTGCCGATCTTCTGACCGGACCGCCCCCCACCGTGCGCTGTCGGACAGATGACGGCAGGATGAGGCACGGGTTACCAGCGTCCGTCCGAACCGATGCGTTACGTTCCTGATCCGTCGGGGTAGAAGACGGACGCGACCGGCGGTGAGCCGAGGCGTTATGGGGGGCACGACCGGCCGAAGCAGGGGGCGCGGATGAGCTCGGCCCGTGGGGGCGAGGACGGCCGGGGGCTGTCCGCACTGTCGTCCGCCGACCGCGCACTGCCCCCGTGGCTGACCGGGGCGTTCGCGGCGGGTGGCGAGATGGGCCGCCGGCTGCGCGGACACGACTGGGCGGCCAGCCCGCTCGGCAGCCCCGACACCTGGCCGGCGGCGCTGAGCCACGCCATCGGCATGATGCTCTCCTCACGGGCCCAGATCGTGATGTTCTGGGGCCCCGACCAGTTGGCCTTCTACAACGACGCCTACCGGCCCACCATCGGCGACAAGCATCCCGTCGCGCTCGGCCGGCCGGCCCGGGAACACTGGGCCGAGACCTGGGACGTGCTCGGCCCCCTGCTCGACGGGGTACGCCGCAGCGGCGAGTCCTACCGGGGCGAGAACCACCCGTTCCTGCTCGACCGGCACGGCTTCGTCGAGCGGGTCTACTTCGACATCTCCTACGACCCGATCCGCGACGACGACGGCAGCGTCAACGGCGTCTTCTGCTTCGTCAACGAGACCACCGGCCGGGTCGTCGGGGAACGCCGGCTGCGGGCCCTGGCCGAACTCGGCTCCCGACTCGGCGCGGCCGGCAGCATGGCCGAGCTGGGGCGGGCCACGGCGGCGGTGCTCGACGGGCACCGGGCCGACGTCCCGTTCGCCCTGGTCTACCTGACCGACGAGACCGGCCGCCCGGTGCCGGCCGGGGTCAGCGGCGTCGACGCCGCCCGGGTGCCGGCCGAGCCGCCGGCCACGCTGGCCCGGGTCGCCGCCGGTGGGGTGGCCGCCGAGATCGAGGTGGCCGAACTGCTCGGCGCGGTGCCGGACGACGTCGCCACCCGGGCGCTGGTGCTGCCGCTCACCGCCACCAGCGAGCCCGCCGGGGCGCTGGTGGTCGGCCGGTCCGCCCGGCTGCCGCTCACCGACGAGTACCGCGACTTCCTCGGCCTGATCGCCGCTCAGGTGTCCCGGGTGGTCGGCCAGCAGCGGGTGTACGAGCAGGAACGGGCCCGCGCCGCCGAGCTGGCCGCGCTGGACCGCGCCAAGACCAACTTCTTCGCCAACGTCAGCCACGAGTTCCGTACCCCGCTGACCCTCGTCCTCGGCCCGCTGGAGGACATGCTGGCCGACCCGACGCTGTCCGCCGAGCACCTCGACCGGCTGACCATGATGCACCGCAACGCGCTGCGCCTGCTCAAGCTGGTCAACACGGTGCTCGACTTCTCCCGGCTGGAATCCGGCCGGCTGGCCGCCCACTACCAGCCCACCGACCTGGCCGCGTACACCTCCCGGCTGGCCGGCACCTTCCGCTCCGCGACCGAGCGGGCCGGGCTGCGGCTCGTGGTCGACTGCCAGCCGCTGCCCGCGCCGGTCTTCCTGGACCGCGACATGTGGGAGAAGATCGTCTTCAACCTGCTCTCCAACGCGCTGAAGTTCACCTTCGACGGGGAGATCCGGGTCCGGGTGGCCGCGGTCGACGGCACGGCCCGGCTGGAGGTGACCGACACCGGGGTCGGCATCGCCGCCGAGGAGGTGCCGCACGTCTTCGAGCGGTTCCACCGGGTGCCGGGGGTCCGCTCGCGTACCCACGAGGGCACCGGGATCGGCCTGGCCCTCGTCCGTGAACTGGTCGAGATGCACGGCGGCACCGTCGCCGCCACCAGCCGGGTCGACCACGGCACCACGGTCACCGTGACCGTCCCGTTCGGCTCCGCGCACCTGCCGCCCGACCGGGTCGCCGGCCCTGGGCCGCTGCCCACCGAGTCGTCGCAGGCGTCGCTCTACGTCGCGGAGACCGCCCGGTGGACCGACCGGCCCGACCCGGCCGGCGACGGGCGGCCCACCCCGACCACCGGCGACCCCGCCCGGGTCGGCCGGGTCCTGCTCGCCGACGACAACGCCGACCTGCGCGAACACGTCACCCGGCTGCTCAGCCCCGAGTACGAGGTGGTGGCCGTGCCGGACGGGGCGGTGGCCCTCCAGGAGGCCACCGCGGGCCGGTTCGACCTGGTGCTCACCGACGTGATGATGCCCCGGCTGGACGGCTTCGGCCTGGTCACCGCGCTGCGCGGAAACCCGGCCACCCGGCACGTGCCGATCGTGCTGCTCTCCGCGCGGGCCGGTTCCGCCGAGGCGGTCGCCGGTCTCTCCGTGGGTGCCGACGACTACCTCACCAAGCCGTTCTCCGGCACGGAGCTGATCGCCCGGGTCCGGGCGAACGTCGAGCTGGGCCAGTTGCGTGGCCAGATCATCCGCCGGTTGCGGGCGCTCGCCGACGCCGCCGTGGCGGTCAACACCGCGAAGTCGACAGCCGACGTGGTCCGGGTCGCCGCCCGGCACGCCCTGCACCTCGCCGAGGCGGCCCGGGTGTCGGTGACCACCGTCACCGGCGCGCGGCACGAGGCCGACGGCGGCGGCACCAGCACCGACCAGCCGTCCCAGGTGCTGCCGCTGACCGGCAGCACCGGTGGGCAGCTCGGCGAGCTGCGGGTGTGGCGTCGGGAGGGCGACGGCACCGAGCACGCCGCCGTCGGGGAACTGGCCCGCCTGGTCGGCGTACGACTGGAGAACGCCCAGCTCTACGAGGCCGAACACCGGATCGCCACCACGCTGCAACACAGCCTGCTGCCCCGGTCGCTACCCCAGCTCCCCGGTGCGGTGGTGGCCAGCCGCTACCTGCCCGGCAGCACCGACGTCGAGGTCGGCGGCGACTGGTACGACGTGATCGGCCTCGGCGACGACGAGGTGGTGCTGGTCATCGGCGACGTGGTCGGCAAGGGCGTCCGGGCCGCCGCCGCGATGGGTCAGCTCCGCAACGGCCTGCGGGCCTACCTGCTGGAGGGCTACGACCCGGGGCAGGCGTTGACCCGGCTCAACCGGCTGGTCGGCTCGACCGAGCGGCAGTCGTTCGCCACCGTGTTCTGCCTCTCCTTCACTCCGCGCACCGGCCGGCTGCGGTACGCCAGCGCCGGTCATCCGTCCCCCCTGCTGATCCGAGGAGACGACGTGGCCTTCCTGCACGAGCAGGCCCTCGGGCCGCCCATCGGGGCGCTCACCGGCACCGACTACCGCACCGTCGAGGGTGGACTCGCCCCCGGCGGCCGGCTGCTGCTCTACACCGACGGCCTGATCGAGGACCGGCGGGCCGGCATCGACGCGGCGCTCACCCAGCTCCGGGCGGACGCCGGTGCCGGCGGCGGGCACGTGGCCGACCTGGTGGACGCGGTGGTGGAGCGGGTCGACGGACGCGACCGGCACGACGACGTCGCGGTGCTGGCCCTGGAGGCCGCCGAGCTGAACCGGTTCGCGTTGCGGCTGCCCGCCGACCCGACCCGGCTCAGCGTGCTGCGCAAGCGGCTGGAGGACTTCCTGGTCGCGCACTCCGTCGGCGAGAACGACCTGTTCGACCTGATCGTCGCCGTGTCCGAGGCCGCCGCCAACGCGATCGAGCACCCGGTCGCGCCGGTGGAGCCGACGATCGGCGTCGAGGTGTCGATCGTCGACCGGACGGTGGTGGCGACGGTGCGCGACAGCGGCCGGTGGCGGGAGTCGACCGGGGCCGGGTTCCGGGGCCGGGGGCTCGCGCTGATCGAGGCGCTGGGCGAGCTGACGGTACGCCGTACCGACGAGGGGACCGAGGTGTCGCTGCGCCGCCGGCTGGCCGACTGAGCCGGCCCGGCGCGGCCCCGGGTCAGAGCGGGCGCAGCCACTCCTGGTCGCCGAGGCCGGAGATCTCCAGCACCCGGCTGACCTGCCGGGACGGGAACACGGTCAGCGCGCCCGGGAACCGCCGGGCGAGCTGGACCACCGCGTGGATGGCGGCCGAGTCGAAGAAGGTGACGGCGCGCAGATCCAGGGTGACCTGCCGGGCCGGCTCACGGAGGGTGGTCTGGACCATGGTGTCGGCGGTGGCCATGTCGACCTCGCCGGTCACCGTGACGCGGACGTGGTCCCCGGTGACCTCCGCGCGCGCGGAGAACACGGGCGGTGCACCCCCTAGATCCACCCGGCCACCATTGCACAGCCCGGTGGTGACGGCAACAACCGCCGGGCCGTGCCGGAGGCCCCCCGCCCCACGGAGATAGGCTGTCGTCATGACCGTCCGTGCCCCGCTCACCCCCGGCACACTCTCCCCGTGGCGAGCGGTCCCCGACCACATCGCCCGCCCGGAGTACGTGGGCCGCAAGCAACCCCAGCAGTGGCGCGGCTCGCACGTGCAGACCCCGCAGACCATCGAGAAGATGCGGGTCGCCGGCCGGTTGGCGGCGCAGGCCACCCAGCTCGCGGGCGCGCACTGCAAGCCCGGGGTCACCACCGACGAGATCGACCGGGTGGTGCACGAGTTCCTCGTCGACCACGGCGCCTACCCGTCGACGCTGGGCTACCGGGGCTTCCCCAAGTCCTGCTGCACCAGCATCAACGAGGTCATCTGCCACGGCATCCCCGACTCGACGGTGCTCGCCGACGGTGACATCGTCAACGTCGACGTCACCGCCTACCTCGACGGGGTGCACGGCGACACCGACGCCACCTTCTGCGTGGGCGAGGTCAGCGAGGAGGCCCGGCTGCTCGTCGAGCGCACCCACGAGGCGATGATGCGCGGCATCCGGGCCGTGCGCCCCGGCCGGCAGATCAACGTGATCGGCCGGGTCATCGAGTCGTACGCCAAGCGGTTCGGCTACGGGGTGGTCCGCGACTTCACCGGCCACGGCATCGGCGAGGCCTTCCACAGCGGCCTGTACGTGCCGCACTACGACAGCCCGCGGCCCACCGACATCATGGAACCCGGCATGACCTTCACCGTCGAGCCGATGATCACCCTCGGCACCTACCAGTACGACATGTGGGACGACGGCTGGACGGTCGTCACCAAGGACCGGAAGTGGACGGCCCAGTTCGAGCACACCATCGTCGTCACCGACGACGGCTTCGAGATCCTCACCCTGCCGTGACCGACACCCCGGCGGCGCTGCGGGAGGCGCACCACGCGGACGTGTCCGGCGGCTGGCTGCGGCCCGCCGTATTCGGCGCGATGGACGGCCTGGTCACCAACATCGCCCTGATCGCCGGGGTCGGCGGCGGCGGGGTGTCGGCGCACAGCATCGTGCTCACCGGCACCGCCGGCCTGGTCGCCGGCGCCATCTCGATGGGGCTGGGCGAGTACACCAGCGTCCGGTCGGCCAACGAGCAGGTCGCCGCCGAGGTCGCCAAGGAACGCCGCGAGCTGGAACGCCACCCGGAGGCCGAGGCCCGGGAGCTGTCCGACGCCTGGGTGGCCCGGGGTCTGCCCCGCGACCTGGCCGACCAGGTCGCCGAGGCGGTACGCCGCAACCCGGAGGAGGCGCTGCGGGTGCACGTCCGGGAGGAGCTGGGGGTCGACCCCGACGAACAACCCAGCCCCTGGGCGGCGGCCGTCTCGTCGTTCCTCTGCTTCTCCGTCGGGGCGCTGATCCCGCTGCTGAGCTACCTGCTCGGCTCCACCAGCCTGGCGCTGGCGCTCGCCGTCGGCGGGGTGGGGCTCTTCGCGGCCGGGGCGGTCGTGGCCCGGTTCACCCATCGCCCCTGGTGGGCCGGCGGGCTGCGGCAGTTGCTGCTCGGCGCGGCGGCGGCCGGGGCGACCTATCTGATCGGGATGCTCATCGGGGTGCAGGGCGGCCTCGGCTAGACCGTCGGGGCCGGCCCGGCCGGTCGTCGCGGTCGGCCTCCGACTGAGCTTCGGCTCAGCCGGCGAGCAGGTCGTCCACCGTGCCGTCGACCGGGCGGCCCCGGGCGGTCAGCTCCTCGGCCTGCCCGGTCAGTACCCGGCCCACCTCGGTCATGTCCGCGCCGGCCAGCCCGGCACGCCGTACCGCGTCGCCCGGGTCACGGAAGTAGGTGCGGCTGAGCAGGCCGCTGACCGTGGCCGCCGCCAGCCGCGCCTCACCCAGCATCACCAGCGCCTGGTCGGTCTCGTACCACTCGGCGAGCCGGGTCGCGCGGGCGTACGCCGCCCAGCCCCGGTACCAGGCGTCCCGGGCGGCGGTGCTGAACTCCGCCGGCCGGGCCCGCGCCAGCCGGCCCAGGTGCTCGTCGCGCAGGGTGCGCAGCCAGCCGGTCGGGTCGTGCAGCGCGACGGTCGTGACGTACCGGTCGGCGGTCAGCGGCCAGGCCGGGGTCAACGTCCGGGCCTGCCGCAGGTAGCCGTCGGCGTCGGCCACGGTCAGCGCGACCAGCACCCCGTCCACCCGCCGGGTCGACGGGGCCGGCCCGCCGCCCGCCCGGTAGGTGACCAGCAGCAGGCCGACCTCGGCGTCCCCGCCACCGTCGTCGTCGCCGTGCGCCAGCGGGCCGTGCACGGCCACCGCGAGGATGTCCGCCGGGAAACGTCGCCGCGCCGCGTCGGCCGTCCGGGCGGCGACCTGCCAGCGCGGATCGTCCAGGTCCGGCCCGGCTGCCGGCTCCGGCACGGTCACGGCAGGTCGGCACCGGTCGGGGCCAGCCGGAAGATGTGGATCTCCCGGCCGCCGGCCCGCTGCACGTACGTCCGGTACGCCGGCCACTCGGTGACCAGCAACTGCCAGAGCCGGTCCCGCTCGGCCCCGGTCGCCAGGTCGGCGCGGACGGCGAGCCGGCGACCCTTGACGGCCACCTCCGCCTGCGGCCGGGCGAGCAGGTTCAGCACCCAGCCGGGCTGGTGCCGCTGACCCCAGTTGGAGCCGATCACCACGAACCCGTCGCCGTCCGGCACGTACAGCAGGGGGTTACTGCGCGGCAGGCCGGAACGGTGCCCGGTGGTCGTGATGATCAGCGAGGGGACCAGCCCCAGCGCGACCACCCGACCCCGGGTGAGCCGCCCGACCATCCGGTCGACGGGGACGAGCAGGCGCATGGTGGCACCGAACCACTCGTGGTGACCGAGCCGCCGGGTGAGGGTTCCGAGTACGGGCACCCGGCCAGTCTGCCTGGTCGACGCGGGGTCCGCACCCACCGGCTTCCGGCGGGCCGCTCAGTCCAGCCGGCGTTCGACAGTGAGGCGGGACCTGGTGAACAGACCGGCACCGAGCATCGCCACCAGCGGCACCACCACCAGCACGCCGAGGGTCTGCCAGGGCACCACCACCGGGTACGGCGTCTGGGTCGGCCAGGTCTGCGCGTACTGGCGGTTCGTCGAGGTCAGGATGATCAGCGCGGAGCCGAGTCCGGCCGCGATGCCGAGCGCCGAGCCCACCACGGCGATCACCCCCGCCTGGCAGAGCGACAGCATCCGGCGTACCCGGGGACTGGCCCCCACCGCCGCGAGCGTGGAGAGGTCCCGGCGGCCCTCCGCCGCGGCGAGCCCGGTGGCCACCCCGGCCGCGCCCAGGGTGATCACCCCGGCGCCGGCCGCCAACAGGAGCAGCACCGGCCGCTGCTCCGAGTGGGGCGGACCCCGCTCGATCTGCGCGGTGACCGGCAGCAGCGGGCGCAGCGCGGTGACCACCCGGTCGAGTTGCGCGGTGGTCGGCGCGGACCGGGTGTCGACGGCGAAACCGACAGGCTCCGTGCGCAGGCCGACCCGGGCGGCGGCGGCCGGGGAGAGCACCAGCCGGTCCACCGGCAGCCCGTCGCGCAGCAGGTGACCGGGGAGGGTGACGGTGGTCGCCACCGGCGGGCGGGAGTCGCCGACCGACCGGTCGACCCGGACCGTCACCCGGCCGTCGACCACGTAGCGGGGGTCGGTCACCACCACGCCACCGGCCCGCAGCACGGCGGCCGCGGCCGCCACCTCCGCCGCCGGCGCACCGCTGAGCACCCCCAGGGCGGCACCGTCGTCGACCATGGCCGGCAGGTAGAAACCGCTGACGATGCGGACCGGCGGGACGCAGCGCGGGTCGGCCAGCGCCTCGCGGCGGACCTCGGCCGTCCGGTACGACTCCGCGTCGTACGGGCAGGCCCGGCCGGCGGGCAGCACCGGCGTGACCGTGCAGTAGGCGCTCGGGTGCCGCACCTGGGTACAGCCGGGCACCGCCACCGGCAGCACCGCGTCGGTGCCCAGCTCGGCCCGGACCCGCTCGGTGATCAGCGGCAGCGGGGGCAGCGGGCCGGTGCCGTCCCGGTCGCCGCGCAGCAGCAGCACCCGGCCCGGCGGCATCCCCGGCTGCCAGTCGGCCTGGCTGCGGGCGTCGTCGCTGGCCACGTAGACGCCCAGGGCGACGCTGCCGGCGACGGCGGCCATCACCGCGGAGATGGCCGGGGCGGCCGACGAGCGGTTGCGGCTGGCGTCGCGCAGCGCGATCCGGGGGGCGGGTGGCAGCAGCGGGCCGAGCCGGGCCAGCAGACCGATCAGCGTGGGCGTGCAGAAGACCAGGCCCAGCTCACCCAGGACCAGCCCGGCGAGGATCACCGGGGTGTCGCCCCCGGCCGCGCCCAGGGCGGCGGTCCCGCTGCCCAGCACGGTCAACGTCACCCCGAGGAGCAGCCAGCGGCGGCGGTGCGGGGGTGCGGTCCGGCGACCGGCCAACCCGGCCACCACGTCCTGCCTGGCGGCGGCCAGCGCCGGGGCGAGCGCGGCCAGCACCCCGGCCAGCACCGCGACCGCCGCGATCGCGGCGAGCGCCGCCGGGAAGACCCGGTAGCCCCCGCTGCGCGCCCCCAGCACGTGTTCCTCGACCAGCGACCGGCCGGCGAGCGCCGCGGTGACCCCGAGCAGCAGCCCGCACGCGGCCCCGAGCCCGCCGAGGACCACCCCGTCGGCGAGCACGATCCGCCGCAGGTGCACCGGGTCGCCGCCGGCCACCGCGACCAGCGCCAGGTCCCGCCGTCGCCGCCGGACCCCGACCGCGAAGGCGGGGCCGACCAGCAGGACGACCTCCAGCAGACCGAGGCCGCCGACCAGCACCGCGTTGCTCGCCAGCACCGGGTCGGGCAGGTTGAGCGTCGACCCGTCGGGGGATTGGGCACCCGGCACCGGATTCCGGGCGCTGACCAGCACGCCGTGCGCGTTGAGCCGGTCCACCAGCGCGGCGTCCACCGGGCCGGGGAGGTCGACCAGCCAGCTCTCGTCGTAGCTCCGCCCGTCCCGGGGCAGCCCGGTCGGGGTCAGGGCGACGATCTCCCCGAGCTGGTCGGGGAACTCGACCACGCCGACCACCCGCCACCGGCGGGTGCCGTCGGCCGCGTCGACCGACCCGCCCACCCGGACGCCCATCCGGGCGGCGGCCTGCGCGCTCACCGCGACCTCGTCGGGTGCGGTCGGGACCCGCCCGGACCGCAGCCGCACCGTCGAGCGGGCCACCGGGTCGGTCAGGTCCAGCGCCCGCCCGTCCAGGGTCCTGGTCCGGTCGCCGATCCGCACCTCGAACGGCACCCACCAGCTCACCCGGCTGGCCCGGCTGCCGGCCGGCAGCAGCGCCTCGATCTCCGCCCGGCCCACCGGCCGCTCCCGGGTCACCTGATCACCCGTGCGGGCCCAGTTCGTGTCCCCCCAGGAGTCCTGGTGGATCGGGTTCTCCGCCACCCAGTGCAGCTCGACGTCGGCGGTGCCGGCCCGCTGGGCGAAGCTCTCCTCCCGGGTGAGGTCGGCCATGTCGTAGGTGACCGCGACGAAGCTCAGCACCACCACCGGCAGCGCGATCATCGTCAGCACCAGCGCGGTACGCCCCCGTGCCCGCCGCGCCTCGCGCCTGGCGATCCGCAGCGCCGCCCGCCAGGACCCGACCGTGCCGGCGAGCCGGGCCGTGCGGGCGGACCGGCCGTCGGCGTGGGGCGGTCCGCCCGGGTGGGACGGCCCGTCCGGGTGGGATGGTCCGTCCGGGTGGGGCGGGGAGCTCACCGGCCGATTCCGGAGAGCAGGTGCTCCACCCCGGCCAACGGCGCGGTGGAGTCGACCATGACGCCGTCGCGGAGGAACACCACCCGGTCGGCCCAGCCCGCGTGCCGGGCCTCGTGGGTCACCAGCACCCCGGCCGCGCCCGCGTCGACCCGGCGGCGCAGCAGGTGCAGCACGGCCTCCCCGGTCTGCGAGTCCAGCGCCCCGGTCGGCTCGTCGGCGAGCACCAGCCGCCGCTCGCCGACCAGCGCCCGCGCGATCGCCACCCGCTGCTGCTGGCCCCCGGACATCTGGTCCGGGAAGCGTCCGCCGAGCCCGTCCAGGCCGACCTCCTCCAGCGCCGCCAGGGCCGCCCGCCGGGCCTGGCGTACGCCGACCCCGTCGAGTTCCAGCGGCAGCGCCACGTTCTCCGCGGCGGTGAGGCTGCCGAGCAGGTTCAGATCCTGGAAGACGTAGCCGATCCGGCGACGGCGCAGCCGGGCCAGCCGCCGCCCGTCGAGCGTGCCGAGCGCCGCCCCCTCGACCAGCACCTCCCCGGCGGTCGGCCGGTCGAGCCCGCCGGCCAGGGTGAGCAGGGTCGACTTGCCCGAGCCGGAGGGACCCATCACGGCCACCAGCTCGCCCGGTCGTACGGCGAGGCTCACCCCGCGCAGCGCGTGCACGGCGGCCTCCCCGCCCCCGTGGGTGCGGTGCACGTCGCGCAGTTCCAGCACCGCGCCGTCGGGGCCGGTCACCGGTGTGCCTCCTCGTCGGCCCGCTCCACCACCTCCGGCGGTGACCCGCTGCGTGCGGTGGGGGCCGCCGGCCGGTGCCGGACCAGGCTGGTCTCGCAGTGGTCGAGCCAGCGGATCTCCGCCTCGGCCTGGAACATCATCGCGTCCAGCACCAGTCGCCAGGGCAGGTCCTCCGGCCGGTCGCTGGTGTACTTGAGCCGGGTCAGCTCCTGCAACGTGCGCATGGTCGCGCCACGCTGGGTCTGCACCACCGCCCGCACGTCGACCCCGGGTGTGGTCAGCGCCAGGGCCAGCTTGATGGACAGTTCGTCGCGGGGGCGGTCGTTGCGGCTGATCGGGGTGACGAACCACAGCGCGAGGTCCGCCCGTCCGGCATCGGTGATCTCGTACGGCCGCTGCCCGCCCTCGTGCTCGGGCAGGGAGCGGACCAGGCCGTCACGCTCCAGCCGGTTGAGGGTGGTGTAGACCTGACCGATGTTCAGCGGCCAGGTCGAGCCGGTCGACTCCTCGAACGCGGCCCGGAGCTGGTAGCCGTACATCTGGCCGCGCTCCAGCAGGGCGAGCAGGCCGTGACGGATGGACATGCGACGGAGTATGCATACCCCGTATGCGGCGCGCAACCGCAGGGTACGGGCGGTGGGTCAGGTGGGGCTGCCGGGGAACGGGACGGTCAGCGGGGTGATCCCCGCGCTGCGCCGCCACCGGGTGGCCCGTACCGCGCAGTCGGTCAGCGCGTTGAGCGCCCGGGTGCGGTCCGCGCCGGTGGTGACCGGCAGCGCCACCCGCCAGAACGCCGCGGTGCGCTCCTCCACCTGCACCGCCAGCCGCAGCGCGGCGGCCCGGTCGGTGACCGGGAACGGCAGGGCGTAGCCGGCCTGGTCGGCCGGGACGGTCCCCCCGGCGGAGCTGAGCTGGAGCACCAGCGCGTCGCGTCGGGACCGGTGGGCCGCCTCGGCGGCGCGGGCC
>NZ_MZMV01000037.1 GCF_002210435.1 Micromonospora wenchangensis
GGGGGTGGCGCGCGGGTAGTGTTCGAGGTGTTGGGTGGTTGGTCCCGGTGACGCCCGCGTCACCGCTCCGGCCGCGGAAGGAACGCCCTGGAGGTGGGGGACATGACTGATCCGGCCAAGGTTCGCCGGCACGCCGAGCGGATTCGCGAACTGGTCGCCTCGGTGGTGCGGAGCCAGATCAAGGACCCCCGGCTCGGGATGATCACCATCACCGACGCCCGGATCACCGCCGACCTGCGTGACGCCACCGTCTTCTACACCGTCCTCGGTGACGCGACGGCCCAGGCCAGCACCGCCGCCGCGCTGGAGAGTGCCAAGGGCATGCTGCGCAGCACCGTCGGCAAGGCCCTCGGGCTGCGTCACTCGCCCTCGCTGACCTTCGTCCTCGACGACGTGCAGGACCAGGTCAAGCAGATCGACGACCTGCTCGCCCAGGCCCGGCACGCCGACGCCGAGGTGCAGCGGCTGGCCGCCCAGGCCAAGTACGCCGGCGACGCCCAGCCGTACCGGGTCGACGACGAGGACGACGAGGACGACGACGCCGCCACCGACACGTCAACGACGGACCGGCGGTGACGGCCGCCCCGGGCACGGCCGACGAGCTCCGTACCGGGTCACCGTCCGCCGGCCCCGGCGAGGACGACTGGGCTGCCGCCGTCGCGGCGGTACGTGGCCTGCCGGCCGACGCCCGGGTGCTGCTGATCTGTCACGTCAACCCGGACGGCGACGCGCTGGGCAGCATGCTCGGCTTCGGGCTGGGGCTGCGCCGGCTCGGCGTACACCGGTTGCAGGCCACCTTCCCGGGGCCTCCCGAGGTGCCGGAGCCGTTCCGCTGGCTGCCGGGCCTCGACCTGCTCGTACCGGCGGACGAGGCGTACCCGGACCCGGATCTGGTGGTCTGCTTCGACGCCGCGAGCGAGTCGCGGCTCGGTGACCTGGTCGACCGGCTCGACACCGCCGGCACCTCGATCGTCCTCGACCACCACGCCTCGAACACCGGCTTCGGCGCGGTACACCTGGTCGACCCGACGGCGGCGGCGACCTCGGTCGTCGCCGAACAGTTGCTCTCCCGGCTCGACGTGCCGCTGGACGCCGAGATCGCGACGGGTCTCTACGTCGCGCTGACCACCGACACCGGCTCGTTCCGGTTCGCGGCCACCACCCCCGAGGTGCACCGGCTCGCCGCCCGGCTGCTCGCCACCGGCCTGCACCCCGGTGACATCTCCCGCGAGGTCTTCGACACCCGGCCGTTCGGCGCGGTCCGGCTCTTCGGCGAGGTGCTGGGGCGGGCCCGCCTCGAACCGGAGGCCGCCGCCGGTCACGGCCTGGTCTGGACCGACGCCACCCTCGACGACCTGGCCCGGCACGACCAGCAGCCGTACGTGTTGGAGTCGCTGATCGACTCGGTCCGCTGCACCGCCGAGGCGGACGTCGCGTGCGTGCTCAAGCAGGTCGGGCCGGTCGAGTGGGCGGTGTCGATGCGCAGCAAGGGCGCCGTCGACGTCAGCGCGGTGGCGGTGGCGTTGGGTGGCGGAGGTCACCGCTTCGCCGCCGGCTTCACCGGATCGGGCGACGCCGAGCAGGTCATCGCCCGGATCAGGGTGGAGTTGGCAGGTGCGCTGACGGGTGGCCCCGCCCACGCCGACGGGTGTCGGTCTTCCCGCACACGGTGACCCCGGGGAGAATCGGACGATGGAGCAGCCGCACGAGATCGCCATGGACGTCCCCCGCGCCTGGGACAGGCCGGTGGTCACCGTGCCGGTGCTGGCCTGCCTCTCCCTGGTCGGTGGGCAGTTCCCGTCGTTCTCGGCACAGGCCAACATCTGGACGCTGGGCACCGGCGGCGCACTGATCTGGCTCGGCCTCGGCAACCGGGTGCAGCGTCGGCCGGCACCGCGCCGGCTGGGCCGGGGCACCGTCTGGTGGCTGCTGCCGGCGGCGCTGTTCGGGGTGCTCGAAGGGGCCACCTTCGTCATGGCGGTCGGCGACGAGTTCCCCACCTTCTCCCGCCTGGCCGATCCGCTGCTGGAGGACCAACTGGTCCGCTCGGCGGCCTGGTTCGCCTGGCTGGCCGCATTCTGGGGGCTGGTACGGCGATGATGCGCACCCTCGCCATCAGCGGCTTCCTCGCATCGCTGGTGCTCTTCGCGGCCGTCGAGTGGGCCGCCCGCCGGGAGGGCTCCCGGATTCCGTCACTGGGCGACGTCTGCGCCTACGTCATGCGGTACGAGGTCGGTCCGGTGCCGGTCGGCCGGATCGGCGTGTTCGGGTTCTGGTGGTGGCTCGGCTGGCACTTCCTGGCCCGCTGACCGCCTCCACCGTCCGGGCGTCGGCGGCCTCCTGCCGTTCTGCCCGGTGTTCGGTGGCTGAGACCGGGCCGATCTCTCCCACCCGGTGCGGGTGCGGTCCGTCCAGTTCGGTTCGTGCCTGGTCCGGGTCGTCGGGTGTCGCACCTCCGGCTGGTTCGACCGCCCGGCCCTCGTCCTACGCCGGGCCCGGCCGGTTCGGCCGTGTTCGGAGCGCCGTGCACGGGTCGTCCAGATGACGGGAAGAGTGGGCAGCATGTGGAAAGTAAACGTTAACTTGGGAGGGGCCGACGTCGCGCCGCGACGCAGGTCGCGGGCGGTGGTGCCACACCCGGTGCTGCCTCCCTCCAGGGTCTGACCGACCCGGGCTCACGCTGCCAGGCGAGCCGCTCCGGTGATCCCGGGCTGCCTTCCCGGCGCTCAGCAGGACCGCCCGTCCGGGCCACCTGTTCGGTGGTCCGCACCCTGGAAGGACACCGCCATGGCGACCAAGCCCAAGACCGAGACCACCGACGAGGCCCGCGAGCAGATGCGCCGCGCGTTGCAGACCTCGATGGACACCCGTCAGTGACCCTGCCGTACCAGCGGTGACCCCGCCGCCCGGCTGAGTTCCGACTCAGCCTGGCCCCGGTGGTCGTGGTCGCCCCGGCACGTTCTCGCTCGCCCCACCCGACTCGGCCCCGGGCCGGAGCCCCGGCGTCCGCCAGGCTCGGCCCCGGCCCAGGTGCAGCCCGACTCGGCCGTAGCGCCTGCTCTGGGTCGTCCCCACCCTGGCGTCGGCCGGGTTCGGCCCGGCCCGGCACCGGCTGGGTGCTCGGCTCTACCCGGCCCCGGCTGCGCTCGGTTCCACCCCCGGCCCCGGCTCCGGCCGCGTTCAGCGCGGCCAGGCCGAGCCGGGTCAGGCCGTGACCAACCGGCCCGGCGGTGTACGAGGGCGGCCCGCTCCGAGCCCGGCTCAGTCGACCCCGGCCCTGTGGTGTCCAGAGATCGCCCGGCTCACGCCGTGTTTCGAGCTGCCCGGTGAGGGCGGTTTCCAGAGGTCGCTCGGCCGGGTCGTGTTCGACCTGCGGCGACCGGGACGCCCGCGGGGCCGCCCGCCAGTCGATCGTGCTGCATCCGCACCGGCCGGCCCGGCCGTGTCCGGAGCCGGCCCGGTCCACCTCAGCACGGTCGGCTCGGCCCGCGTCTGCCCTGCCGGGTCGGCCTGCCTCGACCACGCCGGGCTGAACCCGACCCTTCGGGCCTGGCCGAGGCCCTGCGAAACCCGGCCCGCTGAACCCGCCCAGCCGGAACACCCCGCCGCACCACTCCGCCACCACGAGCCCGACCCCGCGAACGCGGGTTCGCCGGGCCGGTTCCGTCGGTCACCGTCCGGTAAGTGATGCCCAGGCTTGCGTTCCTTACCGCAGGCATGCCAGGATCGGCGGCGATGAGCCAGTCCACCGCCACCGCCACCGCGCTCGCCTCGCCGCGCCGGATCGCCGCGCTCGCCCTGCCCGCCCTGGTGGTGCTCGCGGCCGAACCGCTCTACGTGCTGGTCGACACCGCCGTCGTGGGGCACCTGGGCCGGGTTCCGCTGGCCGCGCTCGCCGTCGGCGGCACGGTGCTGACGCTCACCGCCTGGCTCGGCACCGTGCTGGCGTACGGCATCACGGGGCGGGCGGCCCGCCGGTTCGGTGCCGGTGACCGGGCTGCGGCGCTGGCCGAGGGCGTCCAGGCGTCCTGGTTGGCCTTCGGGGTGGGCGTGCTGGTCGCCGTCGGCATGCAGTTCGGCGGCGACGCGCTGGCGCGTACCCTCGCCGGTGGTGGTGGCGAGGTGGCCGACACCGCCGGGCAGTGGCTGCGGATCGCGGCCCTCGGCGCGCCCGGCCTGCTGCTGGCCGCCGCCGGCAACGGCTGGTTGCGCGGCATCCAGGACACCCGCCGCCCGCTGCTGTTCGTGCTCGGGCCGAACCTGCTCTCCGCACTGCTCTGCCCCCTGCTGGTGTACCCCGCCGGGCTCGGGGTGACCGGCTCGGCGGTGGCCAACGCGATCGCCCAGACCGTCTCGGGTGCCCTCTTCGTCGGGGCGCTGCTGCGGGAGCGGGTGGGCGTGCGGCCCCGGCCGGCGCTGATCCGCCAGCAGTTGGTGCTCAGCCGGGACCTGCTCATCCGGGGGCTCGCCTTCCAGGCCAGCTTCCTGTCCGCCACCGCCGTCGCCGCCCGGTTCGGCGCCGCCTCCGTGGGCGCCCACCAGATCGCGCTGCAACTGTGGTTCTTCACCGCGCTGCTGCTCGACGCGTTGGCGATCGCCGCGCAGGCGTTGATCGGCGCGACACTGGGCGCGGGCGACGCCGCCGGCGCGCGTGCCCTGGCCCGCCGGTTCGCGCTGCTCGGCGGCGTGTGCGGGGTGGCCTTCGCGGTGCTCATCGCCGCCGGGGCCGGCGTCGTGCCGTCCCTGTTCAGCTCCGATCCCGAGGTACGCGAGCAGGCGATGGTGGCGTGGCCCTGGTTCGTGGCGATGCAACCGTTCGCCGGGGTGGTGTTCGCCCTCGACGGCGTGCTCATCGGCGCCGGCGACATCCGCTACCTGCGCAACCTGACAGTGGTCGCGGCGGTCGGCGGCTTCCTGCCGGCGATCTGGCTCTCCTACGCGTTCGACCTCGGTCTGGGCGGCATCTGGGCCGGCCTCACCCTGCTCGTGGTGATCCGGCTCGTCGGCGTGCTGCTGCGGCTGCGGTCCGGCAGGTGGGCGGTGGTCGGCGCGGTGCGCTGACGGCCGTGCTGCGACGGTTTCCGGCCGGAGCACCGCGATCGCCGGTCAGCACTCCTCGCCGTCGCCGGCCCGCCAGCTCTCGTCGTAGACGTCGCCCGTCGGGGCCGGCGCGGTCCGACGACGCAGCGGTTCGGCCTCGGCCAGCGCCAGGAAACCCCGCCGCATCGCCGGGCAGTCGGCGTTCTGCAGGGTGATCCGGGCCGAGTCGAGCCAGAGACCACGCCCGGCCGGCCCGACGTCGTCCGGGTACGGCACCAGCCACACCACCTCGTCGCGCAGGGTGACCAGCTCCGCGCCCGGCCGGTACGCCTGGGGACGCCACAGGTCGAACGGGTAGGCCCAGACGAACCGGGTGGTGACCTCCAACGCCCGTACCCCGCTGGCGGCGGTGGTGGACCGGTACGTGATGGTGCCCCGGCCACGCACCTGCTCGTCGCGGTCCAGCCCCGGGTCGGCGCGGTCGGCGATCCGGCTGGCGAAGCCGAGGCTGCTGCCGGAGGCCAGGTCCCGACGGACGGAGTCGCGGTTCTGCGGGGCGAGCACGGCGAGGAACCCGTCCGGATCGCCGTCCAGCATCCGGGGTTCCACCCGCCCCTCGACCAGTGCCCGACGGACCCGCGCCAGCGCGTCGGTGACCTGCTCGGCGGTGAACGGCCCGGTCCGGTGGGCGGCGGGCGGCACGACGGCCGCCGCGCCCTCGGCGTACGCCTCGGCCGGGGTGGCGACGAACGGGCCGAGACTGTTGCCGCTGGCGTCGGTCGGCCGGGGAGCGGGCGGCGACGCGCCACCGGGGCGGGGGAGCAGCGGTGCGCCGTCGTGCGCCCGTTGGACGAAGCGGAACCCGCCCAGGGCGAGCCCGCCGACCAGCACCAGCACCAGCAGGACGCCCACCGCGCCCAGCAGCGTGCCGCCGTACCGACCCCAACGCAGCCGGAGCCGTTCCGAGCGGGTCAACTCGTGCTCCACCTCGGGTTCCCGCATCCAGGACGGAATCCGGACCGGCTCGTCCGCGGTGGCGACCGCCGCCCTGTCGGGGGGTGGGTCAGTGGGTGTCGGGTCGTGGGTCACGCGGTGTTCCCTGGGTCGGACGGGAAGGGGGCGCATGATCCTCGCACCCGGGCGGTCGCGGCGCTGTCCCGTCCGGGGCCACGGGCGAGGACTGGCCCGGGGTGGGGGGCCACGGGCTCAGAGGGTGCCGGCGCGCATCCGGGCGAACAGGTAGAGCGCGCCGCCGACCAGCAGGCTGGCCAGCGTCGCCACCAGCACGAACGAGACGATCCCGGCGACCACCGGGTGACGTTCGCTGAATCGGCTGCGGTCGCGCCACCGCCAGAGCGACAGCCGGGCCCGGCGGAGCGTCGGCACGGCCTCGACCAGCTCGGACAACCGCCGGCCGAGGGTACGACGGGGCGGCTCCGGGTGACGCATCCACTCGGGGAGTTCGACCCGGGCACGGTGTTCGGGCGGCGGCGGCGTGGTCATGCGGCTCCTGACGGGTGACGGAGGGCTCGTGGCGCGACGAGCATTGTGCCGTGCGGTGGCGGGCGGGATGGACCCGTCTGGCAGGCTTGGCGGTCGTGAACGGTGACGGTCTGATCGTGGTCGACAAGCCTGGCGGCATGACGTCGCACGACGTGGTGGCGCGCATCCGCCGGTTGGCCCGTACCCGTCGGGTCGGGCACGGGGGCACCCTCGACCCGATGGCTACCGGGGTGCTGGTGATCGGGGTGGGCCGGGCCACCCGGCTGTTGACGTACGTGATCGGGGCGGGCAAGAGCTACACCGCGACGGTCCGGCTCGGCCAGTCCACGGTCACCGACGACGCCGAGGGCGACGTGATCGGGACCACGCCGGCCGGCGCGCTGACCGACGCCGCGATCCGGGCCGCGTTCGTGCCGTTGACCGGCGAGATCGACCAGGTGCCCAGCGCGGTGAGCGCCATCAAGATCAACGGAGAGCGGGCGTACAAGCGGGTCCGGGACGGTGAGCAGGTCGAGTTGCCCGCCCGGCGGGTCACCGTCTCCCGGCTCGACGTGTCGGCGATCCGCCGGGACACCCCGGACGTGATCGACGTGGACATCGACGTCACCTGCTCCTCCGGGACGTACATCCGGGCGCTGGCCCGGGACGCGGGCCTGGCGCTCGGCGTCGGCGGGCACCTCACCGCGCTGCGGCGTACCGCTGTGGGCAGTTTCACCCTGGCCGAGTCGGCGACCCTCGCGGCGCTGGAGCAGCGCGCCCCCGAGGTGGTCACCCTGCCCCTCGACACCGCCGCCGACAGGTACTTCTCCCGTCGGCAGGCCAGCGCCGACGAGGCGAAGGTGCTCTCCCACGGCGGCCCGCTGGACCCGGTGGGCATCGCCGGACCGTACGCCGTCTTCGGACCGGACGGCGGCCTGATCGCTATCGTCAGCGAGCGGGACGGCCGGGCCCGCGCGGAGATCGTGCTCGCCCCGGCCTGACCGGGCCGCGGGACGGCGCGGCGGGGACGACGGGCGCGGGGACGACGGCCGGCACGGCCGGCGGCGGTGGGTACGGGTGTGAGCCGGTCAGTGGTGGAGCAGGGAAGGAGCGGCATGCAGCGGTGGCGGGGGTACGAGGCGGCACCCGGTGACTGGGGGCGGTCGGTCGTCACCATCGGCGTCTTCGACGGCGTGCACCGGGGTCACCAGGCGACCATCGGGCACGCCGTGGCGCGGGCCCGTGAGCTGGGCGTACGGTCGGTGGTGGTGACCTTCGACCCGCACCCCGCCGAGGTGGTCCGCCCCGGCGCACACCCGGCCGTGCTCACCGAGCCCATCCGCAAGGCGGAGCTGATCGGGGCGCTCGGGGTCGACGTGCTGTGCGTGGTGCCGTTCACCGCCGAGCTGTCCCGGCTGCCGGCCGAGGCGTTCGTGCACGACATCCTGGTCGAGCACCTGCACGCGGCGCTGGTCGTGGTGGGGGACAACTTCCGGTTCGGGCACCGGGCCGCCGGGAACGTGGCGCTGCTCGAACAGCTCGGCCGCACCCACGGCTTCGTGGTGGAGAACGCCCCGCTGGTCGCCGCCGACGGCACGGTCTTCTCCTCGACGTACGTCCGGGCCCGGATCGAGGCCGGGGACGTGGCGGCGGCGACCGCCGTGCTCGGCCGGCCGCACCGGCTCGAAGGGGTGGTGGTGCTGGGCGACCAGCGCGGCCGGGAGCTGGGCTTCCCCACCGCCAACCTGCGCTGCCCGCCGCACGCGGCGGTGCCCGCCGACGGGGTGTACGCCGGCTGGCTGGTGCGCGGGGGCGTCGAGCGGCTGCCGGCGGCCATCTCGATCGGCACCAACCCGACGTTCGACGGCCGGGAGCGCCGGGTCGAGGCACACGTGCTGGACTTCGCCGGCGACCTGTACGGCGAGCACGTCGCCCTCGACTTCGCCGCCCACCTGCGCGGCCAGATCCGGTACGACGCGATCGAGCCGCTGCTGGCGCAGATGGCCGAGGACGTCGCGCGGACCCGCCTGGCGGTCGCCTGACCGGCCCGGCGGGCGGGGTCGACGGGCCGCCGACGCCCGCCGCGTGGGCCTTGACCGGGCGGTTCCGCGACGGGCTGGTAGTGTGGCGGTGACGTCGGATGACCGACGCGGGGCCTCGCGTGCCTGCACGACGCCGCGGGTGCGAGGTTCGTCCGTCTCCGGTCCACGCGGACCCGAACGACGGACACCAGTTGTCAACCCACCGAAACAGGGAGAACATGGCGCTCGACCAGGAAGCCAAGGCCAAGATCCGCTCGGAGTACGCGACCGCCGAGGGCGACACCGGTTCGCCTGAGGTGCAGGTCGCGGTCCTCACCAAGCGGATCGCGGAGCTGACCGAGCACCTGAAGGTGCACAAGCACGACCACCACAGCCGCCGTGGGCTGCTGCTGCTGGTCGGTCGGCGCCGTCGGCTGCTCAACTACGTCCAGAAGAAGGACATCAACCGCTACCGGTCGCTGATCGAGCGGCTCGGCCTGCGCCGATGACGTGACGGGGGAGCGGCCGCCTGGCCGCTCCCCCGTTCCGCGCACCACCAGAAGAAGAGGGCCGCGCGACCACCCGAGAGGGAGCCGGTCAGCGTACCGGTCTCCGGTAGTGGCCCCCGGGCATCCCGGCAACCTGCCGGCCACCCGGGCGCTTCGATCGAAGACCGGCCGTCTGAGCAGCTCCGGTGTCGTGGGCCCACGACGCGAAGGAGTACCGCCGCACATGACCGAGACCAACCTCGGCACCGAATCCCGCACCGCCGTGATCGACAACGGGTCCTTCGGCACCCGTGAGATCACCTTCTCCACCGGCCGGCTGGCCCGCCAGGCCGCCGGCTCCGTCATCGCCCAGCTCGGCGAGACGGTCGTCCTCTCCGCCACCACCGCCGGTAAGCACCCGAAGGAGCAGTTCGACTTCTTCCCGCTGACCGTCGACGTCGAGGAGCGGATGTACGCCGCGGGCCGCATCCCCGGCTCGTTCTTCCGCCGTGAGGGCCGGCCCAGCGAGGACGCGATCCTCACCTGCCGGCTGATCGACCGGCCGCTGCGCCCGTCGTTCGTCAAGGGCCTGCGCAACGAGGTCCAGGTCGTCGAGACCGTCCTCGCGCTCGACCCGCAGCACCCGTACGACGTGGTCGCCATCAACGCGGCCTCGATGTCGACGAAGCTGTCCGGCCTGCCGTTCTCCGGCCCGATCGGGGCGACCCGGGTGGCCCACGTCGAGGGCCAGTGGGTGGCGTTCCCGACCCTGGAGGAGCTGGCCCGCGCCACCTTCGACATGGTGGTGGCCGGCCGCGCCCTCGAGGACGGCGACGTCGCGATCATGATGGTCGAGGCCGAGGCGACCCCGCACGCGGTGACCCTGATCGCGGGCGGCGCGACCGCCCCGACCGAGGAGATCGTCGCCAGCGGCCTGGAGGCCGCCAAGCCGGCCATCCGCGAGCTGTGCCGCGCGCAGAGCGAGCTGGCCGAGGTGGCCGCGAAGCCGGTCACCGAGTTCCCGGTCTTCCTGGACTATCAGGACGACGTCTACCAGGCGGTGGCCGACCTGGTCCGCGCCGAGGTGGCCGAGGCGCTCCAGATCGCCGGCAAGGCCGACCGCGAGGAGGCCCTGGACCGGGTCAAGGCCAAGGTCGCCGAGGAGCTGACCGGCCGGTTCGAGGGCCGGGAGAAGGAACTCTCCGCCGCCTTCCGTTCGCTGACCAAGTCCGAGGTCCGCAACCGGGTGCTGCGCGAGCAGGTCCGCATCGACGGCCGCGGGCCGCGCGACATCCGGCCGCTCACCGCCGAGGTCGGCGTGCTGCCCCGGGTGCACGGTTCCGCGCTGTTCGAGCGGGGCGAGACCCAGATCCTCGGCGTCACCACGCTGAACATGCTGCGCATGGAGCAGATGGTGGACACCCTCTCCCCGGAGAACCGCAAGCGTTACATGCACAACTACAACTTCCCGCCGTACTCGACCGGGGAGACCGGCCGGGTCGGCTCGCCGAAGCGGCGGGAGATCGGCCACGGCGCGCTGGCCGAGCGGGCGCTGCTGCCGGTGCTGCCGTCGCGCGAGGAGTTCCCGTACGCCATCCGGCAGGTCTCCGAGGCGCTCGGCTCCAACGGCTCGACCTCGATGGGGTCGGTCTGCGCCTCGACGCTGGCGCTGCTGTCGGCCGGTGTGCCGCTCAAGGCGCCGGTGGCCGGCATCGCGATGGGCCTGATCTCCGACGAGGTGGACGGCAAGACCCAGTACGTGACGCTTACCGACATCCTCGGTGCCGAGGACGCGTTCGGTGACATGGACTTCAAGGTCGCCGGCACGCCGGAGTACGTCACCGCGCTCCAGCTCGACACCAAGCTCAACGGCATCCCGTCGGACGTGCTCGCCGCCGCGCTCCAGCAGGCGAACGAGGCCCGGCAGACCATCCTCGGGGTGATGCAGGCGGCGATCGAGGCCCCGGCCGAGATGTCGGACTACGCGCCCCGGGTCACCACCGTCAAGATCCCGGTGGACAAGATCGGCATGGTGATCGGCCCGAAGGGGCAGACCATCAACGCCATCCAGGACGAGACCGGCGCCGAGATCTCCATCGAGGACGACGGCACGATCTACGTCGGCGCGACCAACGGCCCGTCGGCGCAGGCCGCCGTGGACCGGATCAACGGGATCGCCAACCCGACCCTGCCCAAGGCCGGCGAGCGGTTCCTCGGCACGGTGGTCAAGACCGCCGCGTTCGGCGCGTTCATCTCGCTGCTGCCCGGCCGCGACGGCCTGCTGCACATCTCCAAGGTGGGCGACGGCAAGCGGGTCGAGCGGGTCGAGGACTTCCTCAACGTCGGCGACAAGGTCGAGGTGGAGATCGCGGACATCGACGCCCGCGGCAAGATCTACCTGGACAAGGTCCGGCCGGAGGGTGCCGAGGCGCCGGCCGCGGGCGAGGCCGCCGGTGGCGACCGGCCGGCCGGCCGGGGCGGTGACCGGGGTCCGCGTGACCGCGGTGACCGGGGCGGCGACCGGGGTGGTCGGGCGCCGGAGCGCGGCGAGCGCGGCCCGGGTGGCGGCGAGGGCGGCGACGGCGGCGAGCGTCCGCGTCGGCGTACCCGGCACAGCTGAGCAGTGACCGGCCGGGTGACGACGTCGTCGTCACCCGGCCGGTGTGTTCCCTCCACCCCTCGTCGCACCGAGAGCAGGTTTCCGTGAGTCGGGCCCAGCGTTCGTCGTTTCCCTCTGGTCGACGGCCGGTGGCGTCGCCCGACGCCGGACGGCACGCCACCGGGGCGCAACCGGGCCGTGCCGGTGCGACGTCCCGGGCGGTCACCCGCACGATCAGTGACGACCCGCTGGGCGGCACCGTACGGCGGACCGTGCTGCCGAGCGGGCTGCGGGTGCTCACCGAGGCGATCCCGACGATGCGCAGCGTCTCGTTCGGCATCTGGGTCACGGTCGGCTCGCGGGACGAGACGGGCCCCCAGGCCGGTGCCGCGCACTTCCTGGAACACCTGCTGTTCAAGGGCACCCACAAGCGCACCGCGCTGGAGATCTCCGCCGAGATCGAGGCGGTGGGTGGCGAGACCAACGCCTTCACCACCAAGGAATACACCTGCTACTACGCGCGGGTGCTCGACGAGGACCTGCCGCTGGCCATCGACGTGATGTGCGACGCGGTCGCCGACTCGCTGCTGGAGCCGGCCGACGTGGAGACCGAACGCGGGGTCATCCTCGAAGAGATCGCCATGCACGACGACGAGCCCGGCGACGAGGTGCACGACCTGTTCGCCCGCGCCGTCTACGGCGACCATCCTCTCGGCCGGCTGATCTCCGGCACCGAGGAGACGGTCACCCCGATGACCCGCCGGCAGATCCAGAGCTTCTACCGCCGCCGCTACACCGCGCCGCAGATCGTCGTCGCCGCCGCCGGCAACCTCGACCACGCCACCGTGGTCCGGCTGGTCCGTCAGGCGCTGCGCGGCACCCCGCTGGACACCGACCCGGCCGCACCGGGCACGCCCCGGCGCAACACCCCGGCGGTACGCACGAAGCCGGCCGCCGTCCTGGTCGAGCCGAAGGAGACCGAGCAGGCGCACGTCATCCTCGGCTGCCCCGGCATCGACCGGGTCGACGAGCGGCGGTTCGCCCTCGGGGTGCTCAACAACGTCCTCGGCGGCGGCATGTCCAGCCGGCTGTTCCAGGAGATCCGCGAACGGCGTGGCCTGGCCTACTCGGTCTACTCCTACGCCAGCCAGTACGCCGACAGCGGCCTGTTCGCCGTCTACGCCGGCTGCGCGCCGGGCAAGGTCGACGAGGTGCTCCGGTTGACCCGTGCCGAGCTGGCCCGGGTGGCCGCCGACGGGCTCACCGAGGCGGAGGTGGCCCGGGGCAAGGGGATGAGCAAGGGCTCGTTCGTGCTGGGCCTGGAGGACACCGGCTCCCGGATGAGCCGGCTGGCCAAGGGTGAGCTGCTCTACGGCGACCTGATGCCGGTGGACGAGCTGCTGGCCCGGGTCGACGCGGTGACCGTGGCCGACGTGAACACCCTGGCCGCCGAGCTGCTGGGCCGGCCGATGTCGCTGGCGGTGGTCGGCCCGTTCGGCGAGCACGACTTCGCCGGCTGAGCCCGCCCCCGCCACCCGCCGCCGGGTCGTCCCGGCGGCGGTCCGACCCGCCGGCGTCCGGGTGGGCTGCGGCCGGGTCCGGAGCGCGTACCGGGACCGGCCGGTGGGACGGTGGTGGTCCGGCGGTGGCCCGCGTCCCGATTGGGATAGGTTGTGCCGCGTGACTGACGAGCAGGAGAAGGTTCCGGGCGGGGCGGTCCGGGTCGGCGTGCTGGGTGCCCGGGGCCGGATGGGCGCCGAGGTGTGCCGGGCGGTCGACGGGGCCGACGACCTGGCGCTGGTGGCCGCCGTCGACCAGGGCGACGAGCTGTCCGCCGCCGCCTCCGCCGAGGTGGTCGTCGACTTCACCACCCCGGACGCGGTCATGGACAACCTGCGCTGGTGCATCGAGCGGGGCGTGCACGCGGTGGTCGGCACCACCGGCTTCACCGGGCAGCGGCTGGAGCAGGTGCGCGGCTGGCTGGCCGACCGGCCCGACGTCGGGGTGGTGATCGCCCCCAACTTCGGCATCGGCGCGGTGTTGATGATGCAGTTCGCCGCCCGCGCGGCCCGGCACTTCGAGTCCGTGGAGATCATCGAGCAGCACCATCCGCGCAAGCTCGACGCGCCGAGCGGCACCGCCACCCACACCGCCCGGCTGGTCGCGCAGGCCCGCGCCGAGGCCGGCCTCGGCCCCGCCCCCGACGCCACCAGGGACGAGGTGTCCGGCGCGCGGGGTGCCGACATCGACGGGGTACGCGTGCACGCGGTCCGCGCCACCGGCCTGCTCGCCCACCAGGAGGTGCTGTTCGGCACCCTCGGCGAGACGCTGACCATCCGGCACGACTCGTACGACCGGGTGTCGTTCATGCCCGGGGTGCTGCTGGCGGTGCGGGCGGTCCGGCAGCGCCCGGGGCTGACCGTCGGCCTGGACGCCCTGCTCGACTAGACCTGCCGCGTCGCCCGCCCGCCGTGCCCGGGTGCCGGGTCGGGTGTGGCGTGCGCGTGGCGACGAATTCGTTGGCGGGTGCCGTCGTGCGCCCCTAGGCTGCCCCGGTGCTGGATTCCGGACATACCGATCGGCTCGGGCGGCGGGTCACCCTGCGCCCGGTGGACGACGACAACTGGCGGGCGGTGGCCGACCTGGCCCCCCGCGACGACCAGCGGGGGTGGGTGCCGGCGCTGGCGGCCCGCTACCTGGTGTTGACCTCGCGTTCCGAGGTGTGGACGTCGCTGGCGGTCCACGCCGACGAAACCGTGGCCGGCCACGTCATGTGGGGCGTGGACGACGACGGGTCGCGGTGGATCGGCGGAATGCTGATCGACGCCGCCGAGCAGGGCCGGGGGGTGGGCCGGGCCGCCGTACGCACCCTCGCCGCCTGGCTGGGCGGGCCGGACGGCGGGCACCCCGTCCGGTTGTCGTACCACCCGGACAACACGGCCGCCGCGCGGCTCTACGCCTCGCTGGGCTTCACCCCGACGGGGGCGGTGGAGGACGACGAGCTGGTCGTCGAGCTGCGCCGCTGACCCGGCGCGGGGTCACTCCTGCTCGATGACGGACAGGATGTTGCCGGCCGGGTCGGTGAACCAGGCGATCGTCGGCCCGTTGTCGCGCATGATCCCCCGGTCGTCCTGCGGCAGCCCCGGGTAGCGCGCGAACCGCACCCCCCGCGCGGTCAGCTCGTCGACCGCCCGGTCGACGTCGGTCACCGGGAAGTTGAGCACCGTGAACGTCGCCGGCACGTGGTCGGCCTTGGGGTAGACCACCACGTCCCGGTCGCCGGCCAGGTGCAGCATCAGCAGCCCACCGGGGCCGCCGAGCTGCGACACCCGCAGGTCGAGGGTGCCGGCGTAGAACTCCCGGGCCCGGTCGGTGTCGTCGGCCGAGAACCCGCTGAACGCCTTCGTCTCCCGGAACATGCCCGTCTCCCTCACCGTCGGTGGCGTACCGCCGTCTCCGGTCTACCAGGGCGGGCCGACAGAACCGGCCGGGTCAGGGCGTGTCGTCCGGTTCGGCGGGGACCGCGACGTGCAGCCGCACCTGGGGGACGAGCATGTCGTCGACGTCCAGCGCGCGGGCCGCGCCGTCCGGCTCCCAGCCGGTGCTGGTGAGGAACCTACGGGTCGCCTCGTCGCCGTCGAACGTCCAGGCGACCGCGTGGGTGAACCCGTCGCCGCGCCAGGCGTCCACGGCGGCGGCGAGCAGCCGGCTGCCGTGCCCGCGCCGACCCCAGCGCGGCTCGACCAGCAGGTCGGTCACCGCGACCACCCCGGCGCCCAGTGCCGTGGCCGGCTCGCCCGGGGCGAGCGCCTCGGCGTCCGCCGGCCCGGAAGCCGCGAACCCCACCAGATAGGATTGCTCGGCCTGTTCCACGGCGACGAGCACCCGGTGCGCGGCCGAGGGCGGCTCCTGCACCGCCGCGCTCCACCGCCGGGCGAGCCACGCCTCGTCCAGGTTGTCGAGCACGTGCCGGGGCAGCAGCCGACGGTACGCGACCCGCCAGGTCGCGAGCTGCACACGGGCGATCTCGGCGGCGTCCTCGGGACGCGCCGGGCGGACGTACCCCAGAGCCATGGCACGAAAGCCTAGGCCACAGCGAGGGAGACGACGGTGGCGCAGGGGGCCAGGCGGACGGCCGGGCAGGTCGTCGCGGTGGCGGTGCTCGCCGTCGCGGTGGCCGCGTTCCTGTCCGTGGCGGCCGTCCGGCACGGCTTCTTCGACCTGAAGGTCTACTACGGCGCGCTGCACTTCTGGGTGCACGACCACGGCGAGATCTACGACTACCTCAAGCCGGGCACCCAGTACGGCTTCACCTACCCGCCGTTCGCCGCCCTGGTGATGCTGCCGATGGCGTACCTGCCGTGGCCGGCCGCGATCACCGTCAGCGTGGCCGCCACGGTGGTGGTCAGCGCGGTGCTGGTCTGGTGGCTGCTCGACCCGGTGGCCCGGCGGGCCGGCTGGACCCGGTGGTTCGTCCTGGCGGTGGCGCTCTGCCTGGCCGCCGCGTTCGAGCCGATGCGGGAGACGGTCAACTTCGGCCAGGTCAACATGCTGCTGCTGTTCCTGGTCGCGGTGGACCTGCTGCGGCTGCTGCCGGCCGGCAACCGGTGGGCCGGGGTCGGCATCGGGCTGGCCACCGCGATCAAGCTGACCCCGGGCGTCTTCATCGTCTACCTGCTGATCACCAGGCGGTTCCGGGCCGCCGGCACCGCCGTCGTCGCCGCGGCCGCCGCCACCCTGCTCGCCGCGGCCCTCTTCCCCGACGCCGCCCGGGAGTTCTGGACGTCGGCGCTGTGGAACACCGACCGGGTGGGCGAGTTGGCGTTCGTGTCCAACCAGTCGCTGCGCGGCGTGGTGGCCCGGCTCGACCCGGAACACCCGAGCACCCTGGCCTGGCTGGCGCTGGTGCTGGTCACCGTCGCCGTCTGGGGCTGGCGCTGCCGGGCCGCCGTGGCGGTCGGCGACGAGGCCACCGGGCTGGCCCTGACCGGCGCGCTGATGTGCCTGGTCAGCCCGGTCACCTGGGTGCACCACCTGGTCTGGTTGATTCCGGCGCTGATCCTGCTGGTCGACAACGCGGTCGCCGCGCCCGCCGGCAGCCTGCGGCGGCGCGCGCTGCTGGCCGGCGCGGTGGTCTCCTACGCGCTGCTGTGCAGCCGGATCGTCTGGGCCTGGGAGAAGGACTTCACCGGGGTCGGCGGCTTCCTGGGCAGCAACACCTACGTCTGGATCAGCCTGGTGCTGCTGGTGCTGCTGCCGATCCGCACCTGGGCGGCACCGGTCGGCGGCGGGCCCGGCGACCCCGTCGGACCGGTCGATCCCGTCGTCGGGCGGCGGCCGGCCGGCTCAGCCGGGCAACCGGCCGGTGTAGCGCAGTTCGTCGAGGTACACCGGGGGACCGCCACCGGCCAGCGGCACCGGGTAGCGGGACCGCTCGCCGTCGACTGACAGGCCGGCCCGCTCGTAGAACCGGCGGGCGCGGGCGTTGTCGGCGAGCACCCAGAGCCGGTACTCCCGCCAGCCGCGTGCCGCCAGTCCGTCGCGGGCGGCGGCGAACAGGGCCTGCGCGGTGCCGTCGCCCCAGTGCGCCGGCTCGACGTACATCGCCAGCACCTCGCCGTACGCCGGGTCCAGGTCGCCCCGGTCCTGGTTGTTGCGGTACGGCCCGAAGGTGGTGAACCCGGCAGGCATCCCGTGGATCTCGGCGAGCAGGGTGGTGAACGGGTGCTCCGGGTCGGCCGTGCCGACGTCCCGCCGGCGTTGCGCCCAGGCCACCGGGTTGAGCCGGACCAGCACCTCGGCCGGCATGATGCCGGCGTACCCGGCCTGCCAGCCGTGGATGTGCACCCGCGCGATCGCCTCGGCGTCGTCGGGCTCCTCGCGGCGGATGGTGAGCATGCGTCCGTTCTATGCCCCGACGGGCGGTCGGTCCAGTGTCCGCTCCGGTGTCGTACCGCTGGTCTAGGGTCGTCGGCGATGGTCGCACCGGAATCGCTCTCGCTCGCCCAGGCCCGGCGGATGACGCTCGCCGCCCAGGGTTTCGCCGACCCCGCGCCCGCCGGGGTGCCCACCCGCCGGCACCTGCGCCGGGTGCTCGACCGGGTCGGGCTGATCCAGATGGATTCGGTCAACGTGCTGCAACGGGCGCACTACCTGCCGCTCTACAGCCGGCTCGGCCCCTACCCGACCGGCCTGCTCGACACCGCCGCCTACCGCCGCCCCCGCGAGCTGTTCGAGTACTGGGGGCACGAGGCGTCCCTGGTGCCGGTGGGGCTGCACGCCGCGCTGCGCTGGCGGATGGCCAAGGCCCGCGACGACGCCTGGGGCGGGATGCGCCGGATCGCCGCCGAGCAGCCCGAACTGGTCGCCTGGGTGCGCGACGAGGTGGCCGCCGCCGGGCCGCTGACCGCCGCCGAGATCGAACACGACGCGCCCCGGGAGACCGGCAACTGGGGCTGGAACTGGTCGGCGGTGAAGCGGGCGCTGGAGTTCCTGTTCTGGGCCGGCGAGGTCACCGCCGCCGACCGGACGCCCTCCTTCGCCCGCCGCTACGACCTGCCCGAACGGGTGCTGCCGGCGGCCGCGCTCGACGCGCCCACGCCGACCGATGCGCAGGCGTACCGCACCCTGGTCGCGGTGGCCGCCCGGTCGCTGGGGGTGGCCGCCGAGCCGGAGCTGCGGGACTACTTCCGGCTCCCGCTGGCCGGTGCCCGGCAGGCCGTCGCCGAGCTGGTCGAGGCCGGTGAGCTGGTGCCGGTGACGGTGCAGGGGTGGCGGCAGCCGGCCTGGCGGCACGTCGACGCCCGGCTGCCCCGCTGGGTCCGGGGCAACACCCTGGTCAGCCCGTTCGATCCGCTGGTCTGGGAGCGGGCCCGCACCGAGCGGCTGTTCGGCTTCGGCTACCGGATCGAGATCTACGTGCCGGCCGCGCAGCGGGTGCACGGCTACTACGTGCTGCCGTTCCTGCAGGGGGAGCGGTTCACCGCCCGGGTCGACCTCAAGGCCGACCGCAAGGCCGGGGTGCTGCTGGTGCCGGCGGCCTGGCGGGAGCCCGGCGTCGACCCGGGGGAGACCGCCGTCGCGCTCGCCGCCGAGCTGTACCGGCTCGCCGGCTGGCTCGGCCTGGACGCGGTCGCCCCACCGGCGGCCGGTGACCTGGCCGCCCCGCTGACCGCCGCGTTGCGCAGCCTCACCGGTGTACCGTGAGGCCGTGACGAGCGTTGACGGGCCGACCGGGCCGACCCGGTCGGGGCAGGGCACCGATCCGACGTCGACCGGTGCCGCACCGGCCGGCACCACCCACACGCTGGCCGATCCCGTGCCCGTCGGCACACCGACCGACCCGTACCCCCACCCGGGCGCGGGCGTCGACGGGGTGCCGCCCGGGTCCTGGTCGGCGGGGCCGCCGGTGGTGTGGCAGCCGCCCGAGCCGGACCGGCTCACCCGGTTCGTGCTCCGGTTGCACGCCCGGTCGCCGCGCTGGGCGGCCCCGCTGGCCGCGCTCGGCTGCGTCGCCGCCGGCATGGCGTACGCGCTGGTCAGTGACCCGACCACCAGCGACCCGGACGCCGCGCCGAGCTGCCTGCTCAAGCTGACCACCGGGCTGGACTGTCCGGGTTGCGGGGGCACCCGCGCGCTGTGGTACCTCCTGCACGCCGACCTGCCGGCCGCCGCCCGCCACCACGCCGTGTTCGTCTTCGCGGTGCCCTTCCTGGCGTACCTCTTCGTCGCCTGGGCGGGCCGGCAGGCGTTCGGGTGGCGGCTGCCCGAGCTGCGGCTCAGCTCCCCGGTGATCGGCGGGTTCCTCGCCGTCTGGATGGCCTTCTCGGTGCTGCGCAACCTGCCCTGGGCACCGTTCACGGCGCTCTACGTCTGACCGGCCGCGGCTGGCGGCGGCCGGGTGGGAGACGTTGACCACCCGCCGGTGCCCCCGGCCGGAACTGTCCATGATCTCGCTGGTCAGCGCGGTGGCCCGAGTTTCCCCGCAGCCCGCCGGGCCACTACAGTCGCAGGAATGCCGGAGATGGTGCAGCCCCAGGTGCAGTTGATCGCGTGGACCCAGTTCCAGGCCCCCGACGGCGTGCCGTGGTCGACCGACGCCGAGGGCGGCCAGGCGCTCGCCGAGTTCGCCGGTCGGGCCTGCTACCAGAGCTGGAAGAAGCCGAACCCGGCGACCGCCACCAACGCCGGCTACCTGGCGCACATCCTGGAGGTCGGGCACCTGTCGGTGCTGGAGCACGGCAGCGTGACGTTCTACTTCACCGGGGTGTCCCGCTCGTTCACCCACGAGCTGATCCGGCACCGGCACTTCTCCTACTCCCAGCTCTCCCAGCGTTACGTGCCGGAGCGGGACGCGGCGATGGTCGAGCCGGCGGTGATCGCCGACGACCCGGAGCTGCACAAGCGGTTCGTCGAGGCCGCCGAGGCGAGCGTGCGGGCGTACACCGAGCTGCTGGAGGGGTTGGAGCAGCGGTTCGCCGACGAGCCCAACCCGACGCTGCGCCGCAAGCAGGCCCGGCAGGCGGCGCGGGCGGTGCTGCCCAACGCCACCGAGACCCGGATCGTGGTCACCGGCAACTACCGCGCCTGGCGGCACTTCATCGGGATGCGGGCCACCGAGCACGCCGACGTGGAGATCCGTGAGCTGGCCGTGGAGTGCCTGCGGCAGCTCCAGCGGGTCGCCCCGAACGTCTTCGCCGACTTCGTCGTCTCGACCCTGCCCGACGGCACCGAGGTGGCGACCAGCCCGCACGCACAGCTGTCCTGAGCCCTTCCCCACCGGCTGTCCGGTGCTCGTCCGCTAGGTTGTGAGCATGACGCACGACCACCCTGCCGCCCCCGACCGGGGCGTGTCGCGCCCGTTCGGGCGGCTGCTCACCGCGATGGCGACCCCGTTCACCGCCGACGGCTCCCTCGATCTCGACGGGGCCGTCCGGCTGGCGACCTACCTCGTCGACGAGCAGGGCAACGACGCGCTGGTGCTCAACGGCACCACCGGCGAGTCGCCGACCACCTCGGACGCGGAGAAGGAGACGCTGATCCGCGCGGTGGTCGAGGCGATCGGTGACCGGGCGCAGATCGTGGCCGGCGTCGGCACCAACGACACCCGGCACACCATCGAGTTGGCCGCCGCGGCAGAGAAGGCCGGCGCGCACGGCCTGCTGGTGGTCACCCCGTACTACAGCAGGCCGCCGCAGCGGGGGTTGGTGGCGCACTTCACCGCGGTCGCCGACGGCACCGGACTGCCGATCATGATGTACGACATCCCGCACCGCGCCGGGGTGCCGATCGAGACCGAGACGCTGGTGCGGCTCGCCGCGCACGAGCGGATCGTCGCGGTCAAGGACGCCAAGGGCGACCTGACCGCCACCGGCTGGGTGACCAGCCGCACCGACCTCGCCTTCTACAGTGGCGAGGACTCGCTCACCCTGCCCACCCTGGCGGTCGGCGGGGTCGGGCTGGTCGGCACGTCGACCCACTTCACCGGCGCGCTCGCCAAGCAGATGATCGAGGCGTACGACGCGGGTGACACCGGCACGGCGCTGACCCTGCACCGGCGGCTGCTGCCGCTGTTCACCGGGATCTTCCGTAGCCCGGGCACCATCCTGGTGAAGGCGGGCCTGAACGTGCTGGGCCTGCCCGCCGGCCCGGTGCGTCCGCCGCTGGTGGACGCCACCGACGACGAACTGGCCCTGCTGCGCGCGGACTGCGCGGCGGCGGGCCTGGACCTGCCCGAATGATCGAACGACACGACGGACGCCGGGTTACGGCGTCGCAGAATGAGGTGGACGCGTGACCGAGGCGCAATTCGAGGGTGAACTGCCCCCGCCGCTGCCCGAGGGCGGGCTGCGGATCATCCCGCTCGGCGGACTCGGTGCCATCGGCCGGAACATGACCGTCTTCGAGTACGACGGCAAGCTGCTGATCGTCGACTGCGGGGTGCTCTTCCCCGACGTGGAGCAGCCCGGGGTGGACCTGATCCTGCCCGACTTCGCACCCATCCTGGACCGGCTGGCCGACGTGCAGGCGATCGTGCTCACCCACGGTCACGAGGACCACATCGGCGCGGTGCCGTACCTGCTCGCCCACAAGCCGGACATCCCCCTGGTCGGCTCCCAGTTCACCCTCGCCCTGGTCGAGGCGAAGCTGGCCGAGCGGCGCATCCAGCCCTACACCCTGACCGTGCGCGAGGGCGGCCGGGAGCGGCTGGGCCCGTTCGAGTGTGAGTTCTTCGCGGTCAACCACTCGATCCCGGACGCCCTCGCGGTGGCCGTGCGCACCCCGGCCGGCCTGGTGCTGCACACCGGTGACTTCAAGATGGACCAGCTCCCGCTGGACGGCCGGATCACCGACCTGGCCGGCTTCGCCCGGCTCGGCGCGGAGGGCGTCGACCTGCTGCTGTCGGACTCCACCAACGCCGAGATCCCCGGTTTCGTCACCCCGGAGCGGGAGATCGGGCCGGTGCTCGACTCGATCTTCGCGAAGGCGAAGGGGCGGATCATCGTCGCCTCGTTCGCCTCGCACGTGCACCGGGTGCAGCAGGTCTTCGACTCGGCGCTGGAGCACGGCCGCAAGGTGGCGCTGATCGGCCGGTCGATGGTCCGCAACATGGGCATCGCCCGCGACCTCGGCCTGCTCAACATCCCGGCCGGTCTGGTGATCGGCATCGAGGAGGCCACCACGCTGCCGCCCGACCAGATCGTGCTGATGTCCACCGGTTCGCAGGGCGAGCCGATGAGCGCCCTGGGTCGGATGGCCAGCGGTGACCACCGGCACATCACCATCGCCCCCGGCGACACGGTCGTGCTCGCCTCGTCGCTGGTCCCCGGCAACGAGACCTCGGTCTACCGGGTGATCAACCGGCTGGCCCGGGCCGGCGCGGTGGTGGTGCACAAGGACGTCGCCAAGGTGCACGTCTCCGGCCACGCCCCGGCCGGTGAACTGCTCTACCTGCTCAACGTGGTGCGCCCGAGCAACCTGATGCCGGTGCACGGCGAGTGGCGGCACCTGCGGGCGCACGCCCGGCTCGGCATCGAGTCCGGCGTCGCCCCGGACCGAGTGGTGATCTGCGAGGACGGCGACGTCGTCGACCTGGTCGAGGGCCGGGCCAGCGTGGTCGGGCACGTGAAGAGCCGCTACGTCTACGTCGACGGCCTGGCCGTGGGTGACGTCAGCGAGTCGCTGCTCACCGAGCGGCGGATCCTCGGTGACGGCGGTTTCATCGCCACCACCGTCGTCGTCGACTCGGTCACCGGCAAGGTGGTCGCCGGCCCGACCCTGTCGGCGAAGGGCTTCTCCGAGGACCCGGCCGCGTTCAACCCGGTGATCCCGCTGGTCACCGAGGCGCTGAACCGGGCCGCCGCGGACGGCATCACCGACCCGCACCAGCTCCAGCAGATCGTCAGGCGCACCGTGGGGCGCTGGGTCAACGACGCGTACCGCCGCCGCCCGATGATCGTCCCGACCGTCGTCGAGGTCTGAGCGGCTTCCCCCACCCGGACGCTGCGGGCCGGCCACCGTCGTCACGACGGTGGCCGGCCCGTTGTGCGGTGGGCTCAGCGGTGGCGCAGGGTGGCCACGATCAGGTTGGGGTCGGTCGCGGTGACGTAGGCGGCGCTGGCCACCAGGACCGTGCGCCCGCGTACGGCCACCGAGGTCGGGTTCTGGAGCCCGTCGGCACCGGTCAGCAGGGTCCTGGTCCGTCCGTCGTGGTCGATGCCGACCACCGTGTTCGGCCCGTTGAGGGCGGCGACGACCCGGCCGTCGGCGGTGAACGCGAAGTCGTCGATGCCGACCAGCCCGGTCGCCCTGACCTCGACGGCTCCCGGGCGGCCCTGCCGCAGCGGAATCCGCAGCAGGGTGCCCTGGTCCAGGTTGGTCACCCAGACCGCGCCGCCGCGCACCTTGACGCCGTTGACGCCGAGGAAGCCCGTCGCGGCGAGGGCGGACGCCGACGACCAGACCCGGGCCGGGCCGCCGGCCAGCGGCACCGTGGAGACGGTGCCGAGCACCGAGTCGGTCAGGTAGAACGTCCGGCCCGTCGGGTCGAGCGCCAGCCCGTTGGGCAGCCCGGTGGCGGGCAGCGCGGCGATCCGTCGCGGCGGCTGGCCGGGCGTCAGCCGGTAGAGGCCGGTGCTGGCGGCGTCACCGCTGGCGTACAGGAAGTAGAGGGTGCCGTCGCCGGTCCGGACGATCCCGGTGGTCAGGGCGAAGCCGAGCACCGGGGTGTGCACGCCGCCGTCGGCGGGGGCGGGCAGGGTGGCCAGCACCCGGGTCCGGCCCGCCGGGTCGACGGCGACGACCTGCCGGGCCGCCGCGAAGGTGAGGTAGGCGGTGCCGTCGGGGGCCCACGCGATGTTCTCCGGTAGCTGCCCCGTCGTCGGGTCGAAGTGGACGGCGATCCGGGCGGGCAGGGTCGACGGGTCGACGGTGGCGGCCGGGACGCCTCCCGCCGGGCCGGCCACCGCCTGCGTCGCCGGTACGGCCAGGACGCCGACTGCCGCGACGGCCACCGCGAGGGTGCGGATTCTTCTGCGCATGGTTCGTCCTTCGTGGGTGCGTGGACCCGGGAGCGGGTCCGGTTTCGGGCACGGACGACCGGACGCCCCGTGCGGAGCGCCGTCGTCGCGTGGTGTGGCGCGGCGTCGGACCGCACCGGACGACGGTGTCCGGCGGTGGGCCGCCGCAGCGGGGTGGGACGGCGGCACCCGCCCGGTGCCGCCGGGGGCGGGAGTGGCGGGTCAGCCGCGCTCGGGCAGCGGTTGCCGGGCGGTGGCGCGACCGGTGACCGTGGCGTGCACCAGCAGGGTCATCGCCGCCTGCGACGGGGAACCCGGTGCGGTGGTGGCGACGACGACCGTCTGGTCGTCCTCGGTGCGCAGGCTCTGCTGGGTGACGGTCAGCGTGCCGACCAGCGGGTGCCGCATCCCGTACGCGGCGGTGCCGCCGGCCTTGACCCGGTGGTCGGCCCACCGGGCGGCGAACTCGGGGCTGCGTACCGCGAGTTCGCCCACCAGCGCGGCCAGCAGCGGGTCCGTCGGATGCTGCCCGGAGGCCATCCGCAGGGTCGCCACCACGGCCCGTGCCTTGGCCGGCCAGTCGACGTACAGGTCACGGGTGTGCGCGTCGAGGAAGACCAGCCGCGCCATGTTGGGCCGCCGGTCCGGCAGGTCCACCGAGTCGGGTTCCAGGTGACCGGCGAACAGGGCGTGGCCGGCGGTGTTCCAGGCCAGCACGTCGAGCCGGCGGCCGAGCACCAGCGCGGGCACGTCCCCGAGGGCGGCGACGAGCTGGTGGACGGCCGGGTCGACCCGTTCCGGCGGGGGCCGGCGGACGGCCTGGCGGCGGGGTCCGGCGGCCAGCCCGGACAGGTGGCGGCGTTCCGTGGCGTCGAGCCGCAGCGCCCGGCTGAGCGCGTCCAGCACCTCGGGTGAGGCGTTCGTGGCCTGCCCCTGCTCCAGCCGGGCGTAGTACGAGGCGCTCACCCCGGCCAGCAGGGCCAGTTCCTCCCGGCGCAGCCCCGGCACCCGCCGCCGGCCGCCGTAGGTGGCCACCCCGGCCTCCTGGGGGCTGAGCCGGGAGCGTCGCGAGCGGAGGAACTCGCCGAGCTGTCGTCGCGCCTGCATGACTCCCAGTATCGGCGGCGGCCACCCGGCCAACCACACCCTGCGGGGGACAGGCAGGACGGGAATGCGTGACCCGACGGTCACCGTACGTCGATAACTGCGGATGTGCTCAACCGAACGGTGGCCGCCTGCGTACCTCCGTCCGGCGGGCGTACCCCGCGTCGGCCGGGAGGAGCATGACGGATGGACCGCAGACGGATGACAGCGATCGGCGTCGTGCTGGCGGCGACGGGACTGACGGCGGCGGTGACCCTGCCGTCGTTCGCCGGTGACCAGGGCACGCCACGCGCCGGGGGGACCGACGCCCGCGCGGCCGGCGGGCCGGCCCCCGAGGTGGTGGACGCGCTGAGCCGTGACCTGCGGATCAGCCGGGACCAGGCGGTCCGGCGGTTGACCGCCGAGCAGCAGGCCACCGCCCGGTTGACCGGGCTGCGGGCCGCGCTCGGCAACGACTACGGCGGGGCCTGGCTCAGCGGCGACGGGTCCACCCTGAACGTGGCGGTCGCCGACCCCGCCCAGGCCGACCGGGTCCGGGCCGCCGGTGCCGTGCCCAGGCCGGTCGACCGGGCCGTCGGCGAGCTGGACGCGGCGAAGACCCGGCTCGACGCGGTCGGCGGTCAGGCGTCCCCGGCCATCACCGGCTGGTACGTCGACGTCGCCACCAACTCGGTGGTGGTGCTCGCCCAGCCGGGTGCCGAGGCGCGGGCCCGCCGGTGGGCGGCGGGCAGCGGGGCCCCGGCGGACGCGGTCCGGGTCACCACCTCCCGGGAGCAGCCGCGGCCGCTGTTCGACCTGGTCGGCGGCGACCCGTTCTTCATCAACGACGTCGGGCGCTGCTCGATCGGCTTCGCGGTGGTGGGCGGGTTCGTCACCGCCGGGCACTGCGGCCGGGTCGGCGACCGCACCACCGGGTTCAACCAGGCTCGGCAGGGGGTGTTCGCGGCGTCGTCGTTCCCGCGTGACGACTGGGCGTTCGTGCGCACCAACGGCCAGTGGACCCCGCAGGGGGTGGTCAGCGACTTCAACGGCGGCACGGTGCCGGTCAACGGCTCCGTCGAGGTGCCGCCCGGCGCGTCGATCTGCCGTTCCGGCTCGACCACCGGTGCCCGGTGCGGCGTCGTCCAGGCCCGCAACGCCACCGTCAACTACCCGGAGGGGACGGTGACCGGGCTGACCCGGACCGACGTCTGCGCCGAACCGGGCGACTCCGGTGGCTCGTGGATCGCCGGCGACCAGGCGCAGGGCGTCACCTCCGGCGGCTCCGGTGACTGCACCGTCGGCGGCGTCACCTTCTTCCAGCCGGTCAACGAGATCCTCCAGCGCAACAACCTGACCCTGGTCACCGCGAACGGCGGCCAGCAGGGAACGCGACGCGGTCGCTGACCACCCTGGTACCGCAGCCCCCGACCTCCACCGCCCGGAGGTCGGGGGCCGCTGCCGTGTGCGGGCGGTGGCGGTCAGGGCAGGGCGGCGACCGCGGCGGCGTACGCGACGCCGGTGCTCACCGCCGCGTCGACCAGGATGCCGAGCTGCGCCGGGGCCACCCCGTGCGCCAGGTCGGTGGTGACGTCGCCGGCCAGCACCAGCTCACCGCCGGGCAGCTCGTGGACGTACGCCTTCGGCAGCAGCCGGTCGTGGTTCCAGGCGTTGCAGAACTCGTACGCCTCGGCGAGCCGGCCCGCCGCCAGCCGCCGGGCCGCCACCACCCGGGCGTGCAGGATCTCCCCGTCCCGGCCCAGCAGGCGGAACTGCACGACCGCCTCGTCCCAGCGGCCGACCACCACGCCTGCGGCGTCGACGGCGTACACGTCGCCCCGGGTGTCCAGCACGGCGGTGAGCTGCGAAAGGCTCAGCGGGGCCGGCTCCTCGGCCGAGGGCAGGAACGGTTCGTCGGCCGGGTCCTCGACGCTCTCCGGCTCCGGCAGGGGCACCGGGTCGCCGGTCGGCCGTTCGGCCAGCCAGGCGGCGATCCGGCCGGCGTGGTGACCGGTGCCGTTGCGCGCGTCGAAGCTGCCCGCCAGCCGGGTCGCCTCGGCCAGCAGGTCGGTGCCGAGGGTCGCCACCTCCAGGTCGGCGGCGGGCCGGTCGGCGTGGCCGGGGCGGCGGACCCGGCGGGCGTCCCGGCCGGACTCGGCGGCGAGCGCGCAGACCAGCGCCCCGGCGGCGGCGAACTCCATCGCCGACAGGTCGTCGTAGGGGTGGTCCAGCCTGGGCAACTGCTCGGCGAGGAGGTCCAGCGCCCGGTCCGGGTGCCCGGCCAGCGCGCAGAACCGCAACTGCGCGGCCAGGTACGGCAACGCGGCCCGTTCCCGCCGGTGCCGCCGGTACGCCCGCAGGTGCGCCGTCGCGGCCCGGCCGGCCGCCCCGGTGCGCAGCCACGGCAGCAGCCCCGCCGCGAGGGCCCGTTCCGGCTGGTCGGTGCAGTCGACCCCGGCGTCGAGCGCGGGGCGCAGCGCCGCCAACGCGGCCCGGTCGTCGCCCCAGCCGGCGAGCAGTTCGGCGCGGCGTACCGCCAGGCAGGCGGGGCAGCCGGCTTCCGGGTCCGGCGCGGCGGCCGTCCACCTGTCGTACCAGCGGCGGGCGGTGGGCTCGTCGCCGGCGTGGTCGGCGAGCCGGCAGCGCAACTGGGCGACCACGCCGGCCTCCGCGCCGACCCGGCGGGCCAGCGCGTCGAGCAGGGTGTGCGCCTGGTCCAGCCCGATCCGGGGGGTGCCGATCGCGGCCTCCACCGCCTGGCGCAGGTGCCGCCGCAGCAGTTCCGCGTCGCCGGGACGGGCGTCGAGCAGGTCGGGGGAGCGGTCCACGGCGGCCAGCAGGCGGCGTACCGGCTCGACGATCCGCCACCGTCCGCCGTGCCGCAGGTACGCCGCCACCAGCGCGAACCGGGCGTCCAGGGCGGAGTGCGGGTCGCCGAGCGCGTCGGCGCGGGCGGCGATCCGGTCGAGTTCGGCCAGCCGGGCCTCCCCGTCGGGCAGGTCCCCGGCGTCGGCGAACGCCGCGGCCAGGACCGGGTCGCGCGGCGCGGCCGACCCGTCCGCCCCGGGACGGAACCCGCCGGTCATCCGGGCGTCCGGCCGGGTAGCTGGCCGACGGCGGCGGCGAGCCGGCAGCCTTCGGTGATGCCGCAGTCGAGCAACCGGTCGAGCTGGTGCGGGGTGACCCCGCGTTCCAGGTCGGTGATCACCTCGCCGCAGACCTGGGCCCGACCGTCGTCGTCGACGTGCACGAACGCCTTCGGCCAGAACCGCTCGTGGTTCCACGAGTTGCAGAAGGCGTAGAGCGCCGGCACGTGCTCGATGCCGAAGGTCGCCGCCGCCAGGGTGCGGACCTGGAGCAGCTCGCCGTGGCCGCCCTGGCGCAGGAACCAGATCAGGCTGTCGTCCCAGCGGCCCACCAGGTCCCCGTCGCCGTCGGTGACCACGACGTACCCCCGGGTGCCCAGCACGGCGGCGACCAGGTCGGTGGTCAGCGGACGCAGGGCCTGCGGGTCACCCGCGAGGGGGTCGGGACGGTCCGCGAAAGCAGGCGACGCCATCGGGCATCCCTTCTGAGGCGAATAACACGTCTGCGGGCGTGGTCCGTGCTGCGACGCGCGGACACGACCCGGAAAAGCGGCGGTCTGCCGGGTAACGCCGTTACGGTGACTCTATGGCGGGCCGTACCTCTCAGGCGAGCCGGCGACGCGGCGCGTCGCCGCGCGGCACCACGAACAGTCGTGCCCGTCAGCCGGCGAAGAAGACCACCCGGGCGACGGCCCGGCGGCGGCCGGCGCCCCGGCCCGCCCCGGCGGCGTACGTGGGCCGGGTCATCGGGGCACTGTGGATGGGGCTGGCGCACGGGGTCGGCTGGGGCTTCCGGGCCGCCGGCCGGCAGGCCGCCTCGGCCCGGGAGTTGGACCCGGAGCACCGCCGCGACGGCGCCGGCCTGCTGCTGTTCGGGCTGGCCATCCTCAGCGCGGTGGCGATCTGGTTCTCCGGCGCCGGCCCGTTCGGCGCGCGGCTGGCCGACACCGTGCGCCTGTTCCTGGGCGCGATCGCGGTGGTGGTGCCGGTGCTGCTGATGATCGGCGCCTGGCGGCTGATGCGTACCCCGGTGGACCCGGAACACCGGGGGCGGGGCCTGGTCGGCTGGGGTTCCATGCTGGTCGCCACGGCGGCGATGCTGCACATCGGACAGAATCCGGTCGATCCGGTGCAGCGTGACTACGCCGGTGGCCTCGTCGGCGCCGGGATCGGCGACCTGCTGGAGCGGGCGGTGACCGCCTGGGTGGCGATGCCGCTGCTGATCCTGCTGCTCGTCTTCGGCCTGCTGGTGGTGACCGCCACCCCGATCAACAAGATCCCGGAACGGCTCGGGCTGCTCGCCGGCACGCTGGTCGCCCCGCCCGAGGCCCCCACGGAGGAGGACGCGGAGCCGACGGAGGCCGTCGCGAAGCCGGCCCGTAAACGCCCGGCCCGCAAGGCCGCGCCCCCGCCGCCCGACCCGGACGACTTCGACGACGTCGGCCCGGAGGTCGACCTCCAGGAGACGATCGTGCTGCCCCGCCGGCCGGCGAGCCGGGTGCCGGCCAGCCGCAAGCCGGTGGAGCCGCCGGAGCACTCCGCCCCGCCCACCCGCGCCGAGCAGCTCGCGCTGACCGGGCTGGCCGGCGACTACGTGCTGCCACCGGCCAACATGCTCACCGGTGGCGCGGCCCCGAAGACCCGCAGCAAGGCCAACGACGAGGTGATCGCCGCACTGACCGGCGTCTTCGACCAGTTCGGGGTGGACGCCGAGGTCACCGGCTTCACCCGGGGCCCCACCGTCACCCGTTACGAGGTCGAGCTGGGGCACGGGGTCAAGGTCGAGCGGATCACCCAGCTCTCCCGCAACATCGCGTACGCGGTGAAGTCGCCCGACGTGCGCATCCTCAGCCCCATCCCGGGCAAGAGCGCGGTCGGGGTGGAGATCCCCAACACCGACCCGGAGAACGTCGCACTCGGTGACGTGCTGCGGTCCCGGGCCGCGACCAGCGACCACCACCCGATGGTGGTGGCCCTCGGCAAGGACATCGAGGGCGGCTTCGTGGTCGCCAACCTCGCGAAGATGCCGCACATCCTGATCGCCGGGGCCACCGGCGCGGGCAAGTCGAGCTGCCTCAACACCCTGCTGGTGTCCATCCTGACCCGGGCCACGCCGGACGAGGTGCGGCTGCTGCTGATCGACCCCAAGCGGGTCGAGATGACCGGGTACGAGGGCATTCCGCACCTGGTCACCCCGATCGTGACCAACGCCAAGAAGGCGGCCGACTCGCTGGAGTGGGTCGTGCGCGAGATGGACATGCGCTACGACGACCTCGCCGCCAACGGGGTCCGGCACATCGACGACTTCAACCGCAAGGTGCGCAACGGCGAGATCAAGGCCCCGCCGGGCAGTGAGCGGGAGCTGCGGCCGTACCCGTACCTGCTGGTGATCGTGGACGAGTTGGCCGACCTGATGATGGTCGCCCCGCGCGACGTGGAGGACTCGGTCGTCCGGATCACCCAGTTGGCCCGCGCCGCCGGCATCCACCTGGTGCTGGCCACCCAGCGGCCGAGCGTCGACGTGGTGACCGGCCTGATCAAGGCGAACGTGCCGTCCCGGCTGGCGTTCGCCACCTCGTCGCTTGCCGACTCCCGGGTCATCCTCGACCAGCCGGGCGCGGAGAAGCTGCTCGGCCGGGGCGACGGGCTGTTCCTGCCGATGGGCGCGTCGAAGCCGGTCCGCATCCAGGGCGCCTGGGTGACCGAGCGCGAGATCGCCGACGTGGTGAAGTTCTGCAAGGACCAGCGGGAACCGGAGTTCCGCTCCGACGTGCTGGCCCCGGCGCAGGACAGCAAGAAGAAGATCGACGAGGACATCGGTGACGACCTGGACCTGCTGGTGCAGGCGGTGGAGCTGGTGGTGACCTCGCAGTTCGGTTCGACCTCGATGCTCCAGCGCAAGCTGCGGGTCGGCTTCGCCAAGGCGGGCCGGTTGATGGACCTGATGGAGACCCGGGGGGTGGTCGGCCCGTCCGAGGGTTCCAAGGCCCGCGACGTGCTGGTCAAGCCGGACGAGCTGGAAGAGGTGCTGGTCGGCCTGCGCGGCGACGTGGACTGACCCGGGACGTGCGACGGGCCCGCCGGAGATCCGGCAGGCCCGTTCGCGCGGGTGGGTCCGGTCAGCTGTTCATCATGGCGCTGATCAGCACCAGGCTCAGGACGATGGCGGCCACGTTCGCGGCGGCGGCGTACCAGCCCAGCGGCTTGTCGCCGAGCACCGCGCCGACGATGCCGAGCGCCAGGCCGATGATGCCGAAGATGACCGGCGCGATCAGCAGCGCGACGACGGCGAAGACGAACGCCAGGATCGTGCAGATGCGGGCGGCGTTGGTACGCGGGCGGGCGGGGGCGTGGATGTCGGCCATGACGTCCTCCGTGGTCGGGGGCCTGAGTGCTGTGGTGATCGATCACTACCCACACCCGACGGAAACTACGCACCGGGCGGCGACGTCCCAGCCGGCCCACCTGCGTGCCGGCGCGGGAATTCCGGTCGATCCAAGCCCGCCGGTGTGGCAGGGTCACCCGATGCCGGCATCCCGTCGTGACCTGTTGCGGTCGCAGTTCGAGCTGACCTGGTCCCTGTTCGAGTACCACCTGGAACGCCTGGAACCGGCGGACCTGCTCTGGGAGCCCGCGCCGCACTGCTGGACGATGCGCCCGGCCGCCGACGGCGGGTGGGTGCCGGACTGGGCGGACGTCGAACCCGACCCGGTCCCGGTCCCGACGATCGGCTGGATCACCTGGCACATCGGCTGGTGGTGGACGGTCGCCGCCGACCACGCGCGGGGGCGCAGGCCGCGGGAGCGTACCGAGATCGGCTGGCCCGGTGACCGGGACCGGACGGTGGCGTGGCTGGGTGACCTGCGCGCCGCGTGGTTGGCGGTGTTCGACCAGCTCGGCGACGCCGACCTCGACGCGACCGCGTCGTTCCCGTGGCGGGACGACCCCGCGTACACCGTCGCCCACATGATCGCCTGGGTGAACGCCGAGCTGATGAAGAACGTCGCCGAGATCGGCCAACTCCGGTTGCTGCGGCACGCGCGGGCGGTCCACCCCGACCCGTCGGGCGGTTCCCGGGGTTCCTCAGTGGAAGAGCTTGAGGCCGACCACGCCGGCCACCACCAGCAGCAGGCTGAGTAGCCGGGGCAGGCTCGTCGACTCGCCGAGGGCGACCATGCCGACCACTGCGGTGCCGACCGCCCCGATGCCCACCCAGACCGCGTAGCCGGTGCCGACGGGGATGTCGCGCAGCGCGTACGCCAGGCCGGCCATGCTGGCGGCCAGGGTGACCGCGAAGACGGTCGAGGGCAGCGGCCTGGTGAATCCGGCGCTGCGGTCGAGGGAGACCGCCCACGCGGTCTCCAGGAGTCCGGAGAGCACCAGCACGATCCAGGCCATCGGGCATCACCTCGGGGGTCGGTCCCGGGCCGTCGGCCAGGGACGAGTCGGTTCGGTACGGGGCGTCTTGGCCTGACCGGGTACGCCCGCGACTCGTCCGGGGTGGCCGCGCGGGCCACCACGCCCGACGCTAGCACCGCCGGCCGGCGGGGTGGGGTGATCCTCCCCACCACACCTTGAGCTGAAGTCAGCTTGAGGTTGCAGCATGGGGAGCATGACGCTGCTCTTCGACGACCGGCAGGTCGCCGCCACCCTGGACGCGCCGACCACCGTCGCGGCGATGCGGGACGCACTGCTGGCCGCCCACGCCGGCCGGCTCGTCGCCCCACCCCGGGCGTCCGCACCGCTGGCCGGCGGGCGGATGGTGCTCACCGCCGGGCAGCTCACCGACGAGTGGTACGGCTTCCGCTCCTACGACACCCTCGGCCACCCGGCCGGCGAGCAGCTCGTGGTGCTGCACGACGCCCGCACGGGGGCGGTACGGGCCATCGCCGTCGGCGCGGAGCTGGGCTCCCGGCGTACCGGCGGGCTGGGCGCGGTGGCGGTCGACGCCCTGGCCCGCCCGGACGCCGCCACCCTGGGCGTGATCGGCTCCGGCGGGCAGGCGTGGACGCAGGTGTGGGCGAGCGCCGCCGTCCGGCCCCTGCGCGAGGTGACCGTGCACAGCCGCTCGGCGGCCCGGCGCGAGGCGTTCGCCGCCCGGGTCCGCGCCGAGCTGGGGATACCCGCCCGCGCCGTCGGCTCGGCCGCCGAGGCGGTCCGCGACCGGGACGTGGTGGTGCTCGCCACCACCAGCGTCACCCCGGTGCTGGCCGCCGCCGATCTCGCCCCGGGCACCCACGTCAACACCGTCGGCTTCAAGCAGGTGCACCGGCACGAGTTCGGCACCGACCTGCTCGACGCCGCCGACGTGCTGGTCACCGACTCGCCGGCCCAGGCGGCGGCGTACGACCCCCCGATGCTGACCGCCGTCGGGCCGTACCCGGGCAGGTTGCGGGACCTGGGGGCGGTGCTGGCCGGGGCGGTCCCCGGCCGGACCGGCGCGGACCAGGTGTCGGTGTTCTGCTCCACCGGCCTGGCCGGCACCGAGGTCGCCCTCCTGGACCGGCTGGTCCGGGTGGGCGCGACGACGGTCTGACCGGTGCCGCGTCGGCTGCCACGAGCGGGTGCATCATGATCGGATTGCAGTTTCAGCGGGTGTTCCCGGCGTGTCGTGTGCATTTTCGTCATTTGATCAACGGTCGGCGGGTCGGTGGGTGGGGGTGAACCGGCCGACACCGCACGCCGCCGTCGGTCGGGCGCGCGACGTCGCCCGGTACCCTCGGATGGTGTCCGCCACCCCCACGCCTGACAACGCCGGCCCGGCCCGCCCGATGCCGAGCCGCGACCCGGAGCAGTCGCCCGCCGACGGCCGCCGGGTCGCCCTGCTGACCCTGGGCTGCGCCCGCAACGAGGTCGACTCGGAGGAGCTGGCCGCCCGGCTGCACGCCGACGGCTGGCAGGTCACCACCGACGGCGAGGGTGCCGACGTGGTGGTCGTCAACACCTGCGGGTTCGTGGAGAAGGCCAAGCAGGACTCGATCCAGACCCTGCTCGCCGCCGCCGACACCGGGGCGAAGGTGGTCGCCGCCGGCTGCATGGCCGAGCGGTACGGCCGGGAGTTGGCCGACAGCCTCCCCGAGGCGCAGGCGGTGCTCAGCTTCGACGACTACCCCGACATCGCCGCCCGGCTCGACTCGGTGCTGGCCGGCGAGGCGATCGGCGCGCACACCCCCCGCGACCGCCGCGAGCTGCTGCCGCTGACCCCGGTCGCCCGGCGGGAGTCGGCGGTCTCCCTGCCCGGCCACGGCACCCCCACCCGGGTCGCGCCGCAGACCGACGAGCACACCCCGGCGCACCTGCGGCAGGTGCTGCGTCGCCGGCTCGACACCGGCCCGGTGGCCTCGCTGAAGCTGGCCAGCGGCTGCGACAGGCGGTGCGCGTTCTGCGCGATTCCGGCGTTCCGGGGCGCGTTCGTCTCGCGTACCCCCGACGAGCTGCTGGCCGAGGCGGAGTGGCTGGCCAAGACCGGCGTCCGCGAGCTGGTGCTGGTCAGCGAGAACTCGACGTCGTACGGCAAGGACCTGGGCGACCCGCGGGCGCTGGAGAAGCTGCTGCCGCAGCTCGCCGCGATCGACGGCATCGTCCGGGTGCGGGCCAGCTACCTCCAGCCCGCCGAGACCCGCCCCGGCCTGGTCGAGGCGATCGCCACCACCCCCGGCGTGGCCGCCTACTTCGACCTGTCGTTCCAGCACTCCAGCGAGCCGGTGCTGCGCCGGATGCGCCGGTTCGGCTCCACCGACCGGTTCCTGGAGCTGCTGGCGAGCGCCCGCGCCCTGGCCCCGGAGGCGGGCGCGCGGAGCAACTTCATCGTCGGATTCCCGGGCGAGACCCGGCAGGACGTGGCCGAGCTGACCCGCTTCCTGACCGAGGCTCGGCTCGACGCGATAGGCGTGTTCGACTACAGCGACGAGGACGGCACCGAGGCCGCCGGGCTGCCCGGCAAGCTCTCCGCCGCCACCGTCAAGCGCCGCTACGACCGGCTCGCCGCGCTCGCCGACGAGTTGTGCTCGCAGCGGGCCGAGGAGCGGCTCGGCAGCACCGTGGAGGTGCTCGTCGACACGGTCGACGACGGCGTGGTGGAGGGCCGGGCGGCGCACCAGGCCCCCGAGGTCGACGGCTCGACCACCCTGGTCGCCCCGGTCGGCGGCGGGGTCGACCTGGCCGCGTTGCGCCCCGGCGACCTCGTCCGGGCCACGGTCACCGCGACCGAGGGCGTCGACCTGGTGGCCGTGCCGGATGAGATGATCTCGGCGGCGCCCGGCGCGGAACGGTGACGGTGGGCCCGGACGGAGCGGGGGAGCCAGGTGGGGCGGTGCCAGGTGGGCCTCGACGGCCGGAGCGGGGCGCGGCGGTGACCGGGGCGGCGGAGTCCGCGCCGCCGGTGGCCCGGGTGCCGGTGCTCAACGCGGCCAACGGCCTGACCCTGCTGCGGCTGGTGCTGGTGCCGGTCTTCGCCGCGTCGGTGGTCGCCTCCGGCATGACCCACACCGGGTGGCGGATCGCCGCCTGCCTGATCTTCGCGTTCGCCTCGATGACCGACCTGGTGGACGGCTGGATCGCCCGCCGCTTCGGCCTGGTCACCTCGGTCGGCAAGGTGGCCGACCCGATCGCCGACAAGGCGCTCACCGGCGCGGCCCTGGTGCTGCTGTCCGTCTACGACCGGCTGCCCTGGTGGGTGACGGTGCTGATCCTCGTCCGCGAGCTGGGCATCACCGGGCTGCGGTTCTGGGTGATCCGGCACGGCGTGATCGCCGCCAGCCGGGGCGGCAAGCTCAAGACGGCGCTGCAGATCCTGGCCATCGCCTGGTACCTGTGGCCGATGCCGGCGGCCCTCGCCGCCGTCGGGCCCTGGATCATGGCCGCCGCCGTGCTGGTCACCGTGGTCACCGGCTTCGACTACGTCGCCCAGGCCCTGCGCCTGCGCCGCCCCCGGCCCTGACCGGCCCGCACCGCCCCCGCTGAGCCGCCGCGCCGGAATCCCGGTGCGGCGGGACTGCTGTCCCTGCCGGTCGGGACGCCCCGCCCCGCAGAGTCGTCACCGCACCGGCCCCCTGCGGCCCGGTGCGGCGTCGGTCCGGCCGGGTCGACGCCCGGTGACGGCGGGCGGGGTTGCGCCCGCGGGCGGGAGGAGTAGCGGTGGGGACAGCGACGAGACATGCCCGGGGACGGTCCCCGGGCGGCGGGTGGCGCAGCCGCCGGCTGTGGGCGGCGGGCCTGACGGCGGTGCTGGCGGTCACCATGCACCAGACCCCGGCCCGTGCCGCCGACCCGGTGCCGTTCGACGAGCAGGCGGTGCACGGGGCGCTGTTCGGGGCGGTGGTGCAGTTGCGCGACGCCGGGGCGGCCGGGCTGAAGGACGCCCTGCTCACGGCCGAGCTGCTGGACTGGCGTACCGGCCAGCCGGGTGCCGACGCGACGCAGGTGGCGGGGCACGTGGCCACCACCCGGGCGGTCGCCGACGCGGCGGTCGGCGACGCGCGGGCCGAGGACCGGTCCCGGTTCGCGGTGGCGATGGCGGTGCTGGCCCGGCTCGGCGAGTCCAGCGGCGCGGTGACCACCGGCCCGGCGGTGCGGGCCTTCCTGGCCAGCACCGTCGGCGCGGAGGGCGCGAACGTGGTGCCGGACGCGTTGAACCTGGTCCGGGGCGGCTACCAGGACGCGGCGTGGAACGCCCGTTCCCGGGACCTGGTCCAGGACACCTGGCGGGAGCTGCACCGGCGGGCCGCCACCGACGACGCGCTGGCCACCGGCTGGGACAGCGCGTTCGCCGGGCGCACCGGCACCGGGGTGCGTACCCCGGTCGACGGGTTGCTGGCCGCCCGCATCCACGAGCCGCGCGCCGACGGCAACACCGGCACCCTCGGCTACTACGTGCCGCTGTCCGCGATCCGCGACGTCCGCGGTGACGCGACCGCCTTCAAGGCGCTGGTGCAGGAGCGGGCGTACGCGACGCTGAAGGTGCTCGACACCGACGGCAACAACCGGATCACCGAGGTGGTCAACTACGCCAACACCTACCCGCTGAACCAGGACCCGAAGCCCAGCCAGGCGGTCATCGACGCGGAGAAGGCGAAGACCGAGTCGAACCGCAAGATCTTCGAGGGGCTCGGGTCCACCGTCACGGTGCTGTCCACCCTGGTCGGCTTCGTCGACAAGAAGTTCGGCAAGCAGTTGGAGACCATCGGCAAGGCCGTGGTGACCTCGGTGACCGCGATCAACACGTACGTGACCACGGTGCTCGGGCAGGGGCTGGCCATGGCCGCGACGGCGATGGGCACGGCGGTGCTGACCGGCAACCTGCTCGGCGCGGCGGTGAGCCTGATCGGCCTGTTCGCCGGGGGCGGCGACCCGAACGCCGCGATCCAGGCGGAGATCGGCAAGCTGCGCCAGCAGATCGACCGGCTGGCCAAGGGGATCGACAAGCGGTTCGACCGGATCGAGTCGGCGCTCAAGGAGATGTACGCCGGACTGGTCGCCCAGCTCGACGCGCTGACCAAGGGCCTCGACGAGGTACGCGCCAACCTGGGCCGGATCGCCACCCAGTTGCAGACCATCGAACGCAAGGTCGACTCGATGGCGCTCGCCACCCACGTGGCCCTGGAGAACATCGCCAAGAGCCAGCTCAACCAGGTGATCACCACGTACGTGCACCACAAGGAGATCACCGGGCAGCCGATCCCGGACTACCTGGGCACCTACTTCCCGAAGGCCGAGTCGCCGACCTTCACCTTCGCCACCGTCAACGCCGCCGACGAGGGCACCTTCACCGCGCCGGCCGGCACCAGCCTCGCCGACCCGGTCAGCGTGCTCGACACCCACCTGCCCGCCGGCTCGATCAACTACCTGGGCCAGTGGGCGCGTAACCGGGTCGGCGGCACCTGGACGGTCGGCCCGGTCGCCAACGCCGCCGCCTGGTCCACCGCCGCCCGGGTCTACAACATCCTGCAACTGGAGAACCCGCAGTTCGCCGCGCAGGTGGCCGCCGGGCGGGGCGACGCCGTCGCCGAGACCGGGCGGACCATCAACGAGCGGGTCCGGCAGTTCAGCCAGCCGACCGCCGACGGCGGCACCAACCCGTTGTTCACCGCGCTGATGGCCGACTACCGCACCGCGGTCGCCGGCTGGAACGCCCAGGTGGAGAACGTCCGCAAGGCGGTGGTCTGGAACGGCAGCGACACCCTGCCGGTGCACGACATGTGGGGCAGCCCGGACCAGGAACTCCCGGTGGCGAACCGGATTCCCGAGACCGAGTCGATCGGCGGGTGCGGCCCGACCCGGGTCGGCCGGCCGACCCCGTCGACGGTACGCCGCAGCAACCTGCCCAACGCGTTCCACCTGGCCCACCACGCCATGCCCCCGGGGCACGCCCCGACGTTCTCCACCTGCTACGACGCGAACTTCGTCAACGTGGAGGAGCACGAGGGACCCCGGTTCCAGACCACCACCGGCGACCTCCAGATCACCCTGCGGTCGCGGGTGAAGTGGGCCGGCGGGGACTGGCAGGAGGTGCAGACCGCCACCCGCGTGTTCCCCATCGGCACGTTCTGCTCGTGGGACGTCCGGTCCCCGATCCCGCAGGGCTACTGCTACGACGAGAACAAGTACCTCACCGAGCGGTGGGCGGGGACGTACAAGCCGGCGTTCGAGTCGGCGGCGATCCCGGTCGTCGCCACCCAGGCGACGTCCGCCCGCAGCAAGGCCGCCGCGATGCTGTCCGGCCGGCAGAAGTACTTCTACCGGGTGATGCGGGCCGGCACCGGGCCGAACCCGCCGAGCAGCGACACCTGGGAGGTGTCCCGGGTGCTCTGGCAGAAGGGCAAGGCGGTCTCCGACGCGCTGCGGCTGTTGCAGGCGTACACCGAACTGGGGTGGGGCACCGCGCTGGAACTCGACGACAGCCTCGCCGGCCTGCTCTACGGCGGCCAGGGGTTGCCCGCCGACTACACCCGCCCGCGCAGCGACGGCGACCAGTCGGCCCACCAGCACCTGCGTAACGCGATGGCGCAGGCGGTGGAGAACTACGCCGACTGCGTCCAGACGTTCGACTGGAACCCGTGCGACGGGGAGCGGTCGGGCTTCGACCCGCTGCGTGACCAGGGTCAGTACGGTGCCGGCTGCGTCCAGGCCAGCGTGCCGGACAAGCCGCGTGACCCGCTGAGCGCCTGCCTGGCCAGCGCGGCGTTCGTCCGGGTCGGTCAGCTCGGCCAGCGGTACGACCACTGGTCGTCCCGGGTGCGTTCCGGCGGGCACACCGAGGGGCTGCCGGAGGTGACCGCGGCGACCGACATGACCCGGGCGACCACGGTGAGCGTGCACCCGGCGGGCTGACCGCCCCCGGGCGCGTCGACCGGGAAGGGCCCCGTCGGCCCGGGCGGACGGGACCCTTCCCCCGCCCGCCGGGCCGGCCGGGGCCCTTCCCCCGTCGCCGGCCGGGGCCCCTCCCGCGCGTCCGGTCGGGCCCTTACCGGGCTTCCCGGGCCGGGGCTGCCGTCCGATCGGTCCCGCCGGGCCGGGACATCCGACCCGGGTCGGCGGGACAGCCGGCGGGTGACGATGGCTCGACCGTCCACCCCGCCGGCCCGCCCGGCGGTGCCACTGTGGACGGTCGACCACCTACGCTGCGGCGGACGGCTGCCGGGGGACCGGCCCCGCCGTCCGCGTACGGCACCCGAGGAGTGATCATGACCCTGACCGCTGGCGACGACCGACGGATCGTGCTGATCGCGGCCGACGACACGTTCTGCCACGTCTACCAGGACCTGTCCGACCTGCTGTCGACCGCCGACCACGGCGAGAAGCTCGCCGGGGCGGTCGAGTTCTTCGACGTCACCGGCCGACGGCTGCACCCGGTCTTCTCCGCCGACTGGCGGCTGGAGTCCCTCGACGCCGGCGCCGCCCCGGCGCAGCCCGAGGCCGTCCGGCAGCGGTTGACCGCGGTGCTCGCCCACGTGGCGCGGTACGTCCGCAGCCACCCGGACGTGCTCGCCCGCTCCCGGATCACGCTGGAGCAGGCGCTGGCCCAACTGCCCCGGCTGGACGGCCCGGACCTGCCGCACGAGATCGGCACCCTGCCCGACCACCTCGAACACGACACCGGCAACTGGCTGCACAACGCCATGCACGCCGCCGGCTGGGCCGACTGACCCAGCCGCTCCCACCACCGACGACCAACCCCGGAAGGCCTGCCGTGCCGTCGCCCATCGCCGCGCTGTCCCCGTCCCGCCGGGTCCTGGCCGGGGCGGGCCTGCTCGTCGCCGGGCTCGTCCTGGCCGGCCAGTGGTGGTACCCGCAGCCGGCGGCGCTCGGGCCGGCGGCGCTGACCGGCACGATCGCGGTCGCGTTCACCGCGCTCGGCGCGCTGGTGCTCGCCGGGGTGCCCGGTCACCCGGTCGGCCGGCTGATGCTGGCCGCCGGACTCGTCGCCGGGACGGCGGTGCTGGCGTTGAGCTGGCCCGCCGTCACCCCGCTGGCCTGGCTGGGCCAGTGGCTCTGGTGGCCGCCGTACGGGCTGATCTTCCTGGCCCTGCTGGTCTTCCCGGACGGCCGGCTGCCGGGCCCAGGGTTCCGGCCGGTCGCGGTCGGGCTGGTGGTCACCACGGCGGTGGTGGCCGTGGCGCTGGCCGTGGCTGCGACCAGCGACCCCCGGGGCCTGCTGCTGTCCGCGACGACGGCCACCGACCCGACCGCGCGGCTGCTGGTCCGGGTCGCCCTGCTGACCGTCGGGGTGGAGCTGCTGCTGGTGGCCGCCGTGCTGGTGGCGCTCGCCCGACGCTTTCGGCGGGCCGTCGGCGAGGCCCGCCAGCAGCTCGCCTGCCTGCTGGCCGCCGGGGTACTGTTCCTGCTCGGCTTCCTGCTGGACTGGCTCAACCTCTCCGGCGCGTGGGTGCTGATGGTGATCGCGATCCCGGGCGCGATGACGCTGGCGGTGCTCCGCTACCGGCTCTACGGCCTGGAACAGGTGATCAACCGGACCCTGGTCTGGCTGGTGATGAGCCTGCTGGTGATCGCCGCGTTCGTCGGGGTGGTCGCCCTGCTGCGGGACCTCGTGCTGCGCGGGGACACCTCGAACGCCTCACTGGTGGCGACCGGGCTGATCGCGGTGACCTTCGAACCGCTGCGGCGGCGGGTGCAGCGCGGGGTGAACCGGCTGCTCTACGGCGACCGCGACGAGCCGTACGCGGTGCTGGCCCGCCTCGGTGACCTGCTGGAGCGGACGGTCCAGCCGGAGGCGGTGCTGCCGCTGCTGACCGGCACCATCGCCCGCTCGCTCCAGGTGCCGTACGTGGCGGTGGAACTCGGCGGGGAGCCCGACGACGGGCGGCCCGCCCGGGTGCACGCCGCGCACGGCCGGGCCACCACCGGGCTGGAACGCTTCGACATGGTGACCCACGGCGAGCGGGTGGGGCGGCTGGTGGTGGCCCGGCGGGCACCGGGCACCCGGTTCACCCCGGTCGAGCGGCGGCTGCTCAGCGACGTCGCGTTGCACGCCTCGGTGGCCGCCGCGACCGCCCGGCTGATCCGCGACCTGCGCGACTCCCGGGAACGCCTGGTCACCGCCCGGGAGGAGGAGCGCCGCCGGCTGCGCCGGGATCTGCACGACGGGCTCGGCCCGACCCTGGCCGGCATGTCGATGCAGGTACGCGCGGCCCGCAAGCTCGCCGCCGTCGACCAGGCCCGGCTGGCCCGCATCCTCGACGGGCTCGCCGACGACCTGCTCACCTGCACCGGCGAGGTACGCCAACTGGTCGACCAGCTCCGCCCGGCGGCCCTGGACCGGGGGTTGGAGTCGGCGCTGCGGGCCGAGTGCCAGCGCTTCGACGGCCCGACCCTGACCGTGCGGCTGAGCGTTGCGGACCCGCTGCACGGGCTGCCGGCGGCGGTGGAGGTGGCGGCGTACCGGATCGTCGGCGAGGCGCTGGCCAACACGGCCCGGCACGCCGGGGCCACCTGCTGCGACGTGGTGGTGCGCCGGGGTCGGGCGCTGGTCGTGGAGGTGTCCGACGACGGCACCGGCATCGTCGCCCGCCGGCCCGGCGGCGTCGGCCTGGACTCGATCCGGGAGCGGGCCGCCGAGCTGGGCGGCGGCAGCGACATCGTCGACCGCGACCCGCACGGCACCCTGATCCGGGTCCGCCTGCCCCTACCCCCGGCCCCGGCCCCGCCCGCCCCCGCCCCCGCCCCGCCCCAGCCTGCTTCCGGTGATCAAGAGGTTCGCGTCAGAATCCGCCCGGAGGATGACGCGAACCTCTTGATCACCGAAGATCCCCGGGTGGAGGAAGGCGCGGCGGGAGGGGGAGGGCAGTGACGGCGGAGGGGGCCCGTGGCGGGGCGGTGCGGGTGCTGATCGTGGACGACCACCCGGTGGTCCGGCGGGGCCTGCGGACCATGCTGGAGGGCGAGACCTGGGTCGACGGCGTGCTGGAGGCCGCCACCTGCGCCGAGGCGGTCGGCATCGCGTCGACCGAGCCCGTCGGGGTGGTCGCGATGGACGTGGCGCTGCCGGACGGCGACGGCGTGGAGGCGACCCGGCGGATCGTGCAGGGCCGGCCGGAGACCCGGGTGCTGATGGTGACCATGACCGACGACGAGGACGTGGTCGGTCGGGCGTTACGGGCCGGCGCCCGGGGCTACGTGCTCAAGGACACCGACCCGGACGTGATCGTCGACGCGCTGCGGACGGTGGCCGGCGGCGGGCTCGTCCTCGGCCCCCGGGTCGGCCCGCAGATGCTGACCAGCCTGCGCCGCCAGCCGGTCGAGCTGCCGCCCCCGTTCGACCGGCTCACCCCGCGCGAGCGGGACATCCTGCGCCGGTTGGCCGGCGGCGACACCAACGCCCGGATCGCCCGTCACTTCGGGCTCAGCGAGAAGACGGTCCGCAACCAGCTCTCGGCCGTCTTCGCCAAGCTCGGTGTCGCCGACCGGGTCCAGGCCGCCCTGCTCGCCCGGGACGCGGGTCTCACCGGCTGACCCCGCCCCGGCCCGACGGGGCGGCCGGGTCTCGGCACGGGCCCGGAGCCGGGCCGGGCACCGGGGGCGGACCCGGGGATGCCCGCCCGGGACGCCCGCCCCACCGGCGGCGGGAGCGGACACGACGATCGGCCGGGCCGGGATGAGTAGCAGGATGACGTCGGGGAAGGAGGACGGCATGGGGACCGATGCGCAGCACGAGCGACCCGCAGGCAGCCCGGCGGCGGGCGTGGTGCACAGCCTGCACGAACGGCAGCAGACCCTGGCCACCGTCGAGTCCCTGACCGGCGGGCTGCTGGCCGCCGCGATCGTGGAGATCGCCGGGGTGAGCGCCGTCTACCGGGGCGGGCTGGTGACCTACGCCACGGAACTGAAGGCGCGGCTGGCCGACGTACCCGAGGATCTGCTGGCCGAACGCGGGCCGGTCGATCCGGACGTGGCCATCGCCCTGGCCGAGGGGGGCCGGCGGCGCTGCGCCGCCGACTGGGGCGTGGCCACCACCGGGGTGGCCGGTCCCGAGCCGCAGGACGGCAGACCTGTCGGTCTGGTCTATGTCGCGGTGGCCGGGCCGGGCGGCCCGGTGGTCCGCCGGCTCGACCTCGACGGCGGCCGTGACCACATCCGCGCGGCGGCGGTGATCGAGGCGTTACGCCTGCTCGCGACGCGTATCCACAGGGCATTTCCGGAGCCGGGGCCGGGCCCGCGCCCCGGGTTGGCGGCGGGGGTGCCGCCGGCCGGCGCGGGCCGGCGCTGACCGGCGTTGTCCAGATCCGACAGGCGGGGTGGGATGTCGCCGGGCCGACCAACGGGTACGGTTGCGGGAAGGCTCCGGCGTACGGCGTCGGCGGCGGCGCGGTCCACCGCGTCCGGCGCGGGCGACCATCCGCCCGGAGCGTGAAATCCCGTCAGGGGGAGGTGCGATGGTCCTGCTACGCCGGGTGATCGGTGACGCACTTCGGGCGCGCCGCCAGGGTCAGCACCGCACCCTGCGCGAGGTCTCCACCGCCGCCAACGTGAGCCTCGGTTACCTGTCCGAGATCGAACGCGGCCAGAAGGAACCCTCCAGCGAGCTGCTCGCCGCCATCTGCGACGCGCTCGGTGCGCGCCTGTCCGAGTTGCTGCGCGAGGTGAGCGACACCGTGGCGCTGGCCGAGCAGCTGCCGGGCGTGCTCATGCCGGTGCAGGACGAACCGGCCACCGCCGGTCCCGCCGCCGGGGTGCGCAAGGCCACCGGTCGGGGCGTGCGTCAGGTGACCACCGACGGTGCGGTCGCCGTCTCGGTCCGCCAGGACTCCCCCCTCAAGGCCACCCTGCGTAGCGCCCGGGTCCGCCCGAGTGACCGCGACGTGGTCTGCGCCGCCTGACCCCGCCGTTCGTCCCGTGGCCGGGCTGGCCGACGCCGCGTAGTGTTGATCGCAGGCCGCCGGAGCACTCCCCGCGGTACGAACGGCCCTGCTGGCGTCCGCCTGCGACGATGGGGGAGCGCCGTGCCGGCCCGTCCGGTCCCGGGTGTGGCCGGGGCGCAGCGACGCTACTGAGGGGATACCGCGGAGATGGCCAACCCGTTCGTCAAGGGCTGGAAGTACCTGATGGCGCTGTTCGGTGCCAAGATCGACGAGCACGCCGATCCGAAGGTGCAGATCCAGCAGGCCATCGAGGACGCGCAGCGTCAGCACCAGGCGCTGGTGCAGCAGGCGGCGGCGGTGATCGGCAACCAGCGACAGTTGGAGATGAAGCTCTCCCGGCAGATGACCGAGGTCGAGCGGCTCCAGGGTAACGCCCGGCAGGCGCTGGTCCTCGCCGACCGGGCCCGCGCCAAGGGCGACGAGGCCGAGGCCGGCCGCTACGAGCAGTCCGCCCAGGTGCTCGCCACCCAGCTGGTCTCCGCCGAGCAGGCCACCGAGGACCTCAAGACCCTGCACGACCAGTCGCTCGGGGCCGCCGCGCAGGCCCGCCGCGCGGTCGAGAACAACTCCATGATCCTCCAGCAGAAGCTCGCCGAGCGCACCAAGCTGCTCAGTCAGCTCGAACAGGCCAAGATGCAGGAGAGCGTGGCCCGGTCGCTGGAGTCGATGTCGTCGATGGCCGCGCCGGCCAACACCCCCTCGCTGGACGAGGTGCGGGACCGCATCGAGCGTCGCTACGCCAACGCGATGGGCCGCGCCGAGCTGGCCGGCAACTCCGTCGAGGGACGGATGCTGGAGATCCAGAAGTCGACGCTGGACAGCGCCGGGTCGTCCCGGCTGGAGCAGATCCGGGCCAGCATGGCCGGCGACCAGCTCGGCGGTCGGCAGGAGCAGCCGTCGGTGCAGCAGCAGGCCCAGCCGGCCGCCCCGGCGTCCGACCCGGCCGCCGCCGCCCGGCTGGACGAGATCCGGGCCAGCATGAGCCGCGACCGCGGCGTGGGGGACACCACCGCCGGCTGACCGCCGGCACGAGGAGGTACGGGTGGCCGACGAGCGAACGCGACACTTCCGTCGACTGGGCCGGTTGCGGCGCTCCGCCCGCCGGTGGAGCGTCCTGGCCGGTGGGCTCACCGGCGCGGCGGCGGTGCTGACCCCGTACGCCGGGCTGGGGTTGCCCGACGCGGCCTGGGCCGGCGCCGCGGGCAGCGCCGTCGCGCTGGCCGCCTGGCGCTGGATCGACCTGCGGGCGTTCGCGGCCCGCCCGGTGCCCCCCGCCCTCGACCCGGCCGAGGCCGCCGCCCGCTCCCGGGCCCGGCTGGTCGCCGCCGTCGAACGTCTCCCGGTGGGCCCCGGCGTGCTGGCCGAGGCCCGCCGGTTCCGCTCCCGGTTCGCGCTGCGCGGCACCTCCGCCGCCGAGTCGTGGGCCCGGCTGGACCGCGCCGCGCTCACCCTGGCCGGCATCGCGCCCCGGCTGACCGGCCTGGCCGAGCCGGCCGTGCTGGAGGCCGCCGCCGCCGACCGTTCGCTGCGTGACCTGGCCGACCGCACGGCCGGGGTGGAGCGCGCCCTGCGGCTCGCCCCACCCGAGGCCCGGCCCCGGCTCGAAGAGGCCCACCGGGCCCTGCTCGACCAACTGGTCGCCGGGGTGACCGCCTACGAGGGGCTGGTCGCCGCCGCGGCCGGTTACGTCGCCGAGGACGCCCACCCGGAGGTCGTCGCGGACCCGTCCGCCGCCCGCCTGCTGGAGGCGACGGACCTGCTGCACGGCGTCGCCTCCGCCCTGGCCGAGCTGCGTGCCGTGGGCGAGCCCCAGCGCACCCCCACCCGCTGAGCGCCCGCGCGGCGGGCCGGTCCGGCCTGCCGCGCCGGTGCCGCCCGCCCGGGTGACCTCAGTCGGGCGTGTGGACCGGCAGCGGGTCGGTCCACGGTGAGCTGCCGACCACGTTGAACGCGCGGACCCGGTAGTGGTAGGTGACCCCCCGGGCCAGGCCGGTGTTGGTGAAGCTGCGGCCGGTGACGGTGAAGCTGGCCACCTCCCGGTCGAACGCCGGGTCCACCGCGCGCTGCACCACGAACCCGGCCCCCGGCCCGGCCGGGGTGCCCGCCGCCCAGCTCAACGACACCGTCGCCGTGTCCGGCGCGGGGACACCCACCGTCGCGGCGACCCCGGTCGGCAGTTCCGGCACCGGCGGGGTGGTCACCGTCGCCACCGTCGACCACGGTGACGCCGCACCGAGGTAGGTGGTCCGCACCCGGTAGTAGTACGTGGTGTCCGGGGCGACCGCCGGATCGAGGTGGTGGTCGGCCACCGGCACGGCGGTGGTGCCCGGACCGCTGGTGAAGGTCGGATTGGTGGCCCGCTGCACGTCGAGCCCGGTGGCGAAGGAGCGGTTGATCCAGCGCAACGCCACCCGCAGCGGGGCCGCCGGTGGCACCGTCGCGGCCAGCCCGCCCGGCGCGGGCAGGCGCACCGACGCCGGGCTGCTGTTCGACCAGGCCGAGCAGCCGGCCGCGTTCTCGGCCCGGATGCGGTAGTGGTAGGTCACGCCGGGGGTGATGCTGGCGTCGGTGTACCGGGTCGCGGTCGCCGCCACGGTGATGGTGGTCAGGCCGGCGGTGAAGCCGGCGTCGGTGGCCCGCTGGAGCAGGTGCCCGGTGGCCGCCGGCCGGCTGCCGTTGCCCGTCCAGGCCAGCGCGATCGCCGGCAGCGCGGTCGCCGAGCCGGGCACCGGGGTCGCGGTCAGCCCGGTCGGCGCGCGGGGCGACACCCGCAGCACCAGCGGCCGGCTCATGCCCAGGTCCCGCAGCCCGGCCGCGCCGCTCACCCAGCGGAACTCCCAGCCCAGGTTGACCTGTTGGTTGACCACGATCGCCGGCCGGCCGTCGCAGGGGCTGACTCCGGTGGCGTCGAGGCGTACCCCGGCGGGTCGGGTCGGGTCGAGCAGCCGCACGCTGTCGGCGACCTTGAACGGCAGCGGCGGCACCTCGGGCCGCAGCGCCACCACCACGTCCTCGGCCGGGTTGACCCGGACGGTCTGCTTCCAGCCCCGCTCCCCGCCGTCGGGGGCGCGGACCGTGCCGTCCCCGCCGATCCGGTTGACCACCTGCACGTCGCAGCCGTCGAAGCGGACCGGGTGGGTCTGCCGGCCGGTCCCGCTGATCCGCCACACCTGGATGCCGTCGGCCGGGTCGGCCGGACCCACCGTCGGGTCGGCGGCGACGAGGATCTCGGTCGCCGGGTCGGTCGGGCCGAGCGGCAGGGACACCGGGCCGAGCGGGCCGGCACCCGGGTGGGGTACGCCGAGCCGGCCGGCCCGCCGCCCGTACTCCGGCTCGAAGACGGTCCCCACGGTCTTGACCTGGATCGGGAGGGTGACCGGCGCGGTGCCGCCCGGCGGGGTGAAGGTGAGCGAGGTGGCCTGCGCGGAGGCGACCGTCGCCCGCCCGGTGGTGGTGCCGAACGCCCGGTCGTACACGGGGTGCGGCACCACCGGCGGCCGCTGGGCGGCGGCGTACGCGGCGGGCAGCCGCTCGACCAGCCGGTCCAGGTCGTACCGGCGGCCGGGGGTGCCGGCCACCCGGAACTGGAGCACGGTACGGGTGTTCGGGCCGTACCCGGGCAGGGTGCCGGGGCCGCCGCCCTCGGCGCGCTGGTCCCCGGCGGCGGTGTGCCGGTCGTAGCGGGGGTCGAAGCCGGGCAGCGGGGCCGGACAGTCGTTGTAGAGCAGCACCGTCGCGCCGGGCGGCAGGGTGGAGAAGTCGACGATCACGTCGGCCCGTTCGCCGGGGGCGAGCAGCAGCGCGGCCGAGTCCACGTTGAGCACCGTCGGGTCGCGGCGGTCGTAGCGGTAGCCGACCGGCCGGTTGGGCAGCACCACCGGGGCGGGGAGCAGCCCGCACTCGTTGCCGATCTGGATCATGGGTGGGCCGGCGGCGGCCGGGTCGGGCACCCCGCCGTCGCGCCCGTCGGTGGGCCAGTCGGCCGGCCGGCCGGGGGCGCGGACCGCGTCCACCATCGGCACCTCACCGGCGTCGGCGTCGGCGAGGCTCCCGTCGGCCTGCCACATCGGCCCGTCGGAGCGGGCCCGGTAGAGCTGGAGGTTGACCGACCGGTCGGCGCAGCCGTTGACGATCCGGAACCGGTACGCCGTCGGCCGCACCCGCAGGTACGGGTAGGCGACCCCGTTGACCAGCATGGTGTCCCCGTACGCGTCGGGCACGGCGCTGGGGTGCGGCACCCCGGGGGCCTGCGGCGGCTCCTGCGGGGCGGCCACCGGGTCGTGGTGCGGGTTGTCCACCGGGCCGACCCGGGGCCCGTCCCCACCGTCGACGCCGGGCAGCCACGGGCCGTAGTCCCAGCGGCCGGTGGGGTTGCGCCCGCAGTCCCGGTACGGGTCCTGCCGGGGCTGGTAGACGTGCGGGTGCCATAGGTTGCCCCGGGTGCCCCAGCGGTCCCGGTCCCAGGTGGGGTCCTCGGCGGCGAGCTGGGCGTCGTCGGGGACGAAGGTCCGGTCCTGGATCACCAGCGGTACCTGGTCGGCGGGGAGCACCCCGTCGGCGGTCAACTCCTCCTCGACCGGGTCGGTGAGCAGGTAGAGGGCGAACTGACCGGACAGGACGGTCAGCCGCGACAGGCCGAGGGTGTTGTCGTGCAGGCACATCAGCCGGCCGCTCTGCGCGTTCGGGTAGTAGAGCGTGGTCGCCCCCGCCCCGGGCGGCGGCATGTCCGGCACGTGGGTCAGGCCCGGCCCGGTCGGGTACGGGGTGATCTCGCCGGCCGGGGTAACCCACTGCCACGGGTTGCCGGCGCTGATCCACCCGGTGTGCGCGCCGGACAGGTGCGGCACGGCCCGGTTCTGCGGGTAGGGCGCAGGCCCCTCCAGCGGCCCCGCCCCGGCTCCGGGGAGGCTGGTGTCGACCGGCAGGAACAGGTCCCCGGCCGGGCCGGTGGGGAGCTGGTTGATGAACTTGATCCGGACCGGCCGGCCCCGCCGGGCCATGATCAGCGGCCCGAGGTGGTAGGGCCGTTCCGGTGGGGTGACGGTGTTGTGGCCGTTCGGGTCGGTGCCCAGGTTGAGCTGGCGGTAGCCGCGCAGCCGGGTGGTGGGCAGGTCCCGGTGCAGCCGCTGGGTGTACTCGGCCAGCCCGATCTCGTAGTAGTCGCAGCCCGGCCAGCTCACCGTGTCGGGGGTGGCGACCGGCAGGTGTCCGCCCAGCTCGGTGCGGCCCGCCGGGCCGGGCAGCGGCAGCGCGTCGACGAACTTGCGCAGGCCGGTGCCGGTGACCACCCGGCCCTGCGGGTCGCGTACGGGCAGCGGGCTGCCGGCGAAGTTGGGCACCGGGCCGAAGCAGCGCGGCACGGCGGCCGGGTCGAGGGTCGCCGGGGCGGGGTCGGGTTCGCCGGTGCGGGCGGCCGGCACGGTGGGCCGGTCGGGCCGGTGGAGGCGGACGACCCGGGTCGTCCAGTGCGGTCGCAGTCTGCGGAACAGGGTCATGGCTCTCCCCGGGCACGGGGACCCGCCGCCCCCACCCCGGCGTGGTGGGCGGTCGCGTCCGATGGTCACGAACGGTGAGCACTCCACCGCAGCATGCGACGTCGGCGGCCGGATAGGAATTACCCATTCGTCCGTGTCTGCGGGTTGTCCCGTCAGGCGGGAGGTGTTCCCGGGCCGGCCGGCGGTGGGGCCGGCTGACAGGTCGGGCACCAGTAGGTGACCCGTTCGCCCAGGTCCTCCTTGGCGATGGCGGTGCCGCAGCGGCGGCACGGCTGGGCCCGCCGGCCGTAGACGTAGCTGGTCTGGCCCCGGCGCAGCGAACCGGTGGTGCTCTGGGTCCACCGGCCCCGGTTGGCGGCCAGCAGCCGCTGGGCCAGGGCCACCGTGCCGGGCAGGTCGGGCACCGCGCCGACCGGCGTCCACGGCGAGATTCCGCGCAGGAACAGCAGCTCGCACTTGTAGAGGTTGCCCACCCCGGCCAGGTTGCGCTGGTCGAGCAGCGCCTCGCCGATGGTCACCCCGGGGGCGGCGGCCAGCCGGCGGACCGCCTCGGCCGGGTCCCAGTCCGCGCCGAGCAGGTCGGGGCCGAGGTGCCCGAGCAGGCGCTCCTCCCCGGCGGTGGGCAGCAGGGCCAGCTCGTGCAGGTGGTAGCCGACGGCCACCGCCTCCGCGCTGCGCAGCACCGCCCGGATCAGGTGCGCCGGCCGGGCCGTCCAGCGTTCCCCCAGGGCGTACGCCCGCCAGACGCCGTCCATCCGCAGGTGGGAGTGCAGCGTCCAGGCGGTGGTCGACGTGACCGGGGCCGGTGCGGTCAGCCGCAGCAGCAGGTGCTTGCCCCGGCTGGCCGACTCGGTCACCGTCCAGCCGGTCAGGTCGGTGGTGGCCAGCGCGGGCACCCGGAAGTCGCTGCCGGTGAGTCGCGCGCCGGCGAGCGCGCGGTGCAGGACGCGGGCGGTGTTCCAGACGGTGTCTCCCTCGGGCACCCCAGCATTCTCCCTCGTCCGAACAGGATTCGCATGTATCGCTATTTGTACCGTGCTTCCTGTCGATCTACGAAAAAATGCACTATAGGGGGGTCTTGAGGAGAATATTATGGCCTTTGGCCCTTGTCGTCCCCCGTCGTCCCTGTTGGCCGCCCTGCTGACCCTGACCCTGGCCGGTGGTCTCGTGCCGACCGCCGCCACCGCCGCCGCACCCCGTACCCCCGGCCAGAGCACCGGCCACGCCGCCGCCCCAGCCGCACCCGCTGCCGGGGAGCACTGGACCGTCGACCTCGCCGTGGCCGGCGGCGACGACGTCAACGTCCGCTTCGGTGCCGGCCGGCTGCGCCTCGCCGACCCGCACCCGACCCGGCGCACCCGGCCCGCAGCCCTGGGCGCGCCGATCGCCGAGGGGGTGCTGCTCGCCCCCGCGCGTACCCTCGCCGGCCCGGCCAACCGGGTCCGCGTCGACCTCACCGCCGAGGCGGCCACCGGCGCCACCGTCGGCGTCCAGGTGCGCGGCTGGCGGGCCACCGGCTGGACCGAGTGGCGGGAGGCCGGCACCGGGCCGGCCGTCTTCGACCGCCCGGTCACCCGGGTCCAGGCCCGGGTGCTGCTCACCACCCGCGACGCGCACGCCGCCGCATCGGTACGCGCGGTGCGGCTCACCGCCGACAGCACCACCGCCGCCACCCCGGCCCCCACCGCCGCGCGCAGCTACCGGGTGTTCGCCACCCGGGAGGGCGAGGTCGGCGGGGTCACCGCCAACGGGCGCACCATCCAACCCCGGGACCACTTCGTCGCCCTGCCGTCCCGACGCGGACTGTCCCCGATCGACACCGGGGACTACACCGTGCGGGTCTGCACCACCAGCGGCAGCCGCTGCGAGTACGCCCCCGTCTGGGACGTCGGCCCGTGGAACACCCGCGACGACTACTGGAACCCCGCCGCCGTCCGGGAGAACTGGAAGGACCTGCCGCAGGGGCGACCCGAGGCACAGGCCGCCTACCAGTACGGCTACAACGGCGGCAAGGATCAGTTCGGGCGTACCGTGCTCAACCCGGCCGGCATCGACCTCGCCGACGGCACCTTCTGGGACGGCCTGCTGCTCACCGACAACGCCTGGGTCGACGTGACGTACCTGTGGACCGGCGGCGGCCCGCGCGGCGTGATCGGCTCCGGGCCGCTCAACGTCCGCACCGGCCCCGGCACCTCGTACCCGGTGCGGGGGCTCGCCGCCACGCACGCCAACGTGCCCGTCCAGTGTTACGTCACCGGGCAGACGGTCACCGGGACGTACCGGACCACCAACCGGTGGAACCGGCTGGCCGGCGGCCAGTACGTCAGCCACGCGTACGTGTCCACGGTGTACGGCGGCACCGTGTCCCGCTGCTGACCGGTCCGTCCCCCGACCCCGCCGGGCCGGGGGACGGACCGGCTCAGGGCCGCTCGTCCGGGCGGGGCGGGCGGACCATGTCCTGGTAGCGGGGGTGGCTGGCGCCGTACACGGCGAAGTTCAGCCGGGCGTGGGTGAGGCTCAGGTCACCATTGGGACCGCCCCGCACCACGTCGGCATCGGCGTCGCCCTGGCCGTCATCGGTCCAGAAACAGACCGGACAGGTGCCCCCACCCGTCCGGGACGCACAACAGGGACAGCCCACCGGAACCCACACTTCACCCACCGCAGCAGCATTCCACACCGGACGCCTCGCAGGGAGCGCAGCTCACCCTCCGGGGCGTCCCCGCACCGTCACCGTGGCACCCGGGGCGACCCCGAGCAGGTCCACCGCCCGGCCACCGTTGCAGGCCACCGCGACCAGGCCGGCCGAGTCGACGAGCACCACCAGTTCCCCGGCCGGCGCGTCGGCGAACGTCCCGCCCCGCACCGCCGGGTGGCCGTCGACCCGTACCGAGCCGGGCAACGCCGCCAGCAGGTCGGCCCCGGCGGCGAGCTGCACGTTGCCGAAGTGGTCCACGGTGAGCACCTCGGCGGTGAACCCGTCGGACTCCCGACGCAGCACCGGCGCGGGCAGGGTCACCAGGTCGGCCGGATCGACGGGCGGGCCCGCGTCGGCCGGCGGGTCGCCGAGCGCCAGCCGGGCCGCCACCGGGGCGAACACGTCCCGGCCGTGGAAGGTACCCGACACCTCCGCCGCCACCCACCCGGGCGAGGTCAACTCGACCGCCGCGGTGACCCCGCCCAACGCCTGCGCCGCCGCCGGCAGCAGCCCGTTGTCCGGCCCGACCAGCAGCCCGCCCGGTGTCACCAGGGCCACCCCGCGCCGGGCGGTGCCCACCCCCGGGTCCACCACCGCCACGTGCACCCCGTACGGCAGGTACGGCACCGCCTGGGCGAGCACCGCCGCACCCCGCCGGACGTCGCCCGCCGGCACCAGGTGGGTCACGTCGATCACCCGCGCGGCCGGGGCGATCCGGCCGATCACGCCGTGGCAGACGGCGACGAACCCGTCGGTGAGCCCGTAGTCGGTGGTCAGCGAGATCCAGGGGGTCGGGGTCATGCCGGCAGGCTAGTGCCGTGACCGCCCTACCACTGACCGGACACCCCGATCGACCGACCGGCCGGTTCCGGGCGCGCACCCGGTTCGGCAGACTGCCGGGGTGACGAAACGCCTCCGCCTCCTGCCCGTGACCACCATCGTCCTGCTCGCGCTGGCCCTCGCCGGGTGCGGCGACGACCCCGGCGACGAGCGGGACGGCGGGGCGTGGGCCGACGGCCGGTCGAAGGCCCCCGCCACCAGCGAGGCGCCCCCGGCCGGCGGCGCGCCGAAGGCCGCGAAGCCGGGCAGCACCCCCCGGGAGAGCCCCTCCACCCCGCCGTTCGTGCGGCCGACCAAGGAGACCAGCGCCCCCGCCGCCCGCAAGGTGGTCGACGCGTTCAAGGCCGCCGGCCTCAAGGTGCCCGACCCGCGGGACCGCTCCAAGGACTGCGGCCCCAACGGTACGGGTGTCGGCTGCGCCCAACTGATGGTCACCGACGCCGTCGCCGTGTACGTCTTCCCCGACGAGGCGAGCGCCACCAACCAGACCGACGTGTGGGGGGCCAAGGCGTACCGGGCCGGTGCGGTGGTGCTCAACTACCTGGGCACCCGGACCAGCGCCGCCGAGCAGAAGCGCTACAACGACGTCCTGGCGAAGCTCGGCTGACCCCGCCCCGCTCCGGCCGCCGCCGGTCGGGGTGACCCGGCCGGCGACGCGGGGCGGCCCGCCCGGTCAGCCGCGCAGCCGCAGGCCCCGGGGGGTGGCGCGGAAACCGGCGGCGGTGAGTGCGTCGTGCAGCGGCGAGGAGTGCACCGCCCCGCCGTCGGCGCGTTCCACCGACATCGCCCCCAACGCCCCGGAGTGCACCGCGTCGGCGAGCGCCTTGCCGGCGGCGGCCAACGCGTCGGCGTCGTCGGTGAAGGAGAGGATCGTCCGGCCGCCCCGCTCGACGTAGAGGGCCAGCTCGCCGCCGACCAGCACCACCACCGCCCCGGCCTTGCGCCCGGCCCGGTGCCCGCTGCCCGGGGCGGTGCCGTCACCGGAGTCGACGGCCCGCTCCGGCCAGGGCAGCGCCGCGCCGTACGGGTTGGCCGGGTCGGTGGCGGCGAGCACCGTGGTCGGCCCGTTGCCGCGCCCGGAGTCGGCGGGCTCGGCCAGCGCCCGCAACCGGTCCACCGCCCCGGGCACCGCGAACTGTGCCGCGCCCAGCCCCTCCACGAAGTAGCCGCGCCGGGCCGCGCCCCGTTCCTCCAGCGCGGCGAGCACCGGGTAGACGGCGGCGAACCCGCCCACCACCTGCTCGGCCACCACCGCGCCCCGGGTCACCACCCCGTGCCGGTCGAGCAGCAGGTCGGCCAGGGCGGCGGCCCGCCGGGTCGGGTCGGTGTCCCGCTCGGGCAGCCGCGACCAGCGCCCGGCGACCGTGGGCGGACCGCCCCGGCTGGGCAGCGCCACCCGACCCGGGCGGCGGTACCGGGTCCGGGGAGCCGCCGGGCGGGACCGGTGCGCCCCGCCCGCGCCGAGCGCCGCCCGCAGCGGGGCCAGGGTGTCGTTGGTGAGCCGCCCCGCCCAGACCAGATCCCAGATCGCCGCGCTCAGGGCGGCGTCGTCGGTGGAGCCCACCCGGTCGGCGAGCGAACGGAAGAACAGCGCCTGCCCGTCGGCGAGCGCGTCCAGCACGGCGTCGTGCAGCGGGGTGCCGGCGAAACCGTCGTCCGGCGGGGGGAGCAGCAGCGGCGCGACGTCCGCGTACGCCAGGGTGAGCCAGCCGTCGCCGCCGGAGATCGCCCCCGAGCCGGCCCAGACCACCTCCCCACCGGCGCACAGCTCGTCGAGCTGGGCGGGGGAGTAGTCGGCGACCCGGGCGGGCAGCACCAGCCGCTCCCACGCCGACGCCGGCACCGCCGTGCCCTGCAACTGCTCGACGGCGGCGGCCACCGCCTCCACCCCGCGCGCCGACGAGCCGATCTGCTGCCAGCGCGGCAGGAAACCGGCCAGCACCCGGGGCGGCACCGGCTCGATCTCCCGGCGCAGCGCGGCGAGCGACCGGCGGCGCAGCATCCGCAGCACCTCGGCGTCACACCACTGGGTGCCGACGCTGTCCGGGGCGAACTCGCCGGAGACCACCCGCCCGGTCGCGGCGAGCCGGCGCAACGCCTGCTCCACCACGAACACCCCGAGCCCGAACCGGGCGGCACAGGTGGCGGCGGCGAACGGCCCGTGGGTGCGGGCGTACCGGGCGACCAGGTCGCCGAGCGGGTCGGCCACCGGCGTCAGGTACGCCTCGGCCACCCCCACCGGCAGTGCCACCCCGAGCGCGTCGCGCAGCCGGGCCGCGTCCTCGATGCCCACCCAACGGTCCGCACCGGCGATCCGGACCGGCAGCACCCGGCGGGCCGCCGCCAGCTCGGTCAGCCACCCCTGCGGTACGCCCCGCTCGGAAAGCTCCGCCCCGGTCAGGTCACCGACGACCCGCAGCAGCTCGACCACGTCCTCGGCGTCGCGGGGACGACGCTGCTCGGTGCGCCAGCGCAACTGCCGTTCGGTCTCGGCGAGCACCGCCGGATCGAGCAGCTCGCGCAGGTCGACCCGGCCGAGCAGCTCACCGAGCAGCGCCGAGTCCAGCGCCAGCGCGGCGGCCCGGCGCTCGGCCAGCGGGGCGTCCCCCTCGTAGAGGAACGCGCCGACGTAGCCGAAGAGCAGTGACCTGGCGAACGGCGAGGGGCGCTCGCTCTCGACCTCGACCAGGCGGACCTTCCGGCTGGCCAGGTCGCGCATCAGCTCGGCCAGGGCGGGCTGGTCGAAGACGTCCTGCAGGCACTCCCGGGCGGCCTCCAGGGTGACCGGGAAGTCGGCGTACTCGCGGGCCACGTCGAGGAGCTGGGCGGCGCGCTGGCGTTGCTGCCACAGCGGTTGCCGGCGGCGCGGGTCACGCCGGGGCAGCAGCAGCGAGCGGGCGGCGCACTCGCGGAACCGGGCGGCGAACAGCGCGGAGGTGCCCACCGAGTCCTCGACCAGCTGGGCGATCTCGTCGGGCTCGAACACCACCACGTCGGCCCCGGGCGGCTCGTCGGCCGTGTCCGGCAGTCGGACCACGATCCCGTCGTCGGACGGCATGACCTGGGCGTCCACCCCGTAGCGTTCGGCCAGCCGGCGACCGATCGCCAACGCCCACGGGCCGTTGACCCGGGCCCCGAGCACGCTGTGCACGGCGAGCCGCCAGTCGCCCAGCTCGTCGCGGAACCGCTCCACCAGCACGGTGCGGTCGTCGGGCAACGAGCGGGTGGCGGCCTGCTGTTCCCGCAGGTAGGCCATCAGGTTGTCGGCCGCCCAGTCGTCCAGGCCACCGGCGCGCAGCGCGTCGCGGGCGGTGGCGTCGTCCTGGCGCAGCAACGCCCGGACCCGGCTGCCGATGGCCCGGCCCAGCTCGACCGGCCGGCCCAGCTGGTCGCCCTTCCAGAAGGGCATCCGGGCCGCCTGGCCGGGCGCGGGGGAGACCAGCACCCGGTCGGGGGTGATCTCCTCGATCCGCCAGGACGACGAGCCGAGCAGGAAGACGTCGCCGACCCGGGACTCGTAGACCATCTCCTCGTCCAGCTCACCGACCCGGGCGGCGCGTTCCGCCCCGGCCAGGAAGACCCCGAACAGGCCCCGGTCGGGGATGGTGCCGCCGCTGGTGACGGCGAGGCGCTGCGCCCCGGGTCGGCCGGTGAGCAGGTCTGTGGCCCGGTCCCAGACCAGCCGGGGACGCAGCTCGGCGAAGGCGGTCGACGGGTAGCGGCCGGAGAGCATGTCGAGCACCGCGTGCAACGCCGAGTCGGGCAGCTCGGCGAAGGGCGCGGCCCGGCGGACCAGCACCGCCAGGTCGCCGACCGACCAGGGTTCGAGGGCGACCATGGCGACGATCTGCTGGGCGAGCACGTCGAGCGGGTTGCGCGGGTAGTGCAGCTCCTCGATGGCGCCGGCCGTCATCCGTTCGGCGACCACGGTGCAGGAGAGCAGGTCGCCCCGGTGTTTGGGGAAGACCACGCCCCGGGACACCGCGCCCACCTGGTGCCCGGCCCGGCCGACCCGTTGCAGGCCGGCCGCGACGCTCGGTGGGGCCTCGATCTGCACCACCAGGTCGACCGCGCCCATGTCGATGCCCAGCTCCAGGCTGGAGGTGGCGACCACGGCGGGCAGCCGGCCGGACTTGAGCGCCTCCTCGATCTGCTTGCGTTCCTCCCGGGAGACGCTGCCGTGGTGGGCGCGGGCGATCACCGCCTCCGCGCCGGCCGCCGTGCCCGACTGGGCCATCGCCTCGGCCGGCGGGCGGGGTGTCCGCAGCGGTCCCACCGGGCCGCCCCACCGCTGCGCCCCGCCCGGGTCGTCGACCGGGTCGGCCGGCGAACCGGCGGCGGCCTCCCGTTCCTCGGTAGCCAGCTCGTTGAGCCGGGCGCAGAGCCGTTCGGCGCTGCGTCGGGAGTTGGTGAACACGATGGTCGAGCGGTGTGCCCGGATCAGCGCGAAGACCCGTTCCTCGACGGCCGGCCAGATGGACGCCCGGCGCGGGCCGGGGCCGCCGAGGGCGTCCTGCGGCGGCTGCTCGGTCTCGTCGAGCCGGGTCATGTCCTCCACCGGGACCTGGACGCTCACCTCGATCGTCTTGGGGGTGGCCGGCTGGACCACGTCGACCGGGCGGGCGCCGCCGAGGAAGCGGGCGCACGCGTCGATCGGCCGGACGGTGGCGGACAGGCCGATCCGCTGGGCGGGCCGGGCCAGCAGCCCGTCGAGGCGTTCCAGGGAGAGCGCCAGGTGGGCGCCGCGCTTGGTGCCGGCGACGGCGTGCACCTCGTCGAGGATGACCGTCTCGATTCCGCGCAGCGATTCCCGGGCGGCGGAGGTGAGCAGCAGGAACAACGATTCGGGGGTGGTGATGAGGATGTCCGGCGGGGTGCGGGCGAAGGCCCGCCGCTCGTCGGCGGGGGTGTCGCCGGTACGCATGCCGACGGTGATGTCCGGCGGTGCCACGCCGAGCCGGGTGGCCGCCTGCCGGATGCCCGCGAGCGGGGCGCGGAGGTTGCGTTCGACGTCGACCGCGAGCGCTTTGAGCGGGCTGACGTAGAGCACCCGGCAGCGGTGCCGGGCGTCGGGCGGGGGTGGCGCGTCGGCCAGCCGGTCGAGCGACCAGAGGAACGCCGCGAGGGTCTTGCCCGAGCCGGTGGGCGCGACCACCAGGGCGTTGCGGCCGGCGGCGATCGAGCGCCAGGCGCCGGTCTGGGCGGCGGTGGGAGCGGCGAAGGATGCGGTGAACCACTCCCGGGTGGCCGGACCGAACCCGGCCGGCACCGCCGCCCCGGCCGTGTCCTCCCGTCCCGTCGCGTCCTTCCGCCCCGTCACGCCCCCATCCTGCCCCGACGGTGTGACATTCCGCCGGAGCCGCTGACGTTCTGCCCAACTAAGAGAAAATTGCACCCCGTTTGTACTTTTTACGGTTTAAGTCTTACTTAACTGCTTGCTTGTGACCCACAACATAAAGTAACTTCTCCCGGAACGCCGCACCAGGTGAAAGGAATCGGATGTTCGTCGAGGAGCGTGGCCCGACGCCCGGCACCGACGTGCTCATCCGCAAGGTCGAAGGTCACCTCACCGCCCTGCGGACCAGTCTGCGCGGCCCCGAGCTGGCGCTCGCCGAGCGTCTCGCCGACAGCCTGCGGGAGCTGGTCGTCTCCACCGCCCAGTCCAGCGCCGCCGACCGTGGCCAGGTGCGGGTCGCCGTGCACTACTTCGTGCTCCGTCGGGAGAGCCGCGGTGCGATGCTGCCGGTGCGTTCGCTCGCCGTCGCCCAGCGGGTGGTCGACAAGGTCGCCCTCCAGCTCGGCCGCCCCGACCTGCTCGTCGACCCCCGACGCGCCCTGACGCCCGCTCTCCCCGGCGGTGACACCCCGCCCGGCTGACCGGACGATTTCCCCGAAAACGCCCCAGAAGGGGCGGAACTGGCGTGTGATCGGTGCTGGCCGGACAACTCGCCCGGCGCGCGCCGCCAGTTCGACGGGGAGGACGCGTGCTCGTACTGCTGCTCCTCCATCTGGTGGCGGCGCTCCTCGCGCCGCTGCTGGTGCGGTGGTGGGGCCCGCGCGCCTGCTACCCGCTGGCGCTGGTGCCCGCCGCCGCCCTCGGCTGGGCCCTGACCCGCACCCCGGCGGTCCACGACGGCGGCGCGGTCGTCGAGACGTACCACTGGATCGGCCAGCTCGACCTCGACGTGGCGTTGCGGATGACGACGCTGTCCTGGCTGATGACCCTGCTGGTCGGCGGGGTCGGCGCGCTCGTCCTGGTCTACTGCGGCCGGTACTTCGCGCCCGGCTCGGCGGGCCTGCCCCGGTTCGTCGCGGTGCTGGTCGCGTTCGCCGGGGCCATGCTCGGCCTGGTCCTCTCCGACGACCTGCTGCTGCTCTACGTCTTCTGGGAACTCACCACCGTCTTCTCGTACCTGCTCATCGGGCACAGCACCGAGCGCCGCTCCAGCCGCTGGGCGGCGGCCCAGGCGCTCACCGTCACCACCCTCGGCGGCCTGGCCATGCTGCTCGGCTTCCTGATCCTCGGCGGGCACGCCGGCAGCTACCGCTGGTCCGAGATCGCCGCCGCGCCCCTGCCCGGCGGCGGGACGCTGGTCGCGGCGGTGCTGCTGATCCTGACCGGCGCGCTGGCCAAATCGGCGATCGTGCCGTTCAACGGCTGGCTGCCGGTCGCGATGGCCGCGCCCACCCCGGTCAGCGCCTACCTGCACGCGGCGGCGATGGTCAAGGCCGGCGTCTACCTGATCGGCCTGCTCGCCCCGGTGCTCGCCGACACCGGCCCGTGGCGGCCGGTGCTGCTCACCCTCGGCCTGGTCACCATGCTCGCCGGCGGCTGGGCGGCGCTGCGCCAGTGCGACCTGAAACTGCTGCTCGCCTACGGCACGGTCAGCCAGCTCGGCCTGCTGACCGTGACGATCGGCACCGGCAGCGCCGACGCCGCGCTCGCCGGGGTCGCGATGCTGCTCGCCCACGCCCTGTTCAAGGCGGCCCTGTTCCTCGTCGTCGGCATCATCGACCACGACGTCGGCACCCGCGACCTGCGGGAACTCTCCGGCCTCGGCCGCCGGGCCCCGGCACTGGCGGTGGTCGCCACGCTCGCCGCCGCCTCGATGGCGGGCGTGCCGCCGCTGCTCGGCTTCGTCGCCAAGGAGGCGGTCTTCGCCGCCCTGGCCACCCGCCCGGTGGTGCTCGCCGGGCTGGTCCTGGGCACCGTGCTCACCGTCGCCTACAGCATCCGCTTCCTCTGGGGCGCCTTCGCCACCCGCCCCGGCACTGCCGAGACCGCACCGGAACCGGTCCCGCTGCCGATGCTCGCCCCACCCGCCCTGCTCGCGGTCGCCGGGCTGGTCGCCGGCCCGGCCGCCGCCGCGTTGAACGGCCTGCTCGGCCCGTACGCGGAACTCTTCGGCCCGCCGCACGACACGCTCGCCCTCTGGCACGGCCTGACCCCCGCCCTCGGCCTGTCCGCGCTGGCGCTGGCCGGCGGGGCCGTGCTGCACGCGGTCCGCGGCCCGCTCGCCCCGGCGCTGGCCCGGTGGAAGCTGCCGTTCACCGGCAACCAGGGGTACGAGTGGGCCACCCACCGGTTCGACCGGCTCGCCATCGAGGTCACCGGGGCCACCCAGCGCGGCTCGCTGCCGCTGTACCTGGGCACCGTCCTGCTGGCCCTGGTGCTGGTGCCGGGCGCGGCCCTGTTCAGCACGGGCCCGTGGCGGACCCGGATCGCGTTCTGGGACACCCCGCTGCAACTGGTGGTGGGGCTGGTCATCGGGGTCGCGGCGGTCTTCGCGGTCAACGCCCGAAGGCGGCTGACCGCGATGCTGCTGGTCGGGGTGACCGGCTACGGCACCGCCATGCTGTTCGTGCTCTACGGGGCACCCGACCTGGCGCTGACCCAGTTCCTGGTGGAGACCGCCACCATCGCCGTGTTCGTGCTGGTGCTGCGTCGGTTGCCGGAACGGTTCTCGGCCCGGCCGCTGCGCCGCAGCCGGTGGGCCCGCCGGGTGCTCGGCGTCGCCGTGGGCGTGGTGCTGGCCGGGCTGGCGCTGATCGCCTCCGGGGCCCGGACCGCCGTGTCCATCTCCACCGCCTTCCCGGCGCTCGCCGTCACCGAGGGGCACGGCCGCAACGTGGTCAACGTGACCCTGGTCGACATCCGGGCCTGGGACACCATGGGAGAACTGTCGGTGCTGGTGGTGGCCGCCACCGGGGTGGCCAGCCTGATCTTCGAGCGGTCCCGCACCGGTCCGCGGCCGCGTCGGGTGGACCCCGCCACCGCCGGGCACGGCGACCGGGCGGTGTGGCTGCGCGGCGGGACCACCCTGCACGCGCGTCGCCGGTCCATCGTCTTCGAGGTGGTGACCCGGCTGCTGTTCCACACGATCGTGCTCTTCTCGCTGTTCCTGCTCTTCTCCGGCCACAACGCCCCCGGCGGCGGCTTCTCCGGTGGCCTGGTGGCGAGCCTGGCGCTGGCCGTGCGCTACCTCGCCGGTGGCCGGTACGAACTGGCCGAGGCGGCTCCGGTCGGGGCGGGCACCGTGCTCGGTGCCGGCCTGGCGATCGCCGTCGGCGGGGGAGTGGTCTCCCTGCTGACCACCGGCACCGTGCTCGCGAGCACCCGGGTCGACCTGCCGCTGCCCGGCCTCGGCGGGCCGTACCTGGTCACCTCGCTCTTCTTCGACGTCGGCGTCTACCTGATCGTGGTGGGGCTGATGCTGGACATCCTGCGCAGTCTCGGCGCCGAGATCGACAGGCACATCGAGGCGGCCGGCAAGTCCGACCGGGGGCTCGTCGTCGACCACGAGGGGGACCGGCGGTGAGGGACGGTGGGGCGGGCCCGACGCTGGTGCTGGTGATCGCCGTGGGCGTGCTCGCCGCCACCGGGGTGACCCTGCTGCTGGAACGCAGCCTCACCCGCATCCTGCTCGGCGTCATCCTGCTCGGCAACGGGGTGAACCTGCTCATCCTGGTCGGTGGCCGCTCGGGCGGTGCGCCGGTGGTGGGCGCCGGCCCGGACGACGCGATGAGCGACGCGCTGCCGCAGGCGATGGTGCTCACCGCCATCGTGATCACCTTCGGGCTGACCGCCTTCCTCGCCGCCGTGGCGTACCGGAGCTGGTATCTCGGCGGCGACGACGAGGTCCAGGACGACGTGGAGGACCAGCAGATCGTCGCGCTCGCCGCCCGCAACGAGGTGCCCAACGCCGACCTCGGCGGTGAGGGGCCCGGCGACGACCCCGAACAGGTGGACCCGGAACCGCCCCGCCGACAGGTGGACCCGGAACCGCCCCGCCGACCGGGCGGCACCCGGTGAACCGCCTCGTGCCGCTGCCGGTGGTGGTGCCGCTGCTCGGGGCCGCCCTCACCCTGATCCTGGTCAGCCGGCCCCGGTTGCAGCGCACCGTCAGCGTGGTCGCGCTCACCACCAACCTGGTGGTCGCGGTGCTGCTGCTGGTGCGGGCCCACCGGGACGGACCGGTGGTGACCGAGGTGGGCGGCTGGCCCGCGCCGGTCGGCATCGTGCTGGTCGCCGACCAGCTCGCCGCGTTGATGCTGGTGGTCTCGTCGGCGGTCACGCTCTGCGTGCTGCTCTACTCCATCGGCCAGGGCCGCGCCGAGACCAGCGAGTCCGCGCCGGTGAGCATCTACCACCCCACCTACCTGGTGCTGACCGCCGGGATCACCAACGCGTTCCTCGCCGGTGACCTGTTCAACCTCTTCGTCGGGTTCGAGATCCTGCTCGCGGCGAGCTTCGTGCTGATCACCCTGGGCGGCACCGAGGCCCGCATCCGCACCGGGTCGACGTACGTGGTGGTCAGCATCCTCTCCTCGATGATCTTCCTGGCCGCCGTGGGACTGGTGTACGCGGCCACCGGCACCCTCAACCTGGCGCAGCTCGCCGGCCGGCTCGACGCCCTGCCGGACGGCGTACGGCTGGCGTTGCAGTTGATGCTGCTGCTCGCCTTCGGCATCAAGGCGGCGCTGTTCCCGCTGTCCGCCTGGCTGCCGGACAGCTACCCGACCGCCCCGGCACCGGTCACCGCCGTCTTCGCCGGCCTGCTCACCAAGGTCGGCGTCTACGCGATCATCCGGACCGAGACCCTGCTCTTTCCCGACGGGGCGGCGTCCACCCTGCTGATGGTGGCGGCCGGACTGACCATGGTGGTCGGCGTGCTCGGCGCGGTCGCCCAGTCGGACATGAAGCGGCTGTTCTCGTTCACCCTGGTCAGCCACATCGGCTACATGATCTTCGGGGTGGCGTTGGGCACCGCCGCCGCGCTCTCCGGCGCGATCTTCTACGTGGTGCACCACATCACCATCCAGACCACCCTGTTCCTGGTCGCCGGCCTGGTCGAGGAGCGGACCGGCAGCACCGACCTGCGCCGGATCGGCGGGCTGGCCCGGATCGCCCCGCTGCTGGCGGTGCTCTACTTCGTCCCCGCGATGAACCTGGCCGGCATCCCCCCGTTCTCCGGCTTCCTCGGCAAGGTCGGCCTGCTCCAGGCCGGGGTGGCGCACGGCGGCGCGCTGCCCTGGGTGCTGGTCGTCGCCGGCACGCTGACCAGCCTGCTCACCCTCTACGCCGCCTCCCGGGTGTGGAACATCGCGTTCTGGCGGGCCCCGCAGCTCGCCACCGCCGACCCGGTGTCCCGGCTGCCCACGTTGATGGTCGGGGCCACCGTCGCCCTGGTGGTGCTGGGGCTGGCGCTCACCGTCGCCGCCGGCCCGCTGTTCCAGGTCACCGCCGACGCCGCCGTCGACCTGCGGCTGCGCACCCCGTACGTGCGGGCCGTGCTGCCCGGCGGCCCGTCGTGACCGGCCGGACGCGCCGCCGGGCCGGCACGTCGCCGCCGCGCCTCGGACGCCGCCGGGACCAGCTCATCGCCCTCGGCTGGCTGGTCGTGGTCTGGAACCTGCTCTGGGGGAACTTCTCCCCGGCCAACCTGCTCGCCGGCCTGCTGGTCGGCGGGGCGGTGCTGGTGTTCTTCCCGCTCCCGCCGGTCTCCTTCGGCGGCCGGCTGCGACCCCGGGCGCTGCTCCGGCTCGCCGGGGTCTTCGTCGTCGAGCTGGTCAGCGCCAGCATCCACGTCGCCGCCATCGCCGTACGCCCCGGCTTCCGCCCGCGCGGCGCGATCATCGGGGTGCGGCTGCGGGTCCGCACCGACCTGAACCTGGCGCTCACCGCCGAGCTGCTCTCCCTCGTGCCGGGCACCCTGATCGTCGAGGTCGACCGGGACGCCGGCGTCCTCTACGTGCACGTGCTCGACGTGCGGTCCCCGGCCGACCTGACCGGCAGCCGCGACCGCATCCTCGCCGTCGAGGAACGGGTCGTGCGGGCCGTCGGCTCCGCCGCCGAGCTGCGGCAGCTCACCACCGAACCCACGGAGGCCCCGTGACCGTCTTCCTCGCCGTCGTCCTGACCGTGCTGCTGTCGACCACCGCCCTGCTGGCGCTGGCCCGGATCTACCGGGGCCCGTCGCTGCTGGACCGGGTCATCGCCGCCGACCTGCTGCTCGCCACCATGCTCGGCGCGGTCGGCGCGGAGGCGGCGGTGAACCGGCACGCCACCACGCTGCCGGTGCTGGTGGTGCTCTCCCTGCTCGGCTTCGTCGGCTCGGTCGCCCTGGTCCGCTTCGCCGCCCGGGAGGAGCCGTGACCCCGCCCGTCCCGCGTCCGGGCCACCACCCCGTGCCGGACCACGGCCGGGTACCGGGCCGTGACCGTGTGCCGGGTCCCGGCCGGATCGCGCCGGTCCCGGCCGGGGGAGGTCGGCCGTGAGCGTGGGTACGGTGATCGACTGGCTGGCCGCCGTCGCCCTGGTGTCCGGGGCGCTGCTCAGCCTCGCCGCCGGGATCGGCGTGCTGCGCTTCCCGGACGTGCTGGACCGGATGCACGCCGCCACCAAACCGCAGGTGCTCGGGATGCTGCTGTTGCTGCTGGGGCTGGCGCTGCGGCTGCGTACCGCCGCCGACCTGGGCATGATCCTGCTGGTCGGGGTGTTCCAACTGGCCACCGCCCCGGTGGCCGCCCAGATGATCGGCCGGGCCGCCTACCGGTCCGGCCGGGTCGACCGCAGCCTGCTCGACGTCGACGAACTGGCCGGGGACCCGCCCCGGACCGGTGAATAGCGGGACGAGCAGGAACTTTGTCCCCACCCTCAGCGGGCATCCAGCAACCGCCGATAGAATTGCGGCATGATCGACTCCTCTGCCCAGGAGGGCAGCAGTAGCCAGCCGGGTCGTGCCCGGCAATCCCCCGCCCCGACGTCCACGGGAGCACTGAGCGACCCGTGTTGATCGTCGTCGGTCTCGTACTCATCATCGTTCTCACCGCCGCCACCGGCTACTTCGTGGCCCAGGAGTTCGGCTACGTCGCCGTGGACCGGGGCAAGCTCAAGCAGCTCGCCGACGACGGCGACGCCAAGGCCGCCCGCGCCCTGGAGGTCACCGGGCGGCTGTCGTTCATGCTCTCCGGCGCGCAGCTCGGCATCACCGTGACCGCCCTGCTGGTCGGTTACGCCGCCGAGCCCTACCTCGGTGCCGGGCTGGCCGAACTGCTCGGCGGCGCCGGCGTCGCCACCGGCGTCAGCCTGCCGTTGTCGGTGGCGTTGGCGCTGGTCATCGCCACCGTCGTGCAGATGGTCCTCGGTGAGCTCGCCCCCAAGAACCTGGCCATCGCCCGCCCCGAGGCGTTGGCGCGGGCGCTGAGCCGGTCCACCCTGATCTACCTGAAGATCGCCGGTCCGCTGATCACGCTCTTCGACCGGGCCGCCGTCCGGCTGCTGCGCCGGGTCGGCATCGAGCCCATCGAGGAACTGCCCAGCGGGGCCACCCCGGCCGACCTGGAGCAGATCATCGCCGAGTCCCGGGAGGAGGGGCACCTCGACGCCGAGATGTCCGACCTGCTCGACCGGGGTCTCGACTTCCGGGAGCTGACCGCCGGGGAGGCCATGGTGCCCCGGGTCGACGTGCACACCATCCGGTCGCACGAGCCGGTCAGCCGGGTGGTCGAGCTGCTCGACACCGGTCACTCCCGGTTTCCGGTACGCGGCGCGGACGGCGTCGACGACCTCGTCGGCGTGATCGGCATCGCCGACGTGCTCGGGGTGCCGCCGGCCGAGCGCGCCACCACCCCGGTCAGCGCGGTGGCCGTACCGCCGCTGCTGGTGCCGGAGACGTTGCCGCTGCCCACGGTGCTGGACCGGCTGCGGTCCGGGCACCGGCAGCTCGCCTGCGTGGTCGACGAGTACGGCGGCTTCGCCGGCGTGATCACGCTGGAGGACATCGCCGAGGAACTCGTCGGACCGATCCGCGACGAGGACGATCCGCCCGAGCCGGCCCCGATCCGGCAGGACGACGGCTCCTGGGTGGTGCCGGCCCGCTGGCGGATCGACGAGGTCGCCGACAGCACCGGCATCGCCCTGCCCGAGGCCCCCGAGTACGACACCCTCTCCGGGCTGGTCATGCGGGAGCTGGGCCGGGTGCCCGAGGTGGGCGACCGGCTGGAGATCAGCCTGCCGGTCGACCACGACGAGCCGGCGGAACGGCCGACGGCCCTGATCGAGGTGCTCGCCGTCGACCGGCACGTGGCCGACTCCGTCCGGCTCACCCTGGCCGGCGACCAGGACGCCGACGGGAAACCCCCGGCCACCGGCGGCGGAGGCGGAGGCGGAGGCGACCGACGCCGCGCCACGAACGTCCGCGCCACCGGCACCGGGGGCGAGCGACGCGGCGGCGCGAACGCCCGTGCCACCGGCGGTGCCGACGCGCGCGTCACCCAGGGCCGGGAGGAGCGGTCATGAGCCCCACCGTCGCACTGCTGGTGTCGGTGCTGCTGCTCGCCCTCAACGGCTTCTTCGTGGCCGCCGAGTTCGCCCTGGTCGCGGCCAAGCGCTACCGGTTGGAACAGACCGCCGCCTCGGGCAGCCGGGCCGCCCGCGCCGCCCTGGACGGGGTGCGGGAACTCTCCCTGATGCTGGCCGGCGCGCAGCTCGGCATCACCCTGTGCACCCTGGGGTTGGGTGCGCTGGCCGAGCCGGCGATCGAACACCTGATCAGCCCGCTGCTGCACGCCGTCGGTCTGCCGGCGGCGGCCAGCCACGTCGTCGCGTTGGTCTTCGCGTTGGGGCTGGTGACGTTCCTGCACCTGGTGGTCGGCGAGATGGCCCCGAAGTCGTGGGCGATCACCGACGCCGAGCGCTCGGCGACGCTGCTGGCGCTGCCGTTCCGGGCCTTCGCCCGGGTCGCCCGCCCGGTGCTGTCCGTGCTCAACGCCCTGGCCAACGCGATGCTGCGGCTGGTCGGGGTGCAGCAGCAGGACCAGCTCGCCCAGGTCCACGGCCCGGACGAGCTGCGCATCCTGCTCGAACAGTCCCGCGAGCACGGGCTGCTCGGTGCCGAACAGCACCAGATGCTGACCAGCATGCTGGAGTTGCAGGGCACCACCGTCGCCCAGGTGATGGAACCCTTCGACCAGATCGTCACGGTCCACCGCAACGACACCGCCGAGCGGATCGAGCAGGTCAGCCGGGACAGCGGCAGGTCCCGGCTCGCCGTGCTCGACGACGGCGGTGAGGTGTGCGGGCTGGTGCACGTACGGGAGGCGGTCCGGGCCGTCACCACCGGCCGGGCGGCCACCGCCGCCGAGCTGATGACCCGGTCGTTCACCCTGCCGGCCACCTCCTCGGTCACCGAGGCGGTCGCCGCGATGCGCGCCGACCAGGCCCAGTTGGCGCTGGTCCGCAACGGCGGCGGCCCGACCCGGCCGATCGGTTTCGTGGCGCTGGAGGACCTCCTCGAAGAGGTCATCGGCGAGTTCGACGACGAGACCGACCCGATCCCGAGGGGCCGCCGGATGCGCTGACGGTCGTACCGCCCGTCGTTGCACAGGATCGACGCAACGGGGGCGATGTGGTGGTGTCGCAGTGGCATGGACACCGCTACATCGCCCCCTCGCGTTGATCGACGTGGCCGCCCCGCCCGGTCGGGTGTCCGGGTGGAGGAGTGCCGGGCCGGTCAGCGGGAACCCGGACGGTCATGCGGTTGACCGGTGTGTCCCGGGAGTCCGGTGTGACCGGGCTGTCGGTGAGTACCACCCTGACCAATCCGAGCACCCGCCCGGGGCTGCGGCTGCCCGGGCGGGTGACCCTCAGCGCCGGGTCGCAGGACGTACCGATCCGGCACGTACGGCTGGGTCTGGTGGCGACCGCCGAACCGGAGGACCCCCGTTCGCCCCGTCGCCTCGTCCAGTACCACCAGGTGCCGGTGGGGGGACGGTTCGTCGTGCCCGCCGGGCGGCGACGGGCCATCGACTTCGCCGTACCGCTGCCGTGGGAGACCCCGGTGACGATCTTCGGCGGGGTGCCGGTGATGAGCCTGCGCACCGGGCTGCGTACCGAGGTGTCGGTGGACCCGGAACTGGAGCAGGGCGCGATGGTGCCGGTCTTCGTCCATCCGCTGCCCACCCAGCAGCATGTGCTCGCCGCGCTGGACACGCTGGGTTTCGTCCTGCGGCAGGCGGGACTGGTGTCGAGCCGGCTGCCGGGGGTCGCGCAGACCCTGCCGGTGCACCAGCGGCTCGGCTACTGGGTCGCCCCGCTCTACGCCGGCCCGATCACCGAGCTGGAGCTGATCTTCGTGACCAATTCCGCCGGCCTGGAGGTGCTGCTCTGGATGGACCGGCGGCTGTCGTTGACCGGGATCAGCCACCAGAGCATCAGCCGGTTCCGGATCTGGCACACCGGCGCCGACCAGCAGGACTGGGTCGCGGTGGTGGACGGCTGGTTGCGCAGGGCGATCGACAGGCACGCGGCGGCGGCCTCGGACGCGCACTGGTCGGCCCGGATCACCGAGTCGGCCCACGTCAGCCGATCGCCCGACGAACCGGTGCGGCCGGGCTTCGGGTTGGGCGGCACCGCCGGTAGCGGAGGGATCGGCAGCGGGGGCGGAGGTGGCGACGGCACCTGACCCGCCGGCCGCAACGGACGTCGGTGGGTCAGGTGCCGTGTGTCGTAGGAGGGACGGGGCGGGTCAGACCGAGGCGGTGGCGAGCTTGATGCCGAAGCCCAGGAAGAGCATGCCGACGCCGGTGGTGGCTCCGGCGGCCAACCGGCGACGCTGCCGGAACTGGGCGGCCAGGAAGGTGCCCGCGAAGATCAGCGCGGTCAGGTAGAGCGCGCTGGTCACCTGGGCGATCAGCCCGAGCAGCAGGAACGACAGCGCCGGCCAGGCGTAGCCGGGGTCGACGAACTGGATGAAGAACGAGATGAAGAAGAGGATCGCCTTCGGGTTGAGCAGGCTGATCACCAGCGCCTTGCGGAACGGGCTGTGCAGCGCCTCCGGCTCGGCGGCGTCGATCAGCCGGGGTGTCGCGGGGTCGTGGCGGTCGCGCCACCGCCGCCAGGCCCCCCGCAGCATGGTCAGCCCGACGTAGCCCAGGTAGGCGGCACCGGCGTACTTGATCACGAGGAAGAGCGGCGGGTACGCCTTGAGCAGCGACGCCACCCCGGCGGCGGAGAGGATCATCAGCACCGAGTCGCCGAGGAAGACCCCGCCCGCCGCCCGGTAGCCGGTCGCCACGCCGCGCTTGGCGGCGGTGGAGAGCACGAAGAGGGAGTTAGGCCCCGGCAGCAGGATGATCGCCACCGTGCCCAACACGTACGTCCAGATGTCGGTGATGCCCAGCACGCCCGTCATCCTCGCTCCGCAGGTGCCGTACGGCGAAGCCATTCCCGCAGCCTGGCCTGTGCGTTCGGCCACTCGTCGACGGTCATGGCGTACTGCACGGTGTCCCGCCAGGAGCCGTCCGGGCGCTGCCGGTGCATCCGCAGCACGCCCTCCCGGGTCGCGCCGAGCCGGGCGATCGCGGCCTGCGACCGGGTGTTGCGGATGTCGGTCTGCCAGACCACCCGCACCGCCCCCAGCTCGTCGAACGCCCGACCGAGCAGCAGCAGCTTGGCCTCGGTGTTGACGGCGCTGCCCCACCAGGGCCGACCGAGCCAGGTGTACCCGATGGCGACGCAGCGCCGCGCCGGGTCGAGGTCGTAGTAGGAGGTCGACCCGATGACCGCGCCGGTGCGGGCGCAGCGCTGCACCCACGGCACCCGTTCGCCGCGTCGCCGGGCGTCCAGCGCGGTGCCGACGACGGCCCGCATCGCGGCCGGGTCGGTGGGCGTCGGGTGGCTCAGGTGGGCCCAGACCTCCGGCTCGGCGGTGGCGGTGAAGAGGTCGTCGGCGTGCGCCGGGGTGAGCGGCTCCAGCAGCACGTGCGCGCCGCGCAGCGGCACCGGCTCGTACCACGGCGAGACGGCGGAACCCGGCCCGGACGGCCCGGCGGCCTGCGCTCCCGACCCGGTGGCCTGCGCTCCCGACCCGGCGGGCCCGGCGGTGCCGGGCGGGCCGGTGACGTGCGCCGGGTCGGGGCGTGCCGCTGCTACCGGCTCCCGCACCGGAGCGCCGGTGCCGGACAGGTAGGCCGGCAGCGGGGCGGTCACCCCCGTGTCGGGCTCCGGCGGGCCGGCGACCTGCCGCAGCGGCACCACCCCGGCCCAGTACGGCAGGTCGAGGTCGGCGGGTTCGTCGCGGACCCCGCCGGTGCGGGTCCGGACCGACACCTCGCGCAGCGGCAGCGCCAGGACGGCCGTCTCGGCCAGCTCCCGCCGGCTCGGCGGGCGGCTGTCGGCGGCCCGCCCGGCGGCGGCCTTCTCCACCAGGGCGGTCAGCACCGTGCGCTTGTCGTCGTCGCCGGTCACCAGGTGGGCGGTGCCGTGCGCGACCACCGAGCGGTAGTTGGCGCTGTGGTGGAACTGGGAACGGCCGAAGACCAGCCCGTCGAGCAGGGTCACCGTGACGCAGACCGGCAGCCCGGCGTCGCCCCGGGCGGCGAGCAGCGGCCGGCTGCCGGTGGAGCCGTGCAGGTAGAGGGTGTCACCGACGCGGACGTGCAGGGTGGGCAGCAGCCGGGGCTCGCCGTCGACCACGAACCCCAGCACGCAGTGGTAGGCCTCGTCGAGCACCGCGTGGGCGGTGGCCCGGTCGTAGCTCATCCGGTCCCGGCTGCGGTTGGCGGTGGTGCGTGCGGTCGGCGCGTACATGTGACATCCCGCCTTTGTTCTAGTACGATCCTGGAACTGTGGCAGCACATTATCAGATCCTCGGGTCCACGTCCGCCGCGATTTCGGCGAGCGTGGAAACCGGCATCCGCAGCGGCGCGCTCGCCGCCGGTGACGCGTTGCCGCCCGTCCGCGCCCTCGCCACCGCGCTGGCGGTCAGCCCGGCCACCGTCGCCCGCGCCTACCAGGAGCTGCGCCAGCGGGGTCTGGTGGTCACCGCCGGCCGGCACGGCACCCGGGTGCGGCCCCGGCCGCCGGTCGCCCCGCGCCGTGCGGCGCACGCCCCCGCGCCCGCCCCCGGCACCCGCGACGTGTCCCACGGGCAACCCGACCCCCGGCTCCTGCCGCCGCTCGGCCCGCACCTGGCCGCACTCGCCGACACGGTCGGCCCGCCCGTCGGGTACGCCACGACCGGCGTGCACCCCGCCCTGGCCGAGGCCGCCCGCTCCCGGCTGGCCGCCGACGGGGTGCCCGCCGACGAGTTGACCGTCACGGGGGGCGCGCTCGACGGCATCGAACGGCTGCTCGCCACCCACCTGCGCCCCGGTGACGCGGTGGGTCTGGAGGACCCGGGCTGGGCCAACCTGCTCGACCTGGTCGCCGCGCTCGGGTTGCGGCCGGTCGGCTTCCCGGTCGACGACGAGGGGCCCGTCGTGTCCGGGGTGCGCGACGCCGTCTCGCTCGGGGTGCGGGCGCTGGTGGTGACCAGCCGGGCGCAGAACCCGACGGGCGCCGCCGTCTCCGCCGGCCGGGCCGGGGAGTTGCGGGCCCTGCTCGCCGGCCGCCCCGACCTGCTGCTGATCGAGGACGACCACGCCGCCGAGCTGTCCCGGCTGCCGGTGCACCCGCTGGCCGGTGCCACCCCGACCTGGGCGTTCGTCCGCTCGGTGAGCAAGCCCTACGGGCCCGACCTGCGGCTGGCGGTGCTGGCCGGTGACGAGGTGACGGTGTCCCGGGTGGCCGGCCGGGCCCGGGTGGGGGCCGGCTGGGTCTCCACCGTCCTGCAACGACTCGTCCTGTCGCTCTGGCGCGATCCGGCCACCACCGCCCTGGTCGACCGGGCCGCCGACGCCTACGAACGTCGCCGCCGGGGGCTGCTCGCCGCGCTCGCCGAGCGGGGTGTGGCGGGGCACGGCCGCAGCGGCATCAACGTCTGGCTGCCGGTGCCCGACGAGACCGCCACGGTCACCGCGCTGCGCGACACCGGCTGGTCGGTCGCGCCCGGCGGCCTCTCCCGGCTCGGCAGCCCGCCCGCCGTGCGGATCACGGTCAGCGCGCTCGACGACGCCGACCTCGTGCCGCTGGCCGACGCGGTGGCGGCGGCGGTCCGTCCCGCCGGCCCGGTCGGTTTCACCGCCTGACCCGAGCCGGCGGCCCGCTCCCGCCCCGCTGCCCGGGGGTCGGCTCCGGTGGCGCGGTCAACCCCGCCTGGCGTACGAAGACCTTCCGGCGGGAGACCGCGTCGCCGGCCGCGTCCAGTTGGTAGCCCTCCAACCAGACCCATCCGTCGTACGTGGGCCAGTCGAGCACCCGGATGACCCGCAACCGGATGGGCCGGAGGAACTGCACGCTGGCGGCGCCGGTCACGTACACCATGTCGCCGGCCCTCACCGGCCGTCCCGGTCCCGTCGGGCGCGCAGCTCCCGCTGGACGCGCCGGTCCCGCCAGGCGCGCAGCGTCGCGCCCGCGTCGGCGAGGCGGGCGCACGAGCCGTCCGGCCGGCACCTGGAGCAGACGTTGCGGTGGTGGAAGTCGACGACGTAACCGGCCATCACCACGGCGAACGGTGGCTCGCCGGAGCGCGGCTCAGGCATCGGGCCAGCACCCCCGGTTGGGCCGGTCGGAGCGGCGCGCGCCCCACCTCACCTCGGGGACCAGTCGGCGCGGCGCGGCCCGGCGGCCGGCGGGGGAGTGCCGCCCGGCAGCCGCCGTCGGGGGCAGGGGCCTGGCCCGTTGTACGACGTCGACGGGCTCAGCCGGCCGGTGGAACCACTTGCAACGGGACATGTGCGCTCCCTGACGCCTACGGGGTTGACAGTAGTCCAACTATAACCGCAGCCGATCTGAATCGTCTAAGCAATAGAGTATTACTCATAACAACGCAAATCGGACCTACGCTCTCCGCTATGGCACTGCTCAGAGGCACCCCGCTGGAGGTCTGGGGAGCTGCCGAGATCCAGGAACGCCTGGGTATCTCACGGCAACGCACCTACATCCTGATCAGCCGCCGGGACTTCCCGCCTCCGGCCGCTGTCCTCAAGATGGGCCAGATCTGGCTCAAGTCCGATGTGGAGGCGTGGATCGCCGAGAAGCGTCCGCACCTGCTCGAAAGCGACGAGGAAGCGTAGGGAACCCGGGTCGACGGGACGCCCGGCGGGTCCCTCGTGGACTCCTGACGCGACCGGGTAGAACAGTCGCCATGGCCGAGCAGACCGACGCACCCGGTGCCCAGCAGTTCATCCCGCCGCAGGCCGGCACACTTGCCGAGCTGCGGGCCGCGGCCGCCGGTTGCCGGGGCTGCGAGCTGTACCGGGACGCCACCCAGACCGTCTTCGGCCGGGGCGACGAGAGCGCCCGGGTGGTCTTCGTCGGCGAGCAGCCCGGCGACCTGGAGGACCAGCACGGCCTGCCCTTCGTCGGCCCGGCCGGCCGGCTGCTGCGCCGGGCGGTCGACGATGCCGGCCTCGACCCGGCCCACCTCTACATCACCAACGCGGTGAAGCACTTCCGGCACGAGTTGCGCGGCCGACGTCGCATCCACCAGACCCCGGACCGGGTGCACATCGTCGCCTGCCGGCCGTGGCTGGTCGCCGAGTTCGCCCGGCTCCGCCCCGACCTGGTGGTGGTGCTCGGCGCGACGGCGGCGAAGGCCCTGCTCGGCCCGACGTTCCGGGTCACCCGGCAGCGTGGCGAGCTGCTGCCCTGGCCGGCCGCCGCCGAGCACCCGGAGGACTTCACCCGGGTCCCGGTGGACCGCGCCGGCACGCTCGCCGACGCGCCCGCCGCCCGGGTGCTCGCCACCATCCACCCGTCGGCGGTGCTGCGCGCCGACAACCAGGACGTCGCCTACCGGGGGCTGGTGGACGACCTCACGGTCGCCGCCCGCGCCCTGACCGGCTGACGGCGGGGCCGCGCGCCCGGGAACTCCGGCCGTGCCCGACCCCGGCCAGCCCCGGAACTTCCGGCCGTGCCCGGCTTCCGGCGACCCCTCCCGGGCCCGACTCCGGCGTGCCCGGGAACCCCGGTGCGGGCGGGGGGCCGACTGCGCGAGGATGGCCTCCCCGGACCAGGAGCTGCGATGACCGTCGACCTGCGCGTGCCCGCCCGGCCCGACGTCGCCCCGATCCAGCGGCGTACGTTGCGGCTGCTCGTCGCCACCCAGACCATCGGTGGGGTCGGGGTGGCGATCGGGATCTCCGTCGGGGCGCTGCTGGCGGCCCGGATCGCCGGCACCGCCGTGGCCGGGCTGGCGCAGAGCTGCGGGGTGGTCGGCGCGGCGCTGCTCGCCGTGCCGGTCACCCGGATCATGAACGGGCACGGCCGGCGGCCGGGGCTGGTGGTGGCCTACCTGACCGGGTCGGTGGGGGCGCTGCTGGTGGTGCTCGCCACGGTCACCGGCGGGGTGCCGCTGCTCTTCCTCGGGATGCTGCTGTTCGGCGGCGGCACGGCGGCCAACCTCCAGGCCCGCTACACGGCGGTGGACCTCGCCGAGCCGGCCCGCCGGGGCCGGCAGCTCTCCCTGGTCGT
>NZ_MZMV01000038.1 GCF_002210435.1 Micromonospora wenchangensis
CCCCGGACCCGGCGGCCACCGACCCGCCCCGGCCCGACGACCGGTGGACGACCACGCCGGCCGGCCCCGGGCCCGCCCCGGCGACCGCCGGGCCGCTCGACGCGGCACCGGCCGACGACGGCGGACCGCTCGACACCGCACCGGCCACGCACCGGTCGGGCGGCCCCGACCCGGCCGACCGGGCGACCGGGGACGGGCGGACGGCGGACGACGGCGTCGACCCGTCGTCGCCTACTGTGGAAGGGCCGGTGACCGACGCGGGCCTGCCGGTGCGGGTGCGCCAGGCGAACCTGGCACCCGAGCTGCGGGCCTCCCCGGGCGCCGGGGAGACCGGGGCCGCGGGCACCCCGCGGCGCGCTCCCGAGCAGGTACGCCAACTGATGAGCGCCTACCAGTCGGGCACCCGCCGCGGGCGCAGCGACGCGGCCCGGCTGCTGGAGGGCACCCGTGCCGGCGAGCGGCCGGACGACGCGGACGACCCGGCGGGCTGACGGCGTCGCGACGGATGCGACGCCGCGACGGGACGGTAACGAGCACGGCGCACGCGCCGGGAAGAGGACGACGAGTGGGGCAGACGACGGCATCCGGTGCGGACCTGACGTGGTTGCTCGACGATCTGGTCAGCCGGGTCAAGCAGGCCGAGCACGCCGTCGCGCTCTCCACGGACGGCCTGCTGATGGCCGCGTCCGGGGGGATGGGGCGGGACGACGGCGAACACCTCGCCGCGATGGCCGCCGGCATCCAGAGCCTGGCCCGGGGGGCCGGGAAGCGGTTCGGCGGCGGGCAGGTCCAGCAGACCATCATCGAGATGGAGTCCTCGTTCCTGTTCGTCACCGCGGCCGGGCCCAACGCGTGCCTGGCGGTGCTGGCCGGCACCGACGCCGACGTCGGCCTGATCGCGTACGAGATGGCGATGCTGGTCGCCCGGGTGGGCAAGTACGTGGCGTCCCCGGCCCGGGGTGTCGACCAGCCGGCCGGCGGGAACTGACCGCGATGGCCGGTGACGGCGACCCCGCGGACGAACAGTGGGTCGACGAGCACGCTGGTCCGGTGGTCCGCCCGTACGCGGTCACCCGGGGCAGGGCCCGCCCGGTGACCGGCTCGTTCGACCTGATCTCGCTGGTCACGGCGACCCGGACGAACGCGGTCGAGGAGGCCGGGCTGGGGCCGGAGCACGTGGCGATCGTGGCGCTGACCCAACGCATGCAGTCGGTGGCCGAGATCGCCGCCCGACTGGACCTGCCGGTGGGCACCGTACGGGTGCTCCTCGGTGACCTGGTGGCGCGGGACCTGGTCCGGGTACAGGAACCCCGGGAGCCGGCCGGTGTCAACGACGAGAGCATCTACGAGGCGGTGATCAATGGACTACGGGCACTCTGAACGTCCGGCGGGGGCGCGGGTGCTGCCCACCGCGCTCAAGGTTCTGGTGGCGGGCGGTTTCGGGGCCGGCAAGACGACCCTGGTCGGGGCGGTCAGCGAGAGCCGTCCACTGCGGACCGAGGAGGTGCTGACCGAGACGGGCATCGGCGTCGACGACCTGTCCGGTGTGGAGCGTAAGAGCACCACCACGGTGGCGATGGACTTCGGCCGGATCACCATCAGCAACGACCTGGTGCTCTACGTCTTCGGCACCCCCGGGCAGGACCGGTTCTGGTTCCTGTGGGACGAGTTGGCGGTGGGGGCGCTCGGCGCGGTGGTGCTGGCCGACACCAGGCGGTTGGCCGACTGCTTCCCGTCCATCGACTACTTCGAGGGGCGGGGCACCCCGTTCGTGGTGGCGGTGAACTGCTTCGAGGGCGCCCGCCGGTTCGGCCTCGACGAGATCCGCGCGGCGCTGGACCTGGACCCGGAGGTACCGCTGCTGCTCTGCGACGCCCGGCAGCGGGAGTCCGGCCGTGGCGTGCTGATCACCCTGCTGGAGCACGCGATGAAGACCCGCGAGTCCCGCCGCCGGGCGGCCGGCGGCTGACCACAACCACACCGCGCGCCGACGCGACGGGCCCCCTCCGCCAGCGGAGGGGGCCCGTTCCTTGCAGGGGGTACGTCAGCTCGCGATCATGCGGCGCAGCACGTACTGGAGGATGCCGCCGTGGCGGTAGTAGTCCGCCTCGCCCGGGGTGTCGATCCGGACCACCGCGTCGAACTCCACGCCGGTGTCGGTGCTGACCCGCACCGTACGCGGGGTGTCGCCGTCGTTGAGCGCGGTCACCCCGGTGATGGAGAAGGTCTCCGCGCCGGTGAGGCCGAGCGACTCGGCGGTGGTGTCCACCGGGAACTGCAACGGCAGCACGCCCATCCCGATCAGGTTGGACCGGTGGATGCGCTCGTAGGACTCGGCGACGACCGCCCGGACGCCGAGCAGCATGGTGCCCTTGGCCGCCCAGTCCCGCGACGAGCCGGAGCCGTACTCCTTGCCGGCCAGGATGACCAGCGGCACGCCGGCCTCCTGGTAGGCGGTGGAGGCGTCGTAGATGGTGGTCTGCTCGCCGGTGAGGTGGTTGACGGTGAAGCCGCCCTCCACACCGGGGACGAGCTGGTTACGCAGCCGGATGTTGGCGAAGGTGCCCCGGATCATCACCTCGTGGTTGCCCCGGCGGGAGCCGTACGAGTTGAACTCGTGGCGCGGCACGCCGTGCTCGGCGAGGTACCGGCCGGCGGGGGAGTCGGCCTTGATCGCGCCGGCCGGGGAGATGTGGTCGGTGGTGACCGAGTCGCCCAGCTTGGCCAGCACCCGGGCACCGGCGATGTCGACGACCGGGCTCGGCTCCTGCTGCATCCCCTCGAAGTACGGGGGCTTGCGCACGTAGGTGGAGTCGTCGGCCCAGGCGAAGGTGTCGCCGGTCGGGGTGGGCAGCGACTGCCAGCGCTCGTCACCGGCGAACACGTCGGCGTACGCGGCGCTGAACCCGGTCGCGCCGATCGCCTGGGCGATGACGTCCTGGATCTCGGCGGTGTTGGGCCAGATGTCGCGCAGGAACACCGGGTTGCCCTCGGTGTCCTCGCCGAGCGGCTCGTTGGCCAGGTCGATGTCCATCGTGCCGGCCAGCGCGTACGCCACGACCAGCGGCGGGGACGCCAGGTAGTTCATCTTGACGTCCGGGTTGATCCGGCCCTCGAAGTTCCGGTTGCCGGACAGCACCGACACGACGGCCAGGTCGCCGGAGTTGACGGCGGCGGAGACCTCCTCGGGCAGCGGGCCGGAGTTGCCGATGCAGGTGGTGCAGCCGTAGCCGACCAGGTTGAAGCCGAGCTTGTCGAGGTACGGCGTGAGGCCGGCCCGCTCGTAGTAGTCCATGACGACCTTGGAGCCGGGCGCCAGCGTGGTCTTGACCCACGGCTTGCGGGCCAGGCCCTTGTCGACGGCGTTGCGGGCCAGCAGGGCGGCCCCGATCATCACCTGCGGGTTGGAGGTGTTGGTGCAGGAGGTGATCGCGGCGATCACCACCGCGCCGTGGTCCAGCTCGTACTCCACGCCGTCGCTGCCGGTGACCCGGACCGGGTTGCTGGCCCGGCCGCCGGCGCCGACGGCGGCGGTCTCCAGGTCGCGCGGCTCGTCGGCGGGGTCGCTGAAGTCGTTGGCGGGCGGGTCGCTGGCCGGGAACGACTCGGCGCTGGCCTCGTCGGCCGGGCCGTTCGCGCCCCGGGGGAGCTGCTCGCGGGCGACACCGGGCTTGAGCTCGCGCTCGCCTGCGGAGTCGTCGGCGACGTAGTCGGTCAGGGCCGAGCGGAACAGCGTCTTGGCGGCCCCGAGCGGCACCCGGTCCTGCGGGCGCTTCGGCCCGGCCAGGGACGGCTCGATGGTGCCCAGGTCCAGCTCCAGGCGCTCGGAGTAGTCCGGCTCGCGGTCCGGGTCGTGCCAGAGCCCCTGCTCCTTGGCGTACGCCTCGACCAGCGCCACCTGGGCGGCGTCGCGGCCGGTCAGCTCCAGGTAGCGGACGGTCTCGGCGTCGATCGGGAAGATCGCGACGGTGGAGCCGTACTCGGGGGACATGTTGCCGATGGTGGCCCGGTTGGCCAGCGGCACGGCGCTGACGCCGGGGCCGTAGAACTCGACGAACTTGCCGACCACACCGTGCTTGCGCAGCATCTCGGTGATGGTGAGGACCAGGTCGGTGGCGGTGGTGCCGGCCGGCATCTCACCGGAGAGCTTGAAGCCGACGACCCGGGGGATCAGCATGCTGACCGGCTGGCCGAGCATCGCGGCCTCGGCCTCGATGCCGCCGACGCCCCAGCCCAGCACGCCCAGGCCGTTGACCATGGTGGTGTGCGAGTCGGTGCCGACGACGGTGTCCGGGTACGCCTGGCCGTTGCGCTCCATGATCGTCCGGGCCAGGTACTCGATGTTGACCTGGTGCACGATGCCGGTGCCGGGCGGGACGACCTTGAACTCGTTGAACGCGGTCTGGCCCCAGCGCAGGAACTGGTAGCGCTCCTTGTTGCGCTCGTACTCCAGCTCCACGTTGCGGGCGAAGGCGTCCTCGCGGCCGAACAGGTCGGCGATGACCGAGTGGTCGATGACCAGCTCGGCCGGTGCGAGGGGGTTGACCTTGGTGGCGTCGCCGCCGAGGTCGCGGACCGCCTCGCGCATGGTGGCCAGGTCGACCACGCACGGTACGCCGGTGAAGTCCTGCATCAGCACCCGCGCCGGGGTGAACTGGATCTCCACGCTCGGATCGGCGGTGGGGTCCCAGGAGCCGAGCTGGGAGATGTGGTCGGCGGTGATGTTCGCGCCGTCCTCGGTCCGCAGCAGGTTCTCCAGCAGGATCTTCAAGCTGTAGGGCAGTCTGTCGTGCCCCGGCACCTGGCTGATCCTGAAAATCTCGTAGCTCGCGTCTCCGACGCGTAGCTGGGTCTTCGCACCGAAGGTGTCGAGGCTCGCCACGTCGTACTCCTTCACACCAGCGACCGTGAGTAGTCCTGAGCAGTCTGTCGCACCGGGCGGAACGTCGCCCAGGTTAGGTAACACTTACTGCCGATTCGTCGTCTTCCAACAAAACCGTACGTCCGTCTTGCTATCGACGCAACCTCGTGCCAGGGTTCGGGACGAGGAGGTGCCACCATGATCCATCATGTGCTGCTCGCCTGCCCGCCCGGTGCCGAGGATTCCTCCCGGGCCTTCTACGTGGGCATCCTCGGCCTGACCGAGAAACCCAAACCCCCGGCCCTCGCCGCCCGTGGCGGCTGCTGGTTCACCGGGTACGACGTTGAACTGCACCTCGGCGTCGAGGCCGACTTCCGCCCCGCCCGCAAGGCGCACCCCGCCCTGCTGCGCCCCGACCTCGACGCCCTCGCCGACCGGCTGGCCCGCGCCGGCCACCCGGTCACCTGGGGTGACGACGACGAGCTGCCCGGGATGCGCCGCTTCCACACCGCCGACCCGCACGGCAACCGGCTGGAGTTCGTCGCCCCGCTGCCCGACCACACGGGGCGGTCGGCCCCCGGTCGCTGAGCGCCGTCGTGTCGGACCCGGCCGCTACGGTGTGCCGATGGCGTCGGTCAGGCAGGTCCAGGTCACGTTCGACTGCGCGGAGCCCGAACGGGTCGCCCGCTTCTGGTGCGCGGTGCTCGGTTACGTCGTGCCCCCACCGCCGCCGGGGTTCGCCGACTGGGACGCGTTCGACAGTGCCCTGCCGCCCGAGCGGCAGGGCTCCGCGTTCGCCTGCGTCGACCCCACCGGCGCGGGCCCGCGACTGTTCTTCCAGCGCGTGCCCGAGGGCAAGGTGGTCAAGAACCGGCTGCACCTCGACGTGCGGGTCGGCCCCGGCCTGGTCGGCGAGCAGCGGTTGGCCGCGCTGGAGGCGGAGTGCGCCCGGCTGGTCGCCCTCGGCGCGACCCGGGTACGCCTGCTGCCCGCCGACGGCCACGACGAGTCGTGCCTGGTGATGCAGGACGTCGAGGGCAACGAGTTCTGCCTCGACTGAGCCACCGCCGCCGCGCCGCACTATCGTTTCCGCCGTGCACATCCGTTTCGACGTCCCCGCCGACCCCGCCTACCCGGGCCGGGTGGCCGCCGCGCTCAGCAGCGTCCGGCTGCGCCGGTTCACCCTGATCGGCGCGGCGCTGGCGGCGGCCGGGGCGGCGGGTCTGCTGGTCTCCCGGGGCGGCCGGCTCTCGTCGCTGTGGCTGGTGCTGCTGGTGGGCGGGCTGCTGTCGATGCTCTACGCGCCCTGGGTGCGCTGGCGGGCCCGACGTCGCTCCGACGACTACGCGGTCGAGGGCGGCTACGACATCACCGACGACAACATCATGATGCGCAGCGGCTCGGAGTCCGGCGGCATCGCCTGGGACGGGGTGGCCCGGGTGCGGGAGGCCGGCGACTTCTGGATCGTGTACGTCGGCCGGATGCCGGCGACGGTGATCCCCCGCTGGCTGATGCCCGCCGAGGACGCCGCGACGTTGCACGCCTTCATGACCGCCCGGGGCCTGCTCGAACCCCGCTGAGCGCACGGTGTTCCCGGGGGCCCGCCCGGCCCGCCCGGCGCGGGTAGGGTTCGAGGTCGGGTCGGAAGGGGTGCGGCAGTGGTCGACGTTCAGCACTGGCTCGTAGCACTTCCCCCGGGGGTGGTCTACCTGATCGTCGCCGGGGTGATCGGCGTCGAGAGCATGGGTGTCCCGTTGCCGGGTGAGATCGTGCTGGTCAGCTCCGCCCTGCTGGCCGCGACCGGGGTGGTCGAGCCGCACTGGGTCGCCACCGCGGCGGCGTTCGGCGCGATCGTCGGCGACTCCGTCGGCTACGCGGTGGGTCGCCGGGGTGGTCGTCCGCTGTTGGCCCGGCTGGGCCGGCGCTTCCCGAAACACCTGGGGCCCGCACAGCTCGCCCGCGCCGAGCAGAGCTTCGCCCGGCACGGCGTCTGGGCGGTGTTCTTCGGCCGGTTCGTCGCCCTGCTGCGCATCCTGGCCGGCCCGCTGGCCGGTGCGCTGCACGTGCCGTACCGGCGGTTCCTGGTGGCCAACGCGGCCGGCGGCCTGGTCTGGGCCTTCGGCACGACCTACCTGCTCTACACGCTGGGCCGGGCGGCCGAGCACTGGCTCAAGGACATCTCCTGGGCCGGCCTGGTCCTGGCCGTGCTCGGCGGGGTGGCCAGCACCTGGTGGCTGCGCCGCCGCGCCCGCCGGCTGGAGTCGACGACCACCCCCGACGGGGCCGAACCGGTGGCGGCCGGCACCGACCGCTGACCGACGCACGGGTACCGACGACGAACGGGCCGCCCCCGGGTGGGGGCGGCCCGTTCGGTGTCCGGGTCAGGACGAGTAGCCGCGGGTGGCGATCCAGTCGGCGAGGTTGTCCACGCTCATCCGGTAGGACGCGGTGTCCGGGTTGGCCGAGTCGGCGATGGTCACGGTCTTCCCACCGTCGCGGTAGCCGATGACGCTGATGTAGTGGCCACCCTCGAAGGAGTGGGCGTTGCCGTCGGTGTCCACGGCGGTGCCGGCGATGTTGGCCACCACGGCCCGGCCGTCGTCGACGGTACGCACGATGTCGGCGCGCAGCTCGTCGGTCTGCTTGTCGTCGGCCTTGGCGCTGCGGATCTCGGTGCTCTCGTACGCCTTGCGGCCGGTCTCCTTGTTCAGGACGGGGGTGATGTCGTTGATGCTGTCGGTGCCGGCCTCGGTGGTGCGCATCTCCTTGGCCATGGCGTCGACGTCGATCTTCTTGCCCTGGACGGACAGGGCGTTACGGGTCGCGGCGGGGCCGCAGTAGTAGAAGTTCGGCTGCGCCTGGTAGTCGACCTTCAGCTCCCGCTCGCCGGCCGGGCGGCGCTCGGCCTGCACGGCTGCGGGGGCACCGGTCCGGGCCTCGGCGGCGTACGCGGCGGTCAGCGGGCCGGCGATGGCGCCGGTGGTGAAGGCGAGGCCGGCAGCGGTCAGGGCGGTCTTACGGATCAGATCGGTACGCATGGTGGCGTGCTCCTCTGCATCGGGGGTGTGGCGCACGCCCGCAGGGGGGTGGGGCGTGGCCGGAAGTTCAGCGGGATCGCCCGGCGATCGGGGGGACCTGCTCGGGCGTCCGGAGGGATGTAACCGACCCGGTGGCGACCGCATTCCACGATCGGGGTCCCGGGGCCGTCCCCCGGGGGGTGGGGGAGTGGCGGTGGTATGCCAGGTACAACGCCCCGCCCCCGGCGGCGATTCCGCCGTGGGGGTGGCCCCGGCCACGGGACGATCGGGCACGAACCGCCTGTGCGGTGGCGGGATGCCCCCGGTGAACCGGACATCCGGTGCGGCACCGGACCCGGGTGCGGTGGGGGTGGACGCGACTCAGTCGGCGCGGATCAGGTCGACCACCGCGTCCCGGGCGGCCCGGACGGCGTCGCGGGACTGCGCGGTGTGGTCCAGGATGTCGAAGGCGTGCTGACCGTCCGGCACCTCCACCAGGCGCACCGGTCGACCGGTGCGGGCGGCGGCGTCGAGGAACGTGGCGATGCCGTTCAGCAGCCCGGGGAGCTTGTCCTGGCCGGCCCGGGTCAGCACCACAGGCGTGGTCGAGCCCGCGCCGAGGGCGTCGACCGGCAGGAACCGGGGCGGCACCTCCCAGCCGGGCAGCGGGACGAGCAGCGGATAGGTCAACGCGATCCCGCGCACCCAGGCCGGCGCGGCGCGCAGCCAGTCGGCCGACAGCAGGCTCCCGCCGGAGAAGAACCAGAGCACCACCCGCTGCGCGTCCACCCGGGGGTCGGCCCGGACGGCCTCGACCAGGCCGGCGATGTCGTCGGCGGTGGCGGGCAGCGCGGCCAGGTCGGTCACCCGGTAGCTGATGACGGCGGCGACCAGGCCCTGCTCGGCGAGGAGCGCCCCGTAGCCCTGGTAGAGCAGCCAGTCCCGGGGGTCCGGCGCGCCCGGCGGAAGTGGGGCACCGTGCACGATCACCACGACGGGGTGCGGACCGTCACCGGTCGGCAGGTGCAGGTCGACCCGGCCGTGCCGCTCCACCGGTGCGGCGGGCGGTGCCAACACGAAGGGTTGCTGCTCGACCGGATCGTCCATACCGGGGAGCCTAACCGCCCACGGCCCGGCGGACCGCCCCGTCGCGACCACCGTGGACACCGCCCGTGGCCGACCGCCGCCGGGCCGCCGCGCAGACGGTCAGGCCGGCTCGTCGCCGGACGTCGCGGCCTGGGCGTGCCGTTCCCGCAGCCGGTCCCGGATCTCCTCCGGGGTGTACGCGCGACGCCGCCGTTCGGCGCGGGCGACGACCACCCCGGTCGCGGCGACCCCCGCGAGACCCGCCAACCCGAGGACCTTCCACCACTGCATCCGTTGCCGCATCGGCCTAGGGTAGACGCCCATGAGCATCAGCCTGGACGAGGCCGTCGACCTGACCCGTACCGGTGACGTCTGGGTGTTCCGGGGGCGCAGCGTGCCGGACCGGGCCATCCAGTTCACCACGAACAGTCCCGTCAACCACGTCGGCATGGCGGTGGTGCTGGACGACATGCCCCCGCTGATGTGGCACGCCGAGCTGGGCCGGTCGCTGCGGGACATGTGGACCGGCACCCACCAGCGCGGTGTGCAGCTGCACGACCTGCGTGACGCGGTCTGCGTCTGGGCCAACCGGTACGGCCAGCGGGCGTGGCTGCGGCAGCTCGAACCGTCGGCCGATCCGACGATGGAGCAGGCGGTGCTGCGGACGGTGGCCCGGCTCGACGGCACCCCGTTCCCGTCCACCGCCCAGTTGGCCTGGCGGTGGGCCCGGGGGCGGGTGCCGCAGCTGCGCCTGCCGCTGCCGGGAAGGCGGGACCGGGACGACGGGCGGGCCGACCTGCCGGCGGGCGACCGTGCGCTGGAGACCGCGTACTGCGCCGAGGTGGTGGCGGTGACCTACGAGGCGATGGGGCTGCTGCCGCCCGGCCGGCGGCCGAACTGGTACGACCCGGGCCGGTTCTGGAGCGGCGACGACCTGGACCTGGCCGGCGACGCGCGGCTCGGCGCGGAGATCGAGGTGCGTATCCCGCCCCGGTGAGGTTTGCCGGCGGTCGGGGACGGCAATTGGTGACGCCGTGAGAGCTTCCACCGACCTCGACACGTTGAGCGACTTCTTCGACCGGTACGGGGTGGCGCTCACCACCGGCGACGTGCCCACCATCGCCGGCTGCTACGCCCTGCCGGGGCTGGTGGTCGCCGACACCTACAGCTTCTCGTTCAGCACGATGGCGGCGGTCGCGCTCTCCTTCGTCGGTGCCGCGCCCGACTACCAGGAACGGGAACTGGTCGCGGCGCACGCGCTGATCGAGGAGGTGGAGCCGGTCTCCGCCCTGCTGACCATGGTGGCGGTGCGCTGGGAGTTCCTGGACAGCAAGGGCCGGGCGGTGCCCGGGGAACGCTACCGTTACCTGCTGCGCGGCACCGAGGACGGCCCGGCGATCTGCACCGTCGTCCGGACCGGCTGAGCGCCGGGTCGCCCCGGCCACGCCCCCGGTGATCATCCCTACCGGACGGTCGCTAATCTCTGCGTACAGGGTCGACCGAGGAGGGCCATGCCGGGCACCCGTGGGACGCGGTGGACGTCCCGACTGCCCCAGGCGGTCGCCGCGATGCCCTGGCTGCTCGCCTCGATCGGGGTGATCGTGCTGCTCCTGCTGCTGGTCAAGGCGTTGGTGGCGGTGCTGGGTCACGACCGCTACACCGAGCACGGCGCCGGTTCACGCAGCGAGGCCGTGATGGTGCCCGGGGTACCGGTGACGACCGGGCCGGTGACGGCGACGCCGTCGCCGTCACCCACCCGCACCAGGCGGGCCACCACCGGTGGCGGGACGGGCGTGGTGCCGTCCGCGACCGGTCGGACGCCCGTCGCGTCCCGGTCGGCCAGCCCGTCGGCGTCGGTGTCGCCGACGACGGTGGCCCTGACGCCGCCGCCGACCACGCTGCTCAACGACGACGCCCCGGGCATCACCTACCGGGGGCGGTGGGCGGTCTCGCGGAACCGGCCGTTCGGCGACCACCGCGACGACGTGCACTACACCGTCCACGACGGGGACTCGTTCAGCTTCACGTTCACCGGCACCGGCCTGGACTACATCACCTCGCGGGACCCCGAGTACGGTGACGCCGACGTGTGGGTCGTCGACTCCGGTGGGCGACCGGTGAAGCAGCAGCGGGTGAGCGCGCGGGCACACCGTTACCAGCCGCAGCAGACCGTGTTCAGCGTGCAGGGGCTGCCGGCCGGGCGGTACACCATCTGGGCGGTCAAACGCGGCGGGGTCTACTTCCAGGTGGACGCGTTGCGGGTGCGCGGCTGACGGGACAAACGAACTGTCCGGTTAGGACAAAGTCCGGACGTTGGGTACTTTCCGACAATCGCCTGAATCGTTACTCTTCTCGGACGGGGCCGACCAGGGAGGGTCATGTCCGGCATGCGTCGCGCGCAACCGCGGGCACACGGAGCGGGTGCGTTGGCGTCGTCGCCCTGGGTCGTGGTCGCCACCGGCGTGCTGGTGATGGTGGTGCTCCTGATCGTCGCGCTGGCCTCGTACCGCAGCCGGGGGCCGGCGTTCGAGGCCCGGCCGGCCGATCCGCTGCCGACGTACTCGCTGCCCGGATCGGGGGCGACGAACCCGGCCCGGGTGGCGGCGAACCTTCCCGAGCCGGTCGTCCCCGGGCTGACGCCCCGTCGCACCGATCCGCCTCCGGTCGAGGTGCCCGTGGTGGTCGTGCCGGGCGGGCCGTCGGGCGGGGACGACGTGCCCACCCCGTCGGCCGGCGGGGTCGTGCCACCGCCCGGCGACCCGGGTGGTGGGCAGCCCCGGCCGACCACGCCCGCGCCGCCACCGCCGGCCGCGCCGCCGTCGTCGCCGGTGACCGGCCGGTTCAGCGTGCGGGACAGTTGGAACAACGAGGCGTTCATCGGTGAGGTGCTGCTCTACAACCGCGACCGGGTGTCCCGGCCGTGGACGGTCCGGTTGGTGCCGCCGCCGGGCAGCCGGCTGGTCACCTCGTGGGTCGAGGGCGCCCCGCAGGGCACTCCCCGGATGTCCGGCGGGGTGTTCACGTACACCAGCGGGGTGAACGTCGGGCCCGGCGCCTCGGTGCCGTTGCGGTTCCACTTCGAGAACACCGGCGGCAGCATCCGGCCGTCGCGGTGCACGGTCGACGGGGTGCCCTGCTCCGGACTGTGACCCGCCGGCCGCTGTCCGGACCACCTGTCGATCCCGGGTTCTGCAAGGTTGCTGCCGTATTGCAGCCGTGTTTGCAAGGCATTGCAGAATCTTTCGGCAAGGGCTAGCGTGCGGGCGAATCAGCGACCATAGGAAGGCCGTCGATGAAACCCCCGCTGCCGCGCAAGGCGCTGCTCGCCCTGGTCTCCACCCTCACCCTCGCTCTCGTCGGCCTCCCGGTCGCCGTCCGTCAACTCGGCGCCGACGCCACCGACCGGCCGTCCACCATCGACGCCCTCGCCGCGGCCGGCGCCGCCCAGTGGGACGCCGAACCCGCCACCGAGGCGCTGCTCGCCGCCGGCACCGGTAAGGGACGCGCCGAACAGTTCTACTTCGTCCTGCCGGACCGGTTCGCCAACGGCGACCGCCGCAACGACACCGGCGGCCTGACCGGGGACCGGCTGCGCACCGGCCTCGACCCCACCGACAAGGGCTTCTACCACGGCGGCGACCTCAAGGGCGTCATCGACAAGCTCGACTACATCCAGGGCCTCGGCACCACCGCCATCTGGCTGGCGCCGGTGTTCAAGAACCGGCCCGTGCAGGGCAGCGGCGCGGACGTCTCCGCCGGCTACCACGGCTACTGGATCACCGACTTCACCCAGGTCGACCCGCACTTCGGCAGCAACGAGGAGATGAAGCGGCTGGTGAAGCTCGCCCACCAGCGGGGCATCCGGGTCTACCTCGACGTCATCGTCAACCACACCGCCGACGTCATCAAATATGCCGAGGACAGGTACGCCTACGTCGACAAGAAGACCGCGCCGTACACCGACGCGCAGGGGCGCGAGTTCGAGGACCGCAACTACGCCGACGGCACCCGGGACTTCCCGACGGTGAACCGGGACTCCGGGGCGTACACGCCGACCTTCGCCAGCCCCGCCGACGCGAAGGTCAAGGTCCCGGCCTGGCTGAACGACCCGACGATGTACCACAACCGGGGTGACTCCACCTTCTCCGGCGAGAACAGCGAGTACGGCGACTTCTACGGCCTCGACGACCTGTGGACCGAACGGCCCGAGGTGGTCCGGGGCCTGACCAAGGCGTACGGCGACTGGATCGCCAGCACCGACGTCGACGGGTTCCGGCTGGACACCGTCAAGCACGTCAACCTCGACTTCTGGCCGCAGTTCAGCCAGGGCATCAAGCGCGCCGCCGACAAGGCGGGGAAGAAGGACTTCTTCATGTTCGGCGAGGTCTACAGCGCCGACCAGGAGGTCACCTCCACCTACGTGCGGCGCGGCGGGCTGCCGGCCACCCTCGACTTCTCCTTCCAGGAGGCGGCGCGCGGCTACGTCACCGCCGACGGCTCGGCCAAGGCGCTGGCCGACGTCTACGCCAAGGACCCGCTGTACGCCGCGCGGGACACCGACGCCGGTCGGCTGACCACCTTCCTCGGCAACCACGACATGGGTCGGATCGGCTCGTTCATCGCCGCCGCCGGGGGCGACGACGCCCGCCAGCTCGGCCGGGACCGGCTCGCCCACCAGCTGATGTTCCTCACCCGGGGGCAGCCTGTCGTCTACTCCGGCGACGAGCAGGGCTTCACCGGGCCGGGCGGGGACAAGGACGCCCGGCAGGACATGTTCGCCACCCGCACGGCGGACTACCTCGACGACGACCTGATCGGCACCACCCGCACCCACGCCAGCGACCAGTACGACACCACCCACCCGCTCTACCGGACCATCGCCGAGCTGGGCCGGCTGCGGGCCGCGCACCCCGGCCTGCGCGACGGCGTGCAGGTCACCCGGTACGCCGCCGACGGGCCGGGCGTCTTCGCCTTCTCCCGGATCTCCCCGGCCGACCGCACCGAGTACCTCGCCGCGGTGAACAACGCCGGCACCCCGCAGACTGTCACCGTGCAGACCTGGTCCCCCGGCATCACCTTCACCGGCATCTACGGCGGCACGGCCACCCCGACCGCCGGCACCGACGGAAAGCTGAGCCTGACCGTGCCCGCCGGATCGGCCGTGGTGCTCCGGGCCGGCCGACCCGTGCCCCAGGCCACCGCGAAGCCGGCCGTCACCCTCACCGAGCCGGGCACCGACCCGGTCGCCACCCGGGCCGCCGTCACCGCGCAGGTGACAGGTGACCCGCTGGCCACCGTCACCGTCGCCGCCCGGGTCGCGGGTGGCAGGTGGACGCTGCTGGGCAGCGCGCACACCGCGCCGTACACCGTGCATCACGACCTGACCGGCCTGGCCGGGGGCACCCGGGTCGAGTACAAGGCGGTCGTGCGCGACGGGAAGGGACGCACCACCGCCACCCGGTCGACCGGTGTGGTCGGCACCCCGGCGCAGGGCGCGTCCCGGGACTGGGTGGTGGTGCACTACCAGCGCCCCGCCGGGGACTACGCCGACTGGGGGCTCTACGCCTGGGGTGACCTCGACCCGGCGTACGTCACGCAGTGGCCCGCCGGGCAGCCGTTCGCCGGCGAGGACTCGTACGGCCGGTTCGCCTGGGTGAAGCTCAAGCCCGGCGCGAAGTCCGTCGGGTTCCTCGTGGTCGACAAGACGGGCACCAAGGACGTCGCCAACGACCGTACCGTCGACGTGACCGCCACCGGCGAGGTCTGGGTCAAGCAGGGCGACCCGGCGCTCTATCCCACCCGGCAGGCCGCCACCGGCGAACCCGACCCGCCCGCCGACCCGGGCACCGCGATCATCCACTGGCGCAAGGCCGACAACGACTACGCCGGCTGGGGCCTGCACCTGTGGGACGGGGCGGCCACCCCGACCGACTGGTCGAGCCCGCTGCCGCCCGAGAGGGTCGACTCGTTCGGCGCGCTGTTCCGGGTGCCGCTGGCGGCCGGCGCGACCGGGTTGAACTACATCATCCACCGGGGCGACACCAAGGACCAGCCCGACGACCAGCGACTCGACCTGACCGGGGTGGGCCACGAGGTCTGGCTGCTGGGCGGGGTGCCCGGCCGGCTGCTGCCCGCCACCGCCACCGGGGCGGCGAAGGATCTCGACATCACCAGGCAGCAGGCGCAGTGGATCGACAGGTCCACCGTCACCTGGGCCGTCGGCCCGACCGACGGCAGGGCGTACGCCCTGGTGGCCGCCCCGACAGGTGGGCTGGGTGTGGTCGACGGCGAGCTGTCCGGGACGTACACCTCGTTGCCGTTGCGGGCGCAGCGCAACGGGCTCACCGAGACCCAGCGGGCGGCCTTCCCGCACCTGTGGGCCCACCAGGCGTTCCACCTCGACCGGGCCGACCTGGCGAAGGTGCCGGCGGCGCTGCGCGGGCAGCTCGTGGTCACCGAGCGGGACGCCCGGGGCGTGCTGCTGCGCGCGACCGGGGTGCAGATCCCCGGGGTGCTCGACGACGTCTACCGCGCCGCCACCGACGCCACGCTGGGTGTCAGCTTCGCCGGTAAGGTGCCCACCCTCGCGGTCTGGGCGCCCACCGCCCGCACCGTCACCCTCGAACTGTCCGACACCCCGTCGGCGTCGCCGCGCACGGTGGCGATGCGCCGCGACGACGGCACCGGCGTCTGGTCGGTACGCGGCAGCCGCGACTGGACCGGCAGGTACTACCGCTACCGGGTGCAAGCCTGGCAGCCGGCCGCCCAGAGGATCGTCACCGCGTCGGTCACCGACCCCTACTCGGTGGCGCTCGCGGCGGACTCCACGCACAGCCAGATCGTCGACCTGGCCGACCCGGCGCTCGCCCCGCCCGGCTGGTCGGGGCTGCGCAAGCCGGCCGCGCCGCCCGCGTCGCAGGCGCAGGTCTCCGAGCTGTCGGTACGCGACTTCTCCATCGCCGACGACACCGTGCCGGCCGACCGGCGGGGCACCTACCTGGCCTTCACCGACCCGGACACGGCCGGCATGCGACACCTGAAGGCGCTCGGCGACGCCGGGGTCAACTACCTGCACCTGCTGCCGGTGTTCGACTTCGCCACCATCCCCGAGAAGCGGGCCGACCAGCGGCAGCCCGACTGCGATCTGGCGGCGCTGCCGCCGGACTCCGACCGGCAGCAGGCGTGCGTCGCGGCGGTGGCCGACACCGACGGCTACAACTGGGGGTACGACCCGCTGCACTACACCGTCCCCGAGGGCGGGTACGCCGTCGACCCGGGCGGGGCGCGGCGGACCGCCGAGTTCCGCCGGATGGTGGCCGGGATCAACGGCGCGGGCCTGCGGGTGGTGCTGGACGTGGTCTACAACCACACCTCCGCCGCCGGCACCGACGCGAAGTCGGTGCTGGACCAGGTGGTGCCCGGCTACTACCACCGGCTGCTCGACGACGGCACCGTCGCCAACTCGACCTGCTGCGCCAACACCGCCCCCGAGCACGCCATGATGGGCAAGCTGGTGGTCGACTCGCTGGTGGTCTGGGCGAAGCAGTACAAGGTGGACGGCTTCCGGTTCGACCTGATGGGTCACCACCCGAAGGCGAACATCCTGGCCGTCCGGGCCGCGCTGGACCGGCTGACCCCGGCTCGCGACGGCGTCGACGGCAAGAAGATCCTGCTCTACGGCGAGGGCTGGAACTTCGGCGAGGTCGCCGACGACGCCCGGTTCGTGCAGGCCACCCAGGCCAACATGGCCGGCACCGGGATCGGCACCTTCAACGACCGGCTGCGCGACGCGGTCCGCGGCGGCGGTCCGTTCGACGGCAACCCGCGCGTGCAGGGCTTCGCCTCCGGCCTGTACACCGACCCCAACGGCGACGACGTCAACGGCAGCGCCGCCGAGCAGAGGGCCCGGCTGCTGCGCCAGCAGGACCTGATCAAGGTGGGGTTGACCGGCAACCTGCGCGGCTACCGGTTCACCGACTCCGCCGGCCGGCAGGTCACCGGGGCGCAGGTGGACTACAACGGCTCCCCGGCCGGCTACACCGCCGCCCCCGGCGAGGCGGTCACCTACGTCGACGCGCACGACAACGAGATCCTGTACGACGCGCTGGCGTACAAGCTGCCGACCGGCACCTCGGCGACGGACCGGGCCCGGATGCAGGTGCTGGCCCTGGCCACCACCGCCCTCGGGCAGGGCACCGGGTTCGTGGCGGCCGGTTCGGAGCGGCTGCGCTCGAAGTCGCTGGACCGCAACTCCTACAACTCAGGTGACTGGTTCAACCAGATCCGCTGGGACTGCGCCCGGGGCAACGGGTTCGGCGCCGGGCTGCCCCCGGCCGCCGACAACCAGGACAAGTGGCCGTATGCCAAACCGCTGCTGGCCGACCCGGCCCTGGTGCCGGGCTGTGCCGCGATCGACCTGGCCGACGCCCGGTACGCGGAGCTGCTGCGGATCCGGCGGTCCTCGCCGGTGTTCGGGCTGACCACCGCCGAGCAGGTGCAGCAGCGGGTCGCGTTCCCGCTGTCCGGGGCGAAGGAGACCCCGGGGGTGCTCACCATGACCCTGGACGCCCGGGGGCTCGGCGGCCGGTGGACGTCGGTGACCGTGGTCTTCAACGCCACCCCGGCGACGGCGAAGCAGACGGTGACCGGCCTGCGGGGCACCGACACCGCCCTGCACCCGGTGCTGGCCGGCTCGGCCGACCCGGTGCTGCGGACCGCCTCGTTCGACCGGGCGGCGGGCACCTTCACCGTGCCGGCGCGCAGCGTGGCGGTCTTCGTGCACCGCTGACCCGGACGACGACCGGCCCCCCTCCGCGTGTCGCGGAGGGGGGCCGGTGCGCGTCCTGCCCGGTGTGCCGCCGTCACCGGCCGCACGTCACCCGAGGGTGCTCAGCCGAAGCAGTTCGGGATGGTGTCGCCCGGGATGGCCAGGCAGTTGGTCGGACGGTTCGCGACGATCGCGGACTTGTCGTCCACGTTCACCACGCCCTCGAAGGTGAACACGCCGCCGGGGGCGAGGGTCGCGAAGTTGTTGACGACCTTCGTCCGGCTGAGGTTGACCTCGCCGAAGATGTTGAAGATGCCGCCGCCGACGCCGATCGGACCGAGGGCCCGGTTGGCGACGACCTCGGACTCGCGCACCGTGGTGACGCTGTCCGCGTTGAACAGCCCGCCGCCGAAGAAGCCGGCGGTGTTCTCCTTCAGGTGGCTCTTCTCGATGGTGACCGCGCTGTCGAACGCGACGGCCACGCCGCCGCCGACACCGGCGGTGCTGTTCTTGGCCACCGTCGAGTTGTCGACGTTGACCTGGGCGTCCGCCACCGCGAGACCGCCACCGGCGAGCACCGCGGTGTTCGACAGCAGTTCGGTGTAGCGCACGGTGGTGTTGCCGCCGATGTCGAGCACGCCACCGCCGAAGCCGAGCGTCTCGTTGTCGGTGATCTTGGACTTCTCGATCAGGACGGTGCCGCCGTCGACGTCCTCGGTGAAGATCTCCGCGGCGCCGTTGGAGATGCCGCCGCCACCGACGATGGCGGTGTTGTCGGTGATCGTGGACTCGTCGACCTGGAGCAGGCCGGCGTTGAAGATGCCCCCGCCGAAGAAGAAGGCGGTGTTGTGGGCGACCTCGGTGTGCCGCAGCGACGTGGTGCCGAAGTTGGCCAGCCCGCCGCCGTTGCCGCCGGACTGGTTCAGCACGACCGAGGTGTCGAACAGGTTGGCGGTGCCACCCGGCTGCACCAGGATGCCGGCGCCGTCGTTGACGCCCGGCTCCTCGACCAGCGTGGTGGCCTTGCCCGGCTTGGCCTTCGCGCTCGGCGCGGCCTTCACCGCGGCCTTGCGGGCGGCCTTCGGCGCGGCCTTCAGGCCGGCCTTCGGGTTCGCCTTGCGGGCGGCGAGCGCCTGGGCCAGCGGGGTGCCGGCCTTGACCTGGGCGGCGATCGCCTGGGAGTCCGAGTAGGCCCCCCACACCGCTGCCGGGGAGACCGGCTGCAACGCCTCGATGGTCTGCCCACCCTTGATGGTCAGGCCCTTGAGGCTCAGGTGACCGCCCGGACCCACGTTGAGGATCCGGAAGTAGTCGGCGGTGGCGTCCCGGGTGATCGTGGTGTGCTCACCCCGCAGGGTGATGTCCTGGGTGATCACCGGCAGGCCGTTGCCGTCCTGGTTGCGGGTCAGGTTGTAGGTGCAGCCCTTGGCCAGGTCCAGCACACCGCCGTCGCGGCTGTTGGCGAAGACGATGGCCTGGATGAGCCGGTCGGTGTCGCAGGGCACCTCCTTCCCCCGCTCGCGGTCCTTACCGTCGTGGTCGTCCTTGTCGCCACGGTCCGGGCCCTCGTCGCCACGACCCTCGTCGCCGCGGCCCTGGTCGCCGTCCTTGGTGACCTGCTGAGTGGTGTTCCACTTCAGTCCGCTCACCCCGACCGCCCCGGCGCTGCCGGCGACGCCCACCGCGGCGAGACTGACCACACCTGTCAACCCGGCGACGCCACTGGCGAGCCAGAGCTTGCGACGGCTCCTGCTCCCCGTCGCCCGCGCGGAGGCTTCGTTGTTCGTTAGGTAGTTGGACATCGGAGCTCTCTGCCCTCTCCTCGTACCAGACAGGGTCGCCGCGCCTGAGCGGACGTCCCCTGCTACAAATCGGTTGTAGCTCCCGAAACCCACGGTATGAGAAGGTTCCTCGCTATGAGGTCAAACCCGAAGAAAGCCCGCCTTGTTTACACGTTCCGGCGGTCGGTGACCCTGGGGACGATCAGCCCCTCCGTGGTGTGATCCGCGCGGGAGCGCCGCGACGGTGGGCAGCTGCGGGCCTGGTGGGCAGGAAACGACGACGGCCCCGCCGCCGGAGGCGTCCGCCGAGGGGCGGGACGCGTCCGACGGCGGGGCCGTCGCGGTGGGTGCGGAGGTCAGCCAGGCAGGCGCGGACCCGCCTCACGCTGCTCGGCCAGCCAGGTCTCCACCTCGTCCGAGCGGCGGGGCAGACCCGCCGACAGGTTCACCGAACCGGTCGCGGTGACCAGGATGTCGTCCTCGATCCGGACACCGATGCCGCGCAGCTCCTCGGGGACCAGCTCGTCCTCCGGCTGGAAGTACAGGCCCGGCTCGACGGTGAGCACGTAGCCCTCGCCCAGCGCACCGTCGCGGTACTTCTCCTTGCGGGCGTTCGAGCAGTCGTGCACGTCGATGCCGAGCATGTGGCTGGTGCCGTGCAGGGTCCACCGCCGGTAGACCGTGGAGGCCGGGTCCATCGCCTCGTCGACGCTCACCGGGAGCAGACCGAGATCCTTCAACGCCTCGGCGAGCACCCGCATCGAGGTCAGGTGCACGTCCCGGAACGCGACCCCCGGGCGGATCGCGTCGATGCCGGCCTGCTGCGCGGCGTACACCGCGTCGTAGACCTGGCGTTGCAGCGGGGTGAACCGGCCGTCGACCGGCAGCACCCGGGTCACGTCGGCGGTGTAGAGGTTGCGGTTCTCCACGCCCATGTCCATCAGCAGCAGCTCACCCGGGCGGGTCGCGCCGTGGTTGTGCACCCAGTGCAGGATCGTCGCGTGCTCGCCCGCGCCGACGATCGAGCCGTAGCCGACGTCGTTGCCGTCGTGCCGGGCCCGCAGCGCGAAGATCCCCTCCAGCAGCCGCTCGGAGACGCCCCGGTCGGCCGGCAGCGCACGGGCCACGTCCTCGAAACCGCGGACGGTGGCGTCGACCGCCTCCTGGAGCTGGGCGACCTCCCACTCGTCCTTGACCAGCTTCAGCTCGGCGATCGCGATCGCCAGCTCCCGGTCCCGGCCCGGCTGCCCCTCCTCCCGGGGGCCGTCCCACGGACGCACCGCCGCGTCGACCCGCTGGTCGAAGCCGCGCAGCACCCGGGTCCGCCCCGGCGCCATCCGGGCCAGCGCCCCGTCCAGCGCGGACAGGTCCTCGGTGGCCAGGCCCAGCTCGGTGGACTTCTCGACCAGGGTGTGCCGGCGGCCCACCCACAGCTCGCCGTGCCGGCTGCGGAAGAACTCGTCGGTCTCCCGGGAGGACCGGGGACGCATGAACAGCGTCGCGTCGTGCCCCGAGCCGTTGGGCCGCAGCACCAGGACGCTGTCCGGTTCGTGGTCGCCGGTCAGGTAGGCGAAGTCGCTGCCCGGCCGGAACGGGTGGTCGGTGTCGTTGGCGCGTACCTTCTCGGTGCCGGTGGGGATGACCAGCGTCTCGCCCGGGAAGGCCGCGGACAGGGCGGCCCGCCGCTTGGCGTGGTGCGGGACCTCCGGTCGGGGGCCGACCGGCAGGCTGGTGTCCCGCCAGCCCTGCCGCATGAAGGACAGGAACGCCTCCGGAAAGTCCGGATCGTGCGATTCGGTGCCATCCGCCGGCTTGCCGTCCGTCCGTTCCTCGGCCATGTCGGCTCCCTTCGCCTCGTCGCTCGTCCAGACGGTACTCCGGCTCCGCCCGGACGGGGTGCCTGCGGTCCCGCACCCGACGTCCCGCCGGCCCGACCCCGTCCGGGTGACTCGACGCTGTCCGGGGCCCGGGGCCGGGCGCGGCGGATCGTGCCGTGGGGAGGGGGACAGAGCCTGCGGTGCCGCGCGGGCGGATTGCGTCGCGTGGAAAGATGTCGGCCATGTGCGGACTCCTGGCCTTCTTCAGCGCGAACGGCAACGCCGCCGCCCACCGCGACAACATCGCGGGGGCGTTGGAATGCCTGCACCACCGCGGACCGGACGAGACAGGGGTCGAGGTGGTCGGCGACGCCACCGGCCACTACGCCGACGGGGTGTTCGCGCACAAGCGGCTGGCCATCATCGACGTGGCGTCCAGCCACGAGCCGCTGCCCTACGCGGGCGGTCGCTACCTGCTGACCTTCAACGGCGAGATCTACAACTACATCGAGCTGCGCGAGGAGCTGGTCCGCACCTTCGGCGCCCAGTTCGCCACCGCCGGGGACGGCGAGGTCATCGTCGCCGGCTACCACTACTGGGGCGAGCAGGTGCTCACCCGGCTGCGCGGCATGTTCGCCTTCGTCATCTGGGACCGGCAGGAGCGCCGGGCGTTCGGCGCGCGGGACTACTTCGGCATCAAGCCGCTGCACTACCTGGAGACCGCCGACGGGCTCTACCTCGCCTCCGAGAAGAAGGCGCTGCTGCCCTTCGCGCACTCCTACTACCAGGGTGACGCCGGCATCGACACCGCCAACCTCAGCCACTACCTGACCCTCCAGTACGTCCCCGAGCCCGGCACCCTGCACCAGGGGATCAGCCGGATCGGCTCCGGGGAGTACCTCACCTGGTCGCCGGGGGGCCGGTTGGACGTGCGGCGCTGGTACCGGCCGGTGTTCCGGCCCGCCCCGGTCGCCGACGAGCAGCGGCTCTACCACGAGATCCGGGAGACGCTGCGGGAGAGCGTCCGGATGCACATGCGCTCCGACGTGCCGGTCGGCTCGTTCCTGTCCAGCGGCATCGACTCCACCGCCGTGGTGGCCCTGGCCCGCGAGTTCAACCCCAACATCCTCACCTTCACCGTCGGCTACGACGTGCCCGGCTACTCCGAGATCGACGTGGCCCAGGACTCGGCCCGGCACCTCGACGTGACCACGATCGCCACCAAGATCGGGCCGCAGGACATGATCGAGGCGCTGCCGAAGATCATCTGGCACCTGGACGACCCGGTGGCCGACCCGGCGCTGGTCCCGCTGTACTTCGTGGCCAAGAAGGCCGCCGAGCACGTCACGGTGGTGCTCTCCGGCGAGGGGGCCGACGAGTTCTTCGGCGGCTACACCATCTACCGCGAGCCGCTCTCCCTGGGCACCGTCAACGGCCTGCCCGGCGGGGTGCAGAAGGGCCTGCGGGCGGTCTCCAAGGCGATCCCGCAGGGGGTCAAGGGCAAGAGCTTCCTGGAGCGCGGCACCACCCCGATCGAGCAGCGCTACTACGGCAACGCCCGGATGTTCACCGAGGAGGAGAAGCGGCACCTGCTGCGCCGCTACGACCCGTCGGTGCGCTACACCGACGTCACCGCCCCGATCTACGCCGAGTGCACCGAACTCGACGACGTCACCAAGATGCAGTACGTCGACCTGTACACCTGGCTGCGCGGCGACATCCTGGTCAAGGCCGACCGGATCTCCATGTCGCACTCGCTGGAGGTGCGGGTGCCGTTCCTGGACCGGATGGTCTTCGACGTGGCGTCGACCATCCCGGTCGACCTGAAGCTGCCGCCCCGCTCCGACGCCACCAAGTACGCCATGCGCCAGGCGTTGCAGGGCGTCGTGCCGCCGGCCATCGTCAACCGCAGGAAGCTGGGCTTTCCCACCCCGACCCGGGTCTGGCTGCGCGGCGAGATGTACGAGTGGGCCCGGCACGTGCTGGCCACCTCCGGCGCGGGCGACCTGATCGACCTGTCGTACGCGATGCGGCTGCTGGAGGAGCACAAGCGCGAGGAGGCGGACAACTCCCGGAAGGTGTGGACGGTGCTGATCTTCTGCATCTGGCATGCCATCTTCGTGGCCAAGACCCTCGACCCGGGCATCCAGCGCAACCAGTCGGCGCTGCTCACCAAGCCGGTGGTCGGCAGCATGGTCCGCTGATCCCGGCCGGTCCCGTCGGCACCGACGCGACGGCACACCGGACCCCGGACGGACCGCAGGCCCCCACCCGACGGGTGGGGGCCTGCGGTGTGTGCGTTCAGCGTCGGGTCACCGGCCGGAGCAGGAGACCGTCGGCAGTCCGTTGGTGCCGGTGCTGCTGGCCGTGAAGCCGAACGTGGTCGTCTTCTCCGGTGCGATCGAGCCGTTGTACGCGGCGTTGGTGACGGTCACCGTCGACCCGCTGGTGCTCAGCGTGCCGTTCCAGACCTGCGAGATCACCTGACCGTTGGGCCAGGTCCAGCTCGCCGCCCAGCCCCCGTAGGTGCGGGTGCTGTGGTTCATGATGGTGACCTCACCCTGGAACCCGCCGGACCAGGCGCTGACCACCTTGTAGACCGCCATGCAGTCGCTGTTGCCCGGCGGCGGGGTCGTGGTCGGCGGCGGCGGGGTGGTGGTCGGCGGCGGCGTGGTGGTCGGGGGCGGGGTGGTGGTCGGCGGGGGCGTGGTGGTGGGCGGCGGAGTGGTCGGGTTGTTGCCGCTGCCGACCCCGGTCACCTGACCGTTGCCACCGTCGAAGGTGACGTCCGAGCAGCCGAAGAAGTTCTCCTGGCTGTCCGAGCGCACCCAGCGGGAGTAGATGATGTGCCGGCCGGACTTGCCCGACGGCAGGTTCCCGCTGAAGTAGTAGTGCCCGTCGTTGGTGCCCGACGCGCCCTGCTGGGGCGGGTTGGTCACCGTGAGGAACGGCTCCTCCAGGTCGCTCCAGGCCAGCGGCCGGGTCGGGCTCCAGCTGTCCTTCGTGACGTAGAAGTAGAAGGTGCCCGGGTGGTGGGCCCAGTTGCTGTACTTGAAGTCCAGCCGTGCGCCGGACGTCAGGTGGGTCAGCGGCCAGTCGGTGCGGGCCAGGTCGTACCCGGCGAAACCGGTGTTGCCGCCGCTGCACAGCTTGCCGTCGGGGATGAACCCGACGGTGCGGCCCCCGGCGTCCGAGCGGAGCACGCTGAACCAGTTGTAGAGGGAGTTGGTGCCGCTCTGGGCGACCGCGGCGGAACAGGCCGGGTTGTTCGGCCTGATCTCGCCGGTGGTGGTCAGGCCGTCCTGCCAGCACAGGTACGTCCGGCTGCCGGGGACGATCGGCGTGCCGTGCGCGGCGGCCGGTTCGGCCTGCACCGTCAGGGCCACGGCCCCGAAGGCGAGGGTGGCGGCCGCGGTGAACAACGCGGCCGTACGGGAACGGAGCACGAGCTTCTCCTGATCTGCGGGGTGGCGCGAGCGCCCGCCCCGCACGAGGGTGGGGGATGCGTCGATCGCGGCTCGGCCGGTGGCCCCGCGGGGCCGACAGGCGTGTGCCGCCGACGGTCCGTGCCCACGGACCGGTGCCTCTCGCGTCGAGCCCCAGCTGATCACCGGACGGGTGCGGCAGCCCTCCGCGCCGGCCCGGCACCCCAATACCATCACGTCCGGACGAACCCTGCAATAGCCGCTGCTCGATGGATGTGGCCGGGGTGCCCGGCCGGCCCCGATCGGCGTGGGCCGTTGTGCCAGCCTGGTAGCCGGACGACGAGGCGTCGGGAGGCGACATGGGATACGCGGTGGTGCTCGGCGAGGCGCTGATCGACCTGCTGGACGCCGAGTGCGGGGGCGGGCCGGTGTTCCGGCAGGCGATCGGCGGCGGCCCGCTCAACGTCGCCGTCGGGGTGGCCCGGCTCGGCGGCACCGCCGAGTTCGTCGGCTCCCTCGGCGACGACGTGCTCGCCGGTCGCATCCGTGCCTTCCTGGCCGACGCCGCAGTCGGGCTGACCGGCGCGGTCACCGTGGCCGCACCCACCACGCTGGCGGTTACCACCCACACCGGGGCCGAGCCGGACTTCCGGTTCTACGGCGAGCCACCGTCGTACGGCCTGCTCACCGCCGACGACCTGGACGTGGCGCTGGTCGAGGGCGCGGACGTGCTCTACTGCGGCTCGATCGTGCTGCTGAGCCCCCCGACGCTCGCCGCCGCCCGGCGGGCCTGGTCGCTCGCGCCCGGCCTGCGGGTCTTCGACCCCAACGTCCGGCCCCGCCTGCTGGCCGGCCCGGCGGAGCTGGCCGCGCTGCGGGAGGTGGTGGTGGAGTTCGCCGCCGGGGCGCACCTGGTGAAGCTCAGCAGCGCCGACGCCGCCCTGCTCTGGCCCGACGAGCCGGTCGAGGGGGTCGCCGCGTACCTGCGGGAGGTGGGCGCGGGCACGGTGGTGGTGACTCTCGGCGCGGACGGCGCGCTGGTCGCCGCCGGCCCCGACCCGGTCCGGGTGCCCGCCCCGACGGTGCACGCCGTGGACGCCACCGGCGCAGGTGACTCGGTGATGGCCGCGCTCGTCGCCGACCTGCTGGCCGACGGCGAGCCGGGCACCCCGGCCGACTGGCACGGGCGGGTCGCGTTCGCGCTGCGGGTCGCCGGCCTGGTCTGCGAGTCGCCCGGCGGGGCGGTCGCCATGCCCACCCGGGAGGCGGTCCGCCGTCGCTTCGCCGACTGAGCGTCACCCGGTCGCCGGGCCGCCCGGGTCGGCCGGTCGTGCCCGGCGCGGTGCCGGCCCGTCCGGGCCGCCCGCGACGGCCGGCGGCTCAGGGGGTGCCGTCGAGTTCCCGGTAACCCCGGCGGGCGGCGACGAGACCGGGACGCGCGCCGAACGGGGAGTCGGCGGCCACCCGCTCCGGCGGGGCCCCGCCCGTGTGCGCGGCCCGGATCAGCCAGGCCAGCTCGACCAGCCGGGCGTGCTGGGCCCGGACGAACGCCACGTCCACCGGCGTGCCGTGGCCCGGCACCACCACCGTGCCGGGCGTGGTCATCCGCAGCAGGTCGGCCACCGCGTCCGGCCACTGCAACGGGTACGACTCCTCGAAGGCCGGCGGCCCGGACTGCTCCACCAGGTCCCCGGCGACCAGCACGTCGGCGTCCGGCACGTGCACCACCAGATCCGCGTCGGTGTGCCCGTGCCCCGGGTGCCGCAGCACCACCCGCCGGCCCCCGAGGTCCAGCACCGTCTCGGTGTGCACGGTGTGGGTCGGGGCCAGCAGGGTCGTCTCGGCCAGTTCGGCGGCCAGCTCCGGCTGTGTCCCGCGCATCTCCTCGTACGCCGCCCGGCGCAGCCGGTCCGGCCGGTCACGCAGGGCGGCGGCGGCCACCTCGTGGGCGTACACCGGGCGGGGCGGGTCGGCGGCGAGCGTCGCGTTGCCGAAGCAGTGGTCGAAGTGGTGGTGGGTGTTGACCAGCGTCCACGGGTACGGGGTGACCGCCCGCGCGGCGTCCGCCAGCGCGGCGGCCTGCCCGGCGGTGGACAGGGTGTCCACCAGCAGCGCCGCGCCGTCACCGACCACCAGCGTGACGTTGACGTCGAGCAGCGGCTCGCGCAGCACGTGGACCCCGTCGGCGACCGCCGTGAACCGGAACGTCACGACGCCCGCACCGCCCGTGCCACGAAACGCTGCCGGTCGACCAGTGCCCGTTCCACCCGCCCCGACGCCACCGTGGTGTCACCGTCGGTCACCGTCACCGTGAACAGCAGCCGCCGGCCGTCGGCCTCGACCAGCCGGGCGTGCGCCACCACCGTCCGCCCGACGGGAGTGGCGGCCAGGTGCGCAAGCTCCACCCGGACCCCGACCGTGGTGCTCCCGGCGGGCATCCCGGGGGCCGTCGCGGCCACCGTGGCCGCCTCGGCGAGGGCCAGCACCCGGGGGGTGGCCAGCACCGGCACGTCACCGGAGCCGACGGCCGCCGCGGTGTCGGCCTCGGTGACGGTCAGTTCGACCCGGGCGGTCAGCCCCGGCGGGAACGGGACGTCCGGTTGTTCCTGCATGCGCTCAGCCTAGTGGGGGGTCACCGGGACCGACCGGACGACGGGCCGGCCGGGACACCCGCCCGTCGGCGCACCGGTGGTCGGCGGTGGTCGATGCGTTGCCCACCGTTAACCTTGACCGCGATGGCCGTTGTGACTGAGCCCCCGCCCCCCGTCCCGACCGACACCCCCGACCCGTCCGTCGGTGGGCGACGGCGGGTGACAGCGATGTCCGTCTGGGCCGTCGCCTTCGTCGTGACCTGGCTGGCCATCGGCCTGCCGACCGACCCGGCGTACGCCTTCCTGTGGATCTGGGCCGGCACCATCGCCTGGAACTGGGGCCGGCCGTGGCGCAGTCACCTGCGGTTCGCCCGGGACTGGATCCCGGTGGTGCTGCTGCTCGCCGTCTACAACCTGTCCCGGGGCTTCGCCGACAACGGCCGCACCCCGCACGCCTACGAACTGATCGTCGCCGACCGGGTGATGTTCGGCTGGGCGACCGGGGGCGAGGTGCCGACGGTCTGGCTCCAGCAGCACCTCTACCGGCCCGACGTGCGCTGGTGGGACGTGCTGGTGAGCTGGGTCTACTTCTCCCACTTCGTGGTGACGCTGGCCGCCGCCGCCGTGCTCTGGATGCGCAGCCGCGAACGCTGGGCGGCGTACATGCGGCGCTGGGGTTTCCTGTGCGCGGCGGGCCTGGTCACCTACTTCGCCTACCCGGCCGCGCCGCCGTGGTGGGCGGCGCAGAACGGCCTGCTGAGCGAGGTCGCGCGGATCTCCACCCGGGGGTGGAAGGAGTTCGGCATGCACGGCGCGGGCAACCTGCTCAACGCCGGGCAGATCGCCTCCAACCCGGTCGCCGCGATGCCCTCGCTGCACACCGCCTGGGCGCTGTTCGTGGTGCTGTTCTTCCTGCGCTCGGCCCGTCGCCGCTGGTGGCCGCTGCTGCTGGCCTATCCGCTGGCGATGACGTTCACGCTGGTCTACAGCGGCGAGCACTACGTCATCGACGTCCTGGTCGGCTGGGCGTACGTGGGGATGACGTTCCTGGTGGTCGGGCTGGCCGAGCGGGCCTGGCGGGCCCGCCGCGCCCGGCGCGGTGCCCCCGCCGACGGTCCGCCGCCCGGCGGATCCGCCCCCACCCCGGTCACCGTCGGCGGGAGCGCCGAACGCTGATCAGCGGGCACGGCGGGCGGCGTGCGCCCGCGCCGTCAGCTCAGCGGCGAGCGCCCACGCCTGCGCCAGGTCACGGTCGTGCGCGGCGGCCCCCGACCCGCCGGCCGTGTCGACGTGTACGGTGGCCAGCCGCAACCGGCGCTGCGCCGGCCCCTGCACCACCCGTACGCTCTGCATCCGGGCGTACGGCACCAGCGTCAACTGGCGGGTGAGCAGGCCGGAGCGGACGGCGAAGACCCGCTCGTGCAGCCCCGCGCCGAGCACCCGGGCGGTGAGCGGGCGCAACCAGCGGGCCCGGCCCGGCGGGGGCGTCAGCGGCAGCGCGGTCAGCGCCACCCCCGGCAGCACCTCGTCGACGATCGCCGCCCCGACGGTCAGGTCGCCGACGGGCAGCAGCCGGTCGGGCCGGTTACGGTCGTCGGCCTCGCCGCCGGAGTAGCCGGCGACCTCCAGCCGCAGCCGCAGCCACCCCTTCATCCGCCAGAGCAGCGGCCAGGTCACCCCGACCGTCTGCACCCGCTCCAGCGGCACGGTCTGCACCCGGGTCTCCAGCAGGCCGTTGTGGATGCGCAGCCGGTCGGCCTCGCGGGCCAGCCGGAAGTTCCAGTCGTCGAGGACCCGCCGGACCGGTTGCAGCAGCACGCCGGCCATCGCGGTCAGGGTGCTGGCCACCGCGATGAACGACCAGGAGCCCTCGGAGAGGAACTGCGCCACCACGAAGGCCACCCCGATCGGCAGCAGGAACGCCTGCGGGGTGAGCAACTGGCTGACCAGCAGGTCGGTGTTCGTCACCGCGTGCAGCGGCCGGCCGGTCGGCTCCCGGTCGGCCGGCCCGGCGGCGTCCCCGTCGGCCGGCGCGACGCCCATCGCCTGCGGGGCGGGGCCGGTGGTCGCCCCGTCGGGCAGGCCGGCGGCCACGGCGAGCAGCCGGTGCCGCAGCCGGGCCGCGTCGGCGACCGAGAGGTACGCCAGCGGCGCCTCGGTCTTGCCGCCGCCGACCACCTCCAGGCGCAGCTCGGCCAGGCCGGTGAGCTGCGCGAGCAGGGGGCGGACCACCTCCACGGCCTGCAACCGTTCCAGCGGGATCGCCCGGGTGCGCCGCCACAGCAGCCCCTCGTGCACCCGCAGTTCCCGCCCGACGATGTGGTAGCCGGTGTTGTACCAGCTCACCACCGCCAGCACCGTCGCGCCGAGGGCGAGCACCGCCACCAGCACCGCGAACCAGCCGAAGCCGACCCGGGACAGCGTCGACCAGGAGAGCCCGGCGATCACCACGACCAGGGACTTCGCCCCCTGCAGCACCGGGCTCAGCGGGTGCAGCCGTTGCCGTGGCTCGGCACCGGCCGGCCCGGCCGTCCCCACCGCCGGGGCGGCCGGAGCCGCCGGGAAGTCGGGAGCCGCCGGGAAGTCGGGAGCCGCCGGATGCGGCGTCCGCGGCGCATCCGGGACCGGCGGAGCCGCCGGGACGTCCGGGGGCGTCGGGTGGGGTGCGCCGGGGCCGGGGGAACCGTCGGTCACAGTCCCTCCGCCCGGTCCTCACCGAGGGCGGTGAGCCGGTCGCGGAGCCGGGCCGCTTCGGCCGGCCGTAGGCCGGGCACCCGGGCGTCGGTGGCCGCCGCGGCGGTGTGCAGCTGCACGGTGGCGAGATCGAAGGCGCGTTCCAGCGGGCCCGCGCTGACGTCGACGAACTGCATCCGCGAGTACGGCACGATGGACAACCGGCGGACCAGCAGCCCGTGCCGGACCAGCAGGTCGTCGGCGCGTTCGGCGTACCCCCAGGCGCGGACGGCGCGGACGATCGTCACCACCCGCCAGGCGCCGCCGAGCAGCACCAGGGCGCAGCCGGCCCCGAACAGCCAGTGCCCGCTGAACGCCCAGCCCAGCGCCAACCCGACCAGCAGCACCGCCAGGCCCATCGCCAGGCGGAGCAGTTCGACCCAGATCAGGTCGGTCGAGATGGGCTGCCAGTGGACCGTGTCCGGCCAGGGTTCCAGGGCGCTCACCGGGGACTGGGGTGGCTCGGCAGCGTTCACGCTTCGAGGGTATGCGATCCGGGGAGCGCGGTGACCTCACGGAGGAACCCGCGGGCGTCGAGGAAGTCGCCGAGGCTGCCCCGGTGGGCCGGGCAGGCGAGCCAGGTCTTGCGCCGCTCGGGGGTGTGCAACCGGGGATTGTTCCAGCGCAGCGCCCAGACGGCGGGCGCGCGGCAGCCCCGGGACGAACAGACGGGTGGCCCGCCTGCGGGGGTGGGATCGGTCACCAGGGGAGTGTAGGCGCGCACCGGGGCCGGAGAACGCGCACCGGGGCCGGAGAGGAGGTGAGCGCCGGGCGGCCACGGGGGGAGCCGCCCGGCGACGGGGTGAATCGTACACGTGGCAGGCCCCTTCGTGTCCAGCCTCGTTCAGCGATTCGGTGATCCGGACGGCGTACCCGAAATCGGGTTCTCCCCACCTCGGCTCTCAGCCGGGCATGCGAGTCTTGTTACCGCACCACGCCACGACGACCGAACATGCTGTGGAGGACCGGTGGCCCAGCCGACCACGCCCGACGCCCCGACCCCGAACGGGACGGCCCCCGAGACACCCGCGGCGGTGACCACCCCCGCCCAGGACGCCACCCTGCTGGAACGGGCCCTGTTCGAGATCAAACGGGTGATCGTCGGCCAGGACCGGATGGTGGAGCGGATGTTCGTGGCGCTCCTGGCCCGGGGGCACTGCCTGCTGGAGGGGGTGCCCGGGGTGGCCAAGACCCTCGCGGTGGAGACGATGGCCCGGGTGGTGGGCGGGCAGTTCGCCCGGGTGCAGTTCACCCCGGACCTGGTGCCGGCCGACATCATGGGCACCCGGATCTACCGGCAGTCGAGTGAGAAGTTCGACGTCGAGCTGGGCCCGGTCTTCGTGAACTTCCTGCTCGCCGACGAGATCAACCGGGCTCCGGCCAAGGTGCAGTCGGCGCTGCTGGAGGTGATGAGCGAGCGGCAGGTGTCGATCGGCGGGCAGAGCCACCGGGTGCCCGACCCGTTCCTGGTGATGGCGACCCAGAACCCGATCGAGCAGGAGGGCGTCTACCCGCTGCCGGAGGCGCAGCGGGACCGGTTCCTGATGAAGATCGTCGTCGGGTATCCGACCGACGCCGAGGAGCGCGAGATCGTCTACCGGATGGGGGTCGCCGCGCCCGAGCCGGCGCAGGTGTTCGACACCGACGACCTGCTCGCCCTGCAACGCAAGGCCGACCAGGTCTTCGTGCACAACGCCCTGGTCGACTACGCGGTACGGCTGGTGCTGGCCACCCGCAGCCCCGCCGAGCACGGGATGCCCGACGTGGCCCGGCTGATCCAGTACGGGGCCAGCCCGCGCGCCTCGCTCGGCCTGATCCGGGCCACCCGGGCGCTGGCCCTGCTGCGCGGCCGGGACTACGCGCTGCCCCAGGACGTCCAGGACATCGCGCCGGACATCCTGCGGCACCGGCTGGTGCTCAGCTACGACGCGCTCGCCGACGACGTGCCCGCCGACCACGTGGTGCACCGGGTGATGTCGACCATCCCGCCGCCCTCGGTCGCGCCCCGGCAGCAGGCGTCCCCACCGCCGGTCAGCGGCCCGCCGGCCGCCGGCTGGCCCGGACAGCACCAGTGACCGCACCGGTACGCCCGGCCGACGCCGGTGGCCAGCGGACCGAGGCGGTGCTGTCCCGCCTGCAACTGCTGGTGACCCGCAAACTCGACGGGCTGCTCCAGGGCGACTACGCGGGCCTGCTGCCCGGTCCGGGCAGCGAGGCGGGGGAGTCGCGCGAGTACCGGCCCGGCGACGACGTACGCCGGATGGACTGGCCGGTGACCGCCCGCACCACCACCCCGCACGTGCGGCGTACGGTGGCCGACCGGGAGCTGGAGACCTGGCTGGCGGTGGACCTGTCGGCGAGCCTGGACTTCGGCACCGGCCGGTGGCTCAAGCGGGACGTGGTGGTCGCCGCGACCGCCGCGCTGACCCACCTGACGGTGCGCGGCGGCAACCGGATCGGCGCGGTGATCGGCACCGGGGCCCCGCCGCCGGCCGCGCCCGCCCGCCGGTGGCGGTCCGCCCCGCCGCCGGAGCCGACCGGCCCGGGGATGCTGACCCGGGTGCCGGCCCGGTCCGGCCGGCGGGAGGCACAGGCACTGCTGCGTGCCGTGGCGCACACCCCGCTGCGCCCCGGGCGCGGCGACCTCGGCGCGCTCGTCGACCTGCTCAACCGGCCGCCGCGCCGGCGGGGCCTGGCGGTGGTGATCTCGGACTTCCTCGCGCCGCCCGCGCAGTGGGGCCGGCCGCTGCGTAAGCTGCGGGTCCGGCACGACGTGCTGGCCATCGAGGTGGTCGACCCGCGCGAGCTGGAGCTGCCCGACGTGGGGGTGCTGCCGGTGGTGGACCCGGAGACCGGGGAGCTGCACGAGGTGCAGACCGCCGACCCGCGGCTGCGCCGCCGCTACGCCGAGGCGGCCGCCGCCCAGCGTGGCGCGATCGCCACCGAGCTGCGGGCCGCCGGCGCCGGGCACCTGATGCTGCGTACCGACCGAGACTGGCTGCTGGACATGGTGCGATTCGTGGCCGCCCAGCGGCACGCCCGCACCCGGGGGACGACGCGATGATCCGTTTCATGCAACCGTGGTGGCTGCTCGCGCTGCTGCCGGTGCTGGCCCTGGCCGCCGCCTACGTCTGGCGGCAGCGCCACCGCCGGGCGTACGCGATGCGGTTCACCAACGTGGACCTGCTGCGTACCCTCGCGCCGAAGGGGTTGGGGTGGCGGCGGCACGCGGCGGCGACCGTGCTGCTGCTGGCGATGGTGGCGCTGGCCACCGGGATGGCCCGCCCGGCGATCGACACCGAGGAGCCGTTGGAGCGGGCCACCGTGATGCTCGCCATCGACGTGTCGCTGTCGATGCAGGCCGACGACGTGTCGCCGAACCGGTTGGAGGCGGCGCAGGAGGCGGCGAAGCAGTTCGTCGGTGAGCTGCCGGCGAGCTACAACCTGGGGCTGGTCTCCTTCGCCAAGGCGGCGAACGTGCTGGTGGCGCCCACCAAGGACCGGGCCGCGGTGACGGCGGCGATCGACGGGCTGACCCTGGCCGAGGCGACCGCCACCGGTGAGGCGGTCTTCACCTGCCTGGAGGCGATCCGGTCGGTGCCGGCCGATGGCGCGGCGGGTATCCCGCCGGCCCGGATCGTGCTGCTCTCCGACGGGTTCCGCACCTCGGGCCGGTCGGTGGAGGAGGCCGCGGCGGCGGCGCAGGCGGCGAACGTGCCGGTCTCGACCATCGCGTTCGGCACCGACTCGGGGCAGGTCGACATCGGTGGTCAGTTGCAGCGGGTGCCGGTGGACCGGTTGGCGCTGGCCCAGCTCGCCGAGACCACCGAGGGTTTCTTCTACGAGGCGGCCTCGGTGGCCGAGCTGAAGCAGGTCTACCAGGACATGGGCTCGTCCATCGGGTTCCGCACCGAGCCCCGCGAGATCACCCAGTGGTACGCGGGGGTGGCGCTGCTGCTGGCGCTCTGCGCGGGCGGGCTGAGCCTGCTCTGGACGTCCCGGATGCTGTGAGGCCGGCCCGGACGTCCCGGGTGCGGTGACCCGTACCCCGGACGTCCCGGGTGCGGTGATCCGGGGCCGGGGCGGCCCGGCGCGGCGGCCGGTGGCGGTCTCAGTGACCGCCGCCGGCCAGGACGAACACGACGGCCACCCAGACGGCGGCGAGGGTGAAGCCCAGCGGGGCGACGTAGCGGCTCATGAACGGCTCCGGTGGCGACTGGACGGTCCGCGGGGCGGGCGGGACCGCAGGGGTTGGTCAGGGCGCGCACACGAAGTCGTGACCGGGCTGCTCCACCGGGGCGTCCCGGCGCGGGACGGCACCACCGGCCGGTCGTCGGCCGGGGCCGCGAACGGGCGGTGCGGGGAGCGGGAGCTGGGTCAGCTCGACCGACTGAGTCGTGGCTCAGCGGGGCTGACGGACGGCCCGGCCACGACTGGGAGGATCGCTATCTCGCACAGCGATCACCTCCTGCGGTCGGCGGGGCCAGAAACGCGAGTCGCATTCGGCTCGCGGACGCCGATCATCGTACAACGGGGACACCCGCGACGCGTATTCGGCCGGTCCCGCCCCGGACGGTGGCCGTCCGCTCCCGCAGGGTGGTCGCACCGCCACCCTGGGCGGGGCGTCCCGGCCCGCCGCGCCGGGGCCGGTGGCGCACCGTTAGCGGTTACCTGTCGGTAACGCCTAGGCTCCGACCGGAATGATCAGCGGAACCGAAGGGGGACCCGTGGCCCGCACCGTGCTGGTGACCGGCGGCAACCGGGGAATCGGACTGGCCATCGCCCAGGCGTTCGCCAAGCAGGGCGACCGGGTCGCGGTCACGCACCGCAGCGGCGACGCGCCGGAGGGACTGTTCGGCGTCCGGTGCGACGTCACCGACACCGCCTCCGTCGACGCCGCGTTCACCACCGTCGAGGCCGAGCTGGGCCCGGTCGAGGTGCTGGTCGCCAACGCCGGCATCACCGACGACACGCTGCTGATGCGGATGTCCGAGGAGCAGTTCACCGGGGTGCTCGACACCAACCTCACCGGCGCGTTCCGCTGCGCCAAGCGGGCCTCGTCCAAGATGCTCCGGGCCAAGTGGGGTCGGATGATCTTCATCTCGTCGGTGATCGGGCTCTACGGCGGCGCCGGCCAGGTCAACTACGCGGCCAGCAAGGCCGGCCTGGTGGGGGTGGCCCGGTCGATCACCCGGGAGCTGGGCAGCCGCAACATCACCGCGAACGTGGTCGCCCCGGGCTTCATCGACACCGAGATGACCGCCGCGCTGCCCGAGGAGCGCCGCACCGAGTACCGCAAGGTCATCCCGGCCGGGCGGTTCGCCGCGCCGGACGAGGTCGCCGGGGTGGTCACCTGGCTCGCCTCGGACGCCGCCGGCTACATCTCCGGTGCCGTCATCCCGGTCGACGGCGGCCTCGGCATGGGTCACTGAGAACGTACGGAGGAAGCCAACACATGTCAGGACTGCTCGCCGGTAAGCGGCTGCTCGTCACCGGCGTCATCACCGACGCCTCGATCGCCTTCTCGGTGGCGAAGCTCGCCCAGGACAACGGCGCCCAGGTCGTGCTCACCGGCTACGGCCGGCTCTCGCTGGTCGAGCGGATCGCGCGGCGGCTGCCCCAGCCGGCGCCGATCATCGAGCTGGACGTGACCAGCCCGGAGCAGCTCGCCGGCCTGGCCGACCAGGTACGCGAGCACGTCGACGGTCTCGACGGGGTGGTCCACTCGATCGGCTTCGCCCCGCAGAGCTGCCTCGGCGGCGGCTTCCTCGACGCCCCCTGGGAGGACGTGGCGACCGCGCTGCAGGTCTCCACGTACTCCTACAAGTCGCTGGCCATGGCGGCGCTGCCGCTGATGTCGCCGGGCGGATCGGTGGTCGGGCTCACCTTCGACGCCACCAAGGCGTGGCCGGTCTACGACTGGATGGGGGTGGCCAAGGCCGGGCTGGAGTCCGCCTCCCGCTACCTCGCGCTGCACCTGGGCAAGCAGGGCATCCGCAGCAACCTGGTGGCCGCCGGGCCGCTGCGCACGATGGCCGCGAAGTCCATCCCCGGCTTCGAGCAGTTCGAGCAGGCGTGGACCGAGCGGGCCCCGCTCGGCTGGAGCCTCACCGACCAGGAACCGGCCGCCCGCGCCTGCCTGGCCCTGCTGTCGGACTGGTTCCCGGCCACCACCGGCGAGATCGTCCACGTCGACGGCGGCTACCACGCCCTGGGCGCCTGAGCCGCACGTGGGGGCCCCGGCGCGGGGCCCCCACGTAACCTGCGGGACCAGGGGCCGTCGTCAGGTCGTCGCCGACCGCGGGGGAGAATGACCCCATGTCGTACGACGCATTGGTGCTGGTCTCCTTCGGTGGCCCGGAGCGGCCCGAGGACGTGCTGCCCTTCCTGGAGAACGTGACCCGGGGGCGGGGGGTGCCGCCCGAGCGGCTGGCCGAGGTCGCCGAGCACTACCTGCACTTCGGTGGGGTCTCCCCGATCAACCAGCAGTGCCGCGAGCTGCTCGCCGCGATCCGGGCGGACCTCGCCGCCCACGGCGTCGACCTGCCCGTCTACTGGGGCAACCGGAACTGGGACCCGATGCTCGCCGACACCGTGGCGCAGATGCGCGACGACGGGATCACCCGGGCGCTGGCGTTCGTCACCAGCGCGTACGGCGGCTACTCGTCGTGCCGGCAGTACCAGGAGGACATCGCCGCCGCGCGGGCTGCCGTCGGCCCGGACGCCCCGGTGATCGACAAGCTGCGCCAGTTCTGGGACCACCCGGGCTTCGTCGAGCCGCACGCCGACGCGGTGCGTTCGGCGCTGGCCCAGCTCGACCCGGCCCGGCGGGACACCACCCGGCTGGTCTTCACCGCGCACTCCATCCCCACCTCCGCGGCCGCCACCGCCGGCCCGCACGGCGGCCGGTACACCGCGCAGCTTGCCGAGACCGCCCGCCTGGTGCACGCCGCAGCCGCCCCCGACCTGCCCTACGACCTGGTCTGGCAGAGCCGCTCCGGCCCGCCGCAGGTGCCGTGGCTGGAGCCGGACGTCAACGACCACCTGACCGCCCTCGCCGGGCAGGGGGTGACCGGGGTGGTGGTCAGCCCGATCGGGTTCGTCTCGGACCACCTGGAGGTGGTCTGGGACCTCGACACCGAGGCGTCCGAGACGGCCAAGCAGCTCGGCCTGGACTTCGTCCGGGCGGGCACCCCCGGCACCGACCCGAGGTTCGTGGCGATGGTGCGCGAACTGGTGGCCGAACGCACCACGCCCGACGGGCCGGCGTCCCGCCGCCGCCTCGGTGAGCTGCCGATGTGGGACACCTGCCCCACCCCGTGCTGCGTGCCCGCCGCGCGCCGCCCCTGATGCCGACGACCCGCCCTCCCCGACACCCCCTTGGGACGACAGATGCTTGACCGCAAGCCGGTGCAGAGCTGGCTCACCGACATGGACGGCGTGCTGGTGCACGAGGGCCAGCCCGTGCCCGGCGCGCCGGAGTTCGTCAACCGGCTCCGGTCCTCCGGCAAGCCCTTCCTGGTGCTCACCAACAACTCGATCTACACCCCGCGCGACCTGCAGGCCCGGCTGACCCGGATGGGATTCGAGGTGCCCGAGGAGGCGATCTGGACGGCGGCGCTGGCCACCGCCCAGTTCCTCGCCGACCAGCGGCCGGGCGGGACCGCGTACGTGATCGGGGAGGCGGGGCTGACCACGGCGCTGCACGCGGTCGGTTACGTGCTGACCGACTTCGCCCCGGACTACGTGGTGCTGGGCGAGACCCGCACCTACAGCTTCGAGGCGATCACCAAGGCGGTCCGGCTGATCAACGACGGGGCGCGGTTCATCTGCACCAACCCGGACGTCACCGGCCCGTCGGTGGAGGGCGCGCTGCCCGCCGCCGGGTCGGTCGCCGCGATGATCTCGAAGGCGACCGGGGTGGAGCCGTACTTCGTCGGCAAGCCGAACCCGATGATGATGCGTTCGGCGCTGAACACCATCAACGCCCACTCGGAGAGCACCGCGATGATCGGCGACCGGATGGACACCGACATCCTGTGCGGCCTGGAGGCGGGGCTGGAGACGATCCTGGTGCTCACCGGGATCAGCACCCGCGCCGAGACGGAACGCTACCCGTACCGGCCGTCGCGGATCGTCGACTCGGTGCTCGACCTGATCGACGAGATCTGAGCCGTACCGGCCCCTGCGGCGGGCCCGGTGGGTGCGGTCAGGGGCGCAGTGGGGCGTTGCAGGCGGCGACCAGCGCCTGCCGGCAGGCGGTGGTGAGCGGGCGCAGCGCCGCGTCGCGCTGCTGCGCCTCGTGGTTGTTGATCGCCCCGCCGGGTGCGCTCTCCCCGGCCAGCGCGAGCACCCGGTCGAGCACGGCGGCGCGGGCGAACAGCCGCCGGGAACGCGGGTCGAACCCGGGCGGCAGGTCGGTCGCGCCGTCCGGGCGACGCAGCGCGGCGAGCGCCCCGGCCAGCTCGGGCCGCCACTGGGCCACGTCGAGCCGGGTCAACGCGGCGGTGGACTCGGCCAGCGCGGTGGCGAGTTCCGCCTCCGCCTCGGCGGCCCCCGGCGCGGTCAGCGACGCCTGGGCCGCGTCGGCCGGCAGCGGGTAGACCCGCCACAGCACCGTCTCCCAGGTCATCCCGGAGCCGGAGGTGTGGGTGCGTACCTCGGGGATCAGGCCGAGCGCACCGGCCACCACGGCCTCCCCGGCCAGCAGCGCCGCCCCGGCGAAGTCGCCCGGACCGGGCAGCCCCCGGGGATCGCCCGGCGCGGGCAGCACCAACCGGATCTCGTCGGGGGAGAGCTTGGCCAGCGCCGGCAGGGCCTCGCGCAGCGGGACGTCCCGCCAGGTGCCCGGGGCGTCGGCGACCAGGTGCTCCTCGTCGCCGGCGACCGACTCGGCGACCTCGTCGAAGGGCACGAGGCCGGCCCGCCAGGCGCGTACCCAGGCCACGAAACGGCTCGACCGGCGCGCGGCCAGGGTGGCCGCGCCCGTTGCGGGGGAGGACATGCGGAAAAGGGTACGTGCTCCCCGCCGCCCCTGTCTCGACTGCCGGATCGTCGGCTGTCCGGTCCGCCCACCGCCGCAGGTGGCGGGCCGTGCGGGCACACGGTCACGGGCCGGTGCCGCCCGGTCGCGCACCCGGCGTGCCGCCGCGTGGCCCGGTCGCGCCGCCCGGCGGGCCGGACCGGACGGCCCGGCGTGTCGGGTCGGGCGGGCGCGTCGGGAGGTGCCGGGGCGCGACGGAGGTTAGCGTGATCGGCATGGCGGGGCGATACGGCGAGGACGTGCTGGCGGGCGACTGGCGGCGACGGAAGGTCACCCCCGAGGTCGACGCCGAACCGGATCTCGTGGTGGAGGACGCCGACTCCGGGTTCTGCGGCGCGGTGGTCGGGTTCGAGGCGTCGGCGGTGGTGCTGGAGGACCGGCACGGCCGGCGGCGGGTCTTCCCGCTGCTGCCCGCCGCGTTCCTGCTCGACGGGGAACCGGTGACCCTGCGCCGGCCGGCCCGCGCCCCGGTGCCCGCCGCCCGCCGCCGGACCGCCTCCGGGTCGATCGCGGTGGCCGACGTGCGGGCGCGGGTGGCCAAGGCCAGCCGGATCTGGGTGGAGGGCGTGCACGACGCCGCCCTGGTGGAGCGGATCTGGGGCGACGACCTGCGGATCGAGGGCGTGGTGGTGGAGCCGCTGGACGGCATCGACGCCCTCGACGCCGAGGTGCGCGGGTTCGGCCCCGGCCCCGGCCGCCGGCTCGGGGTGCTCGTCGACCACCTGGTGCCCGGCTCCAAGGAGAGCCGGCTCGTGGCCCGGGTGGACTCCCCGTACGTGCTGGTCACCGGTCACCCGTACGTGGACGTGTGGCAGGCGGTCAAGCCGGCGGCGGTGGGCATCCGGGCCTGGCCGGTGGTGCCGCCGGGCCGGCCGTGGAAGGAGGGCGTCTGCGCGGCCCTCGGGGTGGCCGAGCCGGCCGAGCTGTGGCGGCGCATCCTGTCCCGGGTGGACAGCTTCGCCGACGTGGAGACCCCACTGATCAACGCGATGGAACGCCTGATCGACTTCGTCACCGAACCCGACTGACACCCACGGCCGGCCGGCCCGGCCCGGTCAGGGCTCCTGGTCGGGGGTGCGGGTGAAGACGAAGGTGCCGATGTCCAGGCCCACCGCCCGCCCGGCCGGGTCGCGCAGCACGGCGAGGACCTCGCCGTCCTCCTCGCCGCAGCGCCCCCGCCAGCGGTCCGGACCGGTCCGGGTGAACCGCAGCGTCGGCTCGCCGGGCCGGCCGGCCCACAGCTCACCGGCCGGGTCGGCCCGGACCTCGTACTCGATGCCCATCCACCACCAGCGGCCGGTCAGCTCGGCCAGTTCCGCCGCCGGTGGCGCGGACGCCGGCCGCCAGGGCGCGACCGGGGCCGGTTCGGCGTCCAGGACCAGGGTGAGCAGTTGCCGGGACAGCCCGCCGATGTGCCCGGTGCGCAAGCCGTACGAGTTGGCGAAGCCGACCACGGCGGTCCGGCTGGGCCGGTGCACGGTGAGGGCGGCCACGTAGCCGGGCATCGAGCCGCCGTGGCCCACGTACACCCGGTCGCCGTCGCGGTACAGCTCCAGCCCCAGCCCGTGCCCGCCGCGCCAGGAGTCCAGGTCGTTGAGCATCACCGGGGTGCACATCTCGGTGAGGGTGTCGGCGGCCAGCACCTCGTCGGTGGGGTCGGCGAGGAACGCCGCCCAGCGGGCGAGGTCGGTCACCGTCGACCAGAGCTGCCCGGCGGGGGCCATCGCCCCGGTGTCGGTACGCGGTTCCTCCCGCAGCGTGTCGTGCCACGGGTGCACCACGTAGCCCCGGGCGTACGGCTCGGTCTCCCGGTAGGTGGTGCGGCGCAGGCCCAGCGGGTCGAGGATCCGTTCGGTGAGCAGCCGCGCCCAGGGCGTCCCGGTGATCCGCTCCAGCACCCCGCCGAGCAGCCCGTACGCCAGGTTGGAGTAGTGGTAGCCGCGCCAGGCGGGGTAGCCGACCTTGTCCGTGGTCACGCCGGCGACCAGGGTGGCCAGGTCGGTGCCCTCGGTGCGTTCCCACCAGGGGCCGTCGGGCTCGCGGAGCAGGCCGCTGGCGTGGCCGAGGAGCTGGCGCAGGGTGAGCCCGCCGACGGCGGTGCCCGGCAGGTGCCGCTCCAGCGGGTCGTCCAGGGTGAGCCGGCCGGCGTCGCGTTCCCGCATGACCAGCGTGGCGGTCATGGTCTTGGTGATCGAGCCGAGCCGGTACTGCAGGTCGGCGTCGGGGCGCGGGTGGTCGCCGGCGGTGGCCAGGTGGACCAGCGTGCCGTCCCGGACGATCCCGAGCGCCAGGGAGGGGGCGCGCCCGGCGGCCTGGGCCTGCGCCACGAGGGTGTCGATCCGGCGGGCGGTCTCGGCGAGCAGGGTCACCAGCAGCTCCTTCGCGGGGGTCGGTTCGGGACTGAACCGAGCTTACTGATCATCAGAAGTGGGTGGATTCGCGTGGACGTGTCACGATCGAGGGGTGGACGCCGTGGTGTGGATCGTGCTGGGTGTGCTGTTGGCCGTCGCCGAGATCTTCACGACGACGCTGTTTCTGATCATGTTCGCGGTCGGCGCGTTCGCCGCCGCCGGGGCCGCCGCGCTGGGTGCGCCAGTCGCCGTGCAGGCGGTGGTCTTCGCCGTGGTGTCGGCGCTGACGGTGGCGCTCGCCCGGCCGACCATCCGCCGGCACATGCGGCCGTCGCTCGACAGCGGCGAGCAGCCGTTCGGGGTGCAGGCGCTGGAGGGCGCCACCGCCCTGGTGATCGAGCAGGTCGATGCCGAACAGGGCATGGTGAAGATCGACGGCGAGTTGTGGACGGCACGTCCGTACGACGCGACGCAGACCTTCGCGCCCGGTGCGCGGGTGCAGGTGATAAAGGTCCAGGGCGCGACCGCCCTGGTGTGGCAGGACGACATTTCCTCCCCCGGCGAGCTGCCGGAAGCGAAAAGGTGACGGTATGGAATTTGTAGCGGTCCTGTTGGTGGCCGTAGCGTTGATCATAGTGGTGACGCTGGCCAAGGCGGTGCGGATCGTGCCGCAGCAGCGTCAGGACGTGGTGGAGCGGCTCGGCAAGTACAAGAGCACCCTGAACCCGGGCCTGAACCTGCTGGTCCCGTTCGTCGACGCGGTGCGTACCAAGGTCGACATGCGGGAGCAGGTGGTCAGTTTCCCGCCGCAGCCGGTGATCACCTCCGACAACCTGGTGGTGTCGATCGACACCGTCCTCTACTACAAGGTGGTCGACTCGGTCCGGGCGACCTACGAGATCGCCAACTTCATCCAGGCGATCGAGCAGTTGACCGTCACGACGTTGCGTAACGTGATCGGTTCGCTCGACCTGGAGCGGGCGCTGACCAGCCGGGAGGAGATCAACCGGCACCTCTCCGGCGTGCTCGACGAGACCACCGGCCGGTGGGGCATCAAGGTCACCCGGGTGGAGATCAAGGCGATCGAGCCGCCGCCGAGCATCCGCGACTCGATGGAGAAGCAGATGCGCGCCGAGCGGGACCGCCGGGCCGCCATCCTCAACGCCGAGGGGCACAAGCAGTCGCAGATCCTCACCGCCGAGGGTGAGAAGCAGGCGGCGGTGCTGCGCGCCGACGGTGACCGGCAGGCCCGCATCCTGCAGGCCGAGGGCCAGGCGAAGGCGATCCGGACGGTCTTCGACGCGATCCACACCGCGAACCCGAGCCAGAAGGTGCTGGCCTACCAGTACCTCCAGGCGCTGCCGCAGATCGCCAACGGCACGGCCAACAAGGTCTGGATCGTCCCGGCCGAGCTGACCAAGGCGCTGGAGGGCATGGGCGGCGCGCTGGGCGGGCTGAGCCGGATGGTCGGCGACGAGCCGGCCCCCGAGGCGAAGCGCACCGCCAGCGAGGTCGAGCGGGAGGCCGCCGAGGCGGCCGAGGCGGCGGCCAGCGCCGCCCAGCAGATCCACGACGAGGTCCGCGTCGCCGAGGCGCAGGCCACCGGCGGCAACGTGCCGAAGGGGCTGCCGGCACCCGAGCCGGTCTCCCCGGCCAGCCTGGTCAGCGACCCGGTCGACCAGCGCGAACGGGCCTGACCCCGTCGCCGCCCACCCCGGGCGGCAAATGTGAGAAACGCTCATCCGGCGCCCCGGCGCCTGCCACGATCGGTCCTGAGGGACGGGTGGTGGTCAGGCCCGGGGCGTCGACGCGTTCCGTGTCACCCGTCGCGGGCAGGCGGGTGGGCCGACCACCCGGCAGGCAGCCGGCGTCGCCCGGCGGAGCGGACGAGGTGAGGCATGAAGGACCCGGCGCAGCGGCTGTTCTCCCGTACCCCCGTTCCCGGCGCACACGACCCGGCCGGGCCGCTGGGCACCCGGCGCACCGGCGGCGGCTTCGGGGTGCTGCCCTTCGTCGGCGACCCCGGACCGGCCGCGCCGGCCACCGACGCCAGCTGGGCGTGGTCGCTGCGCCGGCTGGCCCGCGCCGCGGTCTGGCTGCTGCCCGCCTACGCGGTGCTCACCGGCACGGTGGCGATGGCCAGCGACGGCGGGGTCGGCAACGAGCCCTACCCGGCCGACGGCCAGCCGCTGTACCTGCTCGGCTGGGTGGCGGCGATCTGGCTGGGCCTGCTCGCCCTGCTCGCGCTGACCGGCCTGCTCGCGGCCACCCGTAGCCGCCGGGGCGCGGTGGCCGGGCTGCTGACCAGCATCGGCGGTACGGTGCTCATGCTGCCCTTCGCCGGCCTGGCCGCGTCGACCCCCGTCTTCGGCACCACCGCCCGGACGCTGGTGCTGCTCGGCGCCACCTGTTACACCGTGGGCTGGCTGCTCATCGGCTGGGCGGTGGCCCGGTCCGGGGCGTTCGCGATCGGCGACGGGGTGATGCTGATGATCGCCGCGCCCCTGCTCGGCCTCGGTGGCGCGCTGTTCGGCCCGTTGCAGACCTTCGGGGCGATCTTCGTGCTGGTCGCCGGCATCGGCATCGGCTACCGCTCCGGCCGGCTCGTCCCGGCCACCGTCGCCCGCGACGCCGCCACCGCCAGCGTCACCACCCCCTGACCCTCCCTCCCCGCTCCCGCCCACTCCCGCCCGCCTCCGCCCCGGTGATCAAGAGCTTCGGGTCAGGAATCCGGACGGGACGCGCCCAAACCTCTTGATCACCGAGCCGGGGGAGAGACGGGATGGACCGGACGGACGGGGACGGCAGGGCAGCGGGACGGGGAAGTCGCTGGCAGGTCACGGTGAGTTACCTGACAATCGGGTGCCGGAGTGGGCCGCTGGCCCGTGCGGTGGCAATGCTTACCCGCATGTCCTCACCCCGGACGCCGCTGACGCGGCTGCTCACCGTGCTGCTCGCCGGCCTGCTGGCCGGCCTGGTCCTCGCGGTCGCCGCGCTGCCGGGCAACCTGCTCGCGGGGCTCGCCACCAGGGCGGTGCTCGGGGCGTTCGACGACCTGCCGGCGGCGCTGCGCACCCCGGCCACCCCGCAACGCTCCTACCTCTACGCCAACGACGGTAAGACGCTGCTCACCACGTTCTACGACGTCAACCGCACCGACGTGCCGTTGGCCGAGATCGCCCCGACGCTGCGGCAGGCGATCGTCGCCGCCGAGGACCGGCGCTTCTACTCCCACGGCGGGGCCGACCTGCGCGGCATGGCGCGCGCCCTGGTCGCCAACGTCACCGGCGGCGGCACCGCCCAGGGCGGCTCCACGCTGACCATGCAGTACGTGCGCAACGTGCTCAAGAGCGACCCCAGCCGGACCGCCGAGGAGCGGCAGGCGGCCACCGACCAGACCGTCGGGCGCAAGCTCCAGGAGATCCGGTACGCCACCGAACTGGAGAAGACGCTCAGCAAGGACGAGATCCTCAACCGCTACCTCAACATCGCCTACTTCGGCTCCGGCGCGTACGGGGTCGCCGCCGCCAGCCAGCGCTACTTCGGCAAGCCGCCGGCCGACCTGACGCTCGCCGAGTCGGCGCTGCTCGCCGGCCTGGTCCAGTCGCCCGACGAGTACAGCCCGATCGACGGGGACCGGGACGCGGCCCTGGAACGGCGCGGGTACGTGCTCGACTCGATGGTCGCCACCGGCGCGATCACCACCGCCGAGGCCGACCGGGCCCGCGCCGAGAAGCTGACCCTGCACCCCACCGCCCAGCCCAACGGCTGCACCGCCACGGTCACCGCCGACGCCGGTTTCTTCTGCGACTACCTGCGCCGCTGGTGGCTGGAGCAGCCCGCCTTCGGGGCGACCGAGCAGGAACGGGAGCAGGCGCTGCGCCGGGGCGGCTACCGGGTGGTCACCTCCCTCGACCCGGACGTCCAGGCCACCGCCGCGGCCGAGGCCCGCAAGGTCTACCCCGCCGAGGACGCCCGCGCGCTGCCGATCGCCGCCGTCGAGCCCGGCACCGGCCGGGTGCTCGCCCTGGCCGTCAACCGCGAGTACGGGGTGGGCGACGGGCAGACCGTCAACCCGCTGGTCTCCGGCGGCGGCAGCATCACCGGCTACCAGGCCGGCTCGACGTTCAAGCTGTTCACCATGCTCGCCGCGCTGGAGAACGGCCGTACCCTGTCCACCGGTTTCGACTCGCCGAGCCGGCTGACCACCCGGTTCCCGGCCGAGGGGGAGGCGTCCTGCGGCGGCAGGTGGTGCCCGGCGAACGCCAACCCGGCGCGGATGGACGGCTACCGGATGATGTGGGACGGCTTCGGCCGCTCGGTGAACACCTACTTCGTCTGGCTGGAGGAGCAGGTCGGCCCGGCCAAGGTGGTGGAGATGGCGCAGCGCCTCGGGATCACGTTCCGGGCCCGGACCGACGCCGACCTCGCCGCGCACGACGCCGACAACTGGGGGGCGTTCACCCTCGGGGTGTCCGCCACCACCCCGCTCGACCTGGCCAACGCCTACGCGACGGTGGCCGCCGAGGGGACGTACTGCGCGCCGACGCCCGTGGTGTCGGTGACCGGCCCGGACGGCGCGACCGTGCCGGTCGGCCAGCCGGCCTGTAGGCAGGTGCTGTCGGCGGACGTGGCGCGGGCGGCCACCGACGCGGCCCGCTGCCCGGTCGGCCAGCAGTCGGCGTACGGGCAGTGCAACGGCAGCACCGCCGGTGGGGTGGACCGGATCGTGGGCCGCCCGGTGGCGGGCAAGACCGGCAGCTCGGAGAAGAACGCCACCGAGACCTTCGTCGGGTTCACCCCGCAGGTCGCGGTCGCCGGCATCGCGGCCAACCCCGACGACCCGAGCGACGCGGTCGGCGCGGCCGTGCAGGGTGAGGTGATCACCGCGGTCGCCCGGACCATCCGTACCGCGGTCGACGGCCTGCCGGTGCGTGACTTCACCGCCCCCAGCCGGGAACTCGCCGGCAACCCGCAACGTCCCGCGCCCCGTCCGTCGCCCCGGGCCCCGGAGCAGGAGGACCAGAACTTCCCCTCGGACCTGCTCCGTTGGCTGCAGAACCGCCGGGGCTGACCCGCCGTCGCCCCACCCGGGCGGTCCGTGCTTCGACGCGAGGTCGCCGGAACAGTGGTGTCCGTTCGGCTCGACACCGCTGTTCCGGCGACATTGCCCGCCGGGCTCGGTCAGCGTCGGGCGGCGACGGTGGCGACCGCCCGGTCCAGGGCGGCGGCCACGGTCGCCGGGTCGGCGTCGCCGTCGATCACGGTGAAGTCGGCGAACCCGGGCAGCGCCCGGTAGCCGGCGTCCAGCGCGGTCAGGTGCGCCAACTCCTCGGTGTCGATGCCCCGGGCCAGCACCCGCCGTCGGGCCAGCTCCGGGGTGACCGCCAGGAAGCAGACCAGGTCGGGCTCCGGGAAGACGGCGTACGCGGCGCGGACCAGGCGGACGCCCCGGTCACCCCGGGCCCGCATGATCACGTACTGGCACCAGGTCCAGCGGTCCATCACCCCGACCTGTCCGGTCAGCCGGGTGACCGCCACCGCGCGGGCCAGCGCCAGCCAGCGCACCGTCGCCTCCAGCAGCGGATAGCAGCGCCTGCCGAACAGGTGCACGCCGTCGCGGCGGCCCACCGCCTGCGCCAGCCGGTTCCACAGCGGCCGGCCGCCGGCGTTCTCCAGGTAGACCGCCGGCACGCCCGCCGAGGTCAGCCGCCGGGCCAGGGCGGTGGCCTGGGTCGACTTGCCGGAGCCGTCCACGCCCACCAGCGCCACCATCGTCGATCGTCGCACCCCGGGCACGCTAGCTGTCCGGGGCAACCGCTCGGCCGCATGGTCGACACGAGGTCGGGGGACAGCGGTGTCCGTCCGACCTGATACCGCTGTTGCGCCGGCATCGCGCACAACGACCGGGCGGGGCGGGTGGGTCAGCGGCGACGGGGGCGGTAGGTGGCCAGGGTGGCGGGGATGCCCCGGCGGACGATGCCGGCCCGGTCGGTGTCGCCGCGCAGCAGGGCCGCCGCCGTCTTGCGGGCCTGGTCGAGGGTGAAGTGCGGGGGCAGCATCAGCTCCGCCGGGTCGACCACCGCGTTCACCACCACCGGGCGGTCGGCGGTCAGCACCCGCCGCCACAGGCCGTCGACCTGGTCGGGGTGCTCGACCAGCACACCGTCGAGGCCCAACACCTCGGCCCACCTGTGGTACGCCACGTCCGGCAGGTCCTGGCTGGCCGGATAGCGCGGGGTGCCCTCGGTGGAGCGCTGTTCCCAACTGACGAACGCCAGATCCCGGTTGTTGAGCACCAGCACCACGAAACGCGGGTCGGCCCACTGCCGCCAGTTCTTCGCCACGGTGATCAACTCGTTGACCCCGTTCATCTGCATCGCCCCGTCGCCGATCAACGCCACCACCGGACGGTCCGGGTGGGCGAACTTCGCCGCCAGGGCGTACGGCATGGCCCCACCCATCGACAGCAGGGTGCCGGAGAGGCTGGCCAGCATGCCGGGGCGGACCTGGAGGTGGCGGGCGTACCAGGCGGTGGCGGTGCCGCAGTCCACCGCGATCATCGCGTCGTCGGGCAGCGCGTCGTTGAGGGTGTGGAACAGCAGTTGCGGGTTCACCGGGTGCGCGGGCTGCCCGGCCAGCTCCGCCTGGGCCTGCCGCCAGCCCGAGGTGGCGTCCGCGATCGTCGCCCGCCAGGCCGTCGGCGCGGGCCCGTCGCCCAGCTCCCGCAGCAGCGCCCGCAGGGTCGGGCCGGCGTCGCCGGTCAGGTTGACCTCCGTCGGGTACCGCAGCCCCATCCGGGTGCCGTCCAGGTCGATCTGCACCGCACGGGCCTGCCCCTGCGGCGGATAGAACTCCGAGTACGGCATGTTGCTGCCGACGATCAGCAGCCTGTCGCACTCCTGCATGAGCTGCCAGCTCGGCCGGGTGCCGAGCAGCCCGATCGCCCCGGTCACCCACGGCTCGCGGTGGTCGACGGCGGTGAAGCCGAGCAGCGCGGTGGCCACCCCGGCGCCCAGCCGGTCGGCGATCAGCCGCACCTCCGCCTCGGCACCGAGCGCCCCCTGCCCGACCAGCATCGCCACCCGCTCGCCGCCGCGCAGCACCTCGGCGGCGCGGCGCAGGTCCGCCTCCGGGGGCACGGTCGGCATGCTGCTGGGGGCGGCGCTGGTGTGGTAGTAGCCGTGCGCGTGCGGCGGGTCCGGGACCGCCGGCTCGTCCTGCACGTCCAGCGGGAGCACCAGCGCGGTCACCGTCCGGCGGGACAGTGCCGTCCGGCAGGCCCGGTCCACCAGGTGCCGCACCTGGGACGGGTCGTCGAGCTGGGCCAGGAAGTCCCCGGCCACGTCCTTGTAGAGGGCGAGCAGGTCCACCTCCTGGTAGTAGCCGCCGCCCTCGGCGGTGAGCGCGGTGTTGCCGACCAGGGCCACCACCGGCTGGTGGTCGAGCTTGGCGTCGTAGAGGCCGTTGAGCAGGTGGACCGCGCCGGGGCCGCTGGTCGCCAGGGCGCAGCCGAGCGGGCCGCCGCCGTACTTGACGTGCGCGCCGGCGGCGAAGCCGGCGGTCTCCTCGTGGCGTACCTGGACGAACTCCACCCGGTCGCCGGCCCGTTGCAGGGCGGAGGTCATCCCGTTGATGCCGTCGCCCGGGTAGCCGAAGTAGCGGTGCACCCCCCACTCGGCGAGGCGGGCCACGATGTGGTCGGCGACCGTGGCGTTCCTCGGCAACCGGCCGTCGGTGGTGCCCGCTGCGCTCATCGTGGTGGTCCCTCCGGTCGAGTCCGCTTCCCGCCCCCCTTCCCGCGTCACGCCGGGGGAAACCCGGTCGCCCGGGTATGACCCGACCGGGTCGGGCGCGCACGGGCGGAGCCGGCAGAATCGGGCGGTGCCCGTACACGAGATCACCGACCCCGACGACGTCCGGATCGCCGACTACCGGGCGTTGACCGACGTCGAGCTGCGTACCCGTTGGGAGCCCCCGCACGGGTTGTTCATCGCCGAGGGGGAGCTGGTGCTGCGCCGGGCGTTGCGGGCCGGCTATCCGGCCCGGTCGTACCTGGTCGACGCGAAGCGGGTCGACCAGCTCGCCGACCTGGACACCGGGGACGCCCCGGTCTACGCGGCCACCCCCGACGTGCTGGAGAAGGCGACCGGCTTCCACGTCCACCGGGGTGTGCTCGCCTCGTTCCACCGCAAGCCCCTGCCCACCGCCGCCGAGGTGCTGGCCGCCGCCCGCCGGGTGGTGGTCCTGGAGGACATCAACAACCACACCAACCTCGGCGCGATCTTCCGGGGGGCCGCGGCGCTCGGCATCGACGCGGTGCTGCTCTCGCCGTCCTGCGCCGATCCGCTCTACCGGCGCAGCGTGCGGGTCAGCATGGGGGAGGTGTTCGCGGTGCCGTACGCGAAGCTGGACCGCTGGCCGGTCGGCCTGGACGAGGTACGCGCGGCGGGGTTCACGGTGCTCGCGATGACGCCGGCGGCGGACGCCGTACCGGTGCAGCGGTTGACCCCGGCGCAGCGGGCGCGGGCGGCGCTGCTGCTGGGGGCGGAGGGCCCCGGGCTGACCGGGGCGGCGCAGGCGGCCAGCGACGTGCGGGTGGTGATCCCGATGCGGCGCGGCGTGGACTCGTTGAACGTGGCCGCGGCGGCGGCGGTGGCGTTCTGGGAGTTGGGCCGGGACGACCCGGTGGACGGGTAGCCGCCACGACCACCGGGCTATTTGCATGAGAATGCGGGCACGTGCATAATCTTCCTTGTGTCCAAGGTTCTCACCTCCCTGCCCATCGGCGAACGTGTCGGCATCGCCTTCTCCGGCGGCCTCGACACCTCGGTCGCGGTCGCGTGGATGCGCGACAAGGGCGCCGTCCCGTGCGCCTACACCGCCGACATCGGCCAGTACGACGAGCCCGACATCGACTCGGTGCCCGGCCGTGCGCTCAGCTACGGCGCCGAGGTCGCCCGCCTGGTCGACTGCCGTGCCGCCCTGGTCGAGGAGGGGCTGGCCGCGCTGACCTGCGGTGCCTTCCACATCCGCTCCGGCGGCCGGGCCTACTTCAACACCACCCCGCTGGGCCGGGCGGTGACCGGGACCCTGCTGGTCCGGGCGATGATCTCCGACGACGTGCAGATCTGGGGCGACGGCTCGACCTTCAAGGGCAACGACATCGAGCGGTTCTACCGCTACGGCCTGCTGGCCAACCCGCAGTTGCGGATCTACAAGCCGTGGCTGGACACCGACTTCGTCACCGAACTCGGCGGCCGCAAGGAGATGTCGGAGTGGCTGCTGGAACGCGGCCTGCCCTACCGGGACAGCACCGAGAAGGCGTACTCCACCGACGCCAACATCTGGGGCGCCACCCACGAGGCGAAGACCCTGGAGCACCTCGACACCGGCATCGAGACGGTCAGCCCGATCATGGGGGTCCGGTTCTGGGACCCGTCGGTGGAGATCCCCACCGAGGACGTCACCATCGGCTTCGACCAGGGCCGGCCGGTGACGATCAACGGCAAGGAGTTCGGCAGCCCCGTCGACCTGGTGCTGGAGGCCAACGCCATCGGCGGCCGGCACGGCCTGGGCATGTCCGACCAGATCGAGAACCGGATCATCGAGGCCAAGAGCCGGGGCATCTACGAGGCCCCCGGCATGGCGCTGCTGCACGCCGCCTACGAGCGGCTGGTCAACGCCATCCACAACGAGGACACCCTGGCGAACTACCACCACGAGGGCCGTCGCCTCGGCCGGCTGATGTACGAGGGCCGCTGGCTCGACCCGCAGGCGCTGATGCTGCGCGAGTCGCTGCAGCGCTGGGTGGGCACCGCCGTCTCCGGCGAGGTGACCCTGCGGCTGCGCCGCGGCGAGGACTACTCGATCCTGGACACCACCGGCCCCGCGTTCAGCTACCACCCGGACAAGCTGTCGATGGAGCGTACCGAGGACTCGGCCTTCGGCCCGTCCGACCGGATCGGTCAGCTCACCATGCGCAACCTCGACATCGCCGACTCCCGGGCCAAGCTGGAGCAGTACGCCACCCTCGGGCTGGTCGGCGGGGCGGCCCCGCAGCGGGCGGTCGGCGCGGCGCAGGCCGCCTCGACCGGACTGATCGGGGCGATGCCGCAGGGCGGTGCGGAAGCCATCGCCTCCCGGGGCGTCGCCACCGCCGAGGACGAGGCCCTCGACCGGGCCGCGATGGAGTTCGGCGTCGACTGACCGTCGGGTCACCGGCCGGGACGGGGTCACCGCCCCGGCCGGCGACAGACGGTGGATGGCGGAACCAGGGGTCACCGAGGGTAGCGTGTCGCCCGTGTTCCCTACCGTCCGTGAGGTGCTCGCGCTGGACCCGGTCCGCCACGGGGCCCCCCGGTTGGTCGCCGGGGAGACCGGCCTGGACCGTCCGGTGCGTTGGGTGCACGTGGCGGAGGTGCCCGACATCGCCACCCTGCTCGGCGGGGGCGAACTCGTGCTCACCACCGGCATCGGCCTGCCCGCCGACGACGCCGGACTGCGCGCCTTCATCGGCGACCTCGCCGCGGTGGGCGTCTCCGGGCTCGTGGTCGAACTGGGCCGCCGCTACCCGACCGAGGTGCCCCGGGTGATGGCCGTGGCCGCCGCCCGGCGTGGGCTGCCCCTGGTCGAGCTGCGCCGGGCCACCCCGTTCGTACGGATCACCGAGGCGGTGCACGCCCTGATCGTCGACGCCCAACTGCACGAGCTGCGGGCCGCCGAGGAGATCCACCAACGCTTCACCGAACTGTCCGTCGAGGGCGCCGGGGCCGCCGAGGTGGTCCGGCAGGCCGCCGCGCTGGCCGGCTGCCCGGTGGTGCTGGAGAACCTGTCCCGGCAGGTGCTCGCCTACGACCCGGCGGGGGAGAACGCCGAACTGCTGCTCGACGGCTGGGAGCAGCACTCCCGACGGCTGCGCCCCGCCGGGCGCACCGCGTACGACAGCGACAGCGGCTGGCTGGTCACGACCGTCGGCGCGCGCGGCCAGGACTGGGGTCGGCTGCTGCTGCGCTGGCCGGCGCGGGCGGGCCTCGGCGACGGCCGGCCCGTCGGCACGCCACCCAACCGGCTGACCATCCTGGTGGAGCGGGCCGCCTCGACCCTGGCGCTGGGCCGGCTGATCCGCCGCGACGCCGAGGGGCTGGAACGGCAACTGCACCACACGCTGCTCACCGCCCTGCTCGACCACTCCCGCCCGGTGGACGAGATCGCATTGCGGGCGCGGGCGCTGGGGGTGCCCCTGGAGCGTCGGCACCTGGTCGGCGTCATGGTCCGGCTCCGCCGCGACACCCCGGCCGAATCCGGCGCACCGGGTGAGGGCGGCCCGGCCGACGCCGCCGAGGCCGGCCCGGCCCGGCTGCGTGACCTCGCCGAGGCGGTCGGCCAGGCGCTCCGGGAGGCGAAACTGACCGGGCTGACCAGTCCCGTCGACGACCAGGCGGTGGGGGTCCTGCTGGCCCTGCCGGAGGCCGCCGCCGAGGACCGCGCGCTGGCCGCGTTCGCCGCCGCGCTGCGCCGCCGCCATGGCGACCAGCCGGCGCGGGTGCTCATCGCCGCCGGGTCCGGGGTGGCGAGCCCACGGGAGGTGCGCCGGTCGCTGGTCGAGGCCCGCCAGGTCGCCGAGGCCGCCCGCCGGGACAGCCGTGACCTGCCGGTCTTCCGGCTGCCGCACGTCGGGCTGGCCGGCCTGCTGCACCTGTTACGCGACGAGCCCCGGTTGCAGACCTTCGTCGAACGGGAACTGGGCGCGCTGTTGGCCCACGACGCCCAGCATCCCCGGGAGCAACTGCTCGGCACCCTGCGCGCGTACCTGGAGCAGGGCCGCAACAAGTCGGCCGGGGCGGTCGCCGCGCACCTGTCCCGACCGGCCTTCTACGAACGGCTGGCCCGGATCGGCCGGATCCTCGGCGTGGACCTCGACTCGGTCGAAGCCTGCCTCTCCCTGCACGTCGCCCTGCTGGCCCTCGACGCCATCCGCACCCCCTGACGGGCCTCCCCGCCCCGCCACCCCTCCGGCCTGTCCCCGCCCGACCCGCGCCCGCCTGGCCTGTGCCCGCCTGGCCTGTGCCCGGTGATCAAGAGAAATGCGTCAGATTTCGTAGCCCGGGTGACGCCAACCTCTTGATCATCGCCCGCGCGGCCCGCCCGTCGACCGTGATCAAGAGGTTGGCGTCAGATGTCGCCGTCCCAGTGACGCGAACCTCTTGATCACCGGGGAGATGGGGGCCGGGTGAGGTGGCGGGAGACGGGTGGGGCCGGCGGGGGAGTGGGTCAGGTCAGGGTGTCCAGGGCCTTGGCGTAGGCGGCGGGGACGTGGTGGGGGCCGGCGGGGGTGAAGACGTCGGAGGTGGCCGCCGTCGACCAGGCGGCGGCGGGGACCGCGTCGACCAGGGCACGGACCACCGGGGCGTCGCGCCACTGGTCCTGGGCGGCCAGCAGGCTCAACGCCACCACCGACTCCTCCACCTCGCCGACGCACTCGAACGGCTTGTGCCCGTCCACGCCGAGCAGTTCCCGGTAGCCGGGGATCTGCGTCTCGTCGGCCAGCAGGTCGCCGCCGAAGATGCCGACCACCCGCTCCCGGGGCATGAACGGGGCCATGGCGAGGAATACGAACCGGCACTTCGGGCAGTCGCGGCACCAGCGGGCGCTGGCGTCACGCAGCTTGAACGCGGCGTTGCAGCTGGTGACCACCGCGTCGTACCGGTCGATGGTGGCGAACAGCCGGGCGATGTGCAGCTCCGACAGCGGGCGCAGCAACGAGAAGTACGGCTCGGTGAGCCCCGCGTGCCCGGCCAGCGCCGCCCGCAGCAGCCCCTCGGCCTCGACCCCCTTGGACCACTGGTGGTTGATCTCGTGACCGTTCCAGATCAGGTTCGGGTCGGACGCGGACCGCTCGTTGGACATCACCACCGGCCCGAGCCCGTGCAGCACGGCGGTGGCGACCGCGATCAGCGAGTTGATCGCGGTGACCGGGATGTGCCCGTTGCGCGCCCCGGCGGCGTTCAGGTCGAACAGCACCGGGTCGAGCCGTCGCCGGGCGGCCAGCGCCGGCAGCCCGGACGCCTCGTTGACCGCGACGATCACGTGGTTGGGGTTGACCGAGAACGGCACCGGGTCGAAGCCGCCCCGGCGCAGCGCCTCCAGGCTGACGATGGAGTCCTTGCCCCCGCCGACGGCCGACAGCGGTCGCCGGTCGGAGTCGTCGTACACCCGGGGTGGCGGGACCTCGCCGGCCGGCACCTCGGGGCGCAGCTCCAGCACGTGCGGGAGCTGGTTGCGGTAGGCGTACTCGGCGAGACCCTTGGTGTAGACGGCGGTGACCAGCGCGGCGGCGGCCCCGCCCAGCGGCGTCGGCAGCACCAGGCGCGGCGGGGCGGCGGCCTTGTAGTAGCTGACCCCGGCGACCACGTGCAGCAGTTCCAGGACCCGGCCCAGGGTGGCCAGCGTCTGCGCCGACGGCGGCGTGGCCGGCACCGGCAGCGTGATCACCTCGGTGAACCGCTGCTCGCCGTCGGGGCCGGTCAGGGCGTAGTCGAACGACGCCGCGCCGGTGGCGGGGTCGAACGCGTACGACGGGAAGGTGAAGGCGTCCATCCGCCGGAGCTGCTCGTTGGGCACACGCCATACTAGGCCCTGGTTCGTCCGGCCGGGTCCGCTGTGCCGGGAGCGGACCGGGCCCCACCGTCGACACCTCAGGGAGAGTTCGTGCGCCTGTCCGATCTGCGCGGCCGTACCGTCGCCGTCTGGGGGGCCGGCCGGGAGGGCCGCGCCGCCGTGACCGCCATCGCCGCGCACGGCCCGGCCGACCTGGTCGCCGTCGACGACAGCGCGAACTTCCTCAGCGTGGCCTGGGAGGGTCCGCTCGCCGAGGCCGCGCCGCTGGTCACCGGGGAGGAGGGGTTCGCCCGGCTGGCCGCCGCCGAGGTCGTGGTCCGGTCGCCGGGGGTGCCCAACACCCACCCGTGGCTGGTCGAGCTGCGGGCGCAGGGGGTGACCGTGACCCAGGGCACCGCCCTGTGGATGGCCGACCACGCCGACCGGACGATCGGGGTCACCGGCAGCAAGGGCAAGTCGACCACCTCCAGCCTGATCAGCCACCTGCTCGCGGCGGTGGACCGGCCCAACGTGCTGGGCGGCAACATCGGCGTGCCCACCCTCGACCTGCCCGAGGCCGAGCTGTACGTGCTGGAGCTGTCCAGCTACCAGTGCAGCGACCTGGCCGACTCGCCCCGGGTCGCGGTGGTCACCGCGCTGTTCCCGGAACACCTGGACGCGCACGGCGGTGAGGCCGAGTACTACCGCGACAAGCTGAACCTGATCGCGTACGGCCCGCGCACGGTGGTGGTCAACGGCAACGACCCGCGCCTCGCCCTGGAGCTGGGTGACCGGGCGGTGGTGCGCGCCGGGCTGCCCGACACCGTGCACGTCGCCACCGGCCCGGACGGCACGGACTGGTTCCACCTCGGCGACCAGCCGCTGTTCGCCAGGGGGGTGCTGCCGCTTGTCGGCCGGCACAACGCGGGCAACCTCTGCGTGGCGCTCGCCGTGCTCGACGCGGTCGGCGTGGACGTCGTCGCCCACAAGGACACCCTGGCGGTGGCGGTCGCCGGGTTCCACGGGCTGGCCCACCGGCTCACCGAGATCGTCGACCCGTCCGGCCTGACCTTCGTCGACGACACGCTCGCCACCAGCCCGTACGCGGCGATGCACGCGATCGACGCGTACGACGGGCGGCCGTTGACGGTGATCGTCGGGGGCACCGACCGGGGGTTGGACTACACGCCGCTGGCCACCCACCTGGCCGAGCGGGAGCTGACCGTGATCGGGATCCCCGACAGCGGTCCCCGGATCGTGGCGGCGCTGGCCGGGCTGCCGAAGGTGCGTACCGAGGTGGTGGACGATCTGGCGGACGCGGTCCGGCTGTCGCGGGCGGTGACCCCGGCCGACGGGGTGGTGCTGTTGTCCCCGGCGGCGCCCAGCTACGGCCGGTTCCGCAACTTCGAGCACCGTTCCGAGGTGTTCGCCGAGGCGATCCGGGACACCGCCGGCTGACCGTGGTGTCAGCGTGGTCGGCCACCGGGCTACACAGTGGCAGTTGTCGGCGGCGGGCCGGGGTGGCAGCGTGCGGGGCACGCGAACCGCCGCCGCGGAAGGGTGTGCCGATGACCGCCGACGACCTGCTGGCCCGACACCGGGCCGTGCTCCCGTCCTGGATGCCGCTCTACTACGCCGAGCCGATCGAGCTGGTCGCCGGGTCCGGCCGTCGGGTGACCGACGCCCGGGGCCGCAGCTACCTGGACTTCTTCGGTGGCGTGCTGACCAACATGATCGGCTACGACATTCCCGAGATCCGCGAGGCGGTGCAGCGTCAACTGGACACCGGCCTGGTGCACACCTCCACCCTCTACCTGATCCGGCAGCAGGTGGAGCTGGCCGAGAAGATCATCCAGGTGGCCGGCATCCCGGACGCCCGGGTCTTCTTCACCAACTCCGGCACCGAGGCGAACGAGGCGGCGCTGCTGGCCGCCACCAGCTACCGCCGCTCGCACCAGATCCTCGCCGTCCGCAACTCCTACCACGGCCGGTCGTACGCGGCGATGGCCGTCACCGGCAACCGGGGCTGGACGGCCAGCGCGCACAGCCCGCTCCAGGTGGCCTGGCTGCACTCCGGGGAACGGCTGCGCGGGCTGCTCGCCCGGCTGCCCGCCGACGACCGGATCGACGCCGCCGTGGAGGACCTGCGCGAGGTGCTCGCCACCCAGACCAGCGGTGACGTGGCGTGCCTGATCGCCGAACCGGTGCAGGGCGTCGGCGGTTTCGTCGCCCCGCCCGACGGGTTGTTCGCCGGCTGGCGCAAGGTGCTCGACGAGCACGGCATCCTGCTGATCTCCGACGAGGTGCAGACCGGTTGGGGGCGTACCGGCGCGCACTTCTGGGGCTACCAGGCGCACGGGGTCACCCCGGACCTGCTCACCTTCGCCAAGGGCATCGGCAACGGTTTCGCCCTGGCCGGGGTGGTCGGCCGGGCCGAGATCATGGAGTCGGTGCCGGCGGTCAGTTTCTCCACGTTCGGCGGGAACCCGCTCGCCACCGCCGCCGGCAACGCCGTCCTGGACTACCTGCGGGACCACGACCTGCAGGCCAACGCGGCCCGGGTGGGCGCGATCCTCGTCGACGGCCTGCGCGCCGCGGTCGCCGACCTCGACGGGGTGGCCGAGATCCGGGGCCGGGGGCTGATGCTCGCCGTGGAGTTCGTCCAGCCGGGTGGCACGGAACCCGATCCGGCGCTGACCGCCCGGGTCGTCGAGGCGTGCCGGGCCGGCGGCCTGCTGGTCGGCAAGGGCGGCCTGTACGGCAACGTGGTGCGGATGGGTCCACCGTTGACCCTCACCGAGGCCGAGGCCCGCGAGGGGCTGGCGATCCTGGTCGAGGCGATCCGGTCGACGGTGGCGGCGGAGGCGGCACGGTGACCGGGGCGACCCGGCGGGCGTCACCCGGCCCGCAGGCCGCGCCCACGGTGGACGCTGCCCGGATCGGGCACTTCGTCGACGGTGAGCGGATCGACGGGACGTCCGGCCGGCACGGGGACGTCTTCGACCCGGCGACCGGTAGGCGTACCGGCCTCGTGGCGCTGGCCGGCGCGGCGGACGTCGCGGTGGCGGTCGAGGCCGCCGGGCGGGCCGCCCGGAGCTGGCGGGACGCCTCGCTGGCCCGGCGCACGGCGGTGCTGTTCGCGTTCCGGGAGCTGGTCCACGCCCGCCGGGACCGGCTCGCCGAGGTGATCACCGCCGAGCACGGCAAGGTGCTCGCCGATGCCGCCGGCGAGGTGCAGCGCGGCCTCGAGGTGGTCGAGTACGCCTGCGGCATCGCCTCGGCGCTGCGCGGACGGTTCAGCGAGAACGTCTCCACCGGGGTCGACTCGTACAGCCTGCGGCAGCCGCTGGGGGTGGTGGCGGTGATCTCGCCGTTCAACTTCCCGGTGATGGTGCCGCTGTGGTTCGTGCCGATCGCGGTGGCCTGCGGCAACACGGTGGTGCTCAAGCCGAGCGAGAAGGACCCGGGTGCCGCGCTGCTGCTGGCCGAGTGGTTCGTCGAGGCGGGCCTGCCGGCCGGGGTGCTCAACGTGGTCAACGGCGACGCCGAGGCGGTCGACGCGCTGCTGGACCACCCCGACGTGCGGGCGGTGTCGTTCGTCGGCTCCACCCCGGTCGCCAGGCACGTGCACCGGCGCGCGACGCTCACCGGCAAGCGGGTGCAGGCCCTCGGCGGGGCGAAGAACCACCTGGTGGTGCTCCCGGACGCCGATCTGGACCTGGCCGCCGACGCGGCGGTCAACGCCGGGTTCGGCTCGGCGGGCGAGCGGTGCATGGCGATCTCCGCGCTGGTGGCGGTGGAGCCGGTCGCCGACGCCCTGGTGGCGCGGATCGCGGCGCGGATGGCCGGGCTGCGTACCGGCGACGGGCGGCGCGGTTGCGACATGGGGCCGCTGGTGACCGCCGCGCACCTGGCGCGCGTGCGGGGGTACGTCGAGGCCGGGGTGGCGGCGGGTGCGGTGCCGGTGGTGGACGGTCGGGACGTCGTCCCGGACGGGGACCCGAACGGGTTCTGGCTGGGTCCGACGCTGTTCGACCGGGTCACCCCGGACATGTCGGTCTACACCGACGAGATCTTCGGCCCGGTGCTCGGTGTCGTCCGGGTCGACTCGTACGACGCGGCGGTGGCCCTGGTCAACGCCAACCCGTACGGCAACGGCACGGCGGTCTTCACCAACGACGGCGGGGCGGCCCGGCGCTTCCAGCACGAGGTGGAGGTGGGCATGGTGGGCATCAACGTGCCGATCCCGGTGCCGATGGCGTACTACTCGTTCGGTGGGTGGAAGGCGTCCCTCTTCGGCGACCTGCACGCCCACGGCGAGGACGGGGTGCGGTTCTTCACCCGGGGCAAGGTGGTCACCAGCCGCTGGCCCGACCCGCGCCACGGCGGGGTGAACCTCGGCTTCCCCACCCAGACCTGAGCAGCCACGGCACACCCAGCAGGCACGGGTGACCGTGTCTGGTAGCGGGGCCGTGCGGACGTACGGTCAGAATGGTGCGGGTCCGCGGCCTGCCAGCGACATCAACACCTGCGTGGCGAGTAGCTTGCGTAAGCCGGTGACGGCGACCGTTCCGACGCGATCGTAGGGCAGTTCCAACTGCAGTCCCTCGACGGCGTTGCGAAGGTCCGTCGTGATCTCGTCCGGCCGGAAGGTGCCACCCCAGCCGTTGAGTCCACCGCGTTGGTTGGTGCTGAGGGAAGCCATGCCGGATATGCGTGCGCCGCCGGCCAGGATCAGCCTGGCCGGACCCGAGTAGGTCGTCGTCAAAGTCATCAGCCTTTCAGGGTGAACGCTGCGCATCTCGGCCCCCGGCTGCGGTCATCAGGAGCCGGGGCGTCGGGCTGTGCTCCATCGGGACCAGGGCCGTTTGTGCCCCGACCGTCAGGGCGGCGGCGCGGTGGAACGTGGCGCGTAGCGGGAGGGGTCTGCGTCGGCCCACGCCTGGCCGGGCGGCCCTGGTCGCTCAGCCGCGGTCGCCGTGGTGAGCGATGGAAACGCCGAACGGCGGCCCGCTGAACCAGTCGGGCCGCCGTGCGTGGAGTGTGGATCAGATCGGGCGGATGTTCTCCGCCTGCGGGCCCTTCTGGCCCTGGGTGATGTCGAACTCCACCTTCTGGTTCTCGTCGAGGCTGCGGAAGCCGCTCGCCGAGATCGCGGAGAAGTGGGCGAACACGTCGGCACCGCCGTCGTCGGGGCTGATGAAGCCGAAGCCCTTGTCGGCGTTGAACCACTTCACGGTACCTGTAGTCATGTCTGCTCCTCTGCAGGCTGTGGAGAGACCGCACTGCGCGGACCCTTAGCCGCCGAGTTGATAACCCGCATCGAAACGACACGAAAAACGAAAAGCGCCCGGATGGGTTTTAGATAACCCATCAGGCGCCCGGAAACGTCTACGGAAATCAAAACTGCAACCTGTTTAACCTAGCACACGATCCGTCGCGACTCCGGGGCGGGGGTGGGCCTGGACGTGATGTCGCGTACTCACCGGGTCGCCGGTGCGCAGGTGGCAATCGCCCTATCCATCGATGTTCGCCATCGCGCCAACCGCGGCCGGAGGCGTCCCGGTGAAAGCCCCGACCGGTCGGCGGCATCGACGGAATTCGGTCACGAGCGACCCTGGGAAGAGTCGAGATCGACACCCTTCCCGTCGACGGGCGGGTCCGGCACGAACAGCGGGTGAAGAGCCGCTGGATCGGTGATCCCCGGCAGGTCGCGGGCGGCGAGCCAGGCCGCCGCGGAGGCGCCGTCGCCGGCCGGACGCAGGGGCGCGACCGGCCACCGCCGGGCCAGTTCCGCGGTGACGGCGACGGCCAGTGGGGTGCCACCGGTGAGCAGGCCGCCGCCGAGGACCACCGGGTCCACCGCGCCGGCCGGTCGGATCCGCGCGACGCTGTCGGCCAGCAGCCCGGCGGCCCGCTCGATCAGCGTGACGGCGACCGGTTCGGTCTCGGCGGCGGCGACGACCACCAGCGGGGCGAGCCGGGCCAGCTCCACCGCCGGCCGGCGGGTGACCGCCTGCACCACCGCGTCCACGGTCTCCCGGGGCCGGTCGGCGACCTGATCGTCCCCCAGCAGGGTGGCGAGCACCCGGCGGCCCAGTGGCCCCGGCGTCCGGGCCGCGTCCAGGTCGGCGAGCAGACGCCGGACCGCCTCCCGGCCCAGCCAGAACCCGGAGCCGGCGTCGCCGAGCAGCCAGCCGTGCCCGTCGGCGACCCGGTCCAGTCGCCACCGGCACACCTGGGCGGCGATCGCCCCGGTCCCGGCGATCAGGATCGTGCCGTCGGCTGCGGCGGTGCCGGAGGCGTACCCGACGAGGGCGTCGCTGTGCACCGTGTACGGGCAGCGCAGGCCGGCGTCCGACCAGGCCCGGTCGAAGGCGGCCCGGCCGGCCGGGTCGGCGCGCAACCGGCCGGCCCCGGCCAGCCCGATCGCCCCGGCGCGGACCCGGGTCGGGTCGACGTCGCGCAGCGCCTCCCGCAGCGCGGTCGACAGCTCGGCGGCGGCCCGTTCGGCACCGTGGCTGGTGGGGTTGCCGCCGCCGGCCCGGCCGGTGCCGAGGCGTTCGCCGGTGAGGGTCAGGGCGGTGGCCCGGGTGGACGTACCCCCGACGTCGAGGCCGAGCACGACGGTGCCGGACATCCTCGCGGGCCTCCCCGGGGTGCGCTGGTGTGGGGGTGTCCATGCTGGTCGGTGCGGTGCCGCAGGGCAAGAGCGGGGGCCGGCGGCGGGCCGTGCGGCAGGTAACAGTTTGAAAACTTCGCCCATGGTCTTGACAGGAAGGGGCCTTCAGTAAGAACTTTTACCACTAACAGTTAACACTCTTTTCCGAAAGGCGTGTCGATGGCCGAGCTCGAGACGGACACCACCGCGGCGACCGCGGTGGTCGATGCCGAGCCCGTCGACCGGCGCGGCGCGGACGGGGTGCTGGCCAGGGTCCGAGCCGGCGCGGGCGAGCTGACGGGAGCGTTGCGCCGGGTCGCCGAGCAGGTGCTCGCCGACCCGGAGGCAGCGGCCCGCGCCACCATCGTCGAGTTGGCCGAGCGCAGCGGCACCTCACCGGCGACCATCACCCGGTTCTGCCGGGCGATGGGCTTCGACGGCTACGCCGACCTGCGCCTGGGCATCGCCTCCGAGACCGGCCGGGCCCGCTCGGCCGGCTGGACCGTCGACATCGGGCGGGAGATCCAGCCCGGCGACCCGCTGGAACGGGTGCTCGACCAGATCATGGCCGCCGACACCCGGGCCATGCACGACACCGCCACCCTGCTCGACCTCGCCGAGGTCGAACGGGCCGCCGTCGCCATCGCCGGCGCCGCCCGGGTCAACATCTTCGGGGCCAGCGGCAGCGCGCTGGTCGGCGAGGAGATGCAGTTCAGCCTGCACCGCATCGGGGTCGCCGCGTGGGCCTGGAGCGACGTGCACGAGGGGCTGGCCAGCGCCGCGCTGCTCGGCCCCGGCGACGTGGCGCTGGGCATCTCGCACACCGGGCAGACCCGGGAGACCATCGAGATGCTCGCCGAGGCGGGCAGCCGGGGGGCCAGCACCGTGGCGCTGACCGGGTTCCCGCGCTCGCCGCTCGCCGAACTGGCCGACATCGTCCTGCTCACCGCCAGCCAGGCCACCACCTTCCGGCCGGACGCGCTGTCCGCCCGGCACCCCCAACTCGTCGTGCTCGACCTGCTCTACATCGCCGTGGCGCAGCGCACCCACGACCGCGCCCACGCGGCCTTCCGGCGTACCGCCCAGGCCGTGCAGGGGCACAAGGCCGCGAAGGGGACCACCTCATGATCAGTGCCCAGGGGTACGCGCGGGCCGTCCGGCCCGTCCTCGACCGGCTGCTCGACACCCAGGCCGAGGCGATCGGCCGGGCCGCCGACCTGATCGCGGCCAGCCTGCGGGCCGGCGGGGTGCTCCAGGCGTTCGGGGCCGGCCACTCCGAGGCGTTCGCCGCCGAGCTGGTGGCCCGCGCCGGCGGCCTGGTCCCCACCAACCGGATCGGCCTGCACGACCTGGTGCTGCACGGCGACGCCCCGCGCGACGTGCTCACCGACCCCAAGCTGGAACGCGACCCGGCCGTGGCCCACCAGCTCTACCCGCTGGCCCGGCCGCAGCCGGCCGACGTCTTCCTGATCGCCTCGCAGTCCGGCATCAACGGCTCGGTGGTCGAGCTGGCGACGCTGGTCACCGGGCACGGCCATCCGCTCATCGCGGTCACCTCGGTCGCGCACACCGCACGGGTCGCACCCCGCCACCCGTCCGGGCGTCGACTCGCCGAACTCGCCGACGTCGTGCTGGACAACGGCGCGCCGTACGGCGACGCACTGCTGCCGCTGGAGGGCGGCGGCGCGGTCTGTGCGGTCTCCTCGGTCACCTCCGCGCTGCTGGCGCAACTGGTGACCGCGGAGGTCGTCCGACGGTTCCACCAGGCCGGAGAGGTACCCCCTATCTACCTCTCCGCCAACGTCCCCGGTGGGGACGCGCACAACCTCGCCCTCGAGTCGCGGTACGCCGGGCGTCTCCGGCGCACCGCCTGACCCGGACACCCAAGGAGAGACGACGATGTCGAATACCCCCGAGACCCCCGCCGCGCTGAGCCGGCGCACCCTGCTGGGCCGGACCGCCGCGGCGGGCCTGCTCGCCACGCCGGTGGTCAGCCTGCTGGGCGCCTGCGCCACCAGCGGCTCCGACGAGACCACCACCAAGGCCGAGGAGGGCACCAAGAGCGCCGCCAACCCGCTGGGGGTCGCCGAGGACGCCCCGCTGGAGGTGGTCATCTTCAACGGCGGCTACGGCGAGAAGTACGCCACCGACGTGCACGAGCCGCTGTACAAGAAGGCGTTCCCCAAGGCGGAGATCAAGCACCAGTCCACCCAGGCGGTCTCCACCGTGCTCCAGCCCCGGTTCGCCTCGGGCAACCCGCCGGAGTTCGTGAACAACTCCGGCGAGAAGCTGATCGACTTCGGGTCGCTGGTGGCCGACGGGCAGCTGATGGACCTCACCGAGCTGTGGGACGCCCCGTCGGTCGACGACCCGAACAAGAAGGTCCGCGACACCGTCGTGCCCGGCACGGTCGAGGCGGGCTCGTTCAACGGCAAGCCGTACGTGCTGTACTACGTCTCCACGGTCTTCGGCATCTGGTACTCGGGCAAGCTGTTCAAGGAGAACGGCTGGGCCCCGGCGAAGACCTGGTCGGAGTTCACCGCCCTGCTCGACGGCATCAAGTCCAAGGGCATCACCCCGTACGGCTACGCCGGGGCGAACGCGGCCTACTACCAGTGGAACGTGATCCTGACCCACGCCGCGAAGATCGGCGGCACCGACGTGCTCAAGAACATCGACAACCTGGAGGACGGCGCCTGGCAGCAGGACGCCGTCAAGCAGGCGGCGCAGGCGTGGGAGGAGATCGGCGCGAAGTACGTCGACAAGAGCTTCGAGGGGCTCAAGCACACCGACGTGCAGCTGCGGCAGAACCAGTACAAGCTGGCCCTCTACCCCAGCGGCGACTGGCTGGAGGGTGAGCAGAAGAAGGACACCCCGGCCGGCTTCGAGTACCAGCTCATGCCGGTGCCGAGCCTCACCGGCTCGGACAAGCTGCCGGCGACCGCCGTACGGGCCACCGCCGGTGAGGGCTACTTCGTCTCGGCCAAGAGCAAGAACCCGCGTGGTGGTCTGGAGTACATGCGCCAGATGCTCTCGGTCGCCGGGGCGAAGGGCTTCACCGAGGTGGTCAAGGCCCCGACCGTGGTCACCGCCGGCAGCGCCGGCTTCGCCTTCCCGCCCGGCGTGGCCAGCTCCCAGGCCGCCCTCGCCGCCGCCGGCAAGGACGTGTTCAACCTGTACTTCGACGGCTGGTACAAGGAGCTGGACACCGAGGCGCGGACCGCCACCAACGAGCTGATGTTCGGCCGGATCAAGGCCGACGCCTTCGTGGAGCGGATCCAGAAGCGGGCCGACGCCATCAAGAAGGACAGCTCCGTCGCCAAGTTCACGCGCTGACCGATCGGAGAAGCGGGATCATGCGGCACGGCAAGTATCCGTTCGTGATCGGGTTCCTGTTCGCCCCGGTCACGCTGTACGTGGTCTTCGTCATCGCACCGTACGCGCAGGCGTTCCAGATCTCGATGACCAACTGGCGGGGGCTGTCCGCCCCGCAGTGGGTGGGCTTCGACAACTACCGGCGGCTGCTCGACGACGGGCGCTTCTGGCAGGCGGTCCAGCACCACGGCGTACTGCTGCTTGCCCTGCCGCTGATCACGATCGCCATCGCGTTGTTCTTCGCCTTCCTGCTCAACGTGGGCGGGCGCAGCGTGGGCGGCCAGCGGCAGGGGGTCCGGGGGTCGAAGTTCTACCGGGTGGTGTTCTTCTTCCCCCAGGTCCTGGCGGTGGCCATCATCGCGGTGCTGTTCCAGATGGTGTACCGGCCCAACGAGTCCGGCCTGATCAACGGCGTGCTGATGAAGCTCGGGCTGGACCCGGTGCTGTTCCTGATCCGGCCGAACCTGGCCCTGTGGTCGATCATCGCGGTGCTGGTCTGGCAGGCCGTCGGCTTCTACGTGGTGCTCTTCTCGGCCGGGATGGCCTCCATCCCGGGGGAGATCTACGAGGCGGCCGAGATGGACGGGGCGAGCAAGGTGATGCTGTTCTTCCGGGTCACCCTGCCGCTGCTCTGGGACACCCTCCAGGTGGCCTGGGTCTACCTCGGCATCGCCGCGTTCGACGCGTTCGCCATCGTCGCGGTGCTCTCGGTGGACAGCGGCGGCCCGGACGGCGCGACGACGGTGCTGGCGGTGGAGATCTACCGCAACGCCTTCGTCTACTCGAAGTACGGCTACGCCTCGGCGATGGGTGTGGCGCTGTTCTTCCTCACCCTCACGTTCGCGGCGCTGACGCTGCGGTTGACCAAGCGGGAAAGCGTGGAGTACTGAGATGGCCGCACAGACGACGCTGCCGCCGGCCGCGGCGGACACCCCGCCCGGCCGGCCCGCCGCCCGCACCCGCAGGGGCCGGGGCGAGCACCACGAGGTACGACTGTTCAGCGGGCTCGGTCAGGTGGCGCTCGCCGTCTGGGCGGTGATCGTCATCGTGCCGATCCTCTGGACGTTCCTGGCCGCGTTCAAGAACACCAGCGAGATCTTCAGCAGCCCGTGGACGTTGCCGGCGGAGCTGCGCTGGGAGAACTTCGGCCGGGCCTGGACCAAGGCGCACGTCGGCCGCTACTTCCTCAACAGCGTCTTCGTGGTGTCGTGCAGCACCTTCGGCACCATGCTGCTGGGTTCGATGGCCGCGTACGTGCTGGCCCGGTACAAGTTCCGGGGCAACCGGGCGATCTACTACCTGTTCGTCTCCGGGTTGGCCTTCCCGGTCTTCCTGGCGCTGGTGCCGCTGTTCTTCGTGGTCCGCAACCTGGGCCTGCTGGACACCCACACCGGCGTGATCCTGGTCTACATCGCCTACTCGCTGCCGTTCACCATCTTCTTCCTGGCCGCGTTCTTCCGGACGCTGCCGAACTCGGTGGCCGAGGCCGGCATGATCGACGGCTGCTCGCACACCCGGCTGTTCTTCCAGGTGATGCTGCCGATGGCGAAGCCGGGCCTGATCAGCGTGGCGATCTTCAACATCATCGGGCAGTGGGCGCAGTACCAGTTGCCCCTGGTGCTGCTCTCCAACGCCAAGGACAAGTGGGTGCTCACCCAGGGCATCGCCGACATCTCGGTCAATGCCGGCTACGAGGCCGACTGGTCCGGCCTGTTCGCCGCCCTGACCATCGCCATCCTTCCGATGATCATCGTGTACGCGATCTTCCAGCGGCAGATCCAGTCCGGCCTGACCTCCGGCGCGGTCAAGTGACCGGTCGGGATGGCGGGGTCGCCGCACCCCGCCATCCCGCCGGTGACCCGCGGCGGCCCCGACGGGTGATCCGGGCCGGGGTGTCACAGGGGCGGGGCACAATCGGGCCGTGGCGGTGCTGGCGGTGGCGGCGGGGGAGCGGGGCGGTGGCGTCCTCCAGCCCCTCGACGCCGCCGGTCGCCCGGCCGGGCCCGTCGAGCCGGTCGACGACCTGCCCGCCGCCGTGGCCGCCCGCGAGGCGGCCGAGCACCCCCGCTGGGTCTGGGCGTCCGGTGCGACGCTCTACCCGACCCTGCTGCGCGCCGGGGTGCGGGTCGAGCGCTGCCACGACATCGAGCTGACCGAGGGGCTGCTGCTGGGCCACGCCGGCCGGTGGGGTGAGCCCCGCTCGCTGGCCGCCGCGTACGCCCGGCTCACCGGGGCCGCCGTCCCACCCGACCCGCCGCCCCGGCCGGTCGCGCCGCCGGGCCACGGGCAGGCCGCGCTCTTCGAGGCCGTCGTCGGCCCGCCGGCCCCCGGCATCGACGCCCTGACCCGGGTGTACGCCGACCAGCTCGCCCGGGTCGCCGCCACCGCCCATCCCGGCCGGTTCCGGCTGCTGGTGGCCGCCGAGTCGGCAGGTGCGCTGATCGCGGTGGAGATGGCCGCCGTCGGGCTGCCCTGGCGCGCCGACGTGCACGACGAGATCCTCGCCGAGCTGCTGGGTGAGGCGTCCCCGATGGGTGGGCCGCCGCGGCGGTTGGCCGAGCTGGCGGCCCGGGTGGCCGAGGCGTTCGGCGTCCGGCAGGTGCACGTCGACTCCTCGGCGGAGCTGCTGCGCGCCTTCGCCCGGGTCGGCGTGCAGCTGCCCAACACCCGGGCCTGGGTGTTGCGCGGCGTCGACCATCCGGCCGTCCCGCTGGTGCTCGAATACAAGGAGCTGTACCGGATCTGGACGGCGCACGGCTGGGCCTGGCGGGACGCGTGGGTCTCCGACGGCCGGTTCCGCCCGGAGTACGTCCCCGCCGGGGTGGTCTCCGGCCGGTGGGCCACCCGCGGTGGTGGTGCGTTGCAGATCCCGAAGGTGATCCGGCGGGCGGTGGTGGCCGATCCGGGCTGGCGGCTGGTGGTGGCCGACGCCGGTCAGTTGGAGCCCCGGGTGCTCGCCGCGGTCTCCGGTGACGCCCGGCTGGCCACCGCCGGGGCGGCCGGGGACCTCTACGCGGCGCTGGCCCAGGACTCCTTCGGCGGTGACCGGGCCCGCGCCAAGCTCGCCCTGCTCGGCGCGATGTACGGGCAGACCGGGGGCGGGGCGCTGCCGGCCCTGGCGGTGCTCAAGCGCAGCTATCCGACCGCCTTCGGCTATCTGGAGGCGGCGGCGCGTACCGGGGAGGCGGGTGGCCTGGTCCGGTCCTGGCTGGGCCGGACCTGCCCGCCGGGTGCGGTCGGGTCCGGCGACGCCGACGACGCCCCGGTGGACCCGGACGCCGGGGCGGACCCGCGTTCGCCCCGGGCCCGGGCGGCCCGCTCGCGGGGCCGGTTCACCCGCAACTTCGTCATCCAGGCCACCGCCGCCGAGTGGGCCTCGACGCTGCTCGCCTCGCTGCGGGCAGAGCTGGCCGGGGTCGGTGGGGAGCTGGTCTTCTTCCAGCACGACGAGGTGATCGTGCACTGCCCGGCCGAGCTGGCCGACCCGGTGGCCGAGGCGATCCGCCGCGCCGGAGCGCGCGCCTCGGCGCTGCTGTTCGGCCCCACCCCCGTGCGTTTCCCGCTCGACCTCTCCACCGTGACCACCTACGCCCAGGCCTGACCCACCCTGTCTTCCCCTTCCCGCCCGGCGCGAGCCCCCCGGTGATCAAGAGCTTTGCGTCACGTGATCAAGAGATTTGCGTCACCGCGAGCGGGCGAATCTGACGCGAACCTCTTGATCACCGGGGCGGATCAGGGGTGGGGATGGGGTGGGGGCCGGGCGGGTCGGGTGTGGGGCGGGGGTGAGCCGGGAGGGGCGGGGCGGGATCGGGGTGGGCGGGATAGTTCAGGGTATACGCGTGAAATATCCGTTTCGTGCCGACACTCATCCCCCGGGGGCTCGTTGCACCCGGTGTGCGTATCGCAGGAATGATCATCGCGGCGGGTGGGGGGCGTCGGCTCGGCAGCCCCGAGGCGTTGCTGCGCCAGGGGGACCGGCTGCTGGTCAGCTGCATGATCGACACGATGATCGAGGCCGGCTGTGAGCAACTGGTGGTGGTGCTGGGGGCGGCGGCCGACGAGGTCCGGGCGGCGGCCGACCTGAGTCCCGCCACGGTGGTGGTCAACCGGGCATCGGGGGCCGGGGTCGGCTCGTCCATCCGCGCCGGCCTGGCCGCGTTGGCCGACGAACGGGTCGAGGCGGTGGTGGTGGTGCCTGTCGACATGCCCGGCCTCACCGCGGAGGCGGTCCGACGGGTGGCCGCGCTGCCGTACCCGGACGTGCTGGCCTGCGCCACCTACGACGGGCTGCGCGGGTACCCGATGCTGTTCGGCCGCCGGCACTGGGCCGGCATCGCGACCCTGGCCAGCGCCGACATCGGCGCCCGACCGTACCTGCTGGCGCACAAGGACCAGATCGTCGACATCGCCTGCGACTCGGTGGCCGACGGCAACCGGGTGGACACCCCGGAGCTGATGGCGCTCTACGGCCTCACCGTGCCACCCCAACGGGTCGGCGTCTGAGCGTGGTCAGCCGTCGGGTGGGCGGCAGAGGTCGACGGTGTGCCGGGGGCGCAGCCGCCCGTCGAAGGCGACGGTGACCGCCGGCCGGTCGACCAGCGAGACCCGGACCGTCCGCTCGCCGACGAACTCGGCGTCGATCCGCCCCCGGGGGCGTTCGTAGCGGCAGGTGACCAGTTCCCGGTCGGCGTCGTGGCTGAGCAGCCCGGCACGGGCGCGTACCCGCAACTCGGTGTGCGGCAGGTCCTTCCAGTCGCGGGTGTCCAGCCGGACCACCGCGTACCGGCCGTCGGGGGAGACGGCCAGCGTGGAGTCCCGCTCGACGGTCGAGGCGAAACCGGTGCGGTACATGCCCCACGCGCCGGTGCCCACGCCGAGCAGCACCGCGCAGCCGAGCGCGCCCGAGCGCAGCGCCGTCGTGGCGGGCGGTTGCCGGGCGGCCAGCCAGCCGGCGAGCACCAGCGCCAGCGCGGCCAGGGTGGCGAGCCCGAGCAGGGGCAACGGCCGGTGCAGGAAGCGTGCCGCCGGATAGAGCCGGGCGTACCCGGCGTCCCAGAGCACACCCGCGAAGAGGGCCAACGACAGCAGCGTCAGCAGGCCGGCGAGGAGCCGCCCCCGACCGGACCCGGCGAGGGGGCGGGTCCCGGGGCCGGCCGACATGCTAGGCATCGTAGGCGTGCGGAGCGCTCCCGGGCCGTCCCACGTTCGGCTGGTCCCGTCGTTTCGCGCCCACCGCCCGGGGGCGTCGGCCGGTCAGACCTCGATGTTGAACCGTTGCAGCACCGACGGGGCGACCAGGCCGACGGCCGCGAGCACGGAGAGCACCGTCAACGCGGTCCGCAGCACCACCACCTCGGCCTTGCTGCCGGTACGCAACGCGATGCTGTTCGGCAGCCCGATCATCGTCCACATCCGGCGCTTGATCGGGATCGGCCAGAGGATCGGGACCCCGGCCTTGGTGATCATGTCGCCGAGGATGTGCACGAAACAGCCCACCCCGACGGCCAGCCCGATCATCGGGTAGCCACGGTCACCGGGCAGGTTGGCGAAGGTGAACCAGGCGGCGGCGGCCGAGACGAGGGTGACGATCACCCAGCCGGCCCGCTCGGCCCACTTGTCGAACAGCCCGCGCAGCGCCAGCCCGATCATGAAGAACAGGATGCTCACCACCGCCCACTTGCCGTACGCGGTGCACAGCGTGGTGGTGCCCCAGCCGACCAGCACGGTGAACGGGATGGTGTGGGTCAGGGTGCGGTGACCGTTGTTGCGCCGCGGGTCGCGGCTGAGCTTGGTGGCGTAGTAGACGCCGAGCGAGATCTTCTCCATCACCTCGGCGACGAACAGCGAGAACACCCCGAAGGTGCGGGCCACCGTCGCGCCGCCCTGGTTGCGGGTGACCTTGCCGGAGAGGTCGAGGTCGGGAAAGAGCGCCCCACCGGCGCAGACGGCGGTGCCGACGGCCAGGGCGAGCGGGGACTGGTGGTAGTCGGCGAAGTAGTCCAGCGCCCACGACCCGGTCAGCCACACCGCAGCGCCCGACAGCGCGTGGGACGGTCCCATCATGTCGCCTCGCCCCTCCCCGTTTTCTTGATCGACAACGCTACGCCACTGTGTCAGAACCGTCGCCGACAGGGCAACAACCCGTTCGGTCCACAGGGGAGGGATGTCACGCGGCAGGACGGAAACTCTGCCGGATCATCAGGAAGTATGTCGCGTTGACCTGCCAGTCGAACTGGTCTGTCAACCATGAGACGGTGTAGGCCCGCTGCGGGGCGACCCGGACCAGCAGCCGGGCGGTGTGCAGCCGGACGCCGGTCGGGCCGGTCCACTCGCACTCCCACAGCGCGCCACCACGGAACATGTCCAGCGCGGAGATGTCCACCCGCCGGTAGCCGGTGAGCCGACCGTCGTCGGTGAGCCGGCGTTCCTCGGCCCGCCAGTGGGCGACCGGGTCGGCCGGGGCGACGCCGGGGGCGACGCTGAGCACCCGGGGGCCACCGGGCTCGCGCAGGCAGGTCACCGGGCCGTCGGTGTAGCGCAGCCACCCGGCCGGGGCGGCGATCCGGAAGCCGTCCGGGTCGGTGTACCAGGTCCAGCCCGCGACCAGGCCGAAGCGCTCACCCGGCGGCGGTGGTGCGGAGCGGACCGGGACGGCGTCGGCCGGTGCGGGCGCGGCGCACGGGAAGGCCCCCGGCCGGGCCGCCCCGGTGCCGGCCCCACCGCCCGGTGTCGACGACGGGCCGGTGCCGCCCCGCAGCGCGGCCGTCGTCCCGAACCCGGCCAGCAGCGCACCCGCGACGGCCACCGCGACCAGGACGGTCCGCTGCCGCCGCCGGCGCGGCGCACCGGCCGGCAGCGGCGGGGTGTCCCCACCGGCCGGCACCACCGTGGGAGGCGGCGCGGTCGGGGTGGACGCCTGCACTGTGGTGGGCGTCGCCGCGAGCGCGGCGCTCAGCCGGGTCTGTGTCTCGGCGGCGGTGAGCCGTCGTTCCGGTTCGCGGTGCAGCAGGCCCTCCAGCACCGGGCGCAGCGCCCCGGCCCGACGCGCCGGGTCGGGCGGCTCGGTGGCCAGCGCGCTCAACGTCGCCATCGCGCTGCCCCGCGCGTACGGCGACTGCCCCTCCACCGCCGCGTAGAGGGTGGCCCCCAGCGACCACAGGTCGGTACGCGGGTTGGAGACCCCGTCGCGGGCGCGTTCGGGGGCGACGAACTGCGGTGAGCCGAGCACCATCCCCGGCCCGGTCATCGCCCCGTCGCCGCCGTCGAAGGTGGCCAGTCCGAAGTCGGTGAGCACCACCCGGCCGTCGTCGGCGACCAGGACGTTGTGCGGTTTGACGTCGCGGTGCAGCACCCCGGCGGCGTGCGCGGCGCGCAGGGCGGCCAGCACCGCCAACCCGATCCGGGCGACCCGGTGCGGGTCCAGCGGCCCCTCAGTGGTGAGTAGCTGTTGCAGCGAGCGGGACGGGACGTACTCCATCACGATCCAGGGGTTGTCCCCGTCGTGCACCACGTCGTAGATCCGGACCACGTTGGGGTGGTTGAGCCGGGCCGCGGTGCGGGCCTCGCGCAACGTGCGCAGCCGTAGCTCCTCGCGTTCGTGGGCGGCGAGCCAGTGCGGCGGGACGACCTCCTTGACCGCGACGTCCCGGTGCAGCATCTCGTCGCGGGCCAACCAGACCCGGCCCATCCCGCCGGTGCCGACCAGACCGAGCAGCCGGTACCGCCCGGCGACCCGCTGCTCGTGCACGACGTTTCCCCCTCGCTGCCCCCGCTACCAGGATATCCACGGTGGCCGAGGTGTTTCCCGGCGGCGGATCCGGTGGGCGCGGTACGGGGCGGCCGGCCCGTGCGGGCCGGCCGCCGACGGGGGCGCAGGCCGGCGGGCCGGGGCGGGTCAGGTGGGCGAGGTCAGCTCGGTCGACCGGCCCCGGAAGCTCTGCCGGACCACCGCCAGCTCGTCGGTGGCGTCGTCCCAGTCCTCGTCCGCCGACGACCAGCTCAGGATGTATCCGGACAGGTCCCGGCCGGGGATCAGCCGGAGCCCGTGCTCCCGGCCGCCGAACGGGGTGTCCCAGCGGCACTCCCACTGGGCGCCGTCACCGTCGGACGCCGCCAGCTTGATCTTGTCGTACCCGGGCAGGGCACCGAAGCCGAGCTGGGCGCGTTCCTCGGCCTGGAGCCGTTCCAGCGCCCCGCCGCCACCGGTCAGCGGTTCCACGCTCAGCGTCCGTCGGCTGCCCGGGTCGCGGAAGCAGGCCACCTGCCCCTCCTGGACACGCAGCCAGCCGATCGGGACGGCGAGCCGGTAACCGGCGCCGTCGTACCAGGTCCAGCCGGTGGGGGGACGAAAACCATCGTCCACGGTCGCCGGTCGGCCGGTGACCTTCGTACCGACCGGGTCGGGACGCAGGCACGGCAGCGGCGGCGGGGCGAGGTCCGATGCGCCAGGTGGCGGGCCCGGCCGGCCCTGACCACCGGCCGGCGGCCCGTACGGGCGGGTCGAGGGGGTGCTGCTGGCCGGCACGTCGGTGTGCCCCGGCGCGGCCCGGTGCTCGTCGTCGTTGATCGCGACGGTGGTGCCGATGCCGGCCGTCGCCCCCACCGCGATGGTCACCCCGGCGAGGATCCAGCCCCGGGCGCTGCGGGGCAGCCGGGCCAGCATCCCGGCCGGCCCGCCCGTGCCGGTCGCCCGCCGTGAGCCCGCGCCCGCGCCGGAGCGTCCCGGCCCGCGCCCGCCCGGCCCGG
>NZ_MZMV01000039.1 GCF_002210435.1 Micromonospora wenchangensis
ACGACGCACTCACCGAACCCACCATCACCGCACTGACCAACATCGCCACCACCCACACCGACTCATTCGTGCAGGTCCAGGCGTTCCGGGCGCTGGCCCATTACGACGCACTCACCGAACCCACCATCACCGCACTGACCAACATCGCCACCACCCACACCAACCCGAACGTACAGATCGAAGCGTTCCAGGTGCTGGCCCAACACGACGCACTCACCGAACCCACCATCACCGCACTGACCAACATCGCCACCACCCACACCGACCCGGACGTACAGATCGAGGCGTTCCGGGCACTGACCGCAACCGGCGCACTCACCGAACCCACCGTTACCGCACTGACCACCCACACTGACCCGTTCATGCAGATCGAGGCGTTCCGGGTACTGGTCCAAGGCGGCACACTCACCGAAACCGCCACGACCGCACTGACCAGCCTCGCCACCACCCACACCAACGCGGACGTACAGATCCAGGCGATCCGGGCGCTGGCCCAAGGCGGCGCACTCACCGAACCCATCACGACCATACTGACCAACCTCGCTGCCGCGGGAAGGTCAGTGCAAACAAGGGCAAACGCGGTACGGGCAATGCGATACGCGACAGCCTTCAAAAAACTCCAGAAGGTACTTCTAATCCTCTTGACGGACAGCAATGACAATGTGCGCCGGGAGGCGAAAGGAACGTTGGTCGAGTTTTCGCGCCGCCATCCGGAACTAGCACCTGATCTCTTGCCAGAATTGGCTAAGGCATGCATCAGCGTTACACGGGGAGCGGTATCCGCGTGGGACGAAGCACATGAAACCCTTCGAGCCTACGTCGAGATCGCCTCTCCCTCGTTGGTGCACGATGAGCGGCTGGACTAGCCTGGCATGACCGTTGGCGTGGGCGGCGGCACCGGGTTGGCGTTCATCTCACCGCTCCCAGCACAATTGCACCGAGCGCATCGGCACTGGAACGATCAGGCCCGCTCGGGGAGTCGGCCGACGAATGCTCGCCAGGCCGTCGGGGCGAAGACGAGAGCAGGGCCGTTCGGGTCCTTGCTGTCCCGTACGCCGACCGCGTCGACCAGATTCCCGGCAACCTCGACGCATGCACCGCCATTGGTGGACGAGCGGGAAGACTTCCGCCACTTGGCACCGGTCAGGTCCATGTCCTCGCTACTTCCGTGAGAAGTTCCAGGGTCAGGCCCAGCGGCAACGCCTCGCCTCGGATAGCGTCCCACGACACACCGAGGTCGGCAATCAACTCAGCCTGCCCCACGACCTGCGCCGCCAGTTGGTTGTCGATGTATCCGGTCCGGGAGCCGTCGGGCAGGTCAGCGATGATGAATGCCCCGGCCAGGCCTGGATACATGCCAGCGGACATCGGGACGACGCGCAACTGGATATGTGGCTGCTCAGCACAGGCTATGAGGTGCGCAAGCTGCTCTGCCATGACGGCAGGCCCACCGCACGCCCGTCGGAGGACGGCCTCGTCCAAGACGACGAAGAGTTGGGGTGCGGGGTCACGGTCAAGGACGACCTGCCGTTCGAGCCGGGCCGCGACTCGCCGGTCAAGCTCCACGGTCGGCACCCGGGCCGCCTGGAAGGTGGCACGGGCGTACCCCTCGGTCTGTAGGAGGCCGGGCACGAAGGCGTGCTCATACCAGCGAAGTGCGGTCGCCTCGCGCTCGATCTCGATCCACTCGCGCAGCCATACCGGGGCCGCATCGCTCTTGACCAACTCGTCCCAGAGGGTCGTGAAGTAACCCTCCGTTCCCAGCGCCTCGTCCACCGACGCCAGGTAGGGCAGGGTCGGCGGCTTCACCCCGGTTTCGATCGCGCTCACCTGCGAATCCGAGCAGAAGATTCGCTCGCCGAGCTGCGTCTGGGTGAGCCCGGCAGCCGCCCGACGTCGCCGCAGTTCTCGAAGGAGGTACTCCGACGGAGAGATTCCCACGGCTTCCACACCCTTCCACGGCGATCCTCTGTATTCCTTGCCAGCTCACAACGTTTCGTTGCGCTCCGCGATCACCTGATCACTATTCCGAAGCCAATGGGCGGAAGTCCAGGGTGGAAGACGGAACGGCGCGACCGGTGCGGAGAAGCCCGGCGGTCGCGTTCGTGGTCGGGCTGCCCCGACAGCAGCACCGGGGCAGCCCGACGCCATGCCGTCACAGGGAGAGTCGTGCCCGGAAACCGAAGCCCGCTCCGAAGCCCCAACCCCAACCAACCCCGCCGCCCCCACCACCACCGCCCGCGCCGCCGATCGTCCCCGGCCCGATCGGGCCGTTCATCCCGCCCTACCGGGGACCGGGCCGGATGACGAACGTCGTCTTGGCGGATCGCTGGACGGAGAGCCGGAACCGGGGGCCGGGGCGATGAACGAACCGAGACTCAGGGGCGGCGACCTGCTCCACCTGACCCGCGAGGCCAGCCCGCAGTTCGTCCGGCCGATCACGGTACGGGTGATCCGCGAGCTGACCGACCGCCACACGTACGACGGCTGGGCCTGGATCGAGGCGTACGAGCTGGGGCCGGACGGCCTGGCCCGACGACGGCGCGAGCTGTACGTCCGCCGCGCCGGGGTGCGTCGGCTCCCCTGTCCGCCTCCGGCAGCGGCCCGGCCGCCCGCACCACGGGCAGCGACCAGGTCGGCAGCTCGCGGCTTGGCGGTGTCGGCGTGACGCCGCTCGACGGGCTCGCCCACCGACCGCTGCGCCCGATCTGGCTGTGCCGCCTCGACGCGAACCCGTGGCCGTGCGGGGAGGCGAAACTCGTCCTGCTCGCCACGTTCGCCGACGACCGGCCGGCTCTGCTGGCCCTGCTGTCCAGGCTGCAACGGGAGGCGGAAGACCACCTCACCCAGCTCGACAGCGGCCGGTCGAACAACCTCACCGACCGCTTCCTGTCCTGGGCACAGCCACCCGACCACTGAGCCCTTCGTGCGACCCGTCGGCAGGCGGTGCGGCACGATGGGGGCATGAGCGCACGGGTACGGGCACCAGAGCTGCGGGGTCGGGGCTGGTTGAACACCGGTGGGCGGGAGCTGAGGCTCGCCGACCTGCGGGGAAAGATCATTCTGCTCGACTTCTGGACCTTCTGCTGCATCAACTGCCTGCACGTGCTCGACGAGTTGCGCCCGCTTGAGGAGAAGTACGCCGACGTGCTCGTCGTCGTCGGGGTGCACTCGCCGAAGTTCGAGCACGAGAAGGACCCGGCCGCGTTGGCCGCCGCCGTCGAACGGTACGGCGTGCACCACCCGGTGCTCGACGACCCCGAGCTGGACATGTGGCAGCAGTACGCGGCGAAGGCGTGGCCCACCCTGGCGGTGGTCGACCCGGAGGGGTACGTGGTTGCCACGATGGCCGGCGAGGGGCACGCCGAGGGGCTGATCCGGCTGGTCGACGACCTGATCGCCACCCACGAGGCCAAGGGCACCCTGCACCGGGGCGACGGGCCGTACGTGCCGCCGACGCCTCCCGAGACGACGCTGCGTTTCCCCGGCAAGGCGGTGCTGCTCGACGGCGGGAACCTGCTGGTCTCCGACTCGGCCCGGCACAGCCTGGTCGAGCTGGCCCCGGACGGCGAGACGCCGGTCCGGCGGATCGGTTCCGGTGAGCGGGGTCGGGTCGACGGGCCGGCCGCCTCGGCGGGGTTCGCCGAGCCGCAGGGGCTCTGCCTGCTGCCCCCACACGTGGCCGAGGTCGCCGGCTACGACCTGCTGGTCGCCGACACCGTCAACCACCTGCTGCGCGGCGTACGCCTGGACACCGGCGAGGTGACCACGGTCGCCGGCACCGGCCGGCAGTGGCGCTCCACGGTCGACGACCACGCCCACGACGCGCTCTCCGTCGACCTGTCGTCCCCGTGGGACCTGGCCTGGTACGACGACCGGGTCATCGTGGCGATGGCCGGCATCCACCAGCTCTGGTGGTTCGACCCGGTCAAGCGCACCGCCGGCATGTGGGCGGGCACCACCGTCGAGGCGCTGCGCGACGGCCCGCTGCCCGAGGCGTGGCTGGCCCAGCCGTCCGGCCTGTCCGTCTCCGCCGACGGCGCGCGGCTCTGGGTCGCCGACAGCGAGACCAGCGCCATCCGGTACGTGCAGAACGGCGTGCTCGGCACCGCCGTCGGGCAGGGGCTGTTCGACTTCGGGCACGTGGACGGGCCGGCCGACCTGGCGTTGCTCCAGCATCCGCTGGGGGTGTGCGCGCTGCCCGACGGCTCGGTGCTGATCGCCGACACCTACAACGGCGCGGTACGCCGCTTCGACCCGGCGACCGGCCTGGTCGCCACGGTGGCCGACGGGCTGGCCGAGCCGAGCGACCTGGTGCTCACCGCCGACGGCGGGGTGCTGGTGGTGGAGTCGGCCGCGCACCGGTTGACCCGGCTCGCCCCGGGCGCGTTGACCGCCGCCGGGGCGGACACCGTGGACGGTCCCCGGCACCGGCTGGAACGCAAACCCACGGACGTCGCGGCCGGCGAGGTGACCCTGGAGGTGATCTTCACGCCGGCACCGGGGCAGAAGCTGGACGAGACGTACGGGCCGTCGACCCGGCTGGTCGTCTCGGCCTCGCCGCCGGAACTGCTGGTCGAGGGGGCGGGCACCGGCACCGAACTGTCCCGCCGGCTGGTGGTCGACCCGGCCGTACCCCACGGGGTGCTCCAGGTGACCGCCCAGGCCGCCACCTGCGACGCCGACGTCGAGCACGCCGCCTGCCACCTGACCCGGCAGGACTGGGGCGTCCCGGTACGGGTGGTCGACGACGGCGCGACCCGGCTCCCGCTGGTGCTGCGCGGCCTGGACACCTGAGCGCGAGCCGTCAGGCGAACGGGGTGGGGGTGACCCCGGCGTCGATCAGCGCGGCCCGCACCAGGGCGGCCGAGGCGACCGCGCCGGGGCTGTCCCCGTGCAGGCAGATCGAGGCGACCGGGCACGGCACCACGGTTCCGTCGACCGCCACCACCGTGTGCTCGGTGGCCATCCGGACCGCCCGCAGCGCCACCTCCTCCGGGTCGGTGACCAGCGCGCCCGGGGCGGTACGCGGCACCAGCGCCCCGGTGGGCAGGTAACCGCGGTCGGCGAAGCCCTCGGCGACCACCCGTAGTCCCGCGCCGACGGCGAGCTGGGCGAGGGTGGAGCCGGGCGCGCACAGGATCGGCAGCTCGTGGTCGTACCCGGTGACGGCGGCGACCACGGCGGCGGCCTGCACCTCGTCGGTGGCCGCCGCGTGGTAGAGCGCGCCGTGCGGCTTGAGGTAGCGGACCCGGGTGCGGTACGGCCGGCAGAACGCGTCGAGCGCCCCGAGCTGGTAGGTGACGTCGTCGCGCAGCTCGTCGAAGCCGTACGCGATGTGCCGGCGGCCGAAACCGGCCAGGTCCCGGTAGCCGACCTGCGCGCCGACCGCGACGCCGCGTTCGGCGGCGGCGGCGCAGACCCGGCGCATGGTCGACGGGTCGCCGCCGTGGAAACCGCACGCCACGTTGGCGGAGGTGACCAGGTCGAGCAGCGCCTCGTCGTCGCCGAGCCGCCAGATGCCGAATCCCTCGCCGAGGTCAGCGTTGAGGTCCATGGAACCTCACCGTAGTCCCCGGCCGGGCCTGCGCGAGCCCCGCCACGTCGTCCACCACCCCGATCAGCGGGTAGCCGCCGGTGGTCGGATGGTCGGCCAGGAAGATCAACGGTTGGCCGTCGGCGGGCACCTGCACCGCGCCGAGCACCACGCCCTCGCTGGGCAGCTCCCCGGCCACCGCGCGGGGCAGCGCCGCGCCGACCAGTCGCGCGCCTACCCGGTCACTGACCGGGCTCACCGTGTACGCCGTGCCGAGCAGCAGCGCCATCGCCCCGGCGGTGAACCAGTCGGCGCGCGGGCCGGGGCGCAGGGTCAACCACAGCTCGTCCGGCACCGGCCGGCCGACGGTGAAGTCCACCGGGGCGGGTGGGCCGGCCGGTCGGCCGAGCGGGAGCAGGTCGCCGTCACGGACCGGGGGCGGGCCGAGGCCGGCGAGGGTGTCGGTGGACCGGCTGCCGAGCACCGGCGCGACGGCGATGCCGCCGTCGACCGCGAGCCAGTTGCGCAGCCCGTGCCGGGGCGTGCCGATCCGCAGCACCGCGCCCGCCGGCACCGTCAGCGGCCGGCCCACGTCACCGGGCCGCCGGTCGACCCGGACGTCGACGTCGGCCCCGGTCACCGCCACCGTGCCGGCCCGGGTCAGCCGCAGCTCGCACCCGCCGAGGGTCAGCTCCAGACCGGCGGCGTCCGCCTGGTTACCGACCAGCCGGTTCGCCAGCGCCAGCGCCGCCGGATCGAGCGCCCCCGACCGGGGTACGCCGAGATGCGCCCACCCGGGCCGCCCCAGATCCTGCACAGTGGTACGCGGCCCCGCCCGCCGTACCTCGATCGCGCCTACGGTTCCCTGCTCAGCCGGCCGCCCGGTCATCCGGTCACCAGCCGGACCCGGGTGCCCGGGGTGAGGGTGGCGGGTGGGTCGGCGGACACGTCGAACAGGGTCAGCGTGGTCCGCCCCACCAGCAGCCAGCCGCCCGGCGACGCGCTCGGGTAGATCCCCGCGTACGGCCCGGCCAGGGCCACCGAGCCGGCCGGCACCCGGGGGCGCGGGGTGGGTAGTCGGGGCACCGCGTACCGCGGGGGCAGCCCGGTCAGGTAGGCGAAGCCGGGGGCGAACCCGCAGAACGCCACCCGGAACTCGGTGTTCGCCAGGCGGTGCACCACTTCGGGCACGGTCGACCGCCAGTGCTCGGCGACCCGGGGCAGGTCCTCGCCGTCGTACACGGTGGGCACCTCGACGGTGGTGACCCCGGTGGCGGCGACGGCCGGGCCGGGGGTCCAGCGGGCGATCCGGGCGGCCGTCGACTCCGGGTCGGGCACCCCGTCGAGCAGGACGGTACCGGCGGCCGGGACGATCTCGGCGGCGGTCAGCTCACCGGCCTCCCGGCGTCGCCACAGCTCGGCCCACCACCGCTCCACCTGGGCGGGGTCGTCGCAGTCGAGCAGGAGGGCGTGCCGGCCCACGGGTCGGATCCGCATTCCGCCATACTCTCCGATCGATGCGCCGTCCAGGGTAGGTGGACCCGACCGGGGTCGTGACCTGTCGCACTACCTAGAAGTAACCTACGGTGCCGTAACCTGTTTCCGTGACCACCTCCGCACCGCTTCGACTCAAGCCTGTCGACATCGGTAAGCCCCGGATGCGCGGCTGGCTGCACACCTACGCGTTCTTCGTCGCGGTCGTCTGCGGCATCGTCCTCAGTGCGGTCGCGGCCACCCGGCCAGGCTGGACACCCCTGGTCAGCTGCCTGATCTACAGCGTGACAGTCTGCGGTCTGTTCGGCACCAGCGCCCTCTACCACCGCCGGGTGTGGTCGGAGCGCGGCTACCAGATCATGCGCCGGATGGACCACTCGATGATCTTCGTGTTCATCGCCGGGACGTACACCCCGCTCTGTGTCCTGCTGCTCGACCGGCCGACGGCCGTCCTGATGCTCGGCCTGGTCTGGGGCGGGGCGCTCGCCGGTGTCGCCGTCAAGCTGATCTGGCCGCACGCCCCACGCTGGGTCTCCGCGCCGCTCTACCTGGCCCTCGGCTGGGTGTCGGTGGCGATCCTCCCGCAGATCCTGAGCCAGGGCGGGGTCACCGTGCTGGTGCTGCTCGCCGCCGGCGGCGCGGTCTACAGCATCGGTGCCGTCTGCTACGCGCTGCGCCGGCCGAACCCGTGGCCCACCGTCTTCGGCCACCACGAGTTCTTCCACGCCTGCACCCTGATCGCCGCCCTCTGTCACCACATCGCGATCTACTTCGCCCTCTTCGCCTGACCACTCGCCGCAGACAGTTCGAGGGCCCCGCGCCGTTGCGGGGCCCTCGAGTTCGTGGGGTGCGGGACGGTCAGACCGGGTAACCCGAGCCGCGCGTCTCGCGGTACTCCTCGCGCACCACCTGGCCGCCCTGCACCGGCACGACCCGGTCGGCGACGACCTGGTCCTGCCGCACCGCGGTGGTGACGACGGCCCGGCGGCGGCTGTTCCAGAAGTAGAGGGTGGTCAGCAGCCCGACGACGCCGGCGAGCATCAGCACCCAGCCGACCACGTCGAGGTTGAGCCATCCCAGGTTGGCGTCGACGGCGAACGCGAAGATCGCGCCCACCGCGATGAGGAAGATGCTGGCACCGATGCCCATGACGTCGCCTCCTTGGCTGTCAGCTGGCGTTACCCACCCGCCACGGCCATCGAGGGCATCGATGAGCGAGTGGCATCCATCGACTTACCCAGGCGGCCCCCGCCCCAATCAGGCAAGCTGGTGCGATGACGGACGGCGAGGCCGAGACACGGACACTGGTGCTGCTCCGGCACGCCAAGGCCGAACAACCCACGACCGGCCCCGACGTGGAGCGCAGGCTCACCGCACGCGGGCACGCGGACGCCGCCGCCGCCGGTGCGTGGCTGGCCCGGCGGGGTCTGCTCCCCGACGTGGTGATCTGTTCGGCGGCCCGCCGCACCAGGCAGACCTGGCACGACGTGGCGCTGGGCATGACCGGGTCCCCGCCGGAGGGTGGCCCGGCGGGGACGGCTCCGGTGGTGCGGTACGCCGCCGCCGCGTACGAGGCGCACCCGGACGACCTGTTCGACCTGGTCCGGACGGTCGAACCGGAGGCCGGCACGGTGCTGCTCGTCGCGCACAATCCGGGCGTCTCGCTGCTCTCGGCGCTGCTCGACCCGGAACGGGCCGACCGGGAGGGGCTGCGGACCAGCGACCTGGTGGTGCACCGGGCAGCGGTGCCGTGGGCGGAACTGACCCCCGGTGCCGCCCCGATCGTCGACCGGCACATCGCACGCGGCTGACCGGGCGGGCCAGCGACCTTCCCGGGACCGGCCCGGTCGTCCCCCGGCACCTCCCGTCGGGCCGGCGGATCGCGCGCGGTGAGGAGGGGGCCGGGCGCGGTCAGGACGGGGGCGCGGTGGGCGGCGGCGGGTCGGGCGGCGGCGGCATCATCGCGGTCGGGTGGGAGAGCCGGTTCTCCTCCACGATGAGCGTGCGGGCCCGCTTGCGCCGGTCCTGCCAGAACCACAGCGTGGTGAGCAGTACGGCCAGCCCGGCCAGGATGAACACCCAGCCGACCGCGCGCAGGTCGATCCACCAGACGTTGGCCCGGATGGCGAACGTCATGATCGCGCCGAGCGCGATGAGAAAGATGCCGCTACCGATACCCATGTGCGCTGCACTCCCCCGTGCGGTGGCCGTTGGGCGTGCCCTGACGACGTGGTCCGCGCGGCTTACCCGCCCAGCCTCCCGCCTACCGGGATCGGGGCGGGTAATCCGGGGGCAGGTGGGACGGGGGCCGATGTTGCGGTATCCAGGCGTTCGGATACCGCAACATCGGCCCCGTTGCGAACTATCGACCGGCCGGGATCAGAACGCCTCCTCCGGGAGGTCCATGATGTCCAGGTCGGCACCCTCGATGATCCGCCGGTCCGCGCCGATCCGGGGCAGCACCTCACGGGCGAAGAACCGGGCGGCGGCCACCTTGCCGGTGTAGAACGCCCGGTCGGTGGCGGAGACCTCGCCGGCCAGTGCCTTCAGCGCCACGTCGGCCTGCTTCTGGAGCAGCCAGCCGACCACCAGGTCACCGAGGGCGAGCAGGAAGCGGCGGCTGCTCAGGCCCACCTTGTAGAGGCTGCGGGCGTCGCCGCCCTGGGCCTCGCCGAGCCAGCCGGTCAGCACGCCGAGGATGTTCTGGATCTCGGCGAGTGCCCGGCCGAGCGCCAGCCGCTCCTCCTTGAGCTGCCCGTTTCCGGCCTCGGTGGTGATGAACTCCTGGATCTCCCCGGCGACGGCGGTCAGCGCCCGGCCGTTGTCCCGGACGATCTTCCGGAAGATCAGGTCGAGGCTCTGGATCGCGGTGGTGCCCTCGTACAGGGTGTCGATCTTGGCGTCCCGGACGTACTGCTCCAGGGGGTAGTCCTGGAGGAAGCCCGAACCGCCGTAGGTCTGGAGCGCCTCGTGGCCGAGCAGTTCGTACGCCCGCTCCGAGCCGACGCCCTTGACCAGCGGCAGGAGCAGGTCGTTGACCCGCTTGGCCAGCTTGGTGGCCGCCTCGTCGCCGGCCGCCTCGGCGACCGCGACCCTGTCCTGCCAGGTGGCGGTGTAGCAGACCAGCGCCCGCAGGCCCTCGGCGTACGACTTCTGCATCAGCAGCGAACGGCGGACGTCCGGGTGGTGGGTGATGGTGACCCGGGGCGCGGCCTTGTCGGCCTGCTGGATCAGGTCGGCGCCCTGCACCCGGTTCTTCGCGTACTCCAGGGCGTTGAGGTAGCCGGTGGACAGGGTGGCGATCGCCTTGGTGCCGACCATCATCCGGGCGTACTCGATGATCATGAACATCTGCCGGATGCCGTCGTGCTTGTCGCCCAGCAGCCAGCCCTTGGCCGGTACGCCGTGCTCGCCGAAGGTCACCTCGCAGGTGTTGGAGACCTTGATGCCCATCTTGTGCTCGACGTTGGTGGCGAAGACGCCGTTGCGCTCGCCCAGCTCACCGGTCTCGGCGTCGAAGTGGAACTTCGGCACGACGAACAGCGACAGCCCCTTGGTGCCCGGACCGCCGACGCCCTCCACACCGACCGGGCGGGCCAGCACGTAGTGCACGATGTTGTCGCTCAGGTCGTGCTCACCGGAGGTGATGAACCGCTTCACGCCCTCGATGTGCCAGGAGCCGTCGGGCTGCTGGACGGCGCGGGTGCGCCCGGCACCGACGTCCGAGCCGGCGTCCGGCTCGGTCAGCACCATCGTGGAGCCCCACTGCTTGTCGATGAAGAGCTTGGCCCACTTCTGCTGCTCCTCGGTGCCCTCGACGTGCAGCACGTGCGCGAAGGACGGGCCGGAGGCGTACATCCAGACCGGGGCGTTGGCGCCGAGCACGAGTTCGGCGAGCGACCACCAGAGGGCGCGCGGGGCGCTGCTGCCGCCCAGGGACCCGGGGAGGTCCAGCCGCCAGAACTCGGAGTCCATGAACGCCTGGTACGACTTCTTGAACGACTCCGGCAGCGGCGCGGTGTGCGTGGCGGGGTCGAAGACCGGCGGGTTGCGGTCGCTGTCCTGGTAGCTGGCCGCGAGGTCCTCGCGGGCCAGGCGGTCGACCTCGGAGAGGAAGCTGCGGGCGGTGTCGACGTCCAGGTCCGTGTACGGCGCCTGGCCGAATGTCTGGTCCGCCCCGAAGACCTCGAACAGGTTGAACTCAAGGTCCCGAAGGTTGCTCTTGTAGTGGGTCATGTTCGCTGGCCCCGCTTCCGGACAGGTGTTACCGATCAGTAACCCCCACTGTATTACTCACGGGTAGGCAGCGACAACCCGGCCACGGAAGTGACGGCGATTACACACCCGGCGGTTCAACTCTCGGTCGCGCCGACCTCCCACGAGGGCACCGCCACCGTCGCTCCGCTGCGCGGGCCGGTGTACTCCATCAGGACCAGGGCGATGTCGTCGTCGAGCCGGCCGTGCACCCACTCGACAAGCGCGGTCTCCAGGGAGGCCAGGCCGTCGCCGACCGTGCCGTGGCCGAGCAGCCGCCAGGCCCGGTCGGCGGTCGGGAAGAACTCGCCGTCGCGCCGCGCCTCGCCGAGACCGTCGGTGAACAGCAGCAGCCGGTCCCCCGGCTCCAACCGCTCGACCCGCGGCCGGACCACCGGCATGAACCCCAACGGCGGGGCGGGGGCGGGCGGCTCCAGCGGGATCACCGCACCCCGGCGCAGCAGCAGCGGCGCCGGGTGGCCGCAGTTGACGATGGTCAGCGTCCCGCCGCGCTCCTCGACCACGGCGGCGGTGACGAAGTCCTCGTCCCCCACGTTGCGGGCCACCGCCCGGTCCAGGTCGGCCACCACCGCCCGCAGGTCGGGCCGCTCGTAGGCGACGTGCCGGTAGGAGCCGAGCACGATGCTGGCGAGCCGGACCGCGTCCAGCCCCTTGCCCCGCACGTCCCCGATGATCATGCGCACGCCGTACGGGGTGTCGATCGCCTCGTACAGGTCACCGCCGATCTCGGCGGTGGCCGTGGGGGAGATGTACCGCGCCGCCACCGCCAGGGTGCCCACCTGCGGGCCGAGCGGACGCAGCACGGCCTGCTGGGCCACCGAGGCCAACCTGGACAACTCGCCGATCCGCTCCACCTGCCCCTGCCGGACCGCCGCCACGCTCGCCGCCACCACCGTGGCGAAGGCGATCCCGACCAGGGACACCGCCGTGGTCAGCTTCATCGCCGGATCGGCCACCGCGAAACCCGCCCCGACCAGCAGCGCGAGGAAACCCACCCCGGCCACCGCGCGCCACGAGGCGAAGCCGGCGGCCAGGATCGGGGCCACCGCCATCAGCGCGACGTAGTGCACCGCACGGCCGTCGGCCGACTCGACCGCCGAGACGAGCGCGAGCAGCCCGACGGCCGCGCCGACGCCGGCGCGGGACCCGGGACTCAGTGGGCCTCGGCCCAACTGGAAGGCATGTTTACGTACGTGGGACAGCATGCCTGATGGAACCGGGCCGGAGAATGAACCTAGCCCCACGATTGAGGGTGTTCTACCCGGCCGTCCCGCTGCTGTCACCGTTCGCCGTCAGCCCAGCACCTCGTACCTGACGGTCAGCTCACCCAGGTCGACCGAGGCGATCGCGGCGAAGGCGGCCCGGGACAGATCGATGCAACGCCCGTCGATGAACGGGCCACGGTCGTTGATCCGTACGGTGACGGACTTGCCGTTGGCCGGGTTGGTCACCCGGACCTTGGTGTTGAACGGCAGGGTCTTGTGGGCGGCGGTCATCGCGCCCGGGTCGAAGTTCTCCCCGTTGGCGGTCAACTGGCCCTCGTCGTAGAAGGACGCGCCGCAGGAGCCGCTGTCGACCACGGTGCTCTTCGGCGTCGCCTTCTTCGTGGTGGCGGACGGCTTGGGCGCGGCCGTGCGCGGCTTGCTCCGGGAGGCGGCCTGGGTGCGGGTGGCCTTCGGGCTGGCGGTGACCGTGGGCGACGGGCTGGCGCTCGGGGAGGCGGTGACACTCGGGGACGGGCTCGGGGTCGGCGCGTCGGTGGTGGCGGCGGTGCTGGGGGCGACCGGGTCGACGACCACGGTGGCCGGCGCGTCGTCGGCGGTCAGCTGCACCGCGCCGACGGTGCCGCCGACGGCGAGCGCGACACCGAGCGCGGCGGTGGCGGCGATGCCGGCGGGCGAGGAGAAGATCCGGGTACGGGAATGCCTGCCGACCACCGGCTCGGTCCTTTCGTATGCCTGCATGACGGCTCGGACCGTAACGAAAGAAGCACTTCCGAAGTCAACGTGATCATGGCGGTATGCCCGGAATTACAGTGATACGTGTGACCGATCAGCCGAGGACCGCTGGGCCGCACGGGCCAGAATGCCACCGATGGCATTCACCGCCGAGGATGTGGGCATGACCGCTGCGCTGCGTACCCGCCTCGCCGAACTGTTCGCCTGGGTCGATCCCGGGCCGGGCAGCAGCCACCTGGTCAGCGACGTGTCCCGCTGGTGGCGGGACCCGCAGGTGCTGGCCGCACTCGGTCCGGCCCTGGTCGCGCCGTTCCGCGCCGAGCGGCCCACCGTCGTCGTCGCCCCCGCGGTGACCGGGCTGATGCTCGGACCGCTCGCCGCGACCGCCCTGGGCGTCGGCTTCGTCCCGGCCCACAAGCCCGGTGACGGACGCCTCCCCGCCGGCCCGCTGACCTGGGCCCGGAGCCCACCCGACTTCCGGGGCCGGCAGGTCGACCTCGCGGTACGCGACGACCGGCTCGACGCGGACGACCGGGTGCTCATGGTCGACGACTGGGTCGCCACCGGCGCCCAGGTGCGGGCCGTCCGGGACCTCTGCGCCGCCCGGGGCGCGCACTGGGTCGGCGTCGCCGCGGTGGTCGTCGACCTGCCCGACCCGGTCGCCGCCGAACTGGGCGTACGCGGGCTGCTCACCCCCGCCGACCTGCCCTGACCCACGCTCCGGTGTCAGCCCGGCCAGGTGAGCCGCACGAACTCCTCGACCGCCGTGCAGACCTGTCCGAGTACCTCGGCCGAGCGGGCCAGTGGGCCGGGCACCAGCAGCCCGTGGTCGGCGTCCGGCACCTCCAGCACGTGCGGGGTGAGCCGCCGCGCCACCGCGCCGTCCCACGCCCCGTCGGCCGTACCGCCGACCAGCAGGAAAGGCGCGGACGCCCGGTCCAGCGCCGCCACCACCTCGGGGCGGTGCAGCAGCGGCGTCAACCAGATCGCGGCCAGCCCCCGGTCGGCGGCGAGTGGGGCGGCCAGGGTGCCGAGCGACTTGGCGACCAGCAGATCAGTCGGTGTTTCCAGGGTCGGGGCGACCTGCCCGGCGACCCAGTCCATCGCCACCGACGGGGGCGCGCCGTCCATCCCGATCCCCTCCGGCGGCTGCCAGCCGATTTCGTGGACGTCGAAGCCCGCCCGGCGCAGGCCCTCACCCGGGTAGGCGAACAGCGGGTAGTGGGTGTCGTAGCCCCGTCCGGGAACGAGTACCGCGCGTCGGTCCATGGTTCCTCCCGTCGTCGGACCCACCGTAGCGACGGCGGAGCCGACAGTGGGGGCGTCGAAACCGGGCGACGAGAGATCGACGCGGCGGTAGCCTCGGCCGCATGTGGCCACGGATCGGCGGACTCCGCACGCTCGCCCTCGGCACCCCCGGCGAGGTGCGCACCACGCTCAACACGCTGGTGCTGGCCGGGGTGAAGACGGCCACCGCCGGCCTGCTCACCGAGTACGCCGACGAGACCGAGGAGTTGGAGCACGTCGGCGAACGGCTGGCCCTGGTCGACGACCGGGACGCCCTCGTCGGGGTGGTCGAGGTGACCGGGATCGAGGTCGTCCCCTTCTCCGGGGTCTCCTGGGACTTCGCCCGCTCCGAGGGGGAGGGGGACCGGTCCATCGAGGACTGGCGGGCGGGGCACGCCGGCTACTGGGCGCGGGTCGGCACCCCGGTCACCGACGACACCGAGATCGTCTGCATCCGGTTCCGGCTGGTCTCGGCCGGCGACGGCGGGACGCCCACCGGCGACCTCGGCACCTGAACGCCCCTGGGCACGGCACCCCGGTCAGGCCGTCCGCAGCTCCGGCAGCAGCCGGGTGGCGACGTCGGCCAGCACCGCCTCGTCGCCCGCATACCAACTGCTGGCCCGGGGCCAGTGGGTGATCACGTCGGTGAAGCCGAGCGCCGCCGCCCGCGCCACCTGCTCGGCGAAGAAGTCGGCGCTGCGCAGCGAGAAGACCGGCGCCGAGTCCAGGGAGAGGTAGCGGGGCAGGCCCGCCGGGTCCCGGCCGGCCTCGCCGAGGGTACGGTCCATCCGGGCACAGAGCGTCGCCACCCCGTCCCACCAGGCCGTCAGCTCCTCCTCACCGGTTCCGGTGGTGACCCAGCCCTGACCGAACCGGGCGACCAGCCGCATCGACCGGGGCCCGTTGGCGGCCATCACGAACGGCACCCGGGGCTGCTGCACGCAGCCCGGGTTGTTGCGGGCGTCCACCGCGCTGAACCAGTCGCCCCGCCAGGTGGTGCCGTCCTCCCGCAGGATCAGGTCCAGCAGTTCGGTGAACTCGCCGAACCGGTCCACGCGTGGCCGGGGCGGCAGCGTCTCGCCGCCCAGCACCGCCGAGTCGAACCCGATGCCGCCCGCACCGAGGCCCAGCAGCAGCCGCCCGCCGCAGATGTCGTCGAGGGTGGTGACCTGCCGGGCGAACGCCGCCGGATGCCGGAAGTTGGGCGAGGCGACCAGGGTGCCCAGCCGCACCCGTTCGGTGACCATGGCGGCGGCGGTCAGCGTCGACATCGAGTCGAACCAGGGACCGTCGACCAGGTCCCGCCAACCCAGGTGGTCGTACGTCCAGGCGTGGTCGAAGCCCCACTCGTCCACCTGCTGCCAGCGCCGACGCGCCTCCGGCCAGCGCTGGTCGGGGAGGATCACAATGCCAATCCGCATGATCACCAGCGTACGTCCCGCCACCGGCCCCGCCGTTCCCGCGCCGGCTGCGCGCGCACGTGGGTCAGTCGGGCCGGACCTGCTCCTCGGTCTTTGGCCACGGGGTGGCCTGCATCGCGATCGGCCGGTAGGCCAGCGCACGGTCGACGACCTCGGTGGCCGTCAGCTCCGGGATGGTCGTGAAGATCAGATCGGAGACGTCCGGGCAGACGAGGTCGCGTTCGAGTCTGTCCAGCCAGTCGTTCAGCTCACCGTCGCCGGCATAGTCGAGCCGCATGATCCGCTCGATGAGGGCGACGGCCTCGTCGCGGGTCAGCCTCGCCGGCACGGTGACCTCCTCGGAGCAGGGTCGATGGCACCCACATGATCCTCGGCGAGGGAGTGTCGCGGTTTCCGGCCCGGGCTGTCGTCCAGGTCAGTCCGGGGTCGGGTAAGTCCTGGCGCGTCCTTTCGAGCTGATGCCGTCAACGAATCAGACGGCGAGTGGCAGGCGGCGGGTGACGGGTGGCCGGCGGCGGGTGACGGGTGGCCGGCGACGGACGGCGTGCTGTGCTGACGTCGACACCGCTGCGGCCACCGGCGCGAATCGTTCACGTCATCAGGTCCAAAGGACGCGCAGGTGCATCCGCTCCCCCCGCCATACGGCTCAGGCGGCTTCAGGTCGCCGAGGTCAGCCTGCGTAACGCCAGCCCCGACACCACGCAAGGTGTCAATCACGTCGAAGCGGATTGTCGGCTGTCGAAGGGGCTTCCGCGCGTTCGTCCTGTACCTGGATCTCCTGTCTGGCCCGGTGGGCACCAGGGTTGTATACCTCGTCGATCGGGCCCATCAGCCCAGCGCCCACGCCACTACGCCGGACCCGACGTGCGAGCCAGACAAGCCCGGCCAGGATCACGACGAGGCTGCCGACAACCATCAGTAGCGCCACGACAGCATCCACGCGACTCAGCCTAGGACGAGGCAATGGCCTGCTGATGGCCCGGCTCTGTTTCAGCGTGACCCGCAACCACGGAAGCCCTGGGCAGGACGTCTGTCCTGCCCAGGGCTTCCGTGCGTGGAGCGGGTGACGGGAATCGAACCCGCACTGTCAGCTTGGGAAGCTGATGTTCTGCCATTGAACTACACCCGCAAGCGGCACCACTGTACCTGAGGTGACCACGCCCGCGCACCCGGGCACCCCCGCGCGCCGTCGACAACCAATCGTGATCATCAGGACACCCAGGGTGCAAAAGAAACGGTCAGATGTTTCACAGAAGCAGCTTGGGGACGTTCTCAAACGTGTCGATCAGTTGTAACGTCACCCCCACGTTCACGACCTCGGCGCGACATACCCCCTGTCGCGCCGCCAGAAAGAGGTGGGCCCATGGGACTGCGTCCCAACCTGCTGACCCGGCGTGCCGCCGGTGTCGCGTCGACGACCTTCGCGCTGCTGTTGAGCACCGCTGCGGTGGGCGTCGTACCCGCTGCTTCCGCGTACTCCGCCGCCCCCGACAACACCTCCTGCGCGGAGCCGGCCGACGTCCACTCCGACGCCCGCGTCCGTGGCGGCAGCAAGGCCGCCCACAAGCGGCACGACCCGAACGAGCTGACCGCCAAGCAGGTCCAGGAGCGGGAGGCCGAGTTCGCTGCCGCCCTGCGCAACAGCGCCCTGCGGTCGAAGTCCAGCTACCGCACCGGCTCGACCGAGGGCAAGACGGTGGCGCTGGCCCCGATCAGCATCCCGGTCGTCGTGCACGTCATCCAGCGGGACAGCACCCGGGCCGGGGGCAACATCCCCGACTCGATGATCAACTCGCAGATCAGCGTGCTCAACCAGGCGTACAGCGGTGCGACCGGCGGGGCCGCCACGGGTTTCACGTTCCAGCTCCAGAAGATCAACCGGGTCACCAACGCGTCGTGGTACCCGATCGTGCAGGGCTCCTCGGCCGAGCGGTCGATGAAGACCTCGCTGCGCACCGGCGGCAAGAACACCCTCAACATGTACCTGGGTGAGCTGAGCGACGACCTGCTCGGCTGGGCGACCTTCCCCAAGCGCACCCTGGACGTGATGGACGGCGTCGTGGTGCTCGGCGAGTCGCTGCCGAACGGCACCGCCACCAACTACAACCTGGGCGACACCGGCACCCACGAGGTCGGCCACTGGCTGAACCTCTACCACACCTTCCAGGGTGGCTGCTCGGGCTCGGGCGACGGCGTCTCGGACACCCCGGCCGAGCGTGAGCCGGCCTACCAGTGCCCGACCGGCCGGGACACCTGCACCGCGACCGGCAAGGACCCGATCACCAACTTCATGGACTACACCTACGACTCGTGCATGTACCAGTTCACCGCTGGGCAGGCGAGCCGCATGGTGAACGCCTGGAACGCGTACCGCGCGTCGGCCTGACCGGCGGCACGGCACAGCGTCGGGTGCCGGCTCCGTCCCTTGGGGACGGGGCCGGCACCGTCGTTTCCGGGTCAGGCGGCGGTGCGGCGGGTGTCGAAGCCGTGCCGCCCGCGCCGGGACGGTCGCTGGTCGGGCAGGCCGGCGACACCGTGCCGACCGGGGACCGGGTCGAGCCAGACCTGCACGGCGGGACGCCCGGCGTCGCCGCTGAACGGGCCGCCGTGGTCACGGCGGGTGAGCATCGCGACGTCGACGCTGAACTCGAACAGCCGCCAGTCGACCTGGGGAGCGGCCCGACCGATCTCGGCCACCAGCGCCACCCGGGCCGGATCGGTCACCGGCTCGGCGCGACCGGCGACGTACGCCTCGTCGTCGCTCTCCTCCGGCGGGAACGAGTGGAGCGCGTAGCGGCCGTCGCGTTCGAGGTCACGCCGCTTGGGCGAGTCGACCACGAAGCAGAACAGCCCGCCGTCGGTGACCAGCGGGCAGACCGGGTGCACCCGGGGACCGCCGTCGGCGCGAACGGTGGCCAGGTAGCCGAAACCCGACCCGTACTGCTGGAGGAGAAGGCGGATCCCGTCGGCGAGGCGGGGCTCGTCGGCGGCGAATGCGGACCAGGATGCCATGCGGTCATCCTATCGAACAGACGTACTAAAATCAGTCCGACACGCAGGTCGAACGGCCTGACGTACGCGTCGGGGCCGGCCGGTGGGGCGGCCCGGTGGGCGGGTCCGGCCGGGGCGCTGGATATGGTGTCCCGATGCTGCTCTCCGACCGGGACCTCGTCTCCGAGATCAAGGCCGGCGCGTTGGCGCTGGAGCCGTTCGAGCCGAGTCTGGTGCAGCCCTCAAGCATCGACGTGCGCCTGGACAAGCTGTTCCGGGTGTTCAACAACCACCTCTACACCCACATCGACCCGTCGCTGCAACAGGACGACCTGACGTCGATGGTCGAGGTGCCCGCGGGCGAGCCGTTCGTGCTGCACCCGGGCGAGTTCGTGCTCGCCTCCACGCTCGAGGTCATCTCGCTCGGCGACCAGCTCGCCGGCCGGCTGGAGGGCAAGTCGAGCCTGGGCCGGCTGGGGCTGCTCACCCACTCGACCGCCGGGTTCATCGACCCGGGCTTCTCCGGCCACGTCACGCTGGAACTGTCGAACGTGGCCAACCTGCCGATCACCCTCTGGCCGGGCATGAAGATCGGCCAGCTCTGCATCTTCCGGCTCTCCTCGCCGGCCGAGCACCCGTACGGGTCCGCCGTGTACGGGTCGCGCTACCAGGGCCAGCGGGGGCCGACCCCCAGCCGTTCCTGGCAGAACTGGCGCACCTGGCCCACCCGCTGACGCGGCGTGCCGCGCGTCCGGGCCCCTGGGCCGGGGCCCGGACGCTGTGGCTCAGCCGGGTCGGCCGTAGCTGTTGACCGGTCCGTCGTCGACCCGCTTCATCGTGATCGGCTTGCCGGCCTGGGAGGCGTGCACGACCCAACCGTCCCCGACGTACATCCCGACGTGGTGCAGGTCGGAGTAGTAGAAGACGAGGTCGCCGGGGCGCAGGTCGGCCCGGCTCACCCGGTCGGTGACCTGGCGCTGCTGCCGGGCGTTGTGCGGCAACGACACCCCGGCCTTCGCCCAGGCCGCCATGGTCAGCCCGGAACAGTCGTAGTTGTTCGGGCCGGCCGCGCCCCACACGTACAGCTTGCCGATCTGGGCGCAGGCGAAGTTGACCGCCGTACCGGCCGGGCCACCGGGGTAGCCGGCGGGGCACGGGGCCGGGCGCAGCTTGCCGCCGCCGCCGTTGCCGTAGACCGTGAGCCGCAGCTTCTGCAACCTGTCGATCTCGGTGTTGATCTGCTTCTTACGGGCCGCGAGCTGCGCTTCGGTACGGGTGAGCTGGGCGACCATCTCGTCCAACGGCGCCTTGGTCGCGGCGAGTTCGTCGCGTAGCTGGGCGACCTCCCGCACCTCGCGCTGCTGGCGGCTGGCGAACCGGTCCAGCAGCCCCAGTTGCTCTACCACCTGGCTCGGGCTGCGACTGCCCAGCAGGGCGTTGACGGTGGACACGTTCTCGCCCTTGTACGCCTGGACGGCGAGGCCGCTGACCTGGTTCATCGCCTGGTCGACGCGGCGTTGCAGAGGAGCGATCCGCTTGCCTAGCGCGTCGGCCTGCCGGCGCTTGGCGGCGAGGTCGATGCGGGTGGCGTTGTGCTGTTCGATGAGCGGTTCGAGCTTGTTCCAGTCCTGGTCGATCTGTCGCTCGATCTCGGCGACCGAGGGGTCGGCGTGCGCCGCCGTGGGGCCACCGGTCAACACGACCGCGGCGGCGGCCAGGATGGCGAGGGTGGTGGTGAAGCGGGACCAGCGTGGGCGCGGCACAGTCGTGTTCCGGGCGACCTGGGTCGTCCGGTGCGACGGTGGCCGCGGGGCATGGTGTGCCACCGGGCTCCGGGCTCCTTCTTCCTCGACCGCCTACCGGGTTAGCTGACGGGTTCGGGCGGGAAGGGAGCGCCCTACCGCGATGGTCGCGGATTCACCCCGGCGTACCTGGGTCCCCGGCTCGCCCGGAGGCGACTCGGCGGTGTCGGCCGACGCCACCCCGGGCGGGGCGGACCTGGTGCCGACCGACGATTGACCAGAGTAGAGACGGTCGTTATCGATCCGCAACCCGCCGGGCCGGCACGGTCCGTGACCGGAAAACACGCAACCCCCGGCCCGATGGGCCGGGGGTTGGCGTATGAGCTGCTCAGGGGCGGCGGAAGCCGGCCACCGGCATGTAGTTGATGCTGGTCACCTGGACCGGCTTACCGGTCCGGGGCGCGTGCACCATCATGTCGTTGCCCAGGTAGAGCCCGACGTGGTGCAGGTCGCTGAAGAAGAACACCAGGTCGCCGGGGCGGGCCTCGGAGCGCGGGATGGCCTTGCCCTCGTTCCACTGCGCACCGGTGAAGTGGGTCAGCGAGATGCCGGCCGCCTTGTACGCGAACTGGGTGAGCCCGGAGCAGTCGAACGAGTTCGGCCCGGTGGCGCCCCAGACGTACGGGTCACCGACCTGGGCGCAGGCGGTCGCGATCGCGGTCCGGGCGGCGGAGCTGACCACGCCGTTGATCGTGGGGCAGCCGTTCACCTTCACCGTGGTCTTCGGCATCGCCGCCTGCAGCCGCTTGATCTCGGCGTTGATCTGCTTCTTCTTGGCCGCGAGTTCCTTCTCCTGCTTCACCTCGGCGGCGATCAGGGTGTCGAGCTTCTGCTTCTCGGCGTCGTACTTGCGGCGCACCACGAGCACGGCCTCGACCTCCCGGCGCTGCTCGGCGGCGAGCCGGTCCAGGATGGTCAGCTGCGCGGCGAGGGTGCCCGGCTTGGTGGTGGTGAGCAGCGCGCTCAGCTCCTGCGAGGGGCCGGACTTGTAGTAGCGGGAGGCGAGGTCACCGACCCGGCCCAGGGCGAGTTCGCTCTGCAGCGCCAGCGGCTCGATCTTCTTCTGGAGGTCGGCCGCCTTCTTGCGGTTGACCTTCAGCTGCTCCTGGACTTTGTGGTGGCTCTCGATGGTCGGTTCGATCTGCTCCCACTGCTTGTCGAGGGCCGCCTCGATCTCCTCGGGCGACGGCGCGGCGTGGGCCGGCACGGCGAGCATCCCGGCACCTACGGCGACCGCCGCGACCAGGGTGAGCAGGCGGCGGGCGACCCGCCGGAGGGCTGCCGGCCGTACGGGCGGCTGGCCCTGGGCGTGACGGTGAGGGGGCATGGTTGCCACCGGCGTCGACTCCTTTGCAACCGACCGCCGGGCGCCTCGCTAAGGGGAAGAAGGAGGCAGACGTCCCACAGCGGCCGGTGCAACATTAGGGGCAGTCGCGGTGGGGAATCAAGGCGGGTGGGCACTCCATCACATCAGTGCAATCGCTTGCACACAAAGGGTGTCCACTCAATTTCCAACGATGGCCGTCAATACGTCGTCGAGCGTGACCACACCCAGCGGACGGCGACCGTCGCTCACCAGCACCATGTGCCGCCGCTCGCGCCGCATCGCCAACAGCAGATCGGCCAGCGTACGGTCCGGCGGGACCACCGCCAGCGGCCGGTAGACCTCGGCCGGCACCGGCGCGCGACGGGCCACCCCGGCGTACCCGAGGACGTCCTTGACGTGCACGAACCCCAGCACCCGGCGGGTGGAACGCTGCACCACCGGGAACCGGGACCGGCCGGTGCTGGTCGCCAGCACCTCCAGCGAGGCCGGTGAGACGTCCTCCGCCACCGTGGTGACCGTGGACCAGGGCTGCAACGCGTCGGCCGCCGTCCGGTCGTGCAACGCCAGCGCCCCGGTGATCCGGGCGTGCTCCTCGGCGTCGAGCAGCCCCTCGGTGCGGGCCTGGGCGACCAGCCCGGCCAGCTCCTCGGCGGTGAAGACCGTCTTGACCGCGTCGGTCGCCTCCACCGCCCACAGCCGCAGCACCTGCCGCGCCGCCCACTTCATCGCCAGCAGCAACGGCTTGGTGGCCAGGCAGAACGCCAGCATCGCCGGCCCCAGCCAGAGCGCCGACGGCTCCGGCCCGGCCAGGGTGATGTTCTTGGGCACCATCTCGCCCACGACGGTGTGCAGGAACACCACCACGCACAGGGCGATCAGGAAGGAGACCGGGTGCACCGCGCCCGCCGGCAGCGGCACCGCGTGGAACACCGGCTCCAGCAGGTGGGCCAGGGCCGGCTCGGCGATCGCCCCCAACCCGAGCGAGCAGACGGTGATGCCGAGCTGCGCCCCGGCGATCATCAGCGGGATCTGGTTCATCGCCGACAACGCCCACCGGGCCCGCTGCGAGGTGGCGGCCAACGGCTCCACCACCGTACGACGCGACGCGATCAGGGCGAACTCGCTGCCCACGAAGAACGCGTTGCCGAGCAGCAGCACCACCGCGACCAGCAGCTCAGTCATCGGCGTGCGGCTCCTCGGGACGGACCACCCGCACCTGTTCGATGCGGTGCCGCTCCACCTCGACGACGGTGAACGCGTAGCCGTCCGCACGGGTCGTCTCGCCCGGCAACGGGATGTGCCCCAACCGGGCCATCAGAAAGCCCGCCAGCGTCTCGTACGGGCCCTCGGGGAGCCGGAAGCCGGTCTGCTCGAACAGTTCGTCCCCGCGCAGCACCCCGTCGACCAGGACGGTCCGTTCCCCGCCCGGCACGGTCAGCCCGGTGGCGTGGGCGTCGTCCACGGTGGCCGGGTCGAACTCGTCGGCGATCTCCCCGACCAGCTCCTCGACCAGGTCCTCGACGGTCACCACCCCGTCGGTGCCGCCGTACTCGTCGACGACGATGGCCAGGTCGGACCCGGCGGCCTTCAGCGCCGCCAGCACGCCGTCGAGGTCCAGGCTCTCCGGGACGTACACCGGTTCACGGGCGACCGAGGCGACGGTGGTGCGGGCCCGCGCGGCCAGCGGCACACCGAGCGCGTCCGGCACGGCCGCGACCCCGGTGACCAGGTCGAGGGTCTCCTCGAAGACGGGGAACCGGGTACGGCCGGTCCGCCGGGACAGGTCCAGCAGCTCGGCGACGGTGGCGGTGGCCCGCAACGCGATCACGTCCACCCGGGGGGTCATCGCCTCGGCGGCCCGCTTGTCGCCGAAGCGGATGGTCCGGCGCAGCAGCATCGCGGTGTCCGGCGGCAGCGCGCCCGCCCGGGCCGAGATGGCCGCGAGCAGCCCGAGTTCCTCCGGGGACCGGGCGCTGGCCAGTTCCTCCTGCGGTTCCACCCCGAGCTGGCGGACCAGCCGGTTCGCCGAGTTGTTCAGCCCCCTGATGAGCCAGCCGAAGGCCCGGGAGAAGGCCCGCATCGGCCCGGCGGTGGCCAGGGCCGCCGGCATCGGCCGGGCCAGCGCCAGGTTCTTCGGCACCAGCTCACCGAAGAGCATCGACAGCAGGGTGGCCAGCGCCAGGGCGAGCAGCGGGCCGAACCGGTCCGCACCGCCCAGCGGGGCCAGCAGCGGCGCGAACAGCCGGGACAGGGCGGGCTCGGCCAGGTAGCCGGTGAGCAGCGCGGTGAGGGTGATGCCGAGCTGCGCCCCGGAGAGCTGGAAGGACAGTTCGCGCAGCGCCCGGCGTACCGTGGCGGCGGTGACGTCGCCGGTCTCGGCCCGCCTGTCGATCTCCGCCCGGTCGACGGTGACCAGGGCGAACTCGGCCGCGACGAAGAACGCGTTGCCGGCGGTCAGCAGCACGAAGCCGGCCAGGGGCAGCAGCGTGCCGAGCAGCAGTGAGTCGATGGGCGTGATTGTTTCAGATCCGCCCCCGGCGGTCACCGGGGCGTGGCACACGGTCACCGGCCGCCGCCGGGCAGGGTTCGTGCCATCGGGTTAGCGTGGACGGCATGGCACCGCTCACCCTCGCTGACGAACTGGTCCTGCTCGCCTACGACGACACCGGCGTGAACCGGCTCGGCCGGCCGCACCTCGACTACGGGCTGTCCGGCGCGGTGCTGCTCGAACTGGCGCTCGCCGGTCGGGTCGAGGTGGCCGACGACCGGCTGGTGGTGACCGACCCGACGCCGGTAGGCCACCCGGTGCTCGACGACGCCCTCGCCCGGGTGGCCGCCGACGGCAAGCGCCGCCGACCCAAGGACTGGATCAGCCGGCTGGCCAAGGGGCTGCCCGACCGGGTGCTGTCGGGCCTGGTCGACACGGGGGTGCTGCGCCGGGATTCCGACCGGGTGCTGCTGGTCTTCCCGCGTACCCGTTATCCGTCGCCGACCGGCGCGGAGCCGGTGGCGGAGACGGAGGCCCGGCAGCGGATGGTCGACGCGCTGCTCGCCGACGGCCCGGTGGAGGCCCGGACGGCCGCGTTGCTCGGCCTGACCCGCGCGGTGGGGCTGGACCGCAAGCTCTTCCGGGAGTTGCCGAAGGAGCGGCTCAAGGCGCGCACCGCGGAGATCGCCGAGGGGGACTGGGCGGCCGCGGCGACGAAGAAGGCGATCGAGGAGACCCAGGCCGCGATCATGACGGCGACCACGGTCGCCACCACGGCCGCCATCGTCACCAGCACGTCGTCCTGACCGTCACAGCGTCCTGACCACCGCCGCGGCGGCGGCACCGGGGGGGGGTGCCGCCGCCGTCGTGCGTCCGCCCAGGGCGGCGGTACGGCCTCAGCCGGCGGTCGGCGCGGTCTCCTTCGCGCCGGGCGCGGTGTCCGGCTTGACCGAGCGCAGCAGCACACTGGCCACGTCGACCACCTCGACCTGCTCGCCGGCCCCCTTGCCGTTGACCCCGTCATTGAGCATCGTCGAGCAGAACGGGCAGCCGACGGCGACCGTCCGCGCCCCGGTGGACATGGCCTCCTCGACCCGGTCCACGTTGATCCGCTTGCCGATCTTCTCCTCCATCCACATCCGGGCGCCGCCGGCACCACAGCAGAAGGAGCGCTCGCTGTTGCGCGGCATCTCGATCAGGTCGGTGTCGGCCCTGCCGCCGCCGTTGACAGCGCTGCCGAGCACCTCCCGGGGCGCCGCGAAGACCCGGTTGTGCCGGCCCAGGTAGCAGGGGTCGTGGTAGGTGACCCCGCCATCGACCGGCTGCACCGGGGTGAGCCGCCCGGTGCTGACCAGGTGGGCCAGGAGCTGGGTGTGGTGTACCACCTCGAACTCGCCGCCGAGCTGGCCGTACTCGTTGCCGAGGGTGTTGAAGCAGTGCGGGCAGGTGGCGACGATCTTGCGCTTGGCCTGCTCCCGGCCCTCGAACGCCTCGTTGAGGGTCTCGACGTTCTGCTGGGCGAGCATCTGGAAGACGAACTCGTTGCCGATCCGGCGGGCCGGGTCACCGGAACAGGTCTCGCCCTCACCGAGGATGGCGAAGGAGACGCCCGCCTCGTTGAGCAGGGTGGCCACCGCGCGGGTGGTCTTCTTGGCCCGGTCCTCGAACGCGCCGGCGCAGCCCACCCAGAACAGGTACTCGAAGTCGTCGACCTCGCCGACCCGGGGCACCTCGAAGCCGAGCCCCTTGGTCCAGTCCTCACGGGTGTTCTGCGGGGCGCCCCACGGGTTGCCCTTGTTCTCCAGGTTGCGCAGCATGACGCCGGCCTCGGACGGGAAGCTCGACTCGATCAGCACCTGGTAGCGCCGCATGTCGACGATGTGGTCGACGTGCTCGATGTCGACCGGGCACTGCTCGACGCAGGCCCCGCAGGTGGTGCAGGACCACAGCACGTCCGGGTCGATGACGCCGCCGGCCTCGGCGTCGCCGATCAGCGGCTTGTCGGCCTCGGCGAGGGTGAGCACGTCGAGGTGGGCGAGCTGCGCCGCAGTGGCCTTCTCCTCGCCGGTGAGGTCCTTGCCGCCGCCAGCCAGCAGGTAGGGCGCCTTGGCGTACGCGTGGTCGCGGAGGCTGAGCACGAGCAGCTTGGGCGACAGCGGCTTGCCGGTGTTCCAGGCCGGGCACTGCGACTGGCAGCGACCGCACTCGGTGCAGGTGCTGAAGTCGAGCAGGCCCTTCCAGGTGAACTGTTCGACCTGGGCGACACCGAACTGGTCCTTCTCCGGGTCGGCCTCCTCGAAGTCGAGCGGCTTGCCGTTGCTCGTCATCGGGCGCAGCGGGCCGAGCCCGGAGCCGGCGGGCCGGGCCGGTTCCCGCTTGAAGAAGATGTTGAAGAACGCCAGGAAGCGGTGCCAGGCGACGCCCATCGTCACGTTCAGCGCGATGACGATCAACCAGGTCATCGAGATGGCGATCTTGATGAGGGCGGCGACGCTGACGCCGGCCGGCCAGGCGGGCAGCAGCGCGCCGACGGCGTGGCTGACCGGGGTGGCCCAGACCGGGTACTCGAAGTGGTCGGTGGCGACCTTGAAGCCGCGGATCACGAACCCCATGACCAGCACGGCGAGGACGACCGCCTCGACGAAGTAGCCCTGCCACATGGTGGAGCCGGTGAACCGGGAGCGCCCACCCGGACGGGTCGGCCGGTTGCGGACCCGGATCGCGATCAGCACTCCGATGCCGACCGTGCCGAGCACCGCGATCACCTCGGTGACCAGGCCGTAGACGGCGAGGCCACCGATCAGCGGCAGGCCGCCGGTCGGCGAGACGACCTCGAAGTACGCCTCCAGCACGAGCAGCGACAGCACGATGAAGCCGACCATCACGAACCAGTGCGCGGCGCCCACCACGCCCCACCGGAGCATCCGGGTGTGGCCGGCCGTCTCGACCAGCATCGTCTTCGCCCGGGTGCCCTTGTCGGCGAACCGCTCCGGCGCGGGTTGCCCCAGCCGGATGACGGCCACCATCTTCAGCACCGCGCGCACCGCGAGCCACACCGCCACGGCGGTGATGGCGGCGGCGAGGACCGTGGTGACGATCTGGACGCTGCCCATCGAGTTGGCCTCCCGGTCTGCTGCCTGTCGAGCGGCTCGGCGACCGGGGGCCGGCTCAGGGGGTGGCCGGCGTGACGCCGCCGCACCCCCGACCGGACCGGTCGATGACCTCGCTCCGCTCGGTCATGCAGTGCAGCCTACGCGAAAGTTACCCAACGGTAACGTGAGTCTTCTCGCACCAGGCCACGCCGCCCTGCGGACACCATAGGGCTCCCGACGACGAAGCGCCGGGCTGGGGCCGTCCGGGGTGACCTGGGACGTGTCGCGGAACGCGCCGGAGCGCCGCGCTCAACGCCAGCGGGAGAGCAGGATCAGCGAACCCACCATCGCGCCGAACCCGACCGCGAGGTTCCAGTAGCCCCACGAGGCGACCGGGTACTCCTGCTCGGAGAGGTAGTAGACCACCAGCCAGCCGATGCCGCCGACGATAAACGCGACAGCGGTCGCCGGCAGCCACACCGGGCTAGGCTTGCGCGTCGCCGCCGTCGTCGTCGGACGGACGTCCGTCGGCGGGGTGTACACCTTCTTCTTACGGACCTGAGACTTGGGCACGACGCTCTCCAGAGGGGTGACGACCTCGTCCGGCCTGACAACCGGGCGCGGGGGCGACGGTCCATGGCCAATAATGTTCGACAGCTAGCGTAGTCCGGAAGGCCGCTCCAGGCCATGAATGGGGTCGATCCGGTGCACGCGGTGACCGGATCGGGCGGGTCGGCGCGACGCCGGTGACCGCCCCGGAGAGTGACGGGCGTCACCACATGACGGGAGAGGAACGCTCGGTGGAGTACACATCCGGTGCGGCGTCCTGGCAGAAGGCCATGCGCCGGGCGGTCGCCGCCTTCCTGCCACGCCGCCCCCGGCAGCGCCGGCCGGGCTGGTCGATCGGCGTGCCGCTGATCGCCGCCGCGGCCGGTCTGCTCTTCACCACCACGGCCACCACCGCCGGCGGCACCGCCCTACGCGAGGACCGCCGGCCCCAGCTCACCCAGCTCATCGAGGACCGCCGGGAACAGGTGGCCGCCAGCGAACTCCGGGCCGCCCGGCTGCGCGCCGACGTGGAGGGCGAGACCGCCGCCCTGGCCGACACCGACCAACCGATCAAGGAGCAGCGCGACCGGGCCCAGGGGCTCCAGCAGGCGGCCGGGTTCACCGCGCTCGCCGGGCCCGGGGTGACAGTCGAACTGAACGACGCCCCCCGGCGCAGCGACGGCACCCTGCCCAAGGGGGCCACCAACGACGACCTGGTCGTCCACCAGGGTGACGTGCAGGCGGTGGTCAACGCGCTGTGGGCCGGAGGTGCGGAGGCCATGTCCATCATGAACGTCCGCGTGCTCTCCACCAGCGCGGTACGCTGCGTCGGTAACACCCTGCTGCTGCACGGCCGGGTGTACTCGCCACCATTCAAGATCGTAGCAATCGGCGATCCCGCTGCCCTCCAGCAGGCCCTCGCCGGCTCTCAGGGAGTCGGGTTGTTCAAGCAGGCGGTCGACCACTACCAGCTCGGTTACTCCGAGCACGTCGGCTCCGTCACCGTGCCCGCGTTCGAGGACTCGACGGCGCTGCGATCGGCGACGGTGCCGCGATGACCCGGCAGGGCGGGGACCCGCGCCGCGGCGACCAGCACGACGGGCCGACCGCCTTCCTCCCCACGGTCGACCGGTCCACAGCGCCCGCGGCCACCCGCCCGGAACCCGCCCACCCGCAGCCCGCCGGCCCCTGGCCCGCGCCGGTGCTGCCCACCCGCCAACCGCCGCCCGCCTGGCCGGGCCGCCCCACCGGGCCGACGCCCGACGGCCGGCAGCAGCCGTCAGGTGGGCCCGGACGCCCCGCCCCGCCCGTGCCCACCGGTCAGCAGCCGGACCGCACCGTCGACCCGGCGGCGACGGCGCTGCTCCCGGTGCTGCCGGCCCGACCGACCGCTCCGGCGATGGACTCCACCGCGCTGATGGGCGCGGTGCCACCCGCCCCCGAGCCGGACGGGTCCGGCGACCCCGTCCCGCCCCCGCCACCGCCCCGCCGCGGGGAACGGGTGGTGCAGCTACGCCCGGAGCAGACCGGGGAGGGCTACAAGAGCGTCTACTCGGAGCTGACCCGGCCCACCTTCGCCTCCCGGCTACGCACCGGCGTCCGGGTCAGCGGCGAGGTGCTGATCACCTTCGGCCTGGTGGTGCTCCTCTTCGCCGGGTACGAGATCTGGGGCAAGTCCGCCCTGGTCGACGCCCACCAGAGCAAGCTCAACCAGCAACTCGCCCAGGCCTGGGGCCCGACCGGCGACCCCACGGTCAGCCCCGGCCCGACCAAGGCGGTCGCCCCGGCCGAGGGCAAGCCGATCGCCGGGCTCTACATCCCCAGCCTCGACAAGAACTGGGTGGTCGTCGAGGGCGTCACCCAGGAGGACATCCGGTACGCCCCGGGCCACTACCCGAAGAGCGCGCTCCCCGGCGAGGTGGGCAACTTCTCCGTCGCCGGGCACCGCAACCGGGCCACCTTCTGGCGGCTTGACGAGCTGAAGTCCGGCGACGCGATCCTCCTGGAGGGCAAGCAGGACTGGTACGTCTACAAGGTGTACCAGTCCCGGATCGTCCGCCCCGACCAGGTCGAGGTGGTCGCCCCGGTGCCCGGCGAGCCGAACGCGAAACCCACCCGCAAGCTGCTCACCCTCACCACCTGCAACCCGAAGTTCGACAACTACCAGCGGCTGATCGTCCACGCCGAGCTCGACCGTACGCAGCCCAAGTCGCAGGGTCCGCCGCCGGAGCTGAGGGGCTGACGATGTACTCCTGGATCTGGCGCAAGCTGCCCTTCGGGCTGCCCGGCAAGCTGGTCGGCTCGGTGCTGCTCGCCACCGCGACGGTGGCGCTGCTGTGGTACGTGGTGTTCCCCTGGGCCGAGCCGCTGCTGCCCTTCGACGACGTGCAGGTCACCCAGGACTCCGGCAACCCGGGCGGTGACTCCGCCGTCGACCCGGACGCGCCGGCCGGCGACGGGCACGACCTGCCGTACGACACCGACCGGAACAACACCCCGCCCGCCCCCTCCCCAAGCCGGTGAGCCCATGCGCGTCCTCGTGATCGACAACTACGACTCCTTCGTCTTCAACCTCGTGCAGTACCTCGGCCAGCTCGGGGTGGAGTGCGAGGTCCGGCGCAACGACGAGATCGACGTCGCCGAGGTCGGCCGGGTCGGCGCGGCCGGCATCCTGCTCTCGCCGGGGCCGGGCAGTCCGGACCGCGCCGGCATCTGCCTCGACGTCATCCACCGGTACGCCGGCGAGCTGCCGATCTTCGGCGTCTGCCTGGGGCACCAGGCGATCGGGGAGGCGTTCGGCGGCACCGTCACCCGGGCCCCCGAGCTGCTGCACGGCAAGACCTCCGAGGTGCGGCACCACTCGGTCGGGGTGCTGGCCGGCCTGCCCGACCCGTTCACCGCCACCCGCTACCACTCGCTGGCGGTGTTGCCCGAGACGCTGCCCGACGAGTTGGAGGTCACCGGCTGGACGGCCTCCGGCGTGGTGATGGCGATGCGGCACCGGACGCTGCCGATCGAGGGGGTGCAGTTCCACCCGGAGTCGGTGCTCACCGAGGGCGGCCACCTGATGCTGGCCAACTGGGTCGCCGCCTGCGGCCACCCGGAGGCCCTGGAACGCGCCCCGGAGCTGGCCGCCGAGGTCGACGCCCGCCGCCGGGCCGCCTTCGCCACCCTCTGACGGGCCGCCCGCCGGTTCATCACCCGGCCCGGTCCCGGCGGACCGGGCCCGGCAGGGCGGGGGTACGGGTCAGTCGTCGTCGCTGCGGAACGGCGGGGTGGGCAGCGGGAACCCGCCCCCCGTGCCGTCACCGGGCGGGGTGGTGGTCGGCACCGGCGTGGTCGGCGTCGGCGGCGTCGGCGACTCGGTCACCTCCGGCACGCTCACCACGATGGTGACCGTGCTCCCCTTGGCCTTCTTGGTGCCGGCCTTCGGGTTCTGGCTCTGCACCTTGCCGGCCTCGTCCGCCGGCACCTCCGAACCGAGTTCCGGGTTGACCTTGAACCCGGCGTTCTGCAGGGTCCGGGTGGCCTCCGCCTGGCTGAGGTCCTTGACGTCCGGCACCTCCCGGACGTTGCCCCGGGAGACGGTGAGGGTCACCTCGGTGCCCTCCGGCACCTTCTCGCCCTCGGGCGGGGACACGTCGAGGACGATGTCCTCGCTCTCCTCGCTGTCCTTCGTCACCACCTTGACCCTGAACTTTTCGTCCTTGAGCCGGGTCTCGGCGCTCTCGACCTTGCTGCCCTTGAGGCCGTTGGGGATGCTGACCTCGGGCTTGCCGCCGCAGAGGCTCACCGTCACCTGGCCGTTCTCCTCCAGCGCGGTGCCGGCCGGCGGGTCCTGCCTGACCACCGTGCCCACCTTGCAGGTGCTGTCGAAGACCTGGTCGCCGGTCGCCGGCACCAAGCCGGAATTGCGGATCTCGGCGAACGCGACGTCCTGCGTCTTGCCCGCCAGGTTGGGCACCGGGCTCTTCTTCGGCTCCTGACCGTTCATCAGCAGCGCCGCGACCAGGGCGATCACCGCCAGGACGCCGACCGCCGCGAACGCCGCGATCACCCAGGCCGAACTCTTGCGCCGCTGCGGGTCGCCGACCCGGGCCGGGATCTGCCGGGTCTGCTGGCCGACCACCTGCGTCGGGTAGCCGCTCGCCGCCGCGGCCATCGGGGTCGTCTCGTCCTGGCTCAGGACGGGGGTGGCCATCACCGGTCGGCCGGCGGCGGCGCGGAGCAGGTCGGCCCGCATCTCACCGGCGCTCTGGTAGCGGTTGAGCGGGTTCTTCGACAGCGCCTTGAGCACGATCGCGTCGATCGCCGGGGTGACGTCCGGGTTGATGTCGCTCGGCGTCGGCGGGGCCTCCCGCACGTGCTGGTACGCCACGCTGACCGGGCTGTCGCCGACGAACGGCGGGTGGCCGCAGACCAGCTCGAACAGCACGCAGCCGGCGGCGTACACGTCGGAGCGGGCGTCGACCGCCTCGCCGCGCGCCTGCTCGGGGGAGAGGTACTGGGCCGTGCCGATCACCGCGCTGGTCTGCGTCATCGTGGTGGCGCCGCTGGCCAGCGCGCGGGCGATGCCGAAGTCCATCACCTTGACCTGGCCGGTCTGGGTCAGCATCACGTTGCCGGGCTTGATGTCCCGGTGGATGATCCCGTGCCGGTGGCTGAACTCCAGGGCCGCGCACATGTCGGCGCAGATCTCCAGCGCCCGGCGCGGCTGGAGCCGCCCCTCGACGCCGAGGACCTCCTTGAGGGTCCGCCCGTTCACGAACTCCATCACGATGAACGGGAGGGTCTCCCCGGTCGGGGCGGTCTCCTCACCGGTGTCGTAGACGGCGACGATCGCCGGGTGGTTCAGCGAGGCGGCGTTCTGCGCCTCCCGCCGGAACCGCATCTGGAAGGTCGCGTCCCGGGCCAGGTCCGTCCGGAGCATCTTGATCGCGACGTCCCGACCGAGCCGGAGGTCCCGACCGCGGTGCACCTCGGCCATGCCGCCGTAACCGAGCAGCTCGCCGACCTGGTACCTGCCACCGAGCAGGCGGGCCTGGGCTGTCATCGCGTTCGTCGTCCTTCGCTCGTCGTCGTCTCGCCGGCACCCGGTCCGAGCCGTACCACCCGACGGTACGACGTCCCGGCCGGATCGTCGCGTCCGAGGGCACTCAGCGCGCCGGACGTCGTACCCGGCGCACCGGGGTCGGTGGCCAGGTTGCCCTGCCGGCTCGCGTACGCGAGCACACCCGAGCAGACCAGCACCAGCACCGCCAGCAGGATCGCCAGGGTCACCATGCCGGACCGTGAACGGGCAGGTGGAGCGGGGGGCGGGAGGGGCTGTCGGGCGTACACGGGCCGGTCGGCACGTAGCTGGGCGGGCGGCACGGAGGCCGCCCCCCGGGGCTGCTGCGGGTAGGGCCGGGTCATCGGGGTGGCCTGGACCGGCGGACGCTGCGGGGTCACCGGCGGCGGCTGCGGGTGCCGGGCCGCGACCGGCGGCCGGGCCTGCCCACCCATCGGCGGCCGGGCCTGCTGCCCACCGACCGGGGGCCGGGCCTGGCCGCTCACCGCGGGCCGGTGCGGGTGCACCGGCACGCCGGGCTGCTGCCGGGGTACGGCGGGCACCTGGGCGCGGGCCATCGGGCCGGCCGGGGACGCCGGCGCCCCGGAGACCGGGCCACCGGAGACCGGGCCGGGGTGTCCGCCACCGGCGCGGGCCTGCTGGGAGAGGGCCTGCTTGGCCTGCCGGGCGACGGAGGCCAGGGCGGCCGCGCTCGGCCAGCGGTGGCCGGGCTCCTTGGCCATCGCCCGCTCCACGATCGCCTTGACCTGGGGCGGGATGTCCCCGGGCAGCGGCCGGGGAGTGTCCCGCACGTGCTTCATCGCGATTTCGAGCGGGTTGTCACCCTCGAAGGGCCGCCGGCCGGCGAGGCACTGGTAGGCCACCACACCGAGCGCGTAGACGTCGGAGGCGGGCGTGGCGACCGCGCCGGTGGCCTGCTCGGGGGAGATGTACGAGGCGGTGCCGAGCACCGACCCGGCGGCGGTGAGCTGGCCGACCAGCTCGGACCGGGCGATGCCGAAGTCGGTGAGCACCAGCGTGCCGTTCGGCCGGACGAGCAGGTTGCCCGGCTTGACGTCGCGGTGCACGATGCCCTTCTCGTGGGCGGCGTGCAGGGCGTCGGCGGCCTGGGCGAGCAGGGCCATCGTCCGGGCCGGGGTGAGCCGGCCGACCCGGCTGAGCGTCGCCGACAGGGCGTCACCCTCGACGTACTCCATCACCAGGAAGGCGATCTGCTGGTCGCTGCCGAAGTCGTAGACGTCGACCACGCCGGGGTGGTTGATGGTGGCCATGGTGCGCGCCTCGCCGCGGAAGCGTTCGGCGAAGCCGGGCTCGTCGAGCAGCGCCGGGAGCAGGCTCTTCACCGCCACCGTACGGCCCAGCACCTGGTCGGTGCCGCGCCACACGTCGCCCATGCCGCCGCTGGCGATCCGCTCGTCGAGACGGTAGCGGTTGCCGAGCTGCACCCCGGGGCTGAGCATGTCAGCGGCCCCCCGCATCGGCGATGGCCGCCTGCATGATCTTGCCACCGATCCGGGCCGCCTCGGCGCTGCCGCCGCTGCCGGCCTGCTCCAGCTCCACGCAGACGGCGGAGACGGCGTTGCCGTTCTTGTCCAGCGCGAAGCCGATGAACCAGCCGTGGTCGGGGCGGTCCGGCGCGGACTGGGCGGTGCCGGTCTTGCCGCCGACGGTGTAGCCGTCGATGGCGGCGGAGCTGCCGGTGCCGTTCTTCACCACGCTGACCATCATGTCCCGCAGGTCGTCGGCGACCTGGCCGCTGACCGGCTGGCGCAACTCCCGGGGCTGGGCGTTGTAGTAGCTGGTGGTGCGGTCCGGCCCGAGGAGCTGCTTGACCAGGTAGGGGCGCATCTGCCGGCCCTTGTTGGCGACCGAGCCGGCGATCAGCGCCCCCTGGAGCGGGGTCATCCGGACGTTGTTCTGGCCGATCGAGGACTGCGCCAGCGCGGCCGGGTCGGTGCCGCCGTCGGGGTTCTGCATGTCGCCGGTCCGGCTGGCCGCCACCGGCAGGCCACCCTCGCCGAGCTGACCGACGAAGAGGTCGTCCTGCTCGAAGCCGAACTGCCGGGCCTTCTCCTTCACCGTGTCCGCGCCGAGCCGGACGCCGAGCTGGGCGAAGCCGGTGTTGCACGACTCGGTGACCGCGTCGATCAGGGTGACCTGCGCCTCCGGGCAGATCGACGGGGCGGCGTTGCGGATCGGCGTGCCCGAGGTCGGCGGGGTCCAGCTCGCCCCGGCCGGGATCTCGGTGTCCTTGCCGACCCCGTTCTCCAGTGCGGCGGCGGCGATCACGATCTTGAAGGTGGAGCCGGGCGGCAGGACCTCCGACAGGGCCCGGTTCTTCAGCGGGCCGTCCGGGTCCTGCTCGTACTTGTTGTAGGCCGCCGAAGCCACGTTGGTGTCGTGGTCGACCAGCGGGTTCGGGTCGAAGCTGGGCATCGAGACCAGCGCCTGCACCGCACCGGTACGCGGGTCGATGGCGATCGCCGCGCCCTTCTTCACCCCGTTGCGGTTGTTACGCAACTGCTCGTAGGCGGTGTCCTGGGCCCGCTTGGAGATGCTCAGCAGCACGTTGCCGCCGCCACTCTCGTCGCCGGTGAACATGTCCTTGATCCGGTTGCCGAGCAGGGCGTCGCTGGTGCCGGCGAGGAAGTCGTTCTCCAGCCGTTCGATGCCGGTGTCGGCCAGGTTGACCGGCTTGTAGCCGAGCACGTGCGCGTACTTCGTCCCCGCCGGGTAGCTGCGCTGGAACCGCAGCTTGCCGCCGGTCTCCTTGCTGGTGGCCACGGCGGTGCCGCCGGCCTCGATGTTGCCCCGACGGCGCTCGTACTCGGCCACCTGGACCCGACCGTTGTAGTCGCTGTTGCGGTATTCGTCCGCCTTGTAGGCCTGGATCCAGTTGAGGTTGGCGAAGAGCAGCCCGAACAGGACCATGACGACGACGCCGACGCGGCGCAGGGGCGCGTTCACGGGCGGATCACCTCCGTGGGAGCACCGTGCAGCTGTTCCGGCGGCCCGCCACCGGGTCGGCCCGCCGGGCCGCCGCCCTGGGCCACCGGCCGCCGGGCGGCGTCGGAGATGCGCAGCAGCACCGCGATGAGCAGCCAGTTCGCCATCAACGACGAACCACCTGCGGACAGGAACGGGGTGGTCTGACCGGTCAGCGGGATGAGCTTGCTGATCCCGCCGACGATCACGAAGACCTGGAGCCCCAGCGTGAAGGCGAGACCACCGGCGACCAGCTTGCCGAACGAGTCCCGCACCGCAAGCCCGGCCCGCAGCCCCCGTTCGACGATGAGCAGGTAGACCACCAGCAGCGCGGTCAGCCCGAACAGGCCGATCTCCTCGCCGATGCCGGCGAAGATGAAGTCGTTCTGCACCTCGGGGATCTCCAGCGGCTCCCCGGCACCCGGGCCGGAGCCGAACAGGCCACCGCTGCCCAGGCCGAGCAGGCCCTGCACCAGCTGGTAGCCCCGGTCGTACGGCTCGGCGAACGGGTCGAGCCAGATCTCGGCCCGGGTGTAGAAGTTGGCGAACGGGCCACCCACCGTGCCGCCCAGCACGTACGCGAGGTAGGCGCCGCCGAAGAACAGGACCAGACCGATCAGCAGCCAACTGACCCGTTCGGTGGCGATGTAGAGGGTCACCACGAACATGCCGAAGTAGAGCAGCGAGGTGCCGAGGTCCTTCTCGAAGACCAGGACCAGCAGACTGATCATCCACACCCCGAGCACCGGCCCGAGATCCCGGCCGCGCGGGAAGTCGATGCCGAGGATGCGGCGGCTGGCCAGCGACAGCACCTCACGCTTGCGGACCAGGTAGTAGGCGAAGAAGACCAGCAGCGCCAGCTTGGCGAACTCACCGGGCTGGATGCTGAACCCACCCACCCTGATCCACAGCTTCGCGCCGTTGATCTCGGAGAACCGGCCGGGCAGCACCGCCGGGATCATCACCAGCACGATGCCGGCCAGCCCCAGCGTGTACGCGTACCGGGAGACCGCCCGGTGGTCACGCATCAGCACCAGCAGACCGGCCGCGAGGACCACCGCGGCCAGCGTCCAGGCGAGCTGCCGCCCGCCGGTGCCGGCGAAGATGGCCAGCGTCTCCCGGTCGGCCGGGGCGGCCTTGCCGAGATCGAGCCGGCGCAGGAAGCCCACCCCGATGCCGTTGAGCAGGGCGACCGCCGGCAGCAGGGCCGGATCGGCGAACGGCGCGAGCCACCGGATCACCAGGTGCATGCCGAGGAAGACCAGCCCGAGCGCGGCGGCCGGCATCCAGAAGTCGCGGGTGACGGTGTCGAGCAGGTTCGCCTCGACGATCGCCCCGTACGCGGCCACGAGCACCATCGCCAGCACCAGCAGGGACAGTTCGGCGTTACGCCGGGACCGCGCCAGACGTACGCCGGGCCGCTCGCCCGTCGTGACGGGCGAGACTACCGGGTGGGCCGCTGCGGTCAAGGAGGTGTCCCTCGGTTCTCAGCCGACGGTCACTCGGGCGACCGGCAGCCCGCCGGGTCTCCGGCCGGCGGAACCGCGTCGGAGGCCGAGGCGTCGGGTGTGGTGGGCGGCGTGGGGGTGCCGGTGACACCCGGGACCCTGGTCACGCCGGGGCTGGGTGAGCCTGGGACGGCCGGCGCCGACGAGTTCGCCGGCACGGGTGAGCCGGTGATCAGCGACGGTACCGGCGGGCAGACCGGCTTCAGGTTCGGGTTGGTCGGGTCGTCGCTGGTCAGCTCGGCCAGCCGGCGCAGCGCGTCCGGTCGGCTCTTGGCCTGGATGCCCTGCTTGACCTGCTCCTGGGCGGCCAGGGTGAGGTCGTCGAGCTTGGCCTGGCTGGTCGAGTGCACGCTGGACAGGTCGAGGCCGGCCACCTGGCCGGGGACCCCGCGGAACACCGCGAGCTGCCCGCTGTCGGTCGCCCCGACGTAGTACTGCCGCTGGGTGTAGCTCCAGCCGGCGAAGAGGCCGCCACCGAGGATGACCAGCAGGGCCGCCAGCATCGCCGCGGTACGCAGCGGCCGGCGCGGGCGCTCCGGGTCGTCGTCCCGGTTGGCCGCCGGTTCCTCCGGTGCGGGCGGGCGCGGCGCGGACAGCGCCGACGCGCGGGCGGCCGGGGTCGAGTCGTCGGCGGCGGTGGCCATGCCCCGGTCCCGGGCCGCGGCCCCGCCGACGATCGGGCTCGCCTCGACGATGTCCTGGTCGGTGGCGTCCGCGATGATCACGGTGATGTTGTCCGGGCCGCCGCCGCGCAGGGCGAGCTGCACCAGCCGCTCGACGCACTGCTGCGGGTCGGTGTACTCGCGGAGGCTGTCGCCGATGGTCTCCGCGCTGACCACGCCGGAGAGGCCGTCGCTGCAGATCAGGTAGCGGTCCCCGGGCAGCACCTGCCGGACGCTGTACTCCGGGTCGATGTCCCGGCCGTCGAGGGCGCGGGTGAGCAGCGAGCGCTGGGGGTGGCTGCTCGCCTCCTCCGCGCTGATCCGTCCCTCGTCGACGAGCATCTGGACGTAGGTGTCGTCCTTGGTGATCTGGGAGAACTCGCCGTTGCGCAGGAGGTAGGCCCGCGAGTCGCCGATGTGGACCATGCCGAGCTTGCTGCCCGAGAAGAGGGTCGCGGTGAGCGTGGTGCCCATCCCCTCCAGCTGCGGGTTGGCGTCCACCGTGTCGCGGAGCTGCTGGTTGGCGGTGCCCACGGCCGATCGCAGCGCGTCGACGAGCGCGTCCCCCGGGACGTCCTCGTCGAGCGGCGCCATGGCACCGATGACGATGTTGCTGGCGACGTCACCGGCGGCCATGCCGCCCATGCCGTCGGCGACGGCGAGGAGCCGCGGCCCGGCGTAGACGGAGTCCTGGTTTCCGTCTCGGATCAGACCGCGGTCGCTGTGGGCCGCATAGCGCAGGGTCAGAGTCATGGCCGTAATTCGAGAGAGGTGCGGCCGATACGGATCGGCACGCCGAGGGGGACGGGGGTTGGTCCGGTGACCTTAGCGCGATCGAGGTACGTGCCGTTAGTCGAACCGAGATCCTCGACGAACCACTGCCCGTCCCGGGGCACCAACCGGGCGTGCCGGGCGGAGGCGTAGTCATCGGTGATGACGAGGGTGGAGTCCTCGGCCCGGCCGATCGTGATCTGCGCTTCGCCGAGGGTGATCCGGGTGCCGGCGAGCTGGCCGGCGGTGACCACCAGCTGGTGGGCCGCCCGACCCCGCTTCACCTTCGCCGGCTTCGCCGCCTGCTGCTGGGTGGAGGCCCCGACCGCGCGCGGCGCGGCCACCAGCCGCCCCGACCGGGCGCCCGCGAAGAGATCCCGACGGATGACACCGACCACCGTGAACACGAAGATCCACAGCAGGATGAGGAACCCGAACCGGGCGACGGTGATGACGAGTTCCGGCAAGGCGGGTCAGCCGTCCACGCGGAAGGTCAGCGTCGTGGTGCCGAGCTGGATCATGTCGCCCGGGTTCAGGGCGACGGCCGAGACCCGCTGGCCGTTGACCATGGTGCCGTTGGTCGACCCGAGGTCGGTCAGCACCACCTGGCCGCCGTCGAAGTCCAGCCGGGCGTGCCGCCGGGAGATCCCGACGTCGGGCAGGCGCAGGTTGGCCTGGTCGCCCCGGCCGATCACGGTCGAGCCCATCTGCAACGGGTAGGTGCGGCCGTCGCCGGAGACCAGCCGGACGTTGCGGGCGCCGCCGCCGTGGCCGGGCGGCGGGCCGTAGCCGCCCCCCTGGTCGTACGACGGGTAGGCCGGCGGGCCGGGGTCGTAGCCGCCCGGGGAGGAGACCGGAGCGACCTCGCCGCCGGTGTAGACCTCGGCGGTGACCCGGAACATGCCGGTGTCCAGCCCCTCGCCGCGCTCGACCTCGACGATCACGTCGCCGTAGACCGTCCACGCCTGCTCGCCGATGAACTCCGCCTGCGACTGGGCCAGCTCCTGGGCCAGGGCGGCGGCGTACGGCGCCAACCGGCTGTGGTCGTACGGGGAGAGATCGATCACGTAGCGGTTCGGCACCAGGGTGCGGCCACCAGCGAGGATGGCCTTGTGCGCCTCGGCCTCCCGCTGCATGGCGTTGAGGATCTCCACGGGGTGGACCACCCCTTTGAAGACCTTGGCGAAGGCCCCTTCTACCAGGCCTTCCAGACGCTTCTCGAAGCGTTGCAGCACGCTCACCGGCTCCTCCTCGGGTCCCGAGGACATGATGGTATCTGGACGGCGCGCATGCAGCTCGCGCGCCGCTCGGCCACCGCGCGGCGGCCCGTTCGGAGCGGCCCTCCGGACCGTGCTACTCTTTCGTCCGCCACGAAGGGTGACCGCTCGTAGGAACGGTAACCGGTCGAGGCGAGACCGCAGGACCCGGTAGGATGTTCCGGGCCCGCCGGAGACGGCGGGTTCGACGCGAACTACCGAGGTTCGAGGGTCGTGCCACGGGGATGTGGCGGAATGGCAGACGCGCACGGTTCAGGTCCGTGTGTCCGAAAGGACGTGGGGGTTCAACTCCCCCCATCCCCACCACCAGACGAGGGCTCCGCAGACGCGGGGCCCTCACTTCGTATCGGGGCGTACCGGACGTCAGGCTATGCTCCGATGGTTTTTTCCAGCCTCCTACCTTGACCAGGAGTGTCGTGTGAGTGTCGCGTTGGTGACCGGGTCGGGCGGTCTGATCGGTTCCGAGGCGGTCCGGCACTTCGCCGGGCTCGGCCTGGACGTGGTCGGCATCGACAACGACATGCGGCAGGAGTTCTTCGGCGCCGAGGCCTCGACCGCGTGGAACGTCCGGCGGCTGACCGACGAGCTGGGGTCGGCGTACGCGCACCACAGCATCGACATCCGCGACCGGGACACCCTCGGCAAGCTCTTCGCCAGGTACGGCCGGGACATCGCCGTGGTGATCCACACCGCGGCCCAGCCGTCGCACGACTGGGCGGTGCGGGACCCGTTCACCGACTTCGACGTCAACGCCGTCGGCACCCTCAACATCCTGCAGAACGTGCGGGAGCACTGCATCGGCGCGCCGCTGATCCACTGCTCGACCAACAAGGTCTACGGCGACCGGCCCAACAGCCTGCCGCTGGTGGAGCAGGAGACCCGGTGGGAGATCGAGCCGGGGCACCCGTACGAGCAGGGCATCCGCGAGGACATGTCGATCGACGCCTGCCTGCACTCGGTCTTCGGGGCCTCCAAGGTCGCCGCCGACGTGATGGTGCAGGAGTACGGCCGCTACTTCGACATGCGGACCGCCTGCTTCCGGGGCGGCACGCTGACCGGCCCCGCGCACTCGGCGACCGAGCTGCACGGCTTCCTCGGGTACGTGATGCGGGCCAACATGGAACGCCGCACCTACAAGATCTTCGGGTACCAGGGCAAGCAGGTGCGCGACGCCATCCACAGCTCGGACGTGGTGTCGGCGTTCGAGGCGTTCTTCCGGGAGCCGCGCTCGGCGGCGGTCTACAACCTGGGCGGCGGCCGGCACTCCAACACCTCCAACCGGGAGGCGTTCGCCCTGGCCGAGGAGATCACCGGCCAGGAGATGATCACCGAGTACGTCGACGCGAACCGGATCGGCGACCACAAGTGGTGGATCGGCTCGAACGAGGCGTTCCAGGCCGACTACCCGGGTTGGAAGCAGGTCTACGACGTACCCATGATCATGCGGGAGATCTACCAGGCCAACGTCGACAAGTGGGTGCCGGGAGCATGACCGGGCAGGGTAAGCGGAACGTCCTCGGCGTCCTGGTCGACGCCACCGACTACGCCTCGGCGACCGAGCAGGTGGTCGCGGCGGCCCGGGACCGCCGGCCGCTGGCGCTGACCGCGCTGGCCGTGCACGGGGTGATGACCGGGGTGCTCGACCCGGCGCACAACGCCCGGCTCAACTCCTTCGACGTGGTCACCCCGGACGGCCAGCCGGTGCGCTGGGCGCTCAACCTGCTGCACCACGCCGGCCTGGCCGACCGGGTCTACGGCCCGACGCTGACCCTGCACGTGCTGCGCCGCTTCGCCGACGAGGGCCTTCCGGTCTACCTGTACGGCTCGACCGAGGAGACGCTGGCGAAGCTCATCCCGGCGCTGGAGCGGATGTTCCCGGCCCTGAAGATCGCCGGGGTGGAGCCGTCGAAGTTCCGCGCCGTGCAGCCGGGCGAGGACGTCGAGATCGCCGACCGGATCCGGGCCAGCGGCGCCCGGCTCGTCCTGGTCGGCCTGGGCTGCCCCCGCCAGGAGGTCTTCACGTACGCGATGCGGCCCCTGCTGGACATGCCGCTGATGGCCGTCGGCGCGGCCTTCGACTACCACGCCGGCCTGCTCCGGCAGCCGCCGCCGTGGATGCAGCGGGCCGGCCTGGAGTGGTTCTGGCGGCTCGGGCTGGAGCCGAAGCGGCTCTGGCGGCGGTACGTCATCCTCAACCCGGCCTACCTGACCCGCCTCGCCGGTCAGAAGACCGGACTGTGGAAGGCCCGGCCGCCGGCTCCGGCCACCGAACGGCCGGCCACCTTCGCGGTCTGATCCGTCCACCCCGGACGACCGGCCGGTACGACGACCCGGTCGGTCCCGTGCCGCTGGGCCGACCGGCCGGGACCCGGCCACCCCTACGGGATGCTCCGGGGTGGGAACAGGGGCTCGTCCCGGATTCGCCGCCCGCCGTTGTGGGCAAGGCTGTGTCCATGGATGGGCATCTCATCGTGCTGCTGTCGATCGCCGCCGTCTGGCTCGCCGCCGGCGTCGTGGCGGACGGCCTACCCCGGCTGGACCGGGCCCGCGCCCTGCGACGGCGTGCCGGATGGCTGCTCGCCCTCTCCGTCGCCGGGCTCGCCCTGACCGCGACGGTGCTGGCCGCCGGCACGATCAGCGGCGGGGACACCCCGGTCGACCGGGCCGCCGGGCAGCTCCCGCTGGTGGCCGTGCCCGCGCTCGCGGTGGCCGCCTGCACGGTGCGCCGGGTCCGCCGGCTGCGGGCCGGGGCGGGCGCGTTCACCGCCGCGCCGGAGACCCCCGCGCCGTACGGCCTGCGGGCCGCCGCCGGGCACCCGCTGATCGGGCTGCCCGTGCAGGTGACCGCGCTGGCCACCCTGCCGGGCCTGTTGCGGGCCGGCGGGCTCGACCTGAGCGCCGGCAACGGGGTGACCGGGGTGGCGCTCACCGTCGGCGGGTTGGCCGTCCTGGCCATCGGGGTGCGCCACGGACTGCGGCACAACCGGCTCGCCGAGCGGACCCTGCCGGGCGCCCGCCCGGCGCTGGCCGGGCTGCCCGCCTCATCGGCTGCGGCCGGCTCCCTGCACGTATAGCAGTTCCAGGATCGCCCGGGTCGCCTCGAACCACCGGTCCAGCCAGCCCGGCGGCGGGACGCTGCCCTTCGGCGGCAGCTCCAGCAGCAGGCCGCGCAGCAACGGGTGGTCGACCAGCGACTCGGGGGGTTCCGTCGGCCAGCCGGCCGGCGGGAACGACGGTTCGGTGAGCGGGTTCGGGTCGAGCGAGGGCAGTGACAGTGGCGAGCCGGCCTGCTCGGGTGCGGGGCTGCCGTCGCGGCCCAGTTCGGTGTCGGCGGCGCCGACCTCGGTGAGCACCGTGTCGCGGCGTGCGCCGCGGTACTTCCCGCCGAACCGTTCGGTCTTGCCGGGACCGTTGGTGAGGTTGTCTGAGCCGATCGTCGTCATCTGTGTATCGCCTGCCTCGCTCGGTTGCCGCCACCTGCGGCGGATCGTCGACCAGCGCCGTACCGAGGGGTTCAACGACCCGGGGCGGAAGTGGCGACGGGCCGGCCGGGGAGTCCCCGACCGGCCCGCGGTCAACGCCACGCTGCGTTGGTCAGTGTTGGCCGAACGCGCCGTTCCGAGCGTCGGCGACGAAGGCGTTCCATTCCCCGGGGGCGAATACGAGGGCGGGACCTGTCTTGTCCTTCGAGTCCCGTACCCCGACCGCCCCGATCACGTAAGCCACCTCGACGCAGTTGTCACAGTTCGGCCCGCTTCTTGAGCTCTTGAACCAGGTTGCCTGCGTCAGGTCCTCGGGGAACCTCTTGGTCGCCATTTCCACAACGGCTCCTCTGCCAGTTCTGCGATGTGTGCTATGGACTCCTCCGGTCGCCTGGCCGCTGCTCGAATGTGATCGAAGATGAAGCTGTACTTCTGTAGCTCGTCGCTCTTCTCCAGGAAGAGCCCACCCGTGGCGTTCTCCGCGTACACGACATCCGGATCAACCGATTCGGGGAAGCTGAGAATGGTGAAGGTCCCGTCCATGCCGGCGTGCGCTCCCACCTCGAAGGGCAGGACCTGCAACGTCACGTTCGGCAGTTCGGCCACCTCCACCAGCCGCCTGAGCTGGTTACGCATCACCGCGTCACCGCCCACCGGCCGACTCAACACCGCCTCATCGAGCACCACCCACAGATCGACCGGATCGTCCTGGGTCAACAACGACTGACGGCCCAGTCGGACACGCACCCGTTGTTGCACCTGGTCGGCGGTGAAGTCCGGACGGGCCGCCTGGATCATCGCGCTGGCGTACTCCTCGGTCTCCAGCAGACCGGGCACGACCTGCTGTTCGTACGCGCGGATGGAGCCGGCCGCCGCCTCCAGGCCGACGTACGCCCCGACGAGCACGGTGCTGTACGGGTGCCACCACCCCTTCTGCCGCGCCTCGCGGGCGATCTGCACCAGCTCCTCGCTCTCCACGCCCACCACGCCGTAGATGCGGAGCATGTCCCGCACGTCGCGGGGCGTGGCAGAGGTGTGGCCGGTCTCGATCCGCGAGATCTTGGAGGCGGAACACTCCAGCTGCTCGGCGACGGCCTCTATGGTGATGCCGGCACCGTCGCGCAGGCGGCGCAGCTCGGCCCCGAGCCGACGACGCCGGATGGTGGGGCTCCGCCGTTCGCTCATCGCATCGCCCCAGGTGCCGATGACGGGGGAAGCTGGTGCCTCGCGCTCACCCGGTTACCTCCGGTCGATCGCGCCTTCGTCCACACCCGCCGGGGGCGCGTCCGACGGGCGGCGGGCGATCGTTCGCGGCAAGGGGTGGAACCGGTCGTCGACCGGCCGCGTCGGGCGGAACCGGGTCCAGTGTGCCGCTCCGGAGTCGGCGTGATCAAGCGCCCGGTTCACGTGTCGCCCTCACGTATCGGCAAAAGTCGACGTGCAACTTGCATCCCGCATCACACTGATGCACTCTGTCCGTATGGTTCGAGTCACTCACCGTTTTCGGTCGATTTCCCGGTGTGATCAACGCCCCGGGCTCGCCCGGCCGGGTGGGTGCCCCGGGCCGCAGGAGTCCACGAGACCTGCCCCGGGTTGATGACCCCGCCGCTGCACGCCCGAAGGCTGCGGCGGCGGGAGCGGTAACACCCGAGAGCAGCCGGGTGAGGGCCGGGTGGCGCGATCCACCACCAGCGGGTACGCCCCTGGCCACCACCACATCGAGCACCGGCCCGCGAGGCACAACCCCGTCGCCGGAAACGCATCCGTCCCCGTTCCGCACCGGTCGGCCCCGCGACGCCGGCCATATCCTCCCAGGAGCCCATGTGCTTCCCCGCTCCGGTGACGTTCTGCACGTGACCCGCGCCGCCAGTGTGCAGTTCCTCCGACCGATCACCTTCCGGGTGATCCGGGTGCTCGACTGGCCGACGTACGACGGCTGGCTCTGGCTCGACGGCTACCAGCTCAACGCCGCGGGCGACGCGGTCAGTCGCCGCTCGATCTTCGTCCAGCGGGCCGGGCTGACCCAGCTCCGGGCCGCGGCCGTGCCGCGTCAGCACACCGCGCGGTCGCGCCGGCCGGTCAACCGCGCGCCGATCGCGGTGGGCTGACCTCCCGATTACCCGGCCGGAGGGCGTGCCGCCGCCATAGAATCGGTACGCCCACCCCGGCGAACGTCTCCACCCCGCGCGTATCCGGCCCCTGAACCTGGGATGGCCATGGTCTATCTGCCCGCCGCGCGGCGGCACCACAGGTCCCGCCTCCGACCCGCCTTCGGGCTGCTGGTCCTGATCGGCGCGGTCCTCACCCTCGTGGTGGTGACCCGCTACCCGGCCGAGTCGGCCACCCGGCTCGCCGAGCCGGTGCCGGCCCCCGAGATCACCGTGGCCGAGCCCGCCGACGCCCCGACCGGTGACCCCGACGGTACGCAGCCCGACCCGGCACCGCCCGCCGACAGGCGCGCCCGCACCCCGGTCTGGGCCGAGAACCCGGCCGGGGACGGTCTGCGGGCCGAGGGCGACCTGCCGGCCGGGGACGACGCCTCGACCGGCGGCGACCCGACGACCGGGAACGACCCGGCGGCCGGGCCCGGTGGGGACGCCGGGGCCGGTCCGGGGGCCGCACAGTCCGGGGTCGGCGGTGGCGGTGCGTCCGCGCTCGCCGAGCCCCGACAGCCGTCGGACGACCGGCAGACAGTCGCCCGCTCCCTCTTCTACTCCGGCCTGCTCGGGCTGGCCATCTCCCTGGCCGGCCTGGGCCTGGTGGGGACCAGACGCCGGATGTGGTGAGCCGGGCCGGCGCAGCGCCCCGGCTCCGTCACCCGGTCGGGGTGGCGGTGCCCGACGGCGACGCCGACGGCTCGGCGGCCACCACCAGGGTCACCTCGTCGCCCGGCAGCACCCGCTGACCGGCCTCCGGATCGGTGGACAGGACGGTGCCGGGCGGTCGGTCCGACTCCCGCGTCTGCACCCGGGAGGACAACCCGAGCCGCCCCAGCAGGGCCTCCGCCGTCTCCTGGGACAGCCCGACCAGCGGCGGCACCGCGATCGCCGCCGGCCCGGTCGACGGCGCGGTGGTCGGTGGGGTCGTCGGCGGCCGGGTGGTCGGTGGGGTGGTGGGTGGTGCGGTGGTCGGAGCGGCACCCGTCGTCGGCACGGCCGTCGGCGGTGGGGTCGGTGTCCCGTCCGACGGGGAGTCCACCGCCCGCAGGGCCAGCCAGACCCCCACCCCGACCAGCCCCAGCAGGACGAGCCCGAGCACGCCCAGCAGAATCGGCGTCCACCAGCGTCGGCCGCGCTGCTCCTCGGCGTACCACTCGGCCGGCTCCCGGGGATCGACCGCCCGGGGCGGTGGCACCCCGGCCCGGCCGGACCAGACCGGCGTACCGGCCGGCTCGGGCCGGGTCGTCCCGTCGGCCGGCGGCAGCGGGCGGGTCGCGTCCACCGGCTCCTGCCGGGCGGTGGCGTCGACCGGGGGCGGCCCACCCGCCGGGGGCCGGTCAGCCGGCAGTGGCGCGGTCCGGTCCGCAGCCGGCAGCCGGCCGGTCGCGTCGTCGGGTGGTCGGGGCAGCGGGCGCGTCGCGTCGTCGGCGGGCGGGTCCTGGCGGTCGTCGCTCATCGCACGTCCTCTCGCCACCTGGCGGACGGCGGGCGCTCGACCCACCGGGTACGGCCCGAGGCCCGCCAGGCGGTCGTGGCCCTCGGCCCCACCACGGTAACGGCCGGGGCCGGCATCCACCCGTACCGGCGCGGCGATCCGCCGGTCAGCCCGTCGGCGTCGGCCCGGCGGTCGGCGTCGAGTCGTCACCGCAGGAGATGGCGACCTGGTCGTTCCAGTGCGCGGTCGCGTCCGCCGCCGGCACCTGGGCGGTGACCTCGCCACGGTTGCCTGTGGGATACCGGGGGAACAGGCCCACCTCGCCAAGTTCGTCGGCGGCGTCGTCGCAGTCCTCGCCGATCAGGTCCGGCACCTCGACCTCGGGTGCCGGCCCGCTGACCTCGACCCGCACGGTGGTGCCCGGCTTCACCGACGTGTCCTGGGCGGGCACGGTGCGGGTCACCGTCCGGCCCGAACCGGTGCCGAACACCAGCCGCCAGCCGAGCTTGCGGTCGTGCAGCGTGTCCCGCGCCTTCTCGAAGTCGAGCCCCACCAGCCGGGGCACGGTCAGCCCGCCACCGGTGGCGGCGGGTGGCGGGGGTGTGCTGGCCCGCGCGGTGGTCGGGCGGGCGGTGGTCGGCGCGTCGACCGGGGTGGACGGTCCGCTGGCCGCCGCTGCCGGGGTGGGGCCGGTCTCCGGGTCGCCCGGACCGGCCAGCACCCACCCGACGGTGCCTCCCACGGCGGCCAGCAGGACCGTCGCCAGGGCGCCGCCGAGCAGCACCGTGCCCCGGCCCGGCCGGCCCCGGTCCGCAGTGTCCTGTCCGGTGTACTCGTCGTCGTCCATGCCGCTCCCCCGCCTCCTCCCCGAAACGGTACCGGCCGCTGCCCAGCGGTCACCGGCCGTGCTCCGGCGCTCGTCCGACTCGCCGCCTCGACCAGGGGACGCTACAGTCCCGGCATGGCGGGACGGGGCTGGGGAGGATCGGTGCTCACCGCGCTGGGCGTCGCCGCCGGTGTGGGCGCAGCACAGCTGGGCTTCGGCTACGGCCTGGGCATCATCAACTGGACACCGACCGACGCCGGTGCCACCGAGCCGTCCTGGTTCGCCAGCCTCGCCTGGGCGACCTGGATCGCCGCCGTCTCCACCGTCGCCGGGGCGGTCTGCGCCCAGCGGCTGCACGAGCGGGGCGGGGACGCCGCCACCGGTGGCACCCTGCACCGGGTCACCCTCGCGGTGGCGGGCGCGGTCGGCGCGCTGATCACCGTACTGCTGGTCGCGGTGCCGTCGCGGGCCGCCTCCGTACCGGAGACCTTCTCGCCGCAGACCGTCGCGGCCGGGTACGCCGGGGTGGGTGTGCTGGTGGGGCTGGTGGCCGCGGTCTGGGCGCTGCACTCGCGGGCCGCCGCGACGAACGTGGTCGCCACCGTCGGCTGGCTCTGGCTGCTGGCCGTCGTCTCCGTCGTCGACGGGGTGCTCGCCGGCCGGGGACTGACCAGCGCACAGCTCGGCATCTGGCAGATCGCCCAGGACAGCCCCCGGTTCTGGTGGCGGGACCACCTCTACTGGCCGGGAGCGCTGCTCGCCCTGGGCTCGGCCCTGCTGATCGGCGCGTCGGCCGCCCGACGGGCCGCCCGGACGCCCGAGCTGCGGCTCGGTGCGGTGGTCTCCGGGGCCGCCGGGCCGCTGCTCGTCGCGGTCGCCTACTTCCTCGCCGTGCCCCGGCTGGCCACGATCTCCCCGGCCCAGGTCTCGGCCCACCTCGTCGCCCCGTACGCGGTCATCGTCGGCGCGGCCGGGTCGGTGCTGGTGGCCTCGCTCGCCCAGCGGTCCGAGCGACGGGCCGCCGCACGGACGACGCCGCCGGTGCCCCGTCCCCGTACCGGGGGACCTGACGACCTGCCGGCCGGCGTCGACCCGACCGCACCCTCCGAACCGGACGCCCCCGGTCGGGACACCGACCACCCGGGCCCCGTACCCGACACCTCGGACGTCGCTCCCGCACCGCCCGCCACCCCTGGCCCGGCGGACAGTCCGACCGGCCCGGGTGAGGATTCCCCGGCACCGGTGACGGCACCCGGTGGCGACTCCCGGCCCCCGGCCGTGGGCCGGGCCCGGCCGGTCCGCCGGGGTCGAAGCACCCCGCCGGCTCCGCCAGCCGGTGACGCCCAGCCCGGTGACACCCCCGTCGGTGGTGCGCCGGCCGGTCCGGTCACCGACCAACGCCCCGGGCCGGCGGACGGCGGACAGCAGGGGGTCGAGCACCCGCCGGCGGACCCGGGCCCGGTGCCCAAGCCACGCGCCGGACGCCGCACCCCCTGACGGTTCCCCGGTCGGTGGGCGGCCCCCGGCGTGCCGATCCCGCTCCCCGGGTGGCTCAGTCCACCGGCCAGGTGTGCACCGGCTCGTTGCTGCGCTGGAGTTCGGCGTACCGGTTGGCCATGTGGCGCAGCGCCGCGTCCCGGTCCAGGTTGCGGTGGCGCTGCGCCGCCCACACCGTCTCGGTCTGCCAGACCGCCCCGTTACGGCCGGTACGGCAGCGCTGCTCGATGATGCCGAGCAGGCGGTCCCGTTCGGCGGGGGCGACACCGAACCGGTCCAGCCCGGTGGCCGCCTTCGGCAGCAGGGTGTCGAGGACCAGCTTGGTGACCGGCACCTCGCCGAGCCGGGGCCAGTGCAGAATGGCGTCCATGCCCCGGCGGGCGGCGGCGTGGAAGTTCTCCTCGGCGGAGCTGAAGGTGAGCTGGCTCCAGATCGGCCGGTCGGACTCGGCCAGCCCGCGCGCCAGCCCGAAGTAGAAGGCGGCGTTGGCCAGCATGTCGACCACGGTCGGCCCGGCCGGCAGCACCCGGTTCTCCACCCGCAGGTGCGGACGGCCGTTCATGATGTCGTACACCGGGCGGTTCCAGCGGTAGACGGTGCCGTTGTGCAGCCGCAGCTCGGACAGTTGCGGGACGCCGCCGGCGTGCAGCACCTCGACCGGGTCCTCGTCGGCGCAGATCGGCAGCAGCGGCGGGAAGTACCTGACGTTCTCCTCGAACAGGTCGAAGATCGAGGTGATCCAGCGTTCACCGAACCACACCCGGGGGCGTACCCCCTGGGCCTTCAGCTCGTCCGGGCGGGTGTCGGTGGCCTGCTGGAACAGGGCGACCCGGGTTTCGGCCCAGAGCTGCCGGCCGTAGAGGAACGGCGAGTTCGCGCCCACGGCGACCTGGACGCCGGCGATGGCCTGGGAGGCGTTCCAGTAGTCGGCGAAGCTGTCCGGCGCGACCTGGAGGTGGAACTGGAGGCTGGTGCAGGCGGCCTCGGGGACGATCGAGTCGGTGTGCGTCCGCAGCCGCTCGACCCCCCTGATGTCCAGCTCGATGTCCTCACCCCGGGCACCGACGATCTGGTCGTTGAGCACCCGGTACCGCTCGTTGGTGGAGAGGTTGTCGGCCACCAGGTGCCGTTCGGTCAGGGTGGGCAGGATGCCGACCATGACGATCCGGGCGTCCGACTTGGCCGCCCGTTCGTCGGCCCGGTTGAGGCTGCTGCGCAGGTCGGTCTCGTAGTTGGCGAAGCCGGCCCCCTCGATGAGCCGGGGTGCCGCGTTCAGTTCCAGGTTGAACTGTCCCAGTTCGGTCTGGAAGAGCGGGTCGGCGATGGCGGCGAGGATCTCGTCGTTGCGCATCGCCGGTTCGGCGTCCGGGTCCATCAGGTTGAGTTCGATCTCCAGACCGGTCATCGGCCGGTCGGCGTCGAAGCCGAAGTCGTCGAGCATCAACGCGAAGACGTCCAGGCAGCGCCGCACCTTCTGCCGGTAGCGGACCCGGTCCTCCCGGGAGAACGCGCCCTGCTCGACGTCCCTACCCATGTTTCCTCCAGGCGTGAGACGCGCGGGGCGGTGACCGTCCCGGCGCGCAGTGTGAACCACCATAAGAGCGCCCACGCGCCGGGGCCAGTGCCCACCGGGTATGCGCTGTCCCGCTTCTCTACCCAGCGGCCGTCCACCAGCACCGGATGTCGCCGTCGCCGGGCAGTGACAATCCGCACGCGCAAACGCCGGGGCCCCCGCTCGCGGTGAGCGGAGGCCCCGGCGTGCCGGGCTCAGGCCTGCCGGATGGCCTCGCCCTCGATCTCGATCTTGATCTTCTTGCCGACCAGCACGCCACCGGTCTCCAGGGCGACGTTCCAGGTCAGGCCGAAGTCCTCGCGGTCGATCTCGGTGCTGGCGGTGAAGCCGAACACGTCGGTGCCGAACGGGGTGCGGCCGACGCCCTCGAACTCGACCTCCAGCTCGACCTGGCGGGTGACGCCCTTGATGGTCAGGTCGCCGAGCAGGACGAACTCGTTGCCGTCGTGGGACTTCACGGCGGTGCTGCGGTATTCCAGCGTCGGGAACTGCTCGACGTCGAGGAACTCGGGGCTGCGCAGGTGGCCGTCCCGGTCGGCCTGGGCGGTGTTGATGCTGGCCGCCTGGATGGTGGCGGTGACCGAGGACTGCAGCGGGTCCTCGGCGACGGTGATGGTGGCGGTGGCGTCGGCGAACTCGCCGCGTACCTTGCTGACCATCATGTGCCGGGCGACGAAGCCCACCCGCTTGTGCGCGGCGTCCAGCAGGTAGGTGCCGGCGGCGGGGATGGTGAGGCCGTCCCAGTCGCGGGTAACCGACTCGGTGCTGGTCATGTAACTGCCCTCCGGGGAAGATTGTTTAGTAGCCCAACGACTGCCTGAGCAACTATAACCGCAGCAATATTCCCCGTGTCAAGCACTGTTAGGATGGCCAGGTGGACGAGACTGTGTTCGACGACCCCCGGATCACCGCCGTCGGCCTCCTGGTCGAGGCGCACGCCGGGCTGACCGCCCGGTTCACCGCGCAGTACGAGGAGCACGGCGTCTCCGCGGTCGAGTTCGAGGTGCTGATGCGCCTGGCCCGCTCCCCCGGCAACCAACTGCGGATGACCGACCTTGCCGCCCAGACCTCCCTGTCCACCAGCGGCGTCACCCGGGTGGTGGACCGGATGGAGCGCGACGGGCTGCTGCGCCGCCGCGCCTGCCCGTCCGACCGGCGCAGCTCGTACGCCGTGGTCACCCCGGCCGGCATGCAGCGGCTGGACGAGACCCTGCCCGGCCACCTCCAGATCATCGAGCAGTGGTTCACCGGCCAGCTCGAACCGGACACCCTCGCCGCCATGCTGGACGGCCTGCGCCGGGTACGCGACGCCGTCCACCCGGGAGCGACCGCCGGCAGCACCGACCAGGCACCGACCGACGAGCCGCCGTCGCCCTGCTGACCGGGTGCCGGACGGACCGGCAGAAAAAGCGGCAGAACCCGTCGGACCCAACGGTCGCAGAGCCGCCGATCGCCGCAAAACGGACGCCCCGGCTGGCTAGCCTTCATCGCGCGGGGGAGCACCGGGGGGTGCCGGCGCGAGCGATTGAGCGAGGGGTTTGACCAGGGGGCTCGTTCGCTCGCGCCACCCCCGCGCCTAGCCCAGCAGGCGTTCCTCGTCCGGCAGCAGCCGGATGCCGCCGCGCCGGCACGCCTGCGCCAGCCGCTCCCGCACCTCGGCGGAGCCGGTGCTCACAGCCAGCCCGACCAGGGCCTCGACCACGTCCCGCCGGTCCTGACCGGCCGCACCGGCAGCCTCCGCCACCGTGAACCACTCCGCCGCCAGCTCCCGGTCGCCCCGGTGCTGGGCCATGGTGCCCTCGATCAACGCGCAGACCGACTCCTCCGCCCGGACCGGCCCGCCACCGCCCGGACGCCCCCCGCCCGCGCCCGCCTCCGTCCGGTGGCCGGGCGGCGTCGCGCGACCGTCGCAGCGCAGCTCGGCCAGGATCTCGGCGGCCTCGTCCAGCCGACCCGACCGGGCCAACGCCAGCCCCACCGTGCCGAGCACCCGCCGCCGGTGCCCCGGATCACCCACCCCGGCCAGCGCGGCGACCACCCGCCGGCCCTGGTCCACCGCGTCACCGTGACGGCCCTCCAGCCGGGCCACCTCGGCCAGGTCGGCACGGGCCAGCAGGCGCAGCCGGGGCTCCCCGCACTGGGCGGCCAGCCGGTCCACCGCGGCCAGCCGACGCCGGGCCGCCGACAGGTCGGCGAGGCGGATCTCGTGCCAGGCCAGGTGGTGCTGGGCGACCGCCGTGTCCCGGGTCCGGCCGTGCCGGGTGGCCAGGGTCAGCACCGCGTGCGCCTGCTCGGCCGCCTCGTCGTACCCGCCGGTCGCGACCAGCAGGGTGCCGAGGACGGTGCGCGCCGCCAGCTCCCCGGCCACGTCGGCCCGCCCGGCGAGCACCGCGAGCGCGGCACGGGCGGCGGGCAGTTCCTGCGCCGCCGCGCCGTGCTCGGCGGCCAGCCGGGCCACCCCGAGCAACGCCCAGGCCCGCAGCACCGGATCGGCGTCGGCGGTACGGGGGTCGGCGAGCAGCCGGCACAGCCACTGCCGGCCGCTGACGTCCCGCCCCCGCATCCGCCACCAGCGGGTCAGCTCGGCGGCCAGCCGCAGCGCGGTGACCGGATCGTCCCCGGCGGCGTGTGCCAGCGCCGCGCCGATGTCACCGGTCGCCTCGTCGAGCTGACGGACGGCCGCCGGCTGTCGCGCCCCGACCAGGTCCGGCGCGGTACGGGTCACCAACCGGGTGATCACCACCGCGTGCCGGCGACGGACCGCGGTCAGCTCGCCCCGGCCGGCGGCCTGCTCGATGGCGTACTCACGGACCGCGTCGAGCAGACGGAACCGCAGCGGCCCGGCACCCCGGACGCTGAGCAGGCCCAACTCGACCAGCCGGTCCAGCAGCGGCACCGGGTCGACCACCCCCGACGGGTCCGGGTCGGCCTCGTCGGCGAGCAGTTCCTCGGCCAGCTCCACCGACCACCGGTTGGCGAACACCGAGAGCCGGCGCAGCGCCGCCTGCTCCCACCCGTCGAGCAGCCGGTAGCTGGTGGCGACCGCCTCGCGCAGGGTCACCGCGACCGTGGGCCGGGCCGGTTCGTCGGTACGCCCCGGCGGGGCGGCCTCCCAGCCCCGCCCGCCGAGATCCGGGCCGGCCAGGTCGAGCACCCGGTCGCCGTACCGGTCGAGCAGTTCGGGCAGGTCGAGGATGCGGCCCCGGGCCGCCATCAGCTCGATCGCCAGCGGCAGGCCGTCGAGCCGGCGGACCAGCGCGGTGAGGGCGGGCAGCTCGTCCGGGCCGGGTGGTTCCGGGCGGACCCGGGTCAGCCGGGCGGTGAACAGGGCCGCCGCCGGCCACCGGGCCAGCTCGGCCGGGTCGACCACCCCGGCGGGGGGCACCTCCAGCGGGGCCACCGGGCGGACGAGTTCGCCGGGGATGCCGACCGGATGCCGACCGGTCGCCACCACCCGCAGGGTGGGCACCGCCGCGACGAGCAGGTGCACCACCTCGGCCACCGGGTCCGGGGCCCGTTCGACCGCGTCCACCAGCAGCAGCGCCGGGCGGCCCCGCAGCCGGGCGGCCAGCTCGGCGAGCCGGGCCGCGCCGAGCACCGCGCAGGCCGCGGCGAGCACGTCGTTGGCGTCGGAGCCGGTGCCGACCAGCACCCCGGCCACCCCGCCCGGGTGGGCGTCGGCCACCGCGTGCGCCACGGCCAGGGCGAGCGCGGTCTTGCCCACCCCGGCCAGGCCGACCAGGCTCAGCACCGGCGGCCAGCCGTCGCCGGTCAGCAGGCCGGTCAGCTCGTCGAGTTCCCGTTCCCGGCCGATCAGCTCGACCGGCGGGGGCAGCGCCATCGGCGTACCCGGGAGGTCGGGGTCGCGGGGGACGGTGCCGGCGGCGGGCGGGCGGTGCGGCAGCCCGGCGACGCCCGGGGCGGCCGGGGTGGTCGCGGCCCGACCCCGGGCGCTGGCGAGGAAGCCGGCGCGCGCCGCGCCGGTCAGGCCGAGCGCCCCGGCGATCAGCTCGGCGGTGGTGCGGTGCGGCCGGTGCGCCCGGCCGCGTTCCAGGTCGCGGACCGTCCGCACGCCGACCCCGGCCCGCTGTGCCAGGTCGGTCTGGGTGAGACCGGCGGCCAGGCGGTGGGCCCGCACCAGCTCCCCGATGGGGGTACGACCACCCGCGGGCGAGTGATCATGATCCGGGGTCATGGGCACGAAGGGTACGGACGGGATACGACGCCGGGCAGCCCTTCGTCGGCCTACTGACGAAGGGCTGCGGATACCCGACAGAGCGCCGTTCCCGCCCGGCGGCGGACCCGTTGCGGGGGTACGGTCACAGGCCCAGGTCGCGGGCGATGATCATGCGCTGCACCTCGGAGGTGCCCTCGCCGATCTCCAGGATCTTGGAGTCCCGCCAGAACCGGGCCACCGGGTACTCGTTCATGAAGCCGTAGCCGCCGTGGATCTGGGTGGCCTCCCGGGCGTTGTCCACCGCGACCGTGCTGGCATGCAGCTTGGCGATCGCCGCCTGCCGCTTGAACGGCTCACCGGCGAGCATCCGGGCGGCGGCGTCGTAGTAGGCCAGCCGGGCGGTGTGCGCCTTCAGCTCCATGTCGGCGATCTTGAACTGGATGGCCTGGTAGTTGCCGATCGGCCGACCGAACGCCTGGCGTTCCTTCGCGTACCTCAGCGACTCGTCGACGCAGCCCTGGGCGAGGCCGACGGCCAGCGCGGCGATGGCGATCCGCCCCTCGTCGAGGATGCGCAGGAACTGGGCGAAGCCCCGGCCCCGTTCGCCGAGCAGGTTCCCGGCCGGCACCCGGCAGTCGTCGAAGGTCAGCTCGTGGGTGTCCGAGGCGTTCCACCCCACCTTCGAGTACCCAGGCGCGACGGTGAACCCGGGCGTCCCCGACGGCACGATGATGGTGGACAGCTCCTTCGAGCCGTCCGGGTTGGTGCCGGTGACCGCGGTGACGGTGACCAGGGCGGTGATGTCGGTGCCCGAATTGGTGATGAACGCCTTCGACCCGTTGATCACCCACTCGTCGCCGTCCAGGACGGCCCGCGTCCGGGTGCCGCCCGCGTCCGAGCCGGTGCCCGGCTCGGTGAGCCCGAACCCCGCGAGGGCCTCGCCGCTGAGCAGCTTCGGCAGCCACCGGGCCTGCTGCTCGTCGGTGCCGAACCGGTAGATCGGCATCGCGCCGAGGGAGACCGCCGCCTCCAGGGTGATCGCCACGCTGGAGTCGACCCGGGCCAGTTCCTCAAGCGCCAGGCAGAGCGCGAAGTAGTCCCCGCCCATGCCGCCGTGCTCCTCGGGGAAGGGCAGGCCGAACAGGCCCATCTTGCCCATCTGCCGGACGATCTCGTACGGGAAGGTGTGCCGCTCGTAGTGCTCGGCGATCACCGGGGCGACCGCCTCGCGGGCGAAGTCCCGCACGCTGTCCCGCAGCGCCTCGTGTTCCTCGCTGAGCCGGAAGTCCATCGGTTCCTCCTGTACGGGTGCCGCCCCGGACGCTCGTGACGCCGGGGACGACGGATCGGTTGGACGACCGGTCGGACCCGGTCGACGGCGGTGGCTCGGTGGCGGTGGCTGGGTGCCGACCGGTCGGGCCGGCCGGGGACTGCGGCGACCGGTCAGACCGGGGTGACCCCGTGCCGTCGGCGGGAGAAGTGCCGGTCCTTGCTGCGGGCGGCGGCGAACCGGCGGACCAGTTCGGCGCGCAGCTCGTGCGGTTCGACGATCGCGTCGATGACCAGTTCGCTGGCGAGCCGCACCACGTCGATGTCCCGCTCGTACTCGGCCCGCCTGGCGGCCACGAAGGCGGCCCGTTCGGCCTCGTCGGCGATCGCCGCGATCTTGTTGGCGTAGACGGCGTTGACCGCCGCCTCGGCCCCCATCACCGCGATCTTCGCGGTGGGCAGGGCGATCGTCGCGTCCGGCGCGAAGCCGGGGCCGGCCATCGCGTACAGGCCCGCGCCGTACGCCTTGCGGACCACCACACAGATCTTGGGTACGGTCGCCTCGGAGATCGCGGTGATCATCTTGGCCCCGTGCCGGATGATGCCCTGCTTCTCCACCGCGCTGCCGACCATGAACCCGGGCACGTCGGACAGGAACAGCAGCGGCACGTTGAACGCGTCGCAGAGCTGCACGAACCGGGTCGCCTTGTCGGCCGAGTCGACGAAGAGCACCCCGCCCTTGAACATCGAGTTGTTGCCGACCACGCCGACGACCTCGCCGTCGAGCCGGCCGAAGCCGATGGTCAGCTCCCTGGCCCAGAGCGCCTGGATCTCGAAGAACGAACCCTCGTCGAGCAGGCCCCTGACGTACCGGCGCATGTCGAACGCCTGCCGTTCGCTGGCCGGCACCAGCGCGGCGAGATCGGCCTTCTCCGGCGCGGCGACGGCCGGGGCGGCCGGCGGCTGCCGCTGCCAGTTGGAGGGCAGGTACGACAGGTAGGTCTTCACCACGTCGAGCGCGTCGGCCTCGGTCCTGCACAGGAAGTGCCCCACGCCGGACTCGGCGCAGTGCACCCGGGCCCCGCCCATCGCCTCCAGGGTGGTCTTCTCCCCGGTGACCATCTCGACCATCCGGTCCGAGCCGAGGTACATGCTGGCGTTGCCCTCGACCATGGCGACCACGTCGCAGAATGCCGGGATGTACGCCCCGCCGGCGGCGCTCGGCCCGAACAGCGCGCAGACCTGCGGGATCGCGCCCGAGGCGCGGACCTGGTTCCAGAAGATCTTGCCGGCACCCCGGGGGCCGGGGAAGAGGTCGACCTGGTCGGTGATCCGGGCGCCGGCCGAGTCGACCAGGTAGACCATCGGCACGCCCGTCGAGTAGGCCCGCTCGATGATCCGGATGATCTTCTCGACGGTACGCGCGCCCCAACTGCCGGCCTTGACCGTGGAGTCGTTGGCCATCAGGCAGACCGGCCGGCCGTCGATGGTGGCGGTGCCGGTGACCACGCCGTCGGCGGGCAGCCCCTCGGCCAGGGCGTTGGCGTAGAGCCCGTCCTCGACGAAGGAGCCCTCGTCGACCAGGAGCGCGACCCGTTCGCGGGCGAACAGCTTGCCCTTGCCGGCGTTGGCCGCGTGGTACTTGTCGGCGCCGCCGGAGCGGGCCCGCTTGCGTAGCTGCTCCAGTGCCTCACCGTCGAGCGTCACGCCGACCCCCTCGCCCCGCGCCTCGTGGGCGCGCCCGACCGCCATGCCGCCGTGGGCGTCGTGGTGGACGCGCCGACCAGCCTGAACGATCGTTAGGCTAGCGCATCCGGGCCCCGCCCGACCACCCGACCGACTTCCGCTCCGGATATTGATAGTCAACTATTGATATGGCTACGCTCCAGACACCCCCTCCGGATTGGAGTGAGCCATGAACTCACGCGTCAAGCGCCTCGCCGTCGCCGCCCTGGCGACGGCGACCGCGACCCTCGGCCTCACGGTCGCCAACCCCGCGCCCGCCTCCGCCGCGATGACCATCTGCTACAACACCAGCCAGGCGCCCAGCTACGCGAGCATCGCCAACCAGGCCGCCTCGATCTGGAACAACGCCACCACCAACCTGACGCTCACCGCGAACTGCGGCACCAACCTGCGGATCTACCAGATCACCGGCGGCGGCTCGTACGCCCAGCGCACCAGCCTCGGCAACGGCCGGGTCTACATCGACACCCAGCAGGCCGCCCAGTACAGCCCGCTGCGGATCATGACCCACGAGATCGGGCACATCCTCGGCCTGCCCGACAACTACAACGGCAACTGCGCGATCCTGATGTCGGGCGGCAGCGCCGGCACGAGCTGCACCAACCCGTACCCGAGCACCACCGAGGCGAACCGGGTCAGCAGCCTGTTCGCCGGCACCCTCAGCGCCAACGACCGCCGCAGCAGCACCGGCAGCCAGGTCTTCAAGGACAGCTGGCCGGGCCTGCTCAGCGTGGGCTGACCCACGACGCGACCCGACGGAGGGGCCGGCACCGCGCCGGCCCCTCCCCGCGTCGTCGGGCCGGTCCGCCCCCGACGGGCCCGGTCAGGGCCGGGCGGTCAGCCGGGTACGCGGGCCGGCCCGCAACACCCCCGACGGCAGCCGCTTGCCGAGCAGCTCCTCGGCCAACTCGGCGACCCCGATCAGGGCGTCCAGGTCGATGCCGGTGTCGATGCCCATGTCGTGCAGCATGTGCACCGCCTCCTCGGTGGCCAGGTTCCCGCTCGCCCCCGGCGCGTACGGGCAGCCGCCCAGGCCACCGACGCTGGCGTCGAACTCGGTGATCCCCAACTCCAGGGCGGTCAGCAGGTTCGCCAGCGCGGTGCCCCGGGTGTTGTGGAAGTGCAGCAGCACCGGCACGTCGGGCTCCCGGTCGCGGACGGCGGTGACCAGCTCCCGGACCCGTCGGGGCGTACCCATGCCTGTGGTGTCGCCGAACGCGACCCGGTCGGCGCCGTCGCGGACCACCCGCTCGACGATCCCGGCGACCCGCCCCGGGTCGACGTCCCCCTCGTACGGGCAGCCGAAGCTGGTCGCCACGATCACCTCGGCCCGCGCCCCCGCGCCGTGCAGCAGGTCGATCAGCTCGGCGATGTCGTCGAGCGACTCGTCCGTGGAGCGGTTGACGTTGCGCCGGTTGTGCGTGTCGCTTGCCGAGACCACCACCTCGATCTCGGTGAAGCCGGCGGCCAGGGCCCGCTGGGCACCCCGGGTGTTGGGCACCAGCGCCGAGTAGCGGACCCCCTCGACCTTCCGGGTCTGCCGCCACACCTCGTCGGCGTCGGCCATCTGCGGGATCGCCTTGGGATGCACGAACGACACCGCCTCGATCCGGCGCACGCCGGTGCCGGACAGGGCGTCGAGCAGCCGCACCTTGGCCCCGGTGGGGACCGGCTCCTCGTTCTGGAGCCCGTCGCGGGGCCCGACCTCGCGGATCGACACCGCCGCTGGCATCTGACTCATGGTCACCTCGCTGTGACATCGGGTCGCCGGGAGACCGCCTCCGGGCCGCCGCCCCTCGTGGGGACCGCGACCGGTGACGCCGGACGACCGGTGGTCCCTCCAGGGAACCACCCGACCGACCGCCGCCGCCACGCCGCCCCGGGTGTCGGGCCGACCCGGGTGCTCGGGCCGACCGGCACCGGGAGGTCACCGGTCCGCCGACCCCTCCACCAGTTCGGCGGCGGTGCGCACCACCGCCGCGACCATTCCCGCCCAGGCCACCGCGTCCTCCCGGCCCAGGACCACCGCCATCGCCACCGCGCCCTCCGCGAACAGCGACATCGACCGCAGGTACCGGCCCGGCCGACGGCGGTCGGGGCGCGGACGCGCGCCGTCGGTCAGTCTTCCGCTTCCCATGTTCTCCGCCCCCAGGCCGCCTGACCGGCGATGGCATCTCCACCGCCCGGTGACGCGTCCGGCTCCCGTCGCACGTGTGCCGGCCGACTGCCGGCGAACGTGCGGCGACGGGACCGGTCGCACGACGGGCCCAACGACCCGCCGGGGCGGGCCGCACGCGGCTGTGGCCGGGCAGCACCGCCGAAGCCGGCCACAGTGGAGCATCTGGTCCGGGCCGCCCACCGCACCGTCCTACCCGGACAAGCACCCGGCCAGAAACTGACCACGGACACAGGCCGGGACGCCCACGATTTGGGGATGGAGGGTACGAATACCTTCCCGGGTCTGACAGCTCCGCACGAGAGGTTCACCGATGCCCTCCCACACCAGCACGCCGTCCCCGGCCCGGGGACGGCACCAGCGGCACTGGCTCGTCCCGCGCGAGCACCTCGCCGCCGGATACGCGGCCCGGTACGGGTCGCCGGCGGTGTCCGAGTACGCGCTGGCGGTCCGGGACCTGGTCGAGCAGGCCCCGGAGATCGGGGCGGTCGACACCTGGAGCAGGTTGGCCGAGCGGATCTGCCGCAACCGGCCGGGCCGGGACCGGGACACCTGGCGCAAGCGGCTGTCCCGGCACTTCACCACCGAGACGAAGGGCCCGCCGTGGCAGACGGTGGTGCTGGTGGTCGAGTGCACCGTCGCACCCGCCGACCGGGAGACCACCCTGCACCGGTTCGAGCGGCTCTACGAGGCGGCCCGGGGTGAACCGCCGACGGATCGTCGGACCCGCCCCACCGGCCCGGCCGGCCCCGGGGCGTCCCGTCCGGACCCGACCGGGCCTGGCGCATCCCGCCCGGGTCCGGCCGGCGACGGGGACTCCCGGCCGGGCCCGGCCGGCTTTGACGTCCGGCCGGACCCGGCTGGCGAAGACGCCCGGACGCTGGTCGCCCACCTGCTCCGGGAGAACGCCTCGCTGCGTCGGACGCTGACCGCCCGGGAGGCCGAGATCAGCCTGCTGCGGGCCGCCCTCGACGCCCCGGCGCGTCGGCCGACGGGCGGGCCGTCAGGCGACGGCACGACGACGTCACGCCGGCAGGCGTCGGCCGCGACGGCCCACAAGGACCGCAACCCCGGGCACTTCCCGCCCGGCCCGACCCCGACCAACGACGCCCCGGGCGGCCGGCACCGGCCACCCCGGATCGACCAGGTGACCCCCCGCCTCGACGTCGTCGGCCTCCCGACGCACCACCCGACGCACCGCCCGCACCTGCCCGGCGGGCTACGGCCGGCCTGACCACGGGGTCCGGGTCGACGGACCCCGTGGCCGGCCACGCCGGGGTCAGCGCATCCGGCCGACGATGCCGGTGTCGTAGTCGCCGGAGACGAACTCCCCGTTGGTCAGCAGCTCGGCGAAGAAGGGCAGGTTGTTCTTCGGGCCGGCGACCGCGAAGCCGGCCACCGCCGTCCGGGCCCGCTCGATCGCCTCGGCCCGGTCCGCCCCGGTGACGACGAGCTTGGCCAGCAGGCTGTCGTAGAACGGGGTCACCGTGTTGCCGGCGACGTACCCCGAGTCGACGCGTACCCCCTCGCCGGTCGGCTCCACCCAGGTGCCGATGACGCCGGGGCCGGGCAGGAACCGCTTCGGGTCCTCCGCGTTGATCCGCAGCTCGATCGCGTGCCCGCGCGGGGCCAGCGCCGCCGGGTCGAAGGTCGGTGGCAGGCCGGCCGCCACCCGTAGCTGCTCCTCGACCAGGTCGACGCCGTAGACCAGCTCGGTCACCGGGTGCTCCACCTGGAGCCGGGTGTTCATCTCCAGGAAGAAGAACTCCTGCGTGGCCGGGTCGAGCAGGCATTCGACGGTGCCCGCGTTGCGGTAGCCGACCGCCTCGCCGGCCCGCACGGCGGCGGCCAGGAACCGCGCCCGCAGCTCCGGCGAGACCGCCGGGGAGGGGGACTCCTCGACCAGCTTCTGGTTGCGCCGCTGCACCGAACACTCCCGCTCGCCGAGCGCCACCACCCGGCCGTCGGCCAGGCCGAGGATCTGCACCTCGACGTGGCGTACCCGGGGGAAGTAGCGCTCGATGAGCACCGAGCCGTCGCCGAACATCCGCTCGGCGAACGCGCGGACCTTGTCGTACTCGGTGCGCAGCGCGGCCTCGTCGGCGGCCACCGCCATGCCCATCCCGCCGCCCCCGGCGGCGGCCTTGACCATCACCGGGTAGCCGATCTCCGTGGCGGCGGCGACCGCCGCGTCGAGGTCGGTGGCCGGTTCGGTGGTGCCGGGCGCGACCGGCACCCCGGCCGCCGCCATCAGGTTCCGCGCGTTGATCTTGTCGCCCATCGCGGTGATCGCGTCCGCGCCGGGCCCGACCCAGACCAGCCCGCGGTCCTGCACGGTACGGGCGAAGTCGGCGTTCTCCGACAGGAAGCCGTAACCGGGGTGGATCGCCTGCGCGCCGGTGGACGCGGCGGCGGCCAGGATCGCCTCCACGTTGCGGTAGCTCTGGGCCGGGTTCGCCGGTCCCACGCACACCGCCTCGTCGGCCTCGACCACGAACGGCAGGTCGGCGTCGGCCTCCGAGTGCACCGCGACCGCCCGCACACCGAGCCGCTTCGCGGTACGGATGATCCGGCGGGCGATCTCGCCCCGGTTGGCGACCAACAGCGACTCGATCATGTTTCCTCCAGCGTCCAGGGTGGGGACGATGCTCAACGTCCGGGGTGGGGACGGATGCTAGGGAACCACGGTCGGGCCGTCGGCCACGAGTCGGGCGGAAGGGTCAGGAGTCGGTGTCGGCGAGCAGGGCGGCCGTCGCGGCGGCCCGCAGCAGCGCCGCCCGACGCCGCCTGTCGACCTCACCGCCGAGGAACGGGGTCGAGTTCATCAGGCCGAACGCGGCGTGCGCCAGCACCCGCGCCTCGCCGTCGGGCAGCCCCGGGTGCAGCGCGGTCAGCACGGTCACCCACTCCTCGACGTACAGCCGCTGGAGTTTGCGGATGCGGCGACGCGGCTCGTCCGGGAGGCGGTCCAGCTCGTGCAGGTGCAGGGCGATCACGGCCGGGTTCGCCAGCGCGAAGTCGACGTGGAAGTCGATCAGGGACTCCAGCGCGCCACGCGGGTCGCCCGGACGGCTGGCCGCCCGGTCCCGGCCACCGTCGAGCAGCCCCTCGCTGACCGGGATCAGCGCGGCGGCCAGCATCGCCTCCTTGCCGGCGAAGTGGTGGTAGAGGGCGGGGCCGGTCACCCCGGCTGCCGCACCGATGTCGTCCATGGAGACCCCGTGGTAGCCGCGGGCGGCGAAGAGCCCGACAGCGATCTCCAGGATCTCGTCGCGCCTCGACCGGCGCCGGCCCGCGCTGCCTGCGCTGCCCCTAGCCTGCTGCCCCACAGTCACCTGGCAAGCGTAGACCTCGACCCGGTCACCGGGGCCCCTCGGTTACCCGCGGGTTCACCAGGCGGACAGCGGCCGCCGGGCGGGGTGCCGGCCCGGTGACCGCCGGGTGCCGCCGGTGATCGCCGGACGGCGTGCCCCGCCGGCCCTAGCCTGGGTGGGGAGGGAGGGTGGGATGACGGCACGACGGCCGGACCGGTCGCTGCTGCTCGCCGGTGGCCTGCTGGTCGGCGCGGGCATCTTCGACGTGCTGTCCGGGATCGGCGACGTCGACAGTGGCGACGTCTACGTCTCGCTGCACGCCGACGGGCTGGTCTTCTACGACCTCACCGACTGGGCCTGGCTGCACGTGGCGAGCGGGGTGCTGCTGGTGGCGACCGGCCTGGTCGTCGCGTTCGCCCGCCGCCGCTGGGTGACCGCCGCCATGGTGGTCGGGGCGGTGGTCGTCGTCGTGCACCTGCTGTTCGCGCCGTACCACCCGATCGAGGCGTTGATCGTGGTGGGGCTGACCCTCGCCGCCGTCCGGCTGGTCGTCCGGCAGCGGCGCGGCGACCGGGACGACGCGCGGGTCAGGACGGCTGGCAGACCTTCCCGGTGAAGGACGGGTCCGGCTGGCGGACGTCGTTCCAGGCGGGGTTGACCCGGATCGCCAGTGGCGGTGCCTGCCAGCCCGCACCGAGCTGCTGGAGCAGCGGATACTCCCGCCGCATCCGGCTCTCCGGCACCCCGGCGAGGAAGTGGATCAGACGGTCCTGGACCAGTGAGCGGCCCAGCAGCCCGCCGTGCACCCCGGGCATCTGGAACACGGGGATGCCGGTGTACTCGCCCGGCGGCGCCTCGGTCGCCGTGCTGGTCGGCAGGAAGGCCACCATGCGCACGCCCGGCACCGGGCACATCAGCCGGTTGCGGTAGAAGGGCGCGTCGTCCAGCAGGGAGCGGATGAACGGCTCGTCCGGCCCGGCGTCGGTGACCCCGAACAGTTCGATCGTCCCGAGCAGGGCCCGTAGCTGCCAGCCGGTGGCCACACCCCAGCCGTGGGACGCCCCGGCCGGCGGGTAGTACGCCCGCCCCGCGTTGATCAACGGGCTGAACATGACCAGGGTGTCCACCGCCGGGTGCGGGCGCTGCGCGAGGTAGGTGCGGGCCAGCATCGCCCCCTCGCTCTCCCCGATCAGCGCCACCGGCCGGCCGGTACGTCCGTGCAGGCGGTCCACCTGTGTCTGGAGCAGGGCGGTCCCGCTCTCCAGCGACCGGTTGGTGTCCGACGACCGGTACGGCAGCGGCCGGCCGTCCCCGCCCAGCCCCCGGTAGGAGAACCGTTCCACGTTCGCGTCGACGGGCGGGGTGCCGTCGTAGGCGGACCCGTGACCGGCGAGGACGATCACCGCGTGCCGGACGTCGGCGGGCAGCCGCTGCCCCAGCACCACCTGCTCGATGGTCACCCCGGCCGGGACGACCTGCACCAGCACGGGGATCGTCAGCGGCACGACGAGCGCCAGCGCGACGGCGATCGGGGCGACCGGCACCCGCGCCCAGCGCACCCGGGGGGCCAGCACGGCGACGTGCACGGTGCGTTCCCAGAGCAGCCCGTTGGCCGCCCCGGCGAACAGCGCGACGGGCACCGTCCACCAGCCGGGAACGCTCCAGCACAGCGCGCTCGCCACGGTGAGCACCACGAAGTTCAGCAGCGACCAGCCGACCAGGGAGATCGACGGCAGTCCGCGCCACCACGGCCCGACCACGGCGGCGCGTTGCAGGAACGGCGCGAGCAGGAACATCGGTAGCAGCGAGGCGAGCAGCACCCAGGAGAGTGCGACCACCGAGGCGGCCACCGAGATCAACGCCCACGGTGCGACCAGCACGACGACCACGCCGGACAGGCCGAGGTTGCGGCCGAGCAGCCAGCGCAGACCAGGCCGGTCCACCCCGGCGGGCCAGGCGAGCGTGACCAGTCCGGTGGTGAGCAGCGCCCGGAACCCGATCACCAGCAGCAGACCGACCAGGAAGTCGGGCCACGAGTCGTGGTAGACGTACAGCCAGCGCAGGTCGTGGTAGGTGTCGTACGGCCAGACGGCGGTGACCTGGGAGGACAGCCCTTCGGCGGCGACGAACCCGAGGCGGACCAGCAGCACCGCCTCGATCGCCGGGGGCACGGCGGCCAGGGCGCACAGCGCCGTCAGCCGGGCTCGCGGTCTGCGCACGCCCTCTCCTCACCAGGTAACCGGGGCTCCCCTAGCAGGTTCCCTCGCCCGACGACCGCGTGTCGGGTCTACCGCCGAACTACCGCCGACCGGCTTGCCGCTCGTCCTCCCGATGGAGGGTCGTCGCGCGCTGCTGGAGGCCGGCGAGCCGCAGCGCGATCCGGCGGCGTACCGGTGGCATCCCCGACACCGCGCGCAACGCCAGGTCCCGCAGCGGCCGGCCGGCGGGCGGCAGGGTGGCCAGCCGGGTCAGCCGGGCGGCGAAGCCGACGACCTCCTCGGCGAGCGGTCGGCGGCTGGCGGCGTAGTCGTCCAGCAGGGTGTCGGGGTGTCCGGCGAGGACGTCGCCGAGGGCGGCACCGAGGGCCACCGCGTCGCAGATGCCGAGGTTCATCCCCTGCCCACCGGCCGGGCTGTGCACGTGCGCGGCGTCCCCGGCGAGCAGCACCCGGCCGCGGCGGTAGCGGTCGGCGATCCGGTGGTGGACGCGGAACCGGGAACTCCAGAGCACGTCGGTCACCCGGTCCGGCCGCCGGGTCGGGCCGCGTTCGTCGAGCAGCGCCTGGAGCCGGGCGGCGTCCGGGTCGCGGGGCGCGTCGGCGACGGCGGCGACCAGCCGGACCACGCCGTCCGGCAGGGGTGCCCACACCAGCGGACCCGGCCGGGCGAGGAAGAGGGCGACCTCGTCGCGGGGGAGCACGCTGTTCACCCGGACGTCGGCGAGCAGGAACGACTCGCCCGCGTCGGCCGGCCCGCCGAAGCCGATGCCGGCCAGGTCACGGACGGTGCTGTGCATACCGTCCGCGCCGACCACCCAGCGGGCCCGCACGCTCGTCCCGTCGGCGAAGCCGGCGACCGCCCCGTCGCCGTCGTGGTCCAGGCCGGTGAGCTGGTACGGCCGGTGCACCTGCCCGCCGAGGGCGGCGAGCCGTTCGGTGAGCACCGCCTCGGTCACCGACTGGGAGACCAGCAGCGCGTACGGGTACGTCGACGGCAGGTCCCCGAAGCCGAGGGTGAGCAGCACCCGGTCGCGGTCCCGCACGGTGAAGCGCGACGCCCGCAGTCCCCGGGCCACCAGCGGCGCGGTGACGCCGATCCGGTCCAGCACCTCAAGCGTGTACGCGTGCACGACGGCGGCCCGGGAGGTGACCGGCGGCGCGGACGCCCGGTCGACCACTGTCACCTCGACGCCCTGTCGGGCGAGGGTGGCCGCGACGGTCAGTCCGGTCGGGCCGGCTCCCACCACCAGGACGTCGGTCTGCGCGGGCAGCATCTCCCACCTCCGTTGCCAACGAGCGTTTGCCAACACTTGTTGGCAACGGTAGGCCGGGTGGACACCGGAGGTCAACGCCTGTTGGCATAGAGTCGGGGACATGACCGCCCGCCGATCGGACGCCACCCGGGCCGCGATCCTGACCGCGGCCCGGCAGCGGTTCGCCGCCGACGGATACGAGCGCGCCACCATCCGGGCCATCGCCGCCGACGCCAGGATCGACCCGTCCATGGTGATGCGCTACTACGGCAGCAAGGAGGGGTTGTTCGCGGCGGCCGCCGAGTTCGACCTGCGGCTGCCGGACCTCACCGACCAGCCCACCGACCAGCTCGGTGAGGTGCTGGTCAGGCATTTCCTCGACCGGTGGGAGGGCGACGGGACGCTGATCGCGCTGCTGCGTACCGCCGCCACCAACCAGGGTGCGGCCGACCGGATGCGGGCGGTCTTCACCGACCAGCTCGGCGCGGCGGTGGCCGCCGTCGTACCCGATCCGGCGCAGGCGCCCCGGCGGGCCGGGCTGGTCGCCAGCCAGATGCTCGGCCTGGCGCTGACCCGGTACGTGCTACGCCTGCCCCCGGTGGTCGACACCCCGCCGGCCGACCTGGTCACCTGGCTCGCCCCCACCGTCCACCGCTACCTCCGCGCCCCCACCTGACCCCGTCCCGCCGACCGGCCGCCGGGCCGCCGGGTGCAATTGGGCGGATGTTGCGGTGTCCCGGGGCTGGGATACCGCAACATCCGCCCAAGCGTGACCCAGCCGGAGGGCGACCCGGGGCCCGGCGGAGGGCTGGTCAGCCGGCCAGGCCGCCGGGCTGGTCGCCCCGCACCACGGGGGCCCGGACCAGGTTGCCCCACTCGGTCCACGAACCGTCGTAGTTGCGCACCTGCGGGAAGCCCAGCAGGTGGTGCAGGACGAACCAGGTGTGGCTGGACCGCTCGCCGATCCGGCAGTACGCCACCACGTCGTCGGCCGGGCTCAACCCGAGCTGGTCGGTGTAGATCGCCCGCAGCTCGTCGGCCGACTTGAAGGTGCCGTCGTCGTTCGCGGCGGACTTCCACGGCTTGCTCACCGCGCCCGGGATGTGCCCGCCGCGCAGCGCGCCCTCCTGCGGGTAGTCGGGCATGTGCAGCATCTCGCCGGTGTACTCGCCAGGCGAGCGGACGTCGACCAGCGGCCGGCCCGCCGCCACGTGCGCCATCACCTGCTCCCGGTACGCCCGGACCGGCGCGTCGTTGCGCTGCGGCACCGGGTAGTCGGCGCGCGGCCGGACCGTCTTCTCCCGGGTCAGCTCGCGCCCCTCGGCGATCCACTTCTGCCGGCCGCCGTCGAGCAGCCGCACGTCGGGGTGGCCGAACAGGGTGAACACCCACAGCGCGTACGCGGCCCACCAGTTGAAGTTGTCGCCGTAGAAGACCACCGTGTCGTCGCGGCCGATGCCCTTGGCCGCGCACAGCTCGGCGAAGCTCTCCGCGTCCAGGTAGTCCCGGGTCACCTGGTCGTTCAGCTCGGTGTGCCAGTCGACCTTGACGGCCCCCGGGACATGACCGGTGTCGTAGAGCAGTACGTCCTCGTCGGATTCGACCACGACGAGACCCTCGTCGCCGAGGTGCTCGGCCAGCCACTCGGTGGTGACCAGCCGCTGCGGGTCGGCGTACGACTGGAGGCGGGGATGCGGATCACTCGGCACAGACATGAGCCCCAAGTTACGCCGGAATCCGGGTGCCGACCGCCCAACGGGACGGGACCGCCGCCCGTCCCCGCCGGTCGGCGCACCCGTCCAGCGGGCCGGGCGGCCGAGGGGGCCGGCGGTCAGGCGCGGCGGTGGACCAGGCGGCCGGCGACGACGGTGGCGAGGCAGCGGCCGTCGGCGGCGAAGACGGCCAGGTCGGCGCGGCCGCCGACGGTGAGGGCCGGGGGCCGTGCCGCGTCGAGGACGGCGACGTCGTTGCGGGCCGCCGCCGCGCGTACCGCCGGGTCGGTGAGGTGCGCGGCGAGCACCGCGCCGACGCCCGATCGCAGCAGCGCGTGCACCCGTTCGCGCGGGGTGGGGGCCGGCGGCAGCGGCCCGTCGTGCACCAGCGCCGGCCCGAGGGTGCCGGGCCACCGCCGCACCCGCACCGTCGGGTACGCCTGCGTCAGCTCCCCGACCGGCCCGACCGCCTCGATCCGGTCCCCGTCGACCAGCACCGCCCAGCCCGAGAGCGGCCCACCGTCGCCCGGGGCCGGCCCGGCCGAGAGCGGCCCACCGTCGCCCGGGGCCGTCCCGGCCGGCGGCGACCCGCCGTCGCCCAGGGTCAAGCGGTCCGGCTGTGACCCAGCGGAGACCTGCGCCCGCCGGCCCGACAGGGGCTCGTCGTCGGCCGGGACCGCCCGGCCCGGCGGTGGCCCGTCGCCTGGCGTCACCCGGCCCGGCGGAGACTCGTCGCTCGGTATCGTCCGGCCGGGTGGTGGCTCGTCGTTGAGGGTCAGGCGCAGCAGGGGGGCGGTGTGCAGGGTGCGCACGTCAGTCGGCGACCGGGCCGAGGATGGGGCGCTTCGCGGTGACCGTGTCGCCGGAGGACCGGCCGGTGAGCCGGCGGGTGACCCACGGGGCCAGGTGCCGGCCGACCCAGCTCAGGTCGGCGGCGCGGGCGGCGAGCCACGGGGTGGCGGCCGGGTGCTCCGGGACCAGCAGCCACTCCTCGTCGCAGCCCACCCCGAGCGCGGTCAGCACCTGGGCGGCGACCCGCCGGTGCCCGGCGGCGGACAGGTGCAGCCGGTCGGGGCTCCAGAGCATCGGATTGAGCCGGTACGTGTCGTCGGCGAACAGGTCGATCAGGATCGCGCCGTGCCGCTCGGCGATCTCGCCGACGATCCGGTTGACCAGCTCGATCCGGGGGGAGACGAGGCGCTGGCCGGGCAGCCGGGCCAGCACGTCGGCGAACCGGAAGAGGATCACGTCGGCACCGTTGGCGCGCAGTCGGGCCACCACGGCGTCGAACCGGGTCGCCAACGCGTCCGGGTCGAAGGTACGGCGCAGCACGTCGTTGCCGCCGGCCGCGAAGCTGATCAGGTCGGGCTTCATGGCGAGCGCGGCGGGCACCTGCTCGGCGACGACACTCGGGAAGAGGCGGCCCCGGATGGCCAGGTTCGCGTAGCCGAAGTCCGGCCCGGCCTCGGCGGCCAGCCGGGTCGCCACCAGGTCGGCCCAGCCCCGGTAGGTGCCGTCCGGGTACGCGTCGTCCATGCCCTCGGTGAAACTGTCCCCGACCGCCACGAAGCTCCGCCAGCGCACGCCGCCCCCTCATGCCCTCGTCGACCGCGGCGACAAGTGTGTCACCGGCCGGCCGTCGCCTGTCGCCGCCCACCGCCCCAACGTGGCGCAGGTCATCGACCGTCACTCCGCACCCTTGATCCACTCGCCTGGGTCGGGGTTGATCGACCCGCCTGGGTCGGGGTTGATCCACTCTTCTGGGTCGGGGTTGATCCACTCTTCTGGGTCGACGTAGCGGTGTCCCGCGCCTCCGGACACCGCCATGTCGGCCCCATTGCCGCTGTCCGCCCCGCCCCATCCCGCCCGCCCCGGCCCGCCCGGCACGCTCGGCCCGCCCG
>NZ_MZMV01000040.1 GCF_002210435.1 Micromonospora wenchangensis
CGCCGCCGGTCACGCCCGGGCCGGCGCGGGGGTCGGGGGCGGGACCGGGGGAGTGGGCCGCGCCGGCACCGCCAGCCGGGGCGGGGCGGGCACCCATCCCGGCCGGCAGCACACCCGACTCGGGGCCGCGCCAGGTCGGGGGGACCGCCCGCAGGCCGCCGCGCCGGTCGACCGCTACGCCGCTACGGTCGGCCAGCGCCACCGCCTCGGCCAGCCGGGCCTTGGCCACCCGCAGCCGGCCGGCGAACTCGGCGAGCACCTGATCGGTCTCGACCAGCGCCGGCAGGATGGTGCCCAGCTGCGCGCGCAGCCCGTCGAGCCGACTGCCGGCCCTGGTGGCCGCCCCGCCCGACCAGCCCGTCCGCAGCGTCGCGGCCCGCTCGGCCAGCCCGGACCGCCGTCGGGTGATCGGCGCGTCCAGCCCGCGCCAGGCCACCCCCGCGGCCACCCAGTCGCCGGGGGAGGCCGCCCAGAGCTGGGCGTACCCGATCATCGGGGTCGACCGGCCAGCCGCCCGGCGGCCCGGTCGTCGGCCGCCGCGTACGCCTCGGCGGCGTCGCGCAGCGCGGTACCGGTCTCGGCGACCCGTACCCCGAGCACCCCGTGCCAGGCGTGCACCGCCGACTCCAGCCCGGCCAGGGCGGCCCCGGCCCGCCAACCCGGCGCGGACGGCACCAGCCCGGGGTGACCCGCCAGCCCCCGGGCCAGCGCGTACGCCTCGTCGGTCAGCCCACCGGCCGCCGCCCGCAGCACCGGCAGGTCCACCCGCACCGGCTCGTCCGTCGTCATCGTCCGCCTCCCCGCCCCTCGCCCGGCCCGCCGCCGTGACCGTGCCGCCGACGCTAGGTGGCGGGGCGGCCGGCCGGCGGGCCCTGTGGACGACGGGCGGCGGTCGTACCCCCGGGTTGTCCACAGGTCTTGCCGGCCGTGACGCCGGTGGCTAATCTGCCGCCTCCACCGCCGGTAGGGTGATCCCGACCACGGCGGACGCGCCCGGCCGGGACGGGCGGGACGGCCGCCCGGCGGCGAAGACGGGGGTGGCATGAGATCGGTGTGGCGGGTGTCGGACGTACGCGCGGCGGAGGCCGGCCTGATGGCCACCGTGCCCCCCGGGACGCTCATGCAGCGGGCGGCGGCCGGGCTGGCCCGGCGGTGCGCCCTGCTGCTCGCCGACCGGGGCGGGGTGTACGGCGCACGGGTGCTCCTGCTGGTCGGCAGCGGCGACAACGGCGGCGACGCGTTGTACGCCGGTGAGCGGCTGGCCCGCCGGGGCGCCCAGGTCGCCGTGCTGCCGACCGCCCCCGGGCGGGCGCACGCCGACGGACTGGCGGCGCTGCGGGCCGCCGGGGGACGACTGGTCGACGCCCCGCCCGCCACGGTCGACCTGGTGCTCGACGGGATCGTCGGGATCGGCGGCACCGGCGGGCTGCGGGACGCCGCCGACGAACTCGTCGCCGGCCTGCCCGAATTGCGGGGCCGCGACGGTGGCCGGGCCACCGTCGTCGCGGTGGACGTGCCCAGCGGGGTGGCGGTGGACACCGGGGACGTGCCGACGGACGGGACGGGCCGGCCCCGCGCCGTACGTGCCGACGTGACGGTCGCGTTCGGCGCGCTCAAGCCGGCCCTGGTGGTCGGCCCGGCTGCCCCGCTCGCCGGGCAGGTCGAGCTGGTCGACATCGGGCTCGGGCCGTGGCTGCGCGGCACCCCCGCGCTGCACGTCACGCAGTGGTCGGACGTGCGCGACTGGTGGCCCCGCACCGGCGCGTCCTCGGAGAAGTACCGCCGGGGCGTGGTCGGGGTGGCCACCGGGTCGCGGACCTACCCGGGGGCGGCGGTGCTCTCGGTGGGTGGCGCGCTGGCCGGCCCCACCGGGCTGGTCCGGTACGCCGGTGGTGCCCGGGACGAGGTGGTCCGGCAGCACCCGTCGGTGATCGCCACCGACCGGGTCGCCGGGGCCGGCCGGGTGCAGGCCTGGGTCTGCGGCTCCGGCCTGGGCACCGACGAGCAGGCCGGCGCGGAGCTGCGCGCGGTGCTGGCCGCGCCGGTGCCCGTGGTGCTCGACGCGGACGCGTTGACCCTGCTGGTGGACGGCTCGCTCGCCGGTCGGCTGCGGGACCGGGACGCCCCGATCGTGGTCACCCCGCACGACCGGGAGTTCACCCGGCTGTGCGGCGAGGAGCCGGGGGCCGACCGGGTCGCCGCCGCGCTGCGGCTGGCCGCCTGGATGAACGCGACGGTGCTGCTCAAGGGGGACCGCACGGTGGTCGGCACGCCTGACGGCCGGGCGTACGTCAACCCGACCGGGAGTCCCGCGCTGGCCACCGGGGGCACCGGGGACGTGCTGGCCGGGCTGCTCGGTTCGCTGCTCGCCGCCGGGCTGGCCCCGGAGCGGGCGGCGGTCGGGGCGGCGTACCTGCACGGGCTGGCCGGGCGGGAGGCGACCCGGGGCGGCCCGGTGACCGCGCCGGACGTGGTCACCGCGCTGCGTACGGTGGCGGCCCCGCTGCTCTGACCGGCGGCCGGGTCGGCGTCCACCGACCCGGTGATCACCGACGCCAGTAGGCTGGGCGTATGTGGCAGGCCGAGGTACGTGTCGATCTGGACGCGATCCGTCAGAACGTGGCCCGGCTCCGGTCGGGCACCGGCGCCGAGTTGATGGCGGTGGTGAAGGGCGACGGGTACGGCCACGGCATGGTCCCGTCGGCGCGGGCCGCACTCGACGCGGGGGCGGACTGGCTGGGGGTGTGCACCCTGGACGAGGCGTTGACGCTGCGCCGGGCCGGGATCACCGTGCCGGTGCTGGCGTGGCTGCTCGACCCGGGGCTGCCCCTGCACGAGGGGGTGGCCGCCGGGGTGGACCTGGCCGCCGCGAGCCTGTCCCAGCTCGACGAGATGGTCGCGGCGGGGCGGGCCGCCGACCGGCCGGCCCGGCTGCACCTCAAGATCGACACCGGGCTGTCCCGGGGCGGCGCGACCGTCGCCGACTGGCCGACCCTGCTGGAGGCCGCCGCGAAGGCCCAGGCCGACGGCCTCGTCGAGGTGGTCGGCGTGTGGAGCCACTTCGTGTACGCGGACTCGCCCGGCCACCCCACCACCGACCGGCAGTTGGCGGTCTTCCACGAGGGGCTGGCCATGGTCGAGCGGGCCGGGCTGCGCCCGCGCTACCGGCACCTGGCCAACTCGGCGGCCACCCTGACCCGCCCCGACACCCACTTCGACCTGGTCCGGCCCGGGATCGCCGTCTACGGGCTGTCGCCGATCGCCGGGCAGCAGTTCGGGCTGCGCCGGGCGATGACCGCGCGGGCCCGGGTGATGCTCACCAAGCGGGTCCCCGCCGGCACCGGCGTGTCGTACGGCCACACGTACACCACCGCCGAGGAGGCGAACCTGGCCGTGGTGCCGCTCGGCTACGCCGACGGGGTGCCCCGGCACGCCTCCAACGTGGGGCCGGTGCAGCTCGGCGGGAAGCGGCGGACCATCTCCGGCCGGGTCTGCATGGACCAGTTCGTGCTCGACTGCGGCGCGGACGAGGTGGCCGCCGGTGACGTGGCGACCCTGTTCGGCAGCGGCGACGACGGTATGCCCACCGCCGACGACTGGGCCGAGGCGGTCGGCACGATCAACTACGAGATCGTCACCCGGTTCGGCGGGGTCCGGGTGCCCCGGGTCTACGACGGGGAGCGCCCGTGAGCGCGGTGAACCGGTTCCGGGTGCCCCGGCCGAGGACCGCCGCGGGGCGGGTCGCCGGCGTGGTCGGAGCCGCGGTGGGGGTGGCCGCCGCCGGGCTGGCCGCCGGGGTGGCCACCGAACGCGCCCTGGTCCGCCGGCTCAAGGCCGACCCCGCCGACCCGTACGCCGGGGAGGACTTCGGCACGCAGCGGTACGACGAGGCGTACCGGCTGGAGTTGCCGGACGGCACCGACATCCACGTCGAGGTGGTCGAGCCGACCCGGCCGGTGCCGGGGCGTCCGACGGTGGTGCTGGTGCACGGCTTCTGCCTGGACATGGGGACGTTCCACTTCCAGCGCAAGCTGCTCGCCGAACGCGGCGACCACCGGATCGTCGCGTACGACCAGCCGGGGCACGGCCGGTCGGGGCGGTTGGAGACCGGCGAGTACGACCTCGCCGCGCTCGGGCACACCCTGCGCCGGGTGATCGACGCGACCGCCCCGGAGGGGCCGTTGGTGCTGGTCGGGCACTCGATGGGCGGGATGACCATCATGGCGTTCGCCGAGGCGTACCCGGAGTTGTTCGGTGACCGGGTGGTCGGCACGGTGCTGATGGCCACGTCGGGCGGGTTGCTGGCCGAGACGAAGCTGGTCGCGCCGGCCCTGCTCGGCCGGGTCGGCTCGCCGGTGCTGTTCATGATGAGCAACGCCACCCGGTACGGCGGGCTCGTGATCGACCGGGCCCGCAGGTCCACGTCCAACGTGGCCTGGCTGCTGACCCGCCGCTACGGCTTCGGCACCCCGAAACCGAGCCCGGCCCTGGTGTCGTACGTGGAGCGGATGAACTCCCGCACGTCTGCCGACACGGTGACCCGCTACCTGCGGACCCTGGCCACCCACTCCCGGTTCCCGGCGCTGGCCGCGTTGAGCGGCACCCCGGTGCTGGTGGTGGTGGGCGACAAGGACATGATCACGCCGGTGGTCCACTCGGACGAGATCGTCCGCCGGCTGCCGCACGCCGAGTACCTCAAGATCCAGGACAGTGGGCACGTGGTGATGCTGGAACACGCCGACGAGGTCAACGCCGCGCTGGAACGCTTCCTGGAGGCGTTGTGAGCGTGCGCGTCACGTTGCCCACGGTCGAGGACACGCACGCCTTCGGCCGCCGGCTCGCCGGCGTGCTGCGCGCCGGCGACCTGCTGCTGCTCACCGGCCCGCTGGGGGCCGGCAAGACCGCGCTCACCCGGGGCCTCGGTGCCGGTCTGGGGGTACGCGGCGACGTCACCTCGCCGACCTTCGTGATCGCCCGGGTGCACCGGCCCGACCCGGCGCGCGGCGGCACGGTGGCCCTGGTGCACGCCGACGCGTACCGGCTGGGTGACGCCGCCGACCCACGCGCCGAGATCGACGACCTGGACCTGGACGCCTCGGTGGACGCCTCGGTGACCGTGGTCGAGTGGGGCGAGGGACTGGTCGAGCAGCTCGTCGACACCCACCTGCGGGTACGCATCGACCGGCGCGACGACGACACCCGGGTGGTCGAGTTGGAGCCGGTGGGCGGGGACTGGGCGGACCGCCTGACCGCGCTGGGCTGACCCGGCCCCGGGGGCGCGGGGTGTCGTACCCGCTGCCTAGAGTGCCGGGGACTTCGTTGCGAAAGGTTGCCGATGCCCGACGACACCCCCACCCTCGACCTGCTGGCGCTGTTGCCGCAGGCGTGGCGTGCCGTGCTCACCCCGCACCTGGACCCGGCCCGGACGGCGGCGCTTGCCGACTTCGTCGCCCGCGAGTACGCCACCCAGACCGTCTTCCCGCCGCAGGAGGATCTCTTCTCCGCCTACCGGCTGTGCGGCCCGGAGCAGTGCCGGGTGCTGATCCTCGGCCAGGACCCGTACCACAAGGCGGGGCAGGCGCACGGGCTGAGCTTCAGCGTGCGTGAGGGGGTGTCCGTGCCGCCGTCGCTGCGCAACGTCTTCAAGGAGCTGAGCGAGGATCTCGGGGTGCCCAAGCCGCGCAGCGGCAACCTGGACGGGTGGGCGGCGCAGGGTGTGCTGCTGCTCAACGCGGTGCTCACGGTCCGGCAGGCCAGCCCCGGTTCGCACGGCAACAAGGGGTGGGAGGAGTTCACCGACGCGACCATCCGCGCCCTGGACGCCCGGGACGAGCCGGTGGTGTTCCTGCTCTGGGGCGGCTACGCCCGCAAGAAGGCGGCCCTGGTCACCAACCCCCGGCACGTGGTGCTGGAGGCCGGCCACCCGAGCCCGATGAACCCGCGTGGCTTCCTGGGCAGCCGCCCGTTCAGCGCCACCAACAAGGCCCTCGCCGACGCCGGCCTGCCCCCGATCGACTGGGAGCGCTCGGCCGGCTGACCCTGGCGGACACCGCCGCGCACCGCCGGGTGACGGCGGCGGTGCGCGGCGTTCACCGCCCGGTCCGAGCGGTCGGGCCGCCGTCCGGGGTGCGGCCGTCGGCGGCGCGTTGCCGGTGCCGGCGCAGCAGGGCGGCCGCCCGCGGGTCGGTCAGCTCCACGGCGACCAGCGGGACCACCCGGTAGCTGCGCTCCCCGTGCCGCACCTCGATCGCCGCCGGGAACTCGTCGCACATCTGCGCGCGGATCTCGCCGTACCGGGTCGTCCAGCGGTGCTCGCCGGGTTCCTCCGGTTCCAGGTACAGGCCACCGAACTCACCCCACCTGGCATTCCAGCGCTGGCCGTAGGCGGCCGTCAGCCAGGCGGTGAACCGGGCCGAGTCGCGCCACCGGACGGCGATCTCGACCGCGTCGACGGGTACGGGCGCACCCTGCAGCAGCGCGGCGGTGCTGCCGGTCAGCAGGTGGGGCAGCGCGCCCAGCCGGTCGAGCAGCCGGTCCAGCCCCAGCTCGTCGATCCGGTCGGCGGGTGACCGCCCGGCCAGGGCGTCCATCTCGGCGTCGAGGTGGCTGTCGAGGGGCTCGGTGGTGACGGCGAGTTGCCGGCCGAGGGCGGCGAGAAGGCGCTCGACCAGGTCGAGGCTCGGCACCCGACCACCGCCCTCGACGCGGGCCACCGCGCTCTGACTCGTCCCGGCCCGGTCCGCCAGTTGCTGCTGGGTGAGCCGCTGGGCGCTGCGTTCCCGGCGCAGCAGTGCGGCGATCTCCGTGGCGAGCCGACCACTCTCAGTCATCCAGGCATGATGATGTGCCGGCGGTGAGCGGTATGCCTGGGAGTCATGTTTATGACTCCCAGGCATACCGCTCCACGTCGGATACCACTCCCCAGCCGGGCCGGCTCCCCGTGCGGCGGTCCGCCGACGAGGCCAGGAGCCAAGGATCTTCTGTCGAAGGCCAGAAACCGGGGCAGCACCGACGGCCGGAGCCCAGGGGCGGTGGCAGGGGTGAGGACGGAGTCGGGGAGAGGACAGGATGGTCGCCCGAGAGCGGGGCGTGGACCTGAGGGCGGAGCTGGGGGCTGTCCGAGGCAGCGGCGCGGGGTCGGGACCGGGGCGATTCCGAGGGCAAGGAGCGGGGCGAGCGCGCGGGCGGGGACGCGAGGACACCTGGCAGGGGCAGGGGATGCTGGCGAGGGCGGGCGGGGTGTGGCCGGGCGGTGCGGGTGGACGGCTAGGCTGGCTTACCGTGCTCGTACTGGTGGTGGACTCCTCGACCCCCGCGGTCACCGCGGCGCTGGCCGAGGTCACGGCGGACGGCGTCGCGCTGCGGGCGCACCGGTGCACGGTCGACGCCCGCGCCCACGGCGAACTGCTCGCCCCACAGGTCGAGGCGGTGCTCGCCGACGTCGACGCCCGGCCGGCCGACCTCGGTGCGATCGTCGCCGGGCTCGGCCCCGGCCCCTTCACCGGGCTGCGGGTCGGGCTGGTCACCGCTGCCACCATGGGCCAGGTGCTCGGCATCCCCACGTACGGCGTCTGCTCGCTCGACGGCATCGGCCACCCCGGCCCTACCGGCGGCACGGCGGTGGGGGAGCGGCGGGTGCTGGTCGCCGCCGACGCGCGGCGCAAGGAGGTCTACTGGGCGGTCTACGACGGCGACGGCCGGCGGATCGTCGGTCCGGAGGTGGACGCCCCGGCGGTCGCCGCCGCCCGCGCCCGGGAGCTGGCCGTCACCGAGGCGGTCGGGGACGGCGCCCACCGGTACGTCGACGTGCTCGGCCTACCGCTGCGCGCCGAACCCCGTTATCCGGACGCCGCCACGCTGGTCGCCCTGGCCGCCGCCCGGGTCCGGGCGGGTGCCCCCGGCGAGACGCTCACCCCGCTGTACCTGCGTCGGCCGGACGCGGTCGCGGCGACCAGCCGCAAGTCGGTGCTGCCGTGACGGTGCGCGTGGACCGGTTCCGCTGGTGGCACATCGCCGAGGTGCTGCCGATCGAGGCGGACCTGTTCGGCCCCGAGCAGTGGTCGCCGGCGATGTTCTGGAACGAGCTGGCGAGCGGCCACCACTACCGGGTCGCCCTGGACGGCGACGGGTCGCTGCTGGGCTACGCGGGCCTGGCCGTCGACCCGGGCGGCGAGTCGTGGGTGCAGAACATCGCGGTCCGCCGGGACGCCCAGCGGCGCGGGATCGGCCGGGCGCTGCTGGAGGACCTGCTCGCGGAGACCGCCCGGCGTGGGGTCGGCAGCGTCCTGCTGGAGGTGGCCGTCGACAACGCCCCCGCCCAGCGGCTCTACGCCCGGTACGGGTTCGAGCCGATCGGCGTACGGCGGGGCTACTACCAACCGAGCAACACCGACGCGCTGGTCATGCGGCGCGACGCGGAACCGGGCGCGGACGGGACGGACCATGGCTGACGAACCGCTGATCCTCGGGATCGAGACCTCCTGCGACGAGACCGGGGTGGGCATCGTGCGCGGGCACACCCTGCTCGCCGACGCGCTCGCCTCCAGCGTGGACGAACACGCCCGGTTCGGCGGGGTGGTGCCCGAGGTGGCCAGCCGGGCGCACCTGGAGGCCATCGTGCCGACCATGGACCGGGCGCTGCGCGCGGCGGGGGTGACCCTCGCCGACATCGACGCGATCGCGGTCACCTCCGGTCCCGGCCTGGCCGGGGCCCTGCTGGTCGGGGTGGCCGCCGCGAAGGGTTACGCGTTGGCCGCCGAGAAACCGGTGTACGGGGTGAACCACCTGGCCGCCCACGTCGCGGTGGACACCCTGGAGCACGGTCCGCTGCCCGCGCCGGCGATCGCCATGCTGGTCTCCGGTGGACACTCCTCACTGCTGCGGGTCGACGACCTGGCCCGGGGGGTGACCCCGCTGGGCGCGACCATCGACGACGCGGCCGGGGAGGCGTTCGACAAGGTGGCCCGGCTGCTCGGCCTGCCGTTCCCGGGCGGCCCGTACATCGACCGGGAGGCGCGGGCCGGTGATCCGGCGTCGATCGCCTTCCCGCGCGGCCTGACCGCCGCGAAGGATCTCGTCGCCCACCGCTACGACTTCTCCTTCTCCGGGCTGAAGACGGCGGTGGCCCGCTGGGTGGAGGGGCGGCGGCGGGCCGGTGAGCCGGTGCCGGTGGCCGACGTGGCGGCCGCCTTCCAGGAGGCGGTCTGCGACGTGCTCACCGGCAAGGCGCTGGCCGCCTGCCGGGAACACGGGATCGACACCCTGGTCATCGGCGGGGGCGTGGCGGCGAACTCGCGGCTGCGGGCGATGGCTGGGCAGCGGGCGCAGCGGTACGGCATCCGGGTCCGGACGCCCCGGCCAGGGCTGTGCACCGACAACGGGGCGATGGTCGCCGCGCTCGGGGCGCACCTGGTGGCCGCCGGGGTACGCCCGAGCCGGCTGGACCTGCCCGCCGACTCGGCGTTGCCGCTGACCACGGTCAGCGTGTGAGGGGAGGGGCCGACGTGATCGTACGGATGTGGGAGGCACGGGCGGAGTCGTACGGCTTCGCCGACCTGATCACCTGGGTGTGCGAGACGGCGCTGCCGGAGTTCGAGCACGATCCGCTGCACCTGTCCAGCGAGGTCTTCTCTTCCACCGACCACCGGGTGGTGGTCGTCTCGAAGTGGCGCAGCAGCCCCCGGTCGCTGCCCGAACCGCCCGCCACCCTGGTCGCCCGCCCCCCGCACACCTGGGATTTCACCCAGGTGGACCGCTGACCGACCCGTCCCCGGCGCGGGGACCGGAAAGCCCGACGGCCCGCCGGCGGTGGTGCCGCCTGCGGGCCGCCGGGTCAGTTGCGCCGGGTCAACTGCGCCGGGTCAACTGCGGCGCGTGATCCGCCAGGTGGCGTAGCCGCCCGCGCCGAGCGCGAGCAGGAAGACGGCCCAGACGACGGTGGTGCTGATCGCGACCGACGGGCCGGCGGCCCCGGCCTGGGCGGCGGCGACCAGCGAGTCGTTCTGCGCGGCCGGGATCGCGGCCGGCGGCATCTGCTGCCAGCGGACCAGCCCGGTGCTCTCCAGCATGGCCATGTGGTCGTTGACGAACTTGTTGGCCTCGTCGGCGAGCTTGCGGACGGTGTTGTCCCGGGTGCTGGCCCGGACCGCGCCGATCACCGGGAAGATCTTGCCGTGGGCCACCCGGAGCCGGGTGACGAAGATCTGGTCGAACTGAGCACCGGAGGCGTTCTGCATCTCGGTCAGCCACCCCTTCTGCTCGGGGGTGGGGTCGCTCGGCAGCGTCGCGCCCAGCTTGTTGGCGGCCTGCACCACCAGCTCGTCGAGGACGCCGTGCTGCCTGGCGATCTCCGCGCCGACCTCCCGCACCCGCGCGGACTGGCCCTTCTCGGCGGCCATCGTGCCGGCCGGCATCTCCCACAGGCCGGCCAACCGGACGCCGTTGAGCAGCGTCATGTCGGCGGCGTTCATCTGGTTGCCGGGTGCGGCGACGGCCATGCCGGGTAGGACGACCAGCCCGGCCAGGAGGGTGACGATCAGCACCGCCACCCGGTGGGTCCGGTGCCCTCGCCGACGACGTACGGAATCCAGCGGTGCCATGCTGCGGTGCCTCCTCGATCCGGGCCGACCTGTCGTGCCGGGCAGCGACCCGCCGGCTGCCCGTCCGTCCACTGGTACGGACCGTCGGGCCGATCAGTTCATCGGGCCGGCCAACTCGCCCGTCGGCGCAGGTCGAGGGCTCAGGCGGCGTCGAGCGGGTCGGCGAGGAGCCGTTCGAAGGCCAGTTCGGCCGCGCCGATCAGGGCCGCGTCGTCGCCGAGTTTCGGGGTACGCAGCCGGACGTGTTCCAGGCAGGCGGGCAGCCCGGTCTCGTTGAGCCGGCTGCGGACCTGGGCGGCGGCGGCCAGGTAGAGGTCCCGCATGGTGCCGCCGAAGATGACCATCTCGGGGTTGAAGATGTTGACCAGGTTCGCCACCCCGAAGCCGAGCCAGTCCCCGGCGTGCCGGACGGCGGTCTGGGCGCGGGCGTCACCCCGATCGGCGGCGTCGAACACGGCCAGCAGCGCGTCGCGGCCCCGGGCGTCGGACCGGCCGGCGGCCCGCAGCAGCCCGTACTCGCCGATCTGGGTCTCCCAGCAGCCCCGGGAACCGCACTCGCAGGGGGTGCCGTCGCGCACCACCACCATGTGTCCGACCTCGCCGCCGTACCCGCCGTGGCCGGTCAGCCGGCGGCCACCGGCGATGATGCCGGCGCCGACGCCGACGTCCCCGTACAGGTAGATGACGTTGTCGCAGCCGGCGGCGACGCCCCGGGCGTGTTCGGCGAAGGCGGCGACGTCGGCCACGTTGCCCACCGTGACGGGCAGTTCGACGCCGAGTTCGACGGCGAGGGCGGCTCCGATCGGCTCGTCCACCCAGCCGGTGGTGGGGCCGAGCCGGACCAGCCCGTCGGCCTTGCGGACCATGCCGCAGACAGCGACGCCGGCACCGACGCAGATGGACTCCGGCGGCACCCGTTCCCGCATCTGCTTGAGGGCGCCGGCCAGCATCGGGACGGTCTCCCCGGCGTCCAGGTCACGCGGCCGGTCCAGGTCCCGGCGGTCGAGCACCTCGCCGCCGAGCCCGACCCGCGCGGCCCGCAGCCGGTCCACCTCGATCGAGTACGCGTACGCGTAGACCCGGGCCGACTCGGGCCGGACGACGAGCGACGGTCGTCCGGCCCGGCCGGTCTCCTTCGGTGTCCCCTCGCTGACCAGGCCGGCCCCGGCCAGGTCGGCGGTGAGCGCGCCGATGGTGCTGCGGTTGAGCCCGAGGGCGGTGGTGAGTTCCGCGCGGGAGGTGGCGCCGTGCACGTGGACGTGCCGGAGCAGCGCCCCCAGGTTCTGCCGCCGGATCTCGTCCTGGCTCGGTCCTACCCGCATCGTCACTGGCACCCCATGTCCCGCCGCCGGAGTACGCGGGTCAGCGCGTTCCGGAGGCGGCGGCGCGGCGGCGCGACAGCGCGTCCACGCTGGCCGCGAGGAGCAGCACCACACCGGTGACGACGTACTTCACCCCGGCGCTGTACCCCATCAGGCCCATGCCGTTGTCGATGACGGCGACCACCGCGCCACCGAGCACCGCGTCGAGGACCCGGCCCTTGCCGCCGAAGAGGCTGGTTCCGCCGATCACCGCCGCGCCGACGGCGTAGAGCAGCACGTTGCTGCCGCCGGTGTTCGGGTCGACCGAGTTGGCCCGGCTGGCCGCGACGATGCCGCCGACCGCCGCCATGGACGAGCAGATCACGAAGACCGAGATCCGGATCTTGTCGACGTTGATGCCGGCCCGGCGGGCGGCCTCCTTGTTGCCGCCGACGGCGTAGACGTGCCGGCCGTAGCTGGTGCGCTGGAGCACGAAGGTCCAGACGATCAGCAGCACCGCGATGACCGGCACCACGATCGGCACGCCCTTGAGCGAGTTGATCAGGACGTTGCGGCTGCGTTCCTGGTTGAGGATGTAGACCGCGATGCCGAGGATCAGGGTCAGGCCGCCGATGCGGGCGAGCACCACCGCCATCGGGTCGGTGGTCAGGCCCCGGGACAGCCGCTTGCGGTGCCGCAGCAGTTGCACGGCGGCGTACCCGCCGATGGCGAGGGCGGCCAGTGCCCAGCCGACGGCCGGGGGCAGGTTGCGGTTGGCGATCGCCACCAGCACCTCGTCGTTGACCGAGATGTTGGCGCCGCCGCTGATCAGCATCAGCACGATGCCCTGGAAGGCGAGGAAGCCGGCCAGGGTGACCACGAACGACGGGATACCGATCTTGGCGACCAGGAAGCCGAGCACGGTGCCGATGACCACGCCGGTGAGGATCGCCGCGAGCACGGCCACGTACCAGGGGTAGCCGGCCTTGGTGGCGACGTTGGCCAGGATGGCCGCGCAGACCCCGCTGGCGAAGCCGGCGGAGAGGTCGATCTCGCCGAGCAGCAGGACGAAGACCAGTCCCATGGCGATCAGGGTGACCGCCGCGCCCTGGGTGAACAGGTTGGCGAAGTTGCCGGCGGTGAGGAACGACGGCCGCATGATCGAGAAGACCGTGCAGAGCACGATCAGCCCGAGCACGGCGGGCAGCGCGCCGATGTCGCCGCCGCGTACCCGGCCCCAGTAGCCGCGCAGGTGGCTGCCGACGGTCGGCGGCGGCGTGACCGCCGCCGGGCCTTCCTTGCGCACGGCGGTGGTGGTCATCGAACGCCTCCTGGAGTGGTGTCGGCGGGTCCCGCGCCGGTGCCGTTGCCGGCGGTGACCGGCTCGCCGGTGAGACCGAGATTGCCGGAACGGCCGGCGGTGATCAACTCGACGACCTGCGAGTGGGTGATGTCGGTGGTCTTCACCTGGGCGACCATCTGGCCAAGGTAGAGCGCGGCGATCCGGTCGGAGACCGCGAAGACGTCGTTCATGTTGTGCGAGATCAGCACCACGGCCAGCCCGTTGTCGGCCAACCGGCGGACCAGTTCGAGGACCTGGGCGGTCTGTGCCACGCCCAGCGCGGCGGTCGGCTCGTCGAGGATGACCAGCTTGCTGTTCCAGAGCACCGCCTTGGCGATGGCGACGGTCTGCCGCTGCCCGCCGGAGAGGCTGGAGACGTGCTGGCGCAGCGACTTCACCGTCCGTACGGAGAGCCCGGCGAGGGTCTCGGCCGCCATCTGTTCCATGGTCGGCTCGTCGAGCACCAGCCCGCTGTGCTTCTCCCGGCCGAGGAACATGTTCTGCACGATGTCGAGGTTGTCGCAGAGCGCGAGGTCCTGGTAGACGACCTCGATGCCGAGGGTGGCGGCGTCCCGGGGGCTGTTGATGGTCACCGGTCGGCCGTCGAAGAGAAACTCGCCGGCGTCGGCCGGGTAGATGCCGCTGATGCACTTGACCAGGGTGGACTTGCCGGCGCCGTTGTCGCCGACCAGTGCGGTCACCTCTCCGGCGTGAGCGGCGAGGGCGACGTCGCGCAGGACCTGGACGGGACCGAAGCTCTTGTCGATCCCGCGCAGTTCCAGCAGGGGGGTCGCGGACACGGGGGTCTCCTTCGGACGGAGGGAAGATCTCGGAGCCCGTCCGGCGGCGAGCGCCGCCCGGCACGAGGTTCCGTGCCGGGCGGCGTCGCGTCGACGGGGTACGACGCTCGTCGTACGGTCAGCTGATGCCGTTGGCGGTGCAGAGCGCGGCGTACGCGCCGGTGCAGAGCTTCGCCTTGTCGACGTAGCCGTCGGCCACGACGTCCTTGACGGTGGCCTTGTCGATCGCCTTCGGCTCCAGCAGCACGGACGGGACGTCCCGGCCGCTCTCCGGGTCCTTGACCGTCTGCCCGGTCTCCTTGCGCTCGCCCTTGGCCACGGCGATGGCCAGCTCGGCGGCCGCGTCGGCCTCCTTCTTGACGGCCTTGTAGACGGTCATGCACTGGTCACCGGCGAGGATGTTCTGCAGGCCGGTCACGTCGGCGTCCTGGCCGGTCACCGGGACCTTGCCGTTGAGCTTGTTCTTCTTCAGCACCGAGATGGCCGCGTTGCCGAGGCCGTCGTTGGCGGAGAGCACACCGTCGATCTTGCCGCCGGTCTGGGTGAGCATCTGCTCGAAGATCGTGGCGGCCTGCGCCGGGTCCCAGTCCGGCACCGACTGGTCCGGGCCCTTGGTGTATTCCTTCGACTCGAACTTCGGCTTCAGCACCGAGTCGTAGCCGTTCTTGAACAGGGTGGCGTTGTTGTCGGTCGGCGAGCCGTTGAGGTAGGCGACCGTCGGGTTCTTGACGCCCTTCTCGGTCAGGCACTTGACCAGGCCCTCGCCCTGGAGCTTGCCGACGGCCTCGTTGTCGAAGCTGACGTAGTACTGCGCGGACCCGCCCAGGGTGAGCCGGTCGTAGTCGATCGTGGCGACACCCTGCGACTTCGCCTTGTCCAGCACGGCCTTGCCGGTGCCGGAGTCCAGGTTGACGATCATCAGGGTGGTGACCCCGCTGGTGATCATCTGGTCGGCGATGGTCTGGAAGGCGTTCTTGTCGTTCTGCGCGTTCTGGATGTCCGACTCGACACCGGCGGCGTCGAAGGCGGCCTTGAGGAACCTGCGGTCGGCGGTCTCCCAGCGGGCGGAGGACTTGCTGTCCGGCAGGATCACGCCGATCTTCGGCTTCTTGGCGGTGTCGCCGCCGGCCTCGTTGCTGCTGGAGTCGTCGCCGCAGGCGGCCATGCTGCCGGTGGCCAGCAGGCCCACGGCGGCGAAGGTGAGGAAGCCCTTGCGCATCTGCACGGGTCCTTTCGAGGGTGGGGGAGGAGTGGTCGGTGTTTTGTTGTGTCCGGCAACGTATTCCCGCCCGCGAGTCGGGCGCAAGACTGCCGAGGTCAGAAGTTTGTTGGCGGCGGTAACAATTCAGCAACGCGGTTGTCACCCCCGGGACACCCGCCCCGCAATCACGCTGCGTGTCCGGTCTGCGACCGGTTCCTGACGCCGGGTCAGCCGGCGGCGATCCGCGCGGTACCGGCGTCGGTGAGGGCCACCAGGTCCGCCGGGGCGAGCTGGAGCTGCAAGCCCCGCCGGCCGGCCGAAACGTAGACGGTGTCGTGGTCCAACGCGGAGACGTCGACCACCGTCGGTAACCGTCGCCGCTGGCCCAGCGGGCTGATCCCGCCCCGCACGTAACCGGTGCTCCGCTCGGCGGCGGCCCGGTCGGCCAGCGCGGCCCGCTTGCCACCCAGCGCCGTGGCCAGCGCCTTGAGGTTCAGCTCGCCGGTGACCGGGACGACCGCCACCGCCAGCGCCCCGTCGACCTCGGCGACGAGCGTCTTGAACACCCGCTCCGGCGGCACCCCGAGCGCCGCCGCGACCAGCGCGCCGTAGTTCGGCGCGTCCGGCGCGACGTCGTACGGGTGGGTGCTGTACGCGATCCCGCGCCTGGTCAGCAGCGCCGTCGCCGCGGTGGCCTGTCCCGCCATGCCGGACACGCTAGCCCGGCGCGCCCCCGTCCGCGACCGGTCGGCCGACCAGCACCGTCGGCGCGCCGGCCACCCGGGTCAGCACCAGGCTGGCCGGATTCTCCCCGGCCAGTCGCAGGTCCCGGCGTAGCTGCTCGGGCGACAACGCCGAGCCCCGCTTGAGGATCTCCACCCGGCCGACCCGGCGCTCCCGCAGCAGCGCGCGCAGCCGCTTCAGCGAGAACGGCAGCACGTCGACGATCTCCAGACACCTGCCGAACGGGGTGGGGCGCGGGGTGTCCGCGTAGAGGTAGGCGATGCTGGGGTCGGCAAGCGTCGCGTCGAGGGTGTCGGCCAGTTCGGCGACCAGGTGCGCCCGGACCACGGCCGGGTCCGGGTCGTACAGGTAGCGCCGCACCGGCCCGACTCCCGCCTCGACCTCACCCGTGCCGGTCAACAGGTGGGCCCGGGGTGCGGCGTCGTCGGGCCCCGCCCGCAGCACGGTCGCCCGGCGGGGCACCCCGGCGAGCGGGCCGCCCCAGAGGGCCGCCTCGACCAGGTCGCCGTCGACGCTCACCCACTCCGCCTCGACGTCGGCCGGGATCCGGGCGTGGTCGATGCCGGGGGCCACCTTCACCACGGTGTGCGGCACCCGTGCGGCCAGCCCGGTGACGAAGTCCCACGGCGGCGAGTAGGCGTCCGGGTCGAAGATCCGCCGTCCGGTTCCTGCCCGCCGTCGGGCCGGATCGCAGAACACCGCGTCGACCCGGGTCACGTCGAACGCCGTCGCGTCGCCGCACTCCACGGTGAACCGCCCGGCCAGCCCGGTGGCCTCGCCGTTCGCGGCGGCCAGCGCGGCGGTGACCGGGTCGGCCTCCACCCCGTACACCCGGATGCCGGCGCGGGCGGCGGCGAGCGCGTCGGCGCCGAGGCCGCAACCCAGGTCGGCGAGGGTGCGCACCCCGGCGGCGGCGAGCCGGGCGGCCCGCCGGTCGGCGACCACCAGGCGGGTGGCCTGCTCCAGGCCGGGTCGGGTGAGGAACATCCCGGCCGCTTCCTGGCCGAACTTGCCGACCGCGCGGCGGCGCAGCTCGGCCTGGGTCAGCGCGGCGGCGGCCAGCCCGGCGGGCACCCCGCGCGAGCGCAGCGCCGCCGCCGCGACCAGCGGGTCGCCGCCGGCCAGCCCGGCCGCCGCGGCGAGCGCGGCCGACCCCTCGGCGGTACGCAGCGCGGCGAACTGGTCGAGATCCACCCGCCCATTGTCCGGTCCTCCCGGCCGATCGAACCGGGTGGGCCGAGGTTGCGGTGTCGGAGCGGTGTGGTCACCGCGACATCGCCACCCTTGAGCTGATCATGGCTCCGTCGGGCGACACGAAGGGCGGCAGATTGGCACTCTCCTTGACGGAGTGCTAGCCGAGGAATAACCTGCGATTAGCACTCTCACCCCGAGGGTGCCAGCGTCCGGGCCATCCGGTCCGGGTGCTGAACGCCAGGCGGACCGGCACCCGCGACGACGGCCCCGCCCGGTGGCATGTGGCAGATTGACGCTGGTCGGACTCTCGGCCGGCAACGAAACCAAGTACCCCAGGAGGGTATGCCCGTGACTACCGCGACCAAGGTTGCGATCAAGCCGCTCGAGGACCGGATCGTGGTCCAGGCGAACGAGGCTGAGACCACCACGGCGTCGGGCATCGTGATCCCCGACACCGCCAAGGAGAAGCCGCAGGAGGGCACCGTCCTCGCCGTCGGCCCCGGCCGGATCGACGACAAGGGCAACCGCGTGCCGCTCGACGTCAAGGTCGGCGACACCGTCCTCTACTCGAAGTACGGCGGCACCGAGATCAAGTACGCCGGCGAGGAGTACCTGGTGCTCTCCGCCCGCGACGTTCTCGCGGTCATCGAGAAGTAACCAACCGATTCCCGTGTCGTCGCCCCGGTCCGGCTCGCCGGGCCGGGGCGACGACGCTTCGAAGGGACATTCATGGCGAAGATCCTGAGCTTCTCGGACGACGCCCGGCACCTGCTGGAGCACGGTGTCAACGCCCTCGCGGACGCGGTCAAGGTCACCCTCGGCCCGCGCGGGCGCAACGTCGTCCTGGACAAGAAATTCGGTGCGCCGACGATCACCAACGATGGTGTGACCATCGCCAAGGAGATCGAGCTCACCAACCCGTACGAGAACCTCGGCGCGCAGCTGGTCAAGGAGGTGGCGACGAAGACCAACGACGTCGCCGGCGACGGGACCACCACCGCGACCGTGCTGGCCCAGGCGATGGTCCGCGAGGGCCTGCGCAACGTGGCCGCCGGGGCCAACCCGACAGGCCTCAAGCGGGGCGTCGACGCGGCGGCCACCAAGGTCTCCGAGTCGCTGCTCGGCCGGGCCGTCGAGGTGGCCGACAAGAAGTCGATCGCGCACGTCGCGACGATCTCGGCGCAGGACGCCACCATCGGTGAGCTGATCGCCGAGGCGATGGAGCGGGTCGGCCGCGACGGTGTCATCACCGTCGAGGAGGGCTCCACCCTCACCACCGAGCTGGAGGTGACCGAGGGTCTCCAGTTCGACAAGGGCTTCATCTCGCCGAACTTCGTCACCGACTCGGAGTCGCAGGAGTCGGTGCTGGAGGACCCGTACATCCTCATCACCACGCAGAAGATCTCGGCGATCGAGGAGCTGCTGCCGCTGCTGGAGAAGGTCCTCCAGAACAACAAGCCGCTGCTGATCGTCGCCGAGGACGTCGAGGGCCAGGCGCTGTCCACCCTGGTGGTCAACGCGATCCGCAAGACCATCAAGGTCTGCGCGGTCAAGGCCCCCGGTTTCGGTGACCGCCGCAAGGCGATGCTCCAGGACATGGCGATCATGACCGGCGCCGAGCTGGTCGCCCCGGAGCTGGGCTACCGGCTCGACCAGGTCGGCCTGGAGGCGCTCGGCACCGCCCGGCGCGTCGTGGTCGACAAGGAGAACACCACGGTCGTCGACGGCGGTGGCAAGTCCGCCGAGGTCGCCGACCGGGTCGCCCAGATCCGCAAGGAGATCGAGGCGTCCGACTCCGACTGGGACCGGGAGAAGCTGGCCGAGCGGCTGGCGAAGCTGTCCGGCGGCATCGCGGTCATCAAGGCGGGCGCGGCGACCGAGGTCGAGATGAAGGAGCGCAAGCACCGCATCGAGGACGCGATCGCCGCCACCAAGGCCGCGGTCGAGGAGGGGACGGTTCCCGGCGGCGGTGCCGCGCTGGCCCAGATCCGCTCGGTGCTCGACGACGACCTCGGCCTGACCGGTGACGAGAAGGTCGGTGTCTCGATCGTGCGCAAGGCGCTGGTCGAGCCGCTGCGCTGGATCGCCCAGAACGCCGGCCACGACGGCTACGTGGTGGTGGAGAAGGTCGCCGGCCAGGACTGGGGCCAGGGCCTCGACGCCGCCAAGGGCGAGTACGTCGACCTGGTGAAGTCCGGCATCATCGACCCGGTGAAGGTGACCCGCAACGCGGTCACCAACGCCGCGTCGATCGCCGGTCTCCTGCTGACCACCGAGAGCCTGGTGGTCGAGAAGCCGGAGCAGCCGGAGCCGGCCGCCGCCGGTGGGCACGGCCACGGCCACGGTCACGGCCACCAGCACGGCCCGGGTTTCTGACCCGGTAGTACGCCTAGCTCAGGGCGCACCGTCGACGTCGGCGGTGCGCCCTGACGCGTACGGTGACCGCTGCTTACGGAACGGTGACGTGGTTGGCGGCCGGACCGGTCGATCGACGACACTGGCCGGATGAGCACCACCCCCCGTGGCTTCGCCGCGCTGGCCGGGGTCACCGCCGCCGTGGTGGCCATCGGTGTCGCCGAGCCGGTCGCCGTCCTCACCGGTCCCCGCTCCGCCCCGCTGATCGCGGTCGGCGGGGTGGTCGTCGACACGGTCCCCGAGCCGCTCAAGCAGTTCGCCATCGACGTCTTCGGCAGGTACGACAAGATCGCCCTACTGGTCGGCACGGCGGTGCTGCTGGCGGCGTTCGCCGCCGGGATCGGTGTGCTCGCCGTGCGTCGGCTCGCGGTCGGGCTGGTGGGCATCGCGGCGTTCACCGGGCTCGGTGTCGCCGCCGCGCTCACCCGGGCCGGCGCGGATGCCGCCGACGCGCTCCCCGCCCTGGTCGGCGGGGGGTTGGGCGGGCTGGTGCTCTGGGCCTTCGTGGCCGGTCCCTGGCAGCTCGACCCCTGGCCCTGGCAGCCGCCCACCCCGCTGCCCGCCACCCCGCCGGCCTCTACCGGGCCGTCCCCGGCGGAGACGTCGCCCGCCGCCGGGCCGCTCGGGGCCGGTACCGCGCCGGCCGTCGGGTCCTCCGCGGCCGGTGGTGCGCCGGCCGGCGGATCGGCGGCGGGCGGCGGGCCGGGTGTGCCGGCGGGTCCGGACGACGGGCCGCCGGCCGGGTGGGAGCCGTTGGAGTCGACCGACCCGGAGTCCCGGCGGCGGTTCCTGCGCGGTGCGGGCCTGCTCGCGGGCGCGGCGACCGTGGTGGGGCTGGGCGGGCACTGGCTCGCCGGGCGACGGGGGGTGTCGGCGGCCCGGCAGGCGGTGGCGTTGCCCACCCCGTCGGCGGTGGCGCCCACGGTGCCGGCCGGCGCGGACCTGTCCCTGGCCCAGCTCGCCCCCTACACCACGCCGAACGGCGGCTTCTACCGGATCGACACGGCGCTGGTGGTGCCGCAGGTCGACCCGGAGACCTGGCGGTTGCGCATCCACGGTCGGGTGCGCAACCCGATCGAGCTGACCTTCGCCGAGTTGCTCGCCCGCCCGATGGTGGAGCGGTACGTCACCCTGGCCTGCGTCTCCAACGAGGTGGGCGGTGACCTGATCGGCAACGCCCGCTGGCTGGGCGTGCCGATCAAGGAGCTGCTCGACGAGGCGGGGCCGGAGGAGGGGGCCGACCAGGTGGTCGGCCGGTCGGTCGACGGTTGGACCTGCGGCACCCCGACGGCGGCGCTGCGCGACGGGCGGGACGCCCTGCTGGCGGTGGGGATGAACGGCGAGCCGCTGCCCGTCGAGCACGGCTTCCCGGTGCGGATGGTGGTGCCGGGCCTCTACGGGTACGTGTCGGCCTGCAAGTGGGTGACCGAGCTGGAATTGACCAGCTTCGCCGACTTCGACGCGTACTGGGTGCCGCGTGGCTGGTCGGCGCAGGGGCCGGTGAAGACGCAGTCGCGGATCGACACCCCGCGCGCACGTAATCGGCTCACCGCCGGCGAGGTGACGGTGGCCGGGGTGGCCTGGGCGCAGCACCGGGGGATCAGCCGGGTCGAGGTACGCGTCGACGGTGGCGCGTGGCAGGAGGCGACCCTCGCCCCGACGGTGTCGGTGGACACCTGGGTGCAGTGGTCGTGGCGGTGGCCGGCGATCCCGGGTGAGCACACCCTCCAGGTGCGGGCGACCGACCGGGACGGCGGGACGCAGACCCCGTTGACCGCCCCGGTGGCCCCGGACGGGGCGACCGGCTGGCACAGCGTCACAGTCACCGTGCGCTAATTTCCGGCAACCGCAAGTCATCAAGAGTGATCAATGTTCGGATAGCCGAAAATTCCACGGTGATATCGAGGGTTGAGGCTGTGGGAGCGCTCCCGTAACATACCTGACGCGACTGTTAACGTTAACCTAACAACGGCCACCACCAATGTGCAGGTCGCCATCCCGTCAGGAGGGTGCTTTATGTCCAGATCCAGATCGGCCAATGTTGGCCTGATCTCGGCCGGTGTCGCGTTGCTGGCGTCGGCGTCGGTGGTCACCGCGCTGCCGGCCGGCGCGGCGGCGGCGGGCTGCTCGGTGAACTACACGGTCTCCTCGGAGTGGGGCGGCGGCTTCGGCGCCAACGTCGCCATCACCAACCTGGGCGACGCGCTGAGCAGTTGGACGCTGACCTGGTCCTTCGGTTCCGGGCAGTCGGTGACGCAGGCGTGGAACGCCACCGTGACGCAGAGCGGTTCGGCGGTGACCGCCAAGAACGTGAGCTACAACGGCGCGATCCCGACCAACGGCTCGGTGTCGTTCGGTTTCAACGGGGCCTGGACGTCCAGCAACCCCGTCCCGACGAGCTTCGCGCTCAACGGGGTGGCCTGCAACGGCGGCACGACGCCCACCAACCCGCCCACCACGCCGCCGACGACCGCGCCCCCCACCACCACGCCGCCGCCCACCACCCCGCCGCCGACGACGCCGCCGCCGACCACCCCGCCGCCGACGGGCAACTGCTCCCTGCCGACGACCTACCGCTGGTCGTCGACCGGCCCGCTGGCGCAGCCGAAGGCCGGCTGGGCGTCACTCAAGGACTTCACCATCGCCCCCTACCAGGGCAAGCAGTTGGTGTACGCCACGACGCACAGCAGCAGCGCCACCGGCGGCTGGGGTTCGATGAACTTCGGCCTGGTCGACAACCTCAACCAGCTCGCCACGGCCCCTCAGAACACCATGAGCCAGAGCACCGTCGCGCCGTCGCTGTTCTACTTCGCGCCGAAGAACATCTGGATTCTCGCCCACCAGTGGGGCCCGACGTCGTTCTCGTACCGCACGTCGACCAACCCGGCCAACGCCAACGGCTGGTCGGCCGCGCAGACCCTGTCGACCGCGAAGATCACCGACTCCGGCACCGGCGTGATCGACCAGACGATCATCGGCGACGACCAGAACATGTACCTGTTCTTCGCCGGCGACAACGGCAAGATCTACCGCCAGATCATGCCGATCGGGAACTTCCCGGGCAGCTTCGGCTCCAACTACACCACCATCATGAGCGACACCTCGGAGAACATCTTCGAGGCGCCGCAGGTATACAAGGTCGCGGGCCGCAACCAGTACCTGATGATCATCGAGGCCAGGACCAGCGGCTGGGAGCGCTACTTCCGCTCGTTCACGGCGACCAGCCTGGGCGGCACCTGGACGCCGAACGCGACGACCTACAACAACCCGTTCGCGGGCAAGGCCAACAGCGGTGCCACCTGGACCAACGACATCAGCCACGGCGAGCTGCTGCGCACCAGCGCGGACCAGACGAACACGATCGACCCGTGCAACCTGCAGCTGCTGTACCAGGGCCGCGCCACGAACTCGGGCGGTGACTACGGCCTCCTGCCGTACCGGCCGGGTCTGCTGACCCTGCAGCGCTGACGGCGTGACGCAGGTGCGACCCCGCTGTTCCTGACTCCCGCGACCGGCGGCGAACGCCGTACCGGTTGAGCCGCGCGACGGCTCGGAGCAGGATCGGGTGGAATGAAGGGGCGGGTCCGGCCATGCCGGGCCCGCCCCGCTTCTCGTACCCGGTCGGCCCGGCGTCGTGACCATGGGCCGGGAAACGACGAGGCCGCGCTCCGGAGATCGGAGTGCGGCCTCGTCGAGGTGTGGTGGGTCGGTCAGGCGATCTTGCGCTGGGCCGGTACGGCGGTCTTGTGCGAAGCGCCGAGCCGGGCCTCCATGCGGGCGATGTCCACCCGGGTCTGCCGGCGGTCGGCCAGGTCCTCCCAGCCCAGGGCGAGCAGCCGCAGCCGCTCGGACTCGCTGAGGCCGCCCCAGACGCCGTACGGCTCCCGCACGGACAGGGCGTGCGCCGCGCACTCGGCCCGCACGGGGCAGGCCTGGCAGACGGACTTCGCGCCGGACTCCCGGCGCAGTCGGGACGAACCGCGCTCGCCGTCCGGGTGGAAGAACTGCGCGCTGTCCCGGCCCCGACAGGCGCCGAGACGCTGCCAGTCCCACAGGTCGACGATGGGTCCGGGCAGTCTACGTACGTTCGACATCAGCACCCCTCCTCCCGCGCGGCACCGCGGAGATCCTCGTTGAACCGGCGTCCGGGCTGTGGTCCGCGCTGGCGTACCCCGTTTCCGGCGTGGAGCCTCGGTACCCGAACCCTCGCCGACTCACACGTGTTGAGATCGAAAACCCGAAGCCTCCTGCGGCATATGACCCAAATGTCGGAAAAGTTCAGAGGATTGCCCGGAACCTCCTCCCCGGTGGACCCCGTCATGGTCTGCTCGTGTCCGGAGAGGAGACCACCGTGCGTACCGTTCTCGTATGCGTTCGGACACCGATCGCCGCGCAGCAGTTGACCAATGCGGCGGCGCGACTCGGCCTGGCCGCGGTCGTCCGGACAGCCGTCTCCGATCCCGAGGTGATGCTGCGGCTCGCCGAGCGCCCGGTCGACGTGGTGCTGGCCGACACGGCGCTCACCCGGCCGGACAGCGCCGGCTTCGTGCGCCGGGTGCTCGCCCGCGCCCCGCAGGCCGCGGTGCTGCTGCTCGGCACCGAGGAGTCGGAGGCGGCGGCGGCCACCATCAGCGCCGGGGCGCGGGGCCTGATCCAGGGCGCCGACCACGACCTGACCAGCGCGGTGGCGAAGGCGTTGCTGCTGCTCGCAGCGCCCGGCCGCCCCGCCCGGCACCGGGTCGCCGACCCCGCCCGGGACACCGCCGCGGTAGGCGCGCCCCCGCGACCCGGTCGCCCACCCGCGCCGGGCTGGTCACCGCCGCCGGCCGACGGCACGCCCGGCGCGCCGTCGGTGGTGCCCGTGCAACGCGGCGACGACGAGGTCGAGGGGGAGCCGGAGGGCACACCGGCCGAGCCGACCCCGGCCGCCGGCTTGCCGCGCCCGACCCCCGGCGCGCGCGCCGGCCGGACCTCGGTCGGGCTGACCGAACGCGAACTGCAGGTGCTGCTCGGCATGGCCGAGGGCAAGAGCAACGCGGAGATCGGGCGGGAGTTGTTCGTCTCGGAGGACACCGTCAAGACGCACGCCCGGCGGCTGTTCCGCAAGCTCGGCGCGCGGGACCGGGCGCACGCGGTGGCCGCCGGCTTCCGCGCCGGCCTGGTCGCCTGAGCGCTCCCGTCCCCGACCCGGTCGGTCCGGCGGTGGCGAGTCGGGTCTCCCCGGGGGTCAGTCGTCGGAGTCGGTGTCGTCGCCCGCGGACTCGGTGAGCGTGTCGTGCACCCCGTCGGCGTAGCCCCGGGCGTAGTCCCAGGTGACGTAGTGGTCCGGGTCGGGGTCGTAGGCCGGCTCGTGCACCCGGGGTCGGCCCGAGCTGAGCAGGTGCCGCAGGTTGCCCCGGAGCAGGTCCCAGTCGAAGTAGTGCGGCTCGCGACAGTCCTCGCACTCGATGACCAGCCCGCGTACCCCGATCGGGGACAGCAGGGCCTGGTAGATCTCCAGGTCGGCGAGGTCTTCCAGCACGTCCTGCCGCTCGACCTCGGTCAGCGGGTCGAGCGGGGCGTCGTCGCCCGGATCGTCCAGCCCCGCAGCCGGATCGGCCGGGTCGCCGTTGAACGGGTCGATGGGCTCGTCGTGCACCCCCTCACCGTAGACCCAACCCTCGCCGCACGCGCCCCCCGGCGGTCGCTGTGGCGTCGCCGACCCCGACCGGTCGCCGACGAGGGTCGCCCTGCTCAGTGGGTACGATGAGACGACTCGCCGTCACCCCGGCGTGCGCCGGTGCCGCGCGCGCCGCCTCGCTGAATCCCGTCCGAGCAGCTCAGGGGAGCAATCGTGGAGAATTCGCCCAGCACCGATCTTCCGGCCGGCGTCGACAGCGGCGAGTGGGGCGGCCACCTGCCGGAGCTGCCGGCCGGGTCGGCGCGGGTGGTGCCGCTCGGCCTGACCTTCGACGACGTGCTGCTCCAGCCCGGCGAGTCGGACGTGGTGCCCAGCCGGGTGAACACCCGCACCCGGCTCACCCGCAACGTGGAGCTGTCCATCCCGCTGCTGTCCAGCGCGATGGACACCGTCACCGAGGCCCGGATGGCGATCGCGATGGCCCGCCAGGGCGGCATCGGCGTGCTGCACCGCAACCTCTCCCTGGAGGACCAGGCGCTCCAGGTCGACCTGGTCAAGCGCTCCGAGTCCGGCATGATCACGAACCCGGTGACCGCCAGCCCCGAGGACACCCTGCGAGAGGTCGACGAGCTGTGCGGCCGCTACCGCATCTCCGGCGTCCCGGTGGTCGACGGCGAGGGCCAGCTCGTGGGCATCGTCACCAACCGGGACATGCGGTTCGTCTCCGACCCGGCCACCCCGGTCCACGCGATCATGACCCGGACGCCGCTGGTCACCGCCCCGGTGGGGGTGAGCAAGGACGACGCGCTCACGCTGCTGCGCCAGCACAAGGTCGAGAAGCTGCCGATCGTGGACGACTCCGGTCGGCTGCGCGGCCTGATCACCGTCAAGGACTTCACCAAGAGCGAGCAGTACCCGGACGCCACCAAGGACGACGCCGGCCGGCTGCGGGTCGCCGCCGCCATCGGGGTCGGCGAGGACGCCTACAAGCGGGCCCGGACCCTGGTCGACGCGGGTGTCGACGTGCTGATCGTGGACACCGCGCACGGCCACCAGCGGGCCGTGCTGGACATGGTCCGCCGGCTCAAGGCCGACGTCACGATCGACATCGTGGGCGGCAACGTGGCCACCTACGCCGGGGCGAAGGCCCTGGTCGACGCGGGTGCCGACGGCGTCAAGGTAGGGGTCGGCCCGGGTGCCATCTGCACCACCCGGATCGTCGCCGGGGTCGGGGTGCCGCAGGTGACCGCGATCATGGAGGCGGCCCGCGCGGCCCGGCCGGCCGGCGTCCCGGTGATCGGCGACGGCGGCATCCAGTACTCCGGCGACATCGCCAAGGCCCTGGTGGCCGGTGCCGACACGGTGATGCTCGGCAGCCTGCTGGCCGGCTGCGAGGAGAGCCCCGGCGAGCTGATCTTCGTCAACGGCAAGCAGTTCAAGGCGTACCGGGGGATGGGGTCGCTGGGCGCGATGCAGTCCCGGGGGCAGGCCAAGTCGTACAGCAAGGACCGCTACTTCCAGCAGGACGTGCTCAGCGACGACAAGCTGGTGCCGGAGGGCGTGGAGGGCCAGGTGCCCTACCGGGGGCCGCTGTCCCGGGTGGCCCACCAGCTCGTCGGCGGGCTGCGGCTGGCGATGGGGTACGCCGGGGCGGAGAACATCCCCGACCTGCACCACCGGGGCCAGCTCATCCGGATCACGGCGGCCGGGCTCAAGGAGAGCCACCCGCACGACATCCAGATGACCGTCGAGGCCCCCAACTACCACACCCGCTGACCCACCACCCCAAACCACCTGGAGTCCCTCATGCGTGACGTGGTCGAGATCGGGCTGGGCAAGACCGCGCAGCGCGGCTACCACCTGGACGACATCGCCATCGTGCCCAGCCGGCGGACCAGGGACGTCGACGACGTCTCCACCGGCTGGCAGCTCGACGCCTACCAGTTCGACATCCCCTGCGTCGGCCACCCGTCGGACGCCACCATGAGCCCCGCCTCGGCCGTCCGGCTCGGGCAGCTCGGCGGCCTCGGCGTGCTCAACGTCGAGGGCCTCTGGACCCGCTACGAGAACCCGACCAAGGTGCTTGAGGAGCTGGCCGGGCTGGGCGAGGACGCCCGCGCGACCAAGCGGCTCCAGGAGGTCTACGCCGAGCCGATCCGACCCGACCTGATCGCCGAGCGGGTCCGCGAGCTGCGGGCCGGCGGCAGCACGGTGGCCGTCCGGGTGTCCCCGCAGCACACCCTCGCGCTGGCCCCGGTGATCCTGGACGCGGGCGTCGACATCCTGGTCATCCAGGGCACCATCGTCTCGGCCGAGCACGTCTCGACCACCGACGAGCCGTTGAACCTCAAGGAGTTCATCGCCGACCTCGACCTGCCGGTGGTCGTCGGCGGCTGCACCGACTACAAGACGGCGCTGCACCTGATGCGTACCGGCGCGGCCGGGGTGATCGTCGGCATCGGCGGTGACGACTGGTCGACCAGCGAGTCGGTGCTCGGCATCCGGGTGCCGATGGCCACCGCGATCGCCGACGCCGCCGCGGCCCGCCGCGACTACCTCGACGAGACCGGTGGACGCTACGTGCACCTCATCGCCGACGGCGACATCCAGACCTCCGGCGACATCGCGAAGGCGCTCGGCTGCGGCGCGGACGCGGTGATGCTCGGCGAACCGCTGTCGCTGTGCGAGGAGGCCCCGGCCGGCGGTGCCTGGTGGCACTCGGCGGCCAGCCACCCGTCCCTGCCGCGTGGCGCGTTCGAGGTGGCCGGTGAGCCACTCGGCTCGATGGAGCGGCTGCTGTTCGGCCCCGCCGACGAGCCGGACGGCCAGCTCAACCTGTTCGGTGGGCTGCGTCGCGCGATGGCTAAGTGCGGCTACCGCGACCTGAAGGAGTTCCAGCGGGTCGGGCTGGTCCTCGACCGCTGACCCGGGTCCGCTGCGGCCGGCCGGCTCCACCACCGTGGGGCCGGCCGGCCGTACCGTCGCCCCGCTCGTCGTGCGGCGTTGCGGGCACGCGGGGCCGGCCGGCTCGGTAGGCTGCGCGGACGGTGGCGGCGAACGGGGGACGAAGGTGGCCATGAGCCGGAACCGGCGCGGCCTCGCGCTGCTCGTCACCGTGGCGCTCGCCCTGGCCGGCTGCACCGCCGACCCGGAACCCCGGCGGGAACCCCGGTCGACCCCGACGCCCGGGGCGACCCCTGGCGTGACCCCCGGCCCGGCCGGGGTCGGCGACCCGTACTTCCCGACCGCCGGCAACAGCGGATACGACGTCGAGCGGTACACCCTCAAGGTCCGCTACGACCCGGCCAGCGACGAGCTGCGCGGCGACGCCACCGTCCGGGCCACCGCCGGGGCCGACCTGCCGCTGTTCCACCTCGACCTGGCCGGGCTGACGGTGCGCCGGGTGACCGTGGACGGCAACCCGGCCCGGCACACCCGCGAGGGCACCGAGCTGGTGGTCACCCCGGCCGCGCCGGTGCGCGCCGGGGCGGCCTTCACCGTCCAGGTCGGGTACGACGGCCGGCCGGAGCCGCTGCGTAACGAGACGATCGGCGAGGGCGGCTGGCTGCACACCGCCGACGGTGCGGTCGCGCTCGGCCAACCCGAGTCGGCGAGCACCTGGTTCCCGGTCAACGACCACCCCTCCGACAAGGCCGCCTACGACTTCGAGATCACCGTGCCGAAGGGGCTGGTCGCGGTCGCCAACGGGGTGCCGAGGGGGCAGCGCCCGGCGGCCGGCGGCTACACCACGTGGCGCTGGTCGGAGGCCGCCCCGATGGCCAGTTACCTGAGCACTGTGGTGATCGGGAAGTACCGCACCACCACCGGCGAGCACCGGGGCCGGCCGGTGTTCAGCGCGGTCGCCGACACCCTGCCCCGGGGGGCGGCCGACGAGTCGATCGCCCGCACCGTGACGGTCGCCGACTACCTGGAGAGCGTCTTCGGGCCGTACCCGTTCGCGGCGTACGGCGGGGTGGTGGTCGACGAGCCCCGGATCAGGTACGCGTTGGAGACGCAGAGCCGGCCGGTCTACTCGGCCAACTTCTTCCGGGGCGGTGAGAACACCGGGGTGGTCGCGCACGAGCTGGCCCACCAGTGGTTCGGCGACAGCGTCTCGGTGGCCCGCTGGGAGGACATCTGGCTCAACGAGGGGCTGGCCACGTACGCCGAGTGGCTCTGGTCCGAGCACGAGGGCCGGGACAGCGCGCAGGCCACCTTCGACCAGCAGTACGCCGCCTCCGACGACGGGGTGTGGCGGGTGCCGCCGGCCGCGCCCGGGGCGGCGAACCTGTTCAGCGAGTCGGTCTACCAGCGGGGCGCGATGGCGGTGCACGCGCTGCGGGTGACCGTCGGTGACGACGCGTTCTTCCGCCTGCTGCGGACCTGGGCGGCCGAGAAGCGCAACGGCAACGCCACCACCGCCGAGTTCGTGGCGACCGCCGAGCGGGTCTGCGGGCAGCAGCTCGACGACCTCTTCGCCGGCTGGCTGTACGGCACCGAACGTCCAGCGCCACCCACCCGCCGCTGATCACGTCCCAAGACGGTCAGTTCTTCACCCGCAGCTCGGGGTGGGCGTCCAGGTACTCCTCGGCGTCACCGGCCTTGAGCGCGGGCAGGAAGCCCTTGCCGACGCCGGTGAGCTGCTCGCCCCGGTAGCTGCTGCCCTTGCCCACCCCGTCGCCGGGCAGCCCGACCAGGGTGATCCGGTCGGCGCTCAGCCCGCCGAGGGCGTACGCCAGGTCGACGATGCGGGGGCCGCCCGCGTAGACCAGGGTGTCGCCGAGCGCGGACACCACCTGCTCGACCCGGTCGGGCTGGCGGGCCAGGTTCTCGTTGAGGATCTTGGCGGCCAGCGCCCGGAGGAGCTGCTGCTGGTGGCGCTGCCGGGCGTAGTCGCCGCCGGCGATGTAGCGCTGCCGGGCGTAGTCCAGCGCCTGCCAGCCGTTGAGGTGCCGCTCGCCCTTCTCGTAGACCATCTGCGGGCCGGTGTACCCGCCGCCGCCCGGGGCCGGCTCGCGGTACCTGCCGTCCGGCCGCCGGTGCAGCGAAGGGACCCGCTGGTCGACGTAGAGGTCGACCCCGCCGAGGGTGTCGACCAGCCGGTCGAAGCCGTTGAAGGTGACCACCGCACCGGCGTCGAAGCGCAGCCCGGTGTACCCGCTGACCGTGCTGCGCAGCAGCTCGTACCCCTGGGCGGCGCTGGGATTCTTTGGCTTGCCCGGCACCCGGCTGCCGTAGCTCATCGCGTGGGTGAGCTTCGTCCGGCCGCCCCGGTAGCCCGACTTCGGGAACTTCGGGATGTCGACCACCAGGTCGCGGGGGAGCGAGAAGAGGTACGCCCGGTCCAGCCCGGCCGGCACGTGCAGGATCAGCACCGCGTCGCCGTGCGGTTCCCAGCCGGGCACGCTGACCCGGGTGTCCACCCCGACCAGGAGCAGGTTGAGCGGGCCGGTGATCGAGGCCCCGGGGGGCGGGGTCGGGCTGGGGGTGGGGCTCGGCGTCGGCGTCGGGCCGGTGGTGGTGGCGGCCGGCCCGGCCGTACGCCGTGGCTCGTCGTCGCGGACCACTCGGGTCACCACCAGGGCGGCCACCCCCACCAGCACGACCACGGCCAGGGCGGCCAGCCCCCACACCCAGCGTGGTCGTCCTGTTCCGGTTTCCTGAGTCATCGCTCGCCACCCCCGTCTGCACAACGCTTCGACCGGCCCTGCGGGTTGCGGTCGGCGACGGTCAGCATGATCGCGCGAAATCCGGCACTGGCGCGATGGCTACCCGCCGGTAATGATGCGGTCATGCGGTACGACGTGCTCGTCATCGGGTCCGGCTTCGGCGGCAGCGTCGCCGCGCTGCGGCTGGCCGAGAAGGGCTACACGGTCGGCGTGCTGGAGGCGGGCCGGCGGTTCGCCGACGACGAGTTCCCGCAGACCTCCTGGCGGCTGCGCCGATTCCTCTGGGCCCCCCGCCTGGGCTGTTACGGGCTGCAACGGATCACCCTGCTCCGTCCGGCCGCCCGGGGTGCCGCGAGCGGGGTGCTGGTGCTCTCCGGTGCCGGCGTCGGCGGTGGCTCCCTGGTCTACGCGAACACCCTCTACCAGCCGCCTGACGCCTTCTACACCGATCCGCAGTGGCGTGACGTCACCGACTGGCGGGCCGAACTCGCCAGCCACTACGACCAGGCCGGACGGATGCTCGGGGTCACCCCGTACCCCCGGCACACCGGCGCGGACCGGGCGATGCGGGCGGTGGCCGAGCGGATGGGGGTCGGGCACACCTTCGGGCCGACCCCGGTGGGGGTGCACCTCGGCCGCCCCGGGCAACGGGTGGCGGACCCGTACTTCGGCGGGGCGGGGCCGGAACGCACCGGCTGCACGCACTGTGGGTCGTGCATGACCGGCTGCCGGCACGGCGCCAAGAACACCCTGGTCAAGAATTACCTGTGGCTTGCCGAACGGCTCGGCGCGCGGGTCCACCCGCTGACCACGGTCACCGCCGTACGGCCGGCCGACGGCGGGGGCTACCTGGTGCACGCCGGGCGTACCGGGGCCTGGCTGCGCCGACGTCGTCAGGTGTTCCACGCCGACCAGGTGGTCTTCGCGGCCGGCGCGCTCGGCACCCAGCGGCTGCTGCACGCGATGAGGCAGACCGGCGCGCTGCCCCACCTGTCGGACCGTCTCGGCGCGTTGACCCGGACCAACTCGGAGGCGATCCTCGGCGCGTCGGTCGACCGCCGGCAGGCCCGGCAGCGGGGGCTGGACTTCACCGACGGGGTGGCGATCACCAGCTCGTTCCATCCCGACCCGCAGACCCACGTCGAGCCGGTCCGCTACGGCCGGGGCGCGAACGCGATGGGGCTGCTCCAGTCGCTGCTGGTCGACGGCGGCCCGCACCGGGTCCGGCGCTGGCTGGGCGCGATCGTGCGGCAGCCCCGGCTGGCCGCCCGGATGCTCTCGGTGCGGCACTGGTCCGAGCGGACGGTGATCGCCCTGGTGATGCAGTCGGCGGACAACTCGCTGACCACCCACTGGCGGCGGGGGCCGCTGGGCCGGCGGCGGCTGGTGTCCGGCCCCGGGCACGGCGCACCCCATCCGACCTGGATCCCGGCCGGCAACCGGGCGGTCCGGCTGCTCGCCGAGGAGATCGGCGGCACCCCCGGCGGGGCGCTCACCGAACCGTTCGACGTCCCGATGACCGCGCACATCCTCGGCGGAGCGGTGATCGGTGCCACCCCGGCCGACGGCGTGGTCGACCCCTGGCACCGGGTGTACGGCCACCCGGGGCTGCACGTGGTCGACGGGGCGGCGGTGTCGGCGAACCTCGGGGTGAACCCGTCGCTGACGATCACCGCGCAGGCGGAGCGGGCGATGTCGTACTGGCCGAACCGGGGGGAGGCGGACCCCCGGCCGCCGCTCGGGTCGGCGTACACCCCGGTGGCGTCGGTGCCCCCGCGGCACCCGGCGGTCCCGGCGGACGCCCCCGGCGCGCTGCGCGGCTGACCGGCGCTGACCGGGCGCGGCACGCCCGGGGGCGGCCCGTGCCGGGGGCGGGTGTGACTGTCGGTAGGCTTTGCCCACATGAGCACGCCTCGCCCCGTCCTCGTGGTGGACTTCGGAGCCCAGTACGCCCAGCTCATCGCGCGCCGGGTGCGCGAGGCGAAGGTCTATTCGGAGATCGTCCCGCACTCCATGCCGGTCGCCGAGATGCTGGCGAAGGACCCGGCCGCGATCATCCTGTCCGGCGGCCCGTCCAGCGTCTACGCCCCGGACGCCCCGCAGATCGACGCCGGGCTGTTCGACGCGGGCGTGCCGGTCTTCGGCATCTGCTACGGCTTCCAGGCGATGGCCCAGGCGCTCGGCGGCACGGTCGCCCGGACCGGCAACCGGGAGTACGGCGGCACCCCGCTGCGTCCCCGGCTGCTCGACCCGGGGGTGCTGCTGCGGGACCTGCCGGCGGACCTGCCGGTCTGGATGAGCCACGGCGACGCGGTGACCGAGGCCCCCGCCGGGTTCACGGTGACCGCCGAGTCGGCCGGTGCCCCGGTCGCCGCGTTCGAGGACCTGGCCGGCCGCCGGGCCGGTGTGCAGTTCCACCCCGAGGTGGGGCACACCGCGCAGGGGCAGGAGATGCTCCGCCGCTTCCTCTACGACATCGCCGGCATCGAGCCCACCTGGACGCCGCAGAACATCATCGACGAGCAGGTGGCCCGGATCCGGGCCCAGGTCGGCGACAAGGAGGTCATCTGCGGCCTGAGTGGCGGGGTCGACTCGGCGGTCGCCGCCGCGCTGGTGCACCGGGCGGTCGGTGACCAGCTCACCTGCGTCTTCGTCGACCACGGCCTGCTGCGGGCCGGCGAGGCCGAGCAGGTGGAGAAGGACTACGTCGCGGCCACCGGCATCACGCTCAAGGTGGTCGACGCGGCCGACCGGTTCCTCGGCGCGCTGGCCGGGGTGACCGACCCGGAGCAGAAGCGGAAGATCATCGGCCGGGAGTTCATCCGGGTGTTCGAGGCCGCCGCCCGGGAGATCGCCGCGCACGGCGACGTCGAGTTCCTGGTGCAGGGCACCCTCTACCCGGACGTGGTCGAGTCCGGCGGCGGCACCGGCACCGCCAACATCAAGAGCCACCACAACGTCGGCGGGCTGCCCGAGGACCTGAAGTTCGCCCTGGTCGAGCCGCTGCGCACGCTGTTCAAGGACGAGGTCCGGGCGCTCGGGCTCCAGTTGGGGCTGCCCGAGGCGATGGTCTGGCGGCACCCGTTCCCGGGGCCGGGGCTGGCCATCCGGATCATCGGCGCGGTCGACCGGGAGCGGTTGGCGCTGCTGCGCCAGGCCGACCTGATCGCCCGGGAGGAGTTGACGGCCGCCGGCCTGGACCGGGGCGTGTGGCAGTTCCCGGTGGTGCTCCTGGCCGACGTGCGCAGCGTCGGGGTGCAGGGTGACGGGCGCAGCTACGGGCATCCCGTGGTGCTGCGCCCGGTCTCCAGCGAGGACGCGATGACCGCCGACTGGTCCCGGCTGCCCTACGAGGTGGTGGCCCGGATCTCCACCCGGATCACCAACGAGGTCGCCGAGGTCAACCGGGTGGTCCTGGACGTGACCAGCAAGCCGCCGGGCACCATCGAGTGGGAGTGAGCGGGGCTCAGCCGGCCGTCGGCGGGGTCGCCGGCGGCTGAGGCTGCGACGTCGGCGCACCGGCCTGCGGTCCACTCGGCTGCGGCCAGGTGGCCGGCTCCGCCGACGTCGGCCGGGCCGTCGGGGCCGCCTGCTGCGGCCAGGTCGGCCGGGGCTGCGCCGTCGGGTCGGCCGGGTGCGGCCAGGCCGGCGCGCCGGCCGGCTCCTCGGGCATCAGGAACCACATGACCGGGTACGCCAGCGCGGCGACACCGCCGGTGACCAGGGTCGCCACCGCGAACAGCACCCGGACGAGGGTGGGGTCGACGGCGAAGTAGCGACCGAGGCCGCTGGCGACGCCGGCCACCATCCGGTCGGTGGTCGGCCTGCGGAGTTGTTTGTACGGGGCGTGGGGGGTGCTCGTCGAGGTCATGTCTCCACGGTCCGCGCCGGCCGCCCCGTCGACCTCGGTGACCGCCCGGAGTCCTACCCTGATCGATCCCTGAGTGGCCAGCCCTGAGTCAGGAATCCGACTCTTTTCCGCGTCGGTAACGCGACCCGGGGAGAATTTGGCTCCGTGACCACCTTGCTGGAGCCGCTCCGCAGGATCGCGGCATATGCAGTCTGTGCAGATTCAGTCGGCCGAGTGTTGCTGGTCCGCGCATCGGAGCGCTCCGGCACCCCCGGCGTATGGTCCCTGCCCGGTGGGGCGGTCGACCACGGCGAGGACCCGAACCACACAGTCGTCCGGGAGACCGCCGCCGAGACGGGCCTCTCGGTCGCCGTCGCCGGCCTGGCGGACGTCCTGGCCGACATGCGCGCCCTGCCCGAGCGGGGCATCACCATCCACACCGACCGCCTGATCTACCAGGTGTCGGTGCGCGGCGGCACCCTCACCGACCGGGTGGACCGCTCCACCGACCTGGCCCGCTGGTACACCCTCGACGAGGCGCGGGAGCTGCCGCTGCGGGCGTTCACCGCCCGCGCGCTCGGACTGCCGGCGTCCTCGGCCGACGTGGTCCCCGACGAGGCCCCCGAGTTCCCCTCCTTCTACGCCGTGCCCGGCCCGGACGGGCTGCACCGGGCGCAGCGCTTCGCCGCGTACGCGGTGGCCACCGATCCGGAGGGCCGGGTGCTGCTGACCCGGGTCTCCGACGGCTACCCGGGCGCGGGCTGCTGGCACCTGCCCGGCGGCGGCACCGACTACGGCGAGCAGCCGGGCGCGGCGCTGATCCGGGAACTTGTCGAGGAGACCGGGCAGACCGGCCGGCTGGTCGAGCTGCTCGGGGTCGCCAGCCACCGCGACGCCGCCTCGCTCGGCCCGGAGGGCTACCCGATCGACTGGCACGGCGTGCGCGCGTTCTACCGGGTGATGGTCGACCAGCCCGCCCCGCCGACCGTCACCGACGTGGGCGGCTCCACCTGCGAGGCCCGCTGGTTCGCCCGGGACGAGCTGGGCGCGCTGCCCACCGACCGGCTCACCGAGGTCACCGCCGAGGCCGTCCAGGCCGCCCGGCTCACCGCCTGACCGGGCCTGCCCGCCGGCCCGTCGGTGGCACCACCGGCGGCCCGGCACGACGGCACCCGCCCCGCCCGGACGACCGCTAGCCTCATGATCGACGGCGGATCGCGCGGGCGGGGGAGTGACGTGCAGGAGCGACGACGGATCGCGGCGTACGGCTGGTGTGCGGACGAGGCCGGCCGGGTGCTGCTGGTACGCGGGCGGCGTGCAGCCGGCGACCCCACCGGCGATCCGGCGTCCGATCCGGCGGCGGGGTTCTGGCGGCTGCCCGGGGGCGTCGTGCGGCACGCGGAGCATCCGGCCGACACCGTGGTCCGCGAGTGCGCCGGGCGGACCGGGCTGGCCGTGGCGGTCGCCGGGATACGCGCCGCCGTCGCCGACCTGACCGCTGTGGACCCGGCGGACGCCGCCGGGCCGGTGCACACCGACCGGTTGGTGTTCGACGTCACGGTCCCGGGCGACCTGCCGCTGGCCGGGGGAGCGCCCCCGTCGGGGGCCTGCGGCGGGGACGGCCCCGGTGAGCTGGCCTGGTGCACCCCGCAGGAGGCGGCGACGCTGCCGCTGGTGCCGTTCACCGCCGAGCTGCTCGGCCTGCCCGTCCCGCCGCCTCCCGCCGGCCCGCCCTCCGGGGTGCCGGTGGAGCCGGCGGTGCCGGAGTCGGCCGACCGGCGGCAGCGGTTCGCCGCGTACGGGCTGGTCACGGATCCCGACGGGCGGGTGCTGCTCACGATGATCGCGCCCGGTTATCCGGGTGCCGGACTCTGGCACCTGCCCGGCGGTGGGACCGATCACGGTGAGCAGCCGGTCGACGGTCTGTTACGGGAACTGGTCGAGGAAACGGGTCAGCGGGGTCGGGTGGACCGGCTGATTCTGGCCGACAATCTGCACAATCCGGGCGCGGTGGGCCCCGAGGGGCGTCCGTTGGACTGGCACGGCGTGCGGGTGATCTACCGGGTGCTGGTCGACGAGCCGACCGGGCCGGTGGTGACCGAGCAGGCCGGCGGATCGACGGCCAGCGCTGCCTGGTTCACGTATTCCCAGCTCAGTGGCCTGGCGATGACGGACGTGGCGGTGTTGGCGACCGGGTGGGCGGTCGGCTGACGGACGCTCGCCGAGCCGACCTGGTGGTGCTCCGGTAAAGTCGGCCCTGCGGTTGGCGAAGAAAACGGGCGGGGAAGCCCGAAAAACGGACCCAGAAGTCCGAGATGGGAACAAGACAGCGGTTTGCGCGGTTAACGAGGTTATAAGTACCGCCGGCAGCTATCGCCAACCACCACGCCGCTGTGCAATGGTGTACTCCGCTTGAACGGCTGCCGGGCCAAGAGCGGTCCGGCACGAGACAGCCGGACACCCGCCCGCACGGGCGGCCAGCCGATCCGGTGATGGAGGAAACGTGCCGAGAGCCCCATGGCGCCGGCGTCGTACGACTGACAGTCCGCGCCCCGCAGGGCGTCGCTGGGCCGGCCGGTTGCGCCGCAGCAGCACATTCGCCCGCCAGGTACTGCTGGTCCGGGTGGGTCGCCGGGACGGTGACCAGCTCAGCGGCACCGATCTGGTCCTTCCCGAGCACCGCGTCGACCGCCAGCGTCGCCGGTACGGCTTCGACCGTCGCGGTATCACCCTCGACCGCGCCGAGATCGAGGCGGTCGCCCCGGTCAGCCCGGTCCTGGGCCCCACCGCCGGAGTCGACGAGTCGCCCGCGATGGCCATCCCGCTGCTCCCCGGCGCGCGTACCCCCGCCCGGCGGATGAAGTTCGCGCTGGTCAACGCCTGCACCCTGGCCAGCCTGGTGCTCGGCATCAACGCCATCTTCATCGCCATGAACGGCCAGCCCCGGATCGCGGCCCTGCTGCTGATCGCCTGCGTCGTGTTCGACGGCCTCGACGGCGCGCTCGCCCGCAGGTTCGGCGTGGCCAGCCCGTTCGGCGCCCAGATGGACTCGCTGGCCGACATGTGCTCCTTCGGCCTGGCCGCCCCGGTGGTGGTCTACGCCTCGCTGGCCGGATCGGCACCCACCGCCGCCGCGGCGGTCGCCGCAGCCCTGGTCGCCTCGTGCGCCGCGATCCGGCTCGCCCGGTTCAACGTCTCCCCCAAGGACGGCCGGTTCTTCTGCGGCGTGCCCACCACGATGGCGGCGGCCGTGCTCGCGCTCGGCGTGGCCATCGAACTGCCGCTGCCGGCGACCGTGCAGATCGGCGGGGTGGCGCTGCTCGCCTTCGCGATGGTCTCCAGCTTCCCGTACGCCAAGCTGGCCCGGCTGGTCAAGCTGCCGCCGTGGCTGTGGCTGGCCCCGGCCGTCGGCGCACTTGTCGACATCCGGCTCACCTTCGCCCTCGTGGTGGTGGGCTACCTGGTCAGCGGGCCGCTGCTCTGGCTGCACCAGCGCCGTACCGTCTGACCCGTCCAACAGCTACACGACAGGGGCGCCGCGACCGCGGCGCCCCTGTTCCGTGTCGGTGCCGGGGTCGGCTCAGCTCCAGCGGGCGATGACCGAGGAACCGCCGACCACCTTGTCGCCGGGGCCGACCAGCGGGGCGGCGGCGTCGGCCGGCAGGTAGACGTCGGTCCGGGAGCCGAAGCGGATCAGCCCGAACCGCTCGCCCCGGGCCAGCAGCGCCCCCACCGGAGCCCGCTGCACGATCCGCCGGGCGATCAACCCGGTCCGCTGCGCCACCACCACCGTGCCGTGGGCGGTGTCCAACACCGTGTAGGCGGCGACGTTGTGCTCCGCGTCCGGCTTCATCGCGTTGACGAAGCCGCCGTCGGCGACGAAGTAGTCGACCACCTTGCCGGCCACCGGCGAGCGGTTGACGTGCACGTCCAACACCGACAGGAAGACCGCGATCCGCAGCCACTCGCCGTCGCCGAACCGCTCGTCGTGCAGCCGTTGCACCGACAGCACCTGACCGTCGGCGGCGGCGACCACCGCGGACGGGTCCTCCGGCACGTCCCGCTGCGGGTCCCGGAAGAACGCGGCCACCGGTGCGGCGGCCAGCGCCGGCACCAGCCACAGCTTCGACTTCGGCCGGGCGACCCGGGCGACGGCGGCCAGACCGAGCGCGATGCCTGCCGCGGCGACCCCGTTCGAGTCGATGTGCATGCCCCGGGTCAGCGGCACGCTCGACGGCCGGTACGCCGGGGCGAGCCGGGCGGCCGACGCGGCACTGGCCGGGGTGAACCGCAGGTGGTGCACCCGTACCGGCGGGGAGTTGCGCAGCACCAGGTCGGAACGCACACCGTGCAGCACGCCGTGCCGGTCCAGCTCGGCGGCGGCCCCCTCGGTACGGAACACCGGCGCGGCGACGCTGAGCACCGCGCCGTCGGTCAGGTACTTGGTGAGGCCGTCGATGGCGTCGCGGGTCTGCTCACCGGTGCCGGTGAACGGCTCGGCGGCGATGACCAGCTCGGCGGCGTCCGCCTCGGCCAGCGAGTCGACCACCCGTACCCGGTCGGCGACCCAGCGGCCCTGGGCCGTCACGTGGTCGCGCAGCGTGGCGGCGTCGGTCGTCGGGTCCGGCACGACGGTCAGCGTGTCGCCCGGCAGCAGCGCGTCGATCGCCGCGGCGAGGACCGCGGCCCCGGGGACCGCACCCACCAGCAGGGCGGCCTTCGGGTCGTTGCGTCGGGCGAGTTCGGCGACGAGGGTACGGGCGGCACGCTCGCCGATGCGGACCGGACCGGACGGACCGGAGGGGCGCACGGCGGGGGACTGGGTCATGTCGGGCGGGCTCCTGACGGGGTAGACGGACTCGCGGCGGGACCGCCTCGGGTGCCCGGACGAGGCGTACCCGGGCCGGCCGCCCGGCGCGCGGCCACCGGCGGGGCTCGGCCGACGGAGGCGGATTCTCCCCGGCCAGCATACGAGCCGGCGGAGGCCGCCCGCACCGGCGCGGTCAGCTCGGCGGCCGGGATGGGGTGCCGGGCGGGCCGGTGACCGGGTCGTCGGCCGGCCGCCGCAGGGTGTTCCCGTCGCCGATCCGGGTCGGCTCGTCCTGCCCGGGGCGACGCTCCACGGTGCCCGGCCGTCCCGGCTCGTCGGCCGGGTCGCCGAGGCGCAGTTCGGCGGTGTCCCGCCAGCCGGCCCGGTCGTCGGACCCGCCCGCGGGTCCGCCCGGCGGGCTGCCCGTCGGGCCGCTCACCGACCGACCCGCCGGGTCGGTCGTCGGGCCGGCCGGGACCGGCGTGGGGGTCGGGCCGCCACCCTCGGCCGGCGTGGGGGTCGGGCCGCTGCCGCCGGCCGGCGGCCCGACGTCGGTGGTCCGCGCCGACCGCACCGCGCCGACCAGGCCGAGCAGCCCGATCAGCACCAGCGCGCCGGCCAGGAACCAGCCCACCGCGGGCAGGGCCAACCCGAGGATCTGGGCCAGCAGCCACCAGAGGGCGAGGCCGACGAAGAGCAGCCCGAAGACGAACGACACCAGGTCGGTGCGGTGGGCCTTCACCGGGTCACCTCCAGGTTGCCGGCGTTGACCTGGACGGTGAGCCGCAGCGTGCCGCCGCCGGCCCCGTCCGGGCCCAGGTCGGTGACCTGCCGTGCCTGTCCCTCGAATCCGGCGCTACGTCGCCCGAACACGGTCGCCTCCCCGGCCTTGACGTTGGTCACCACGGTGACGTCCACGTTCGGCGGGACCACGATGGTGGCCTCTCCGAAGTTGACCACCACGGTGAGGTCGGTGTCCCGCTTGTCGAAGTCCACCGCGCGCAGGTCCAGGGTGGTGTCGCCGAAGCTGTTCTCGTAGCGGTCGGCCAGCTCCCGGTAACTGGTCGGTGCCCAGGTGACCGCCCCGTCGACGCCCCGGACCCGGTCGTAGGACTCGGCGACGGTGGCGACGGCGAGCGCGGCGGCGGCGACCAGACCGAGGGCGATCAGCCAGCGGGCCCGCCCGAACCAGGTGCCCACCAGCAGGCCGAGCCCGATGGTGGCGAGCACCGCCGCGAAGTAGCCGGCCGCGCCGATCGGGAAGACGTCCAGCAGGTCCAGGATGGCCACCACGCCGAGGACCAGGAAGATCAGCGAGAAGGTCGCGGCACCCAGCGCCGAGCGTTCCTTCGGCTTCTTCGGCGGCCTGACCCGGGGCGCGGGCGGGGGCGGCGGGCCCGCCTGGGCGTACGGGCCGTGCGGGGCGAACGGCGGCCGGTAGCCCGTACCGGGTGACGGCGGGACCACGGCCGGTGCGGCGGCCGGTCGACCGGGCACCGGTGGGCGGGGCGGCCAGCCCGGCGCTTCCGACCGGGTCGCGGTGATCTCCATCGGCCGGGCCGGCGGCCAGGGCGGCAGCGCAGCGGTCGGGCCCTGCGCGGGCCAGCCCGCCGCACCGCCGGCCCGGGGGGCCGCCGGGACGCCGGCCGGGAACGGCACGGCGGGCGCGGGCGGGGTGAACGGGGCGGGCGCCGGGTAGCCGACCGGGGGCACCGGTCCGGGCGGCCCGGCCGGTGCGGGTGCCGGCACGGCGGCGGCGAAGCCGGACCGGCCGTCCCGGTTGAGCAGCAGCGCGCCACCGATCAGGATCGCCGCGCCCAGCAGCACCGCCCGGAACGCGTCGGTGACGATGTAGCCGAAGCTGACCGCGACCAGGATGGTCAGCATGATCACGGTGACCGGGGACATGCTCGACCGGCCCCGCCCGAGCATCGACTCCAGCGGGGAGGCGCTGTCGCCCTCGCCCGGGATGATCAACCAGGCGGCGACGTAGACCAGGATGCCCACCCCGCCGAAGAACCCGAGCACGGCGAGCAGTACCCGCCACAGCACCGGGTCGGTGTTGGTGGCCCGGCCGATCGCCGCGCAGACCCCGGCGAGGTAACGGCCGTCGCGGGGCCGGACCAGGCCGTACCGGGAGGTGAAGCTGGCCCCGCCGGACGGCGGGGGGTAGCCACCGGGCGGTGGTGGCGCGTCGTCGCCCCCCGTGGGCGACGCGGACGCCGTGGGGTCCGGCCCGGCGGCGGGACCGGGCGGCGGCGTACCACCCGGTGCGGCCACCGGAGGGTACGGCGGCAGGGCGGGGTCCTCGGTCATGACTCGATCCTGCGCCGTCGTCGGGCCGGGTTGCCTCCGGAACCGACCCTGACCCCACCCTGAGATCCCGGCGGGCGGATGTCGGGGGCGTCCCCGTGGTCGGCGACGTCCCGGGCGTGTGACGATCGGAGCGGCACCGTACCGCCCGGTGTCCCGCCACCACCCACCGTGACCAGGGAGCCTCCGATCAGCGTCGTGACCCCGCCGCCACCCCGCCTCTACCGGGAGCCCGAGCACCGGTTGGCCGCCGGGGTGGCCGCCGGCATCGCCGACCACCTCGGCATCTCGGTGCTGCGGGTGCGCGTCGCGTTCATGGTGCTGCTCGGGCTCAGCGGCCTGGGCCTGCTGCTGTACGCGGCGTTCTGGGCGGTGGTGCCGCTGCGACCGGGTGACACCGCCACGCCGCCCCGGCGCGACCCCGGGCAGCTCCTGCCGTTCGTGGCGATCGGCCTCGGTGTGCTGCTGGTCCAGGTGATGCTCTTCGACTCGGTCGGCGCGGCGGGCACCGCAGGCTGGCTGGTGGCGATCATCGCGGTCGGTGCCGGGGTGATCTGGCACCAGTCCGCGCCGGAGCGCCGCCGGCAGTGGAGCGGGTCGATGTCGGTGCCGTGGCTCGGCGCGGTGGTGGAGGAGACCGACCGGCGGGCCCTCGTGCTCCGCTTCGCCGGGGGCGCGGTGCTGGTGGCCGTGGGCATCATCGGCGTGGCGGCGGTCTACTCCCCGGTGCAGAACCTCGACGCGGTCGTCAACGGCGTGATCTTCGCCCTGGTCGGGCTGGCCGGCGTCGGGGTGGTCACCGGGCCGGTGCTGTGGCGGACGTGGAACCAGCTCCGCTCGGAACGGGAGGGGCGCATCCGCGAGCAGGAGCGTGCCGAGCTGGCCGCCATGGTGCACGACCAGGTGCTGCACACCCTCGCCCTGATCCAGCGCAACGCCAGCGACGTCAAGACGGTGCAGCGCCTCGCCCGGGGCCAGGAGCGGTCGTTGCGCAACTGGCTCTACAAGCCGACCGCCTCGCCGACCGAGCGCTTCGCGGCGGCGCTGGAGCAGGCCGCCGCCGAGGTGGAGGACACCTTCGCGATCACCGTCGAGGCGGTGGTGGTGGGCGACCGGGAGACCGACGAACGGGTGGGCGCGCTGGTGGCGGCGGCCCGGGAGGCGCTGGTCAACGCGGCCCGGCATGCCGGGGTGCAGACGGTGTCGCTCTATGCCGAGGTCGAGTCGGAGCAGGTGAGCGTCTTCGTCCGGGACCGGGGTAAGGGCTTCGACCCGGATACCGTGGAGGATCACCGGCACGGGGTCCGAGGGTCGATCATCGGGCGGATGAAGCGGCACGGTGGCCGGGCGGAGATCCGTTCCGAGCCCGGAGAGGGGACGGAGGTCCGGTTGATGCTGCCCATCACCGGCACCGGCTCCACGGCGGAAAGGGACAGCTGAGATGGCGGAACAGTCGATGGAACCGGGGACGGGCTCGGCGGACCGGGCGCAACGGTTGAAGGTCTTCCTGGTCGACGACCACGCCATGTTCCGGGCCGGGGTCCGGGCCGAGTTGGGGGCGCACGTCGAGGTGGTGGGGGAGGCGAGCACGGTGGCCGAGGCGGTCGCCCGGATCGCCGCCACCGGGCCGGACGTGGTGCTGCTCGACGTCCACATGCCCGACGGCGGCGGGCGGGCGGTGCTGGACGCGATGCGCCGTACCCACCCGCAGGTGAAGTTCCTCGCGCTGAGCGTGTCCGACGCCGCCGAGGACGTGATCGGGCTGATCCGGGCGGGTGCCCGGGGTTACGTGACCAAGACCATCTCCCCCGATGAGTTGACCGACGCGATCCGCCGGGTGGCCGACGGGGACGCCGTGTTCAGCCCCCGGCTGGCCGGGTTCGTGCTGGACGCCTTCGCCGCCCGGCCGGACGCCCCGGTCGCCGATCCCGAGCTGGACCAGCTCACCAACCGCGAGCGCGAGGTGCTGCGCCTGCTCGCCCGGGGGTACGCGTACAAGGAGATCGCCAAGGAGCTGTTCATCTCGATCAAGACGGTCGAGACGCACGTGTCGAACGTGCTGCGCAAGCTCCAGATGTCCAACCGATACGAGTTGTCCCGCTGGGCGGCGGACCGACGACTCGTCTGACACCTCCCATTCCGGGAGCATCACCCCAGGGCTGACAAGAGATCAATTCGTGTCGCATAATGCCCCGTCGCCTTCGCGCGTGCGGGTGGTGTCACGACCCCGCCCGGGGGCGACGCACACCGGCCCGCCGGGAGCGGGCCAACCCCTGGGGAGAGGTGCACGGAACTGATGTTCGGAGAACGAGGACGACGCTGGGCGGGTATCGCCACGGCGCTCGTCACCGGTGGCGCGCTGGTGCTCGCCGCAGCCGGTCCGGCCGCCGCCGAGCCGGCGACGAAGGGCGTGGCGCGGGCGGTGCCGGGCACCAGCGTCACGCTGAAGCTGGACGGTCGGGCGCAGAAGACCTCGGCGCTGGCCCTGGAGCTGAAGGACGGCACCGTGCCGGTCTTCTGCATCGACTTCCACACCCCGGTGGCCCGCAACGGCGAGTACGCCGAGGGCAGCTGGGACGAGTCGGAGGTGAAGAACCTCGGCCGGGTGCAGTGGGTGCTCACCCACGGCTACCCCAACGCCGACCGGGCGAAGCTGCTCGCCGCGGCCGGGGCGACCCTGCCCGCCGGGCTGCCCGACTCCCGGCGCGACACGCTGCTCTACTTCGGCACCCAGACGGCCGTCTGGCACTTCAGCGACGGCGTCACCCTGGGCGACTGGGAGCGGGGGCTGACCGCCGCCGCCGAGTACGACGTGATCCGCCGGGTGCACGACTACCTGGTGCGCAACGCCACCGACCAGCCGGAGCCGAAGGCCGAGCTGAGCCTGGACCCGGCCTCGGCCACCGCGACCACCGGCGGGCGGGCCGGACCGTTCACCGTGCACGGGCCGGCCGGGGAGATCGCGCTGAAGGTCGAGGGCGGCAGCGCCGTCGACGCCGAGGGGCGTCCGGTCGGCACGACCACCAACGGCGGCCGGTTCTGGCTGACCGCCACCGCCGCCGGCCGGGTCACCGTGACCGTCTCCGCCCCGGACTCGGTCTCCTTCGGGCGGGTCTTCCTCTTCTCCGGCGGCAAGAACGCCAAGCAGAAGCTGATCCTGGGCGGCAGCACCGGCACCTCGGTCACCGCCGACGCGGCGGCGACCTTCGCCGCCGCCCCGGCCTCGCCGTCGCCGTCGGCCTCGCCGTCCGGGTCGCCGACGCCGTCGCCGTCGCCGTCGGAGGTGTCCCCGTCGCCGTCGACCCCGGCGGAGTCCTCGTCGCCGCCGGCCAGCCCGGCGCCGTCGACCTCGCCGGCCAGCAACGGCGGTGGTCTGCCGCTGACCGGGTCGCCGATCGCGCTGGCCGCCCTGGCCGGGATGGCGCTGCTCGCGTTCGGCGCGGTGGCCGTGCTGCTGGTCCGCCGCCGCCGGATCCGCTTCACCGTCTGAGGTACGGGTACCTCCGGCCCCGGCACCGCGACGGTGCCGGGGCCGGCCCGTCTCCGCCGGTCCTTCCCGATCTCACCCGGCCGTGGGTGGGCCGGCGCGCACCGGCGAGCCGGTGTCGTCGGCCGGCCGGGCGGGACTTGGCTCCGCCCGGCGGAAGTCGCCATCATCCGGATGGTCGAAATCGGCCAACTCTCGGTGGACGTCGAACCGCCTCGACCGGACGGCGGGAAAGCTCACACCTGCTACCCGCCGGTCACCACCCGGTGCGGCGGACTTGCTGTCTTTCCTGCTCAGAGCGGTACGACCAGGGCATCTCATGATCTTTTCTCAAGTATCGGCAACATGGCGGGCAACTAACGGCTTGATAACGGCACCTTCACGTAATGGGCCGGTGGGTGTCACAGTGGCAGCACCTCACCCCTGACGTGAGGCACCCGTGTGTCCCGACCGACCACGTCACCGCTGCCCATGGCGCGGATCGTGGTCGTCGAGCCTGCCCGGGGGCCGAGTGCGGGAGTGTGGTGGCCCGGCGGATCGGTCCCCCTGGGGTGTCCCGATTTCTCTGCGGTAACCGGTGATCCGCAACACAGGATCGCCGTGCGGTGTCACCCCCCAACGTGCGTGAAACCCACGACGGAACCAGGTTAGAAAGAGGAGGCCCCTCGGAATGAGAGTCTCGAAGCGGGCGAGCGGCGCCATCGCGATGGGTGCGGCGTTCGCGCTCATCGCGTCCGGCTGCTCCAGCGGCAACGACGACGAAGGCGGCAGCGCCAGCAGCTCGGACGGTGCCATCGTCGTCGACGGCACCGAGCCGGAGAACCCCCTGGTTCCGGCGAACACCACCGAGACCGGTGGCGGCAAGATCATCGACTGGCTCTGGACCGGCCTGGTCGAGTACCCGAACAACGGTGGCGCGCCGCAGAACGCGCTGGCCGAGTCGATCGAGACCAGCGACTCCAAGGTCTACAAGATCAAGATCAAGCAGAACACGAAGTTCCACGACGGCACCGTCGTCAAGGCCAAGAACTTCGTGGACGCCTGGAACTGGGGCGCGTACTCGCCGAACGGCGCGCAGAACGCCAGCTTCTTCGCCGACATCGCCGGCTTCGCCGACGTCAACACCTCCGACCCGGACGGCGACGGCCCGAAGAAGGCCCCCGAGCCCAAGGCCAAGGAGATGTCCGGCCTGAAGGTCGTCGACGACTGGAACTTCGAGGTCACGCTCGCCGCGCCGACCGCCGTGTTCCCCACCAAGCTCGGCTACAGCACCTTCATGCCGCTGCCGGACGCCTTCTTCTCGCAGGGTGCCGAGGCCTTCGGCAAGAAGCCGATCGGTAACGGCCCGGTCAGCTTCGTCTCGTGGGAGAACAACGTCGCGATCAAGCTGACGCGGTTCGACGACTACAACCTGCGCGACAAGATGAAGATCAAGGACGTCACCGTCAAGATCTACCAGGACGACACGGCGGCCTACAACGACCTGGTCTCCAACAACCTGGACTTCCAGCAGCAGGTTCCGGTCTCCTCGCTGGCCGGCGACAAGTGGAAGGCCGACCTGGCCGACCGGGCGATCCCGTCGACCACGCCGTCCACCGGCATCATCGCCTTCCCGATCTACGACAAGCGCTTCCAGAACGCCAAGCTGCGCAAGGCGATCTCGCTGTCGATCAACCGGCAGGAGATCACCGACAAGATCTTCTTCGGTAACCGCAAGCCGGCCGACAGCTGGGCCAACCCGCTGACCCCGGGTGCCAAGCCGGGCAACTGCACCGCGTGCGCCTTCGACGTGGCCCAGGCCAAGACCCTGCTGACCGAGGCCGGTGGCTTCACCGGGCAGATGAAGATGTACTACAACGCCGACGCCAGCCACAAGGACTGGATGGAGGCCGTCGCCCAGCAGATCAAGACCAACCTGGGTATCGACGCGGTCGCCGTCGGTGTGCCGACCTTCGCGGTCTTCCGGCAGAACATCAACGCCCACAAGATGGACGGCGCCTACCGCGCCGGTTGGCAGCAGGACTACCCGGACGTCGAGAACTGGGTCAACCCGCTCTACGTGACCGGTGGCTCCTCGAACGACGGTCTCTACAGCAACCCCGAGGTGGACGCCCTGGCCAAGCAGGCCAGCTCCGCCCCGAGCCTGGAGGCCTCGCACGAGCTGTTCGCCAAGGCGGTCGAGAAGATCGACCAGGACGTTCCGTCGATGCCGATCTACTTCGGTGGCCAGCAGTCCGGTCACTCCGAGAAGATCAAGAAGATGGAGCTGACCAACGTCGGCGAGCTCGACATCACCTCCGTCGAGCTCTGATCCGAACGGTCTGACCCCGGGTCGGGCTCGCCTACCGGTGAGCCCGACCCGGGGCCGTTCCGCGAGTGGGTGCACCCCACCCCTCGCCACGTTGTCGCCACCCGTGTCGGCCGCACCCCCGCCCCCGGCACACCCCTTGTCAGGAGGACCACCCCATGGGCCGTTATCTGGTGAGACGGCTGCTCCAACTCGTCCCGGTGTTCATCGGGACGACGCTGATGATCTACCTGCTGGTGTGGAAGGTCCCCGGGGACCCGTTCGCCGGCAAGTGCGGTGACCGTGGCTGCCCGGACAACTACCGGGCCATGATGACCGAGAAGTTCCAGCTGGATCAGCCCTGGTTCGTGCAGTACGCCACCTACATGAAGAACCTCCTGCAAGGCGACTTCGGGACCACCTGGTCGGGGCGCGACGTCGGCGAGATCATCTCCACCGCGTACCCGAACACCCTCAAGCTGGCCCTGGTGGCCCTGATCATCGAGGGTGTCATCGGCCTCACCGCCGGTGTGCTCACCGGCCTGCGCCGCAACGGCTTCCTGGACAACCTGGTCCTGGTCTCCACGCTCTTCCTGATCGCGCTGCCGGTCTTCGTGGTCGGCTTCGTGCTCCAGTGGTTCTTCGGTGTGAAGCTGGGCATCGTCAAGCCGACCGTCTCCAACGAGATGCGGATCTCCGAACTGCTCCTACCGGGCTTCGTGCTGGGCAGCGCGTCGATGGCGTACATCGCCCGGGTGTCGCGCACCAGCATCGCGGAGAACCGCCGGGCCGACTACGTGCGTACCGCGATCGCCAAGGGGCTGCCGATGCGCCGGGTGGTCGGCATCCACCTGCTGCGCAACTCGCTGATCCCGGTGGTGACCCTGCTCGGCACCGACCTCGGCGCCCTGATGGGCGGCGCGATCATCACCGAGGGCATCTTCGGCATCAACGGCATCGGCCGCACCGTGCTGCGGGCGATCGTCACCAAGGAGAGCGCTACCGTTGTCTCCATCGTGGTCGTGCTGGTGCTCGTCTACCTGGTGATGAATCTGCTGGTGGACCTGCTCTACGCCGCGTTGGACCCGAGGATCCGCTATGAGTGAGCGCAGCAGCGAACGAACCGTCATTGCAGTGTGCGCGGGCAACCAGGCCGGCGCCGAGCGCAGCGAGGTGCAGGCATGAGCGACCCGAGTGCCGCTTCGATCGTGAGCACGCCCCGTCCCGAGCAGTTGACCGAGGCAAGCTCTCCGGCCACCGCCGGCCCCGCCGGCAAGAAGGAGAAGCCGCGCAGCCTGCTCGGCGACGCCTGGATCGACCTGCGTCGCAAGCCGCTGTTCTGGATCTCCGCCACCTTCATCGTGCTCTTCGTGGTGATGTCGGCCTTCCCGTCGCTGTTCACCTCCGGTGACCCGACCGACGGTGTGCTGGCCCGCAGCCGGGTCGAGCCGTCGTCCGACGCCTGGTTCGGCTACGACGTGCAGGGCCGTGACGTCTACGCCCGGGTGATCTACGGTGCCAACGCCTCGATCGTGGTCTCGCTGCTCTCCACGATCGGCACCCTGCTGATCGGTGGCACGATCGGCATCATCGCGGGCTACAAGGGCGGCTGGATCGACGGCCTGCTCTCCCGGATCACCGACATCTTCTTCGGCCTGCCGTTCGTACTCGGCGCGATCGTCATCCTCACCACGTTCAACGGCGCCGGCTCCAACAACAGCGAGTGGGAGATCAAGTTCCTGGTGATCGGCTCGCTGGTGCTGCTGAGCTGGCCGGTGGTGATGCGGCTGATGCGTTCCTCGGTGCTCGCCACCAAGGAGGCCGACTACATCGTGGCGGCCCGCGCGATGGGTGCCAGCACCGGTCGGATCATCTTCAAGCACCTGCTGCCGAACTGCCTGGCACCGCTGCTGGTCTACGGGACGATCATGATCGGCTCCTTCATCGGCGCCGAGGCCACCCTCTCCTTCCTGGGTATCGGCCTGCAGAGCCCGGTGGTCTCCTGGGGCATCATGATCAATGAAGCGCAGAACTACCTCCGGGTCTCGCCCTTCCTGCTCTTCTTCCCCTCCGCGTTCCTCGTCACCGCCGTGCTGAGCTTCGTCATGCTCGGCGAGGCGGTCCGCGAGGCCCTCGACCCGAAGCTCCGATAGGGGAGACCGAAGTGTCCGACATTCTCGTGTCCGAGCAGTCCGCGCCCGGCGCCGACGGATCCGGCCGCCCCTCCGGTCGGCTGCTCGAGGTCGACGACCTGCGGGTGGAGTTCCGCACCCGGGACGGCGTCGCCAAGGTCATCAACGGGGTCACGTACCACGTCGACGCGGGGGAGACCCTCGCCGTGCTCGGCGAGTCCGGCTCCGGCAAGAGCGTCACCGCGCAGACCATCATGGGCATCCTGGACATGCCGCCCGGCTTCGTCACCGGTGGCCAGGTCCGCTTCCACGGCAAGGACATGCTCACCATGTCCGCCGAGGAACGTCGCCGCATCCGTGGCGAGGGCATCGCGATGATCTTCCAGGACTCGCTCTCCGCCCTGAACCCGGTCTTCACCGTCGGGTTCCAGATCGCCGAGCAGTTCCGGGTCCGGCGCGGGATGAGCCGTTCCGACGCCAAGAAGCGCGCGATCGAGATGCTCGACCAGGTCAAGATCCCGAACGCCAAGGGCCGGTTCAGCAACTTCCCGCACCAGTTCTCCGGCGGCATGCGGCAGCGCGCGATGATCGCGATGTCGCTGGCGCTCGACCCCGAGGTGCTGATCGCCGACGAGCCGACCACCGCGCTGGACGTGACCGTGCAGGCCCAGATCATGGACCTGCTCGGCGAACTCCAGCGGGAACGCCAGATGGGCATGATCCTGATCACCCACGACCTCGGCGTGGTCGCCGACGTCGCGGACCGGATCGCGGTCATGTACGCCGGCCGGATCGTCGAGGAAGCCGACGTCTACGACCTGTACGCCAAGCCGGCGCACCCGTACACCCTCGGCCTGCTCAACTCGATCCCCCGGCTGGACGAGAAGGGGCAGCAGCTCCGCACCATCAAGGGCCTCCCGCCGAACCTGATGAACATCCCGCCGGGCTGCCCGTTCAACCCGCGCTGCCCCATGGCGCAGCCGGTGTGCCGGGAGACCGTCCCCCCGCTGTTGCAGATCGGCACCGGTCGGGCCAGCGCCTGCCACTTCGCCGAGGAGCTGGTGAACCGTGACTGACAACATCATCGAAGTCCGTGACCTGGTCAAGCACTACCCGGTCACCCGGGGCATCGTGTTCAAGAAGACCATCGGCCAGGTCAAGGCCGTCGACGGCGTCTCGTTCGACCTCAAGGCCGGCGAGACGCTGGGCGTGGTCGGCGAGTCGGGCTGCGGCAAGTCGACGCTGAGCCGGGTCCTGATGAACCTGGAGAAGCCCACCGCCGGCACGGTGCACTACAAGGGCCAGGACATCGCCAAGCTCTCCGGTGGCGCGCTGCGGCGGCTGCGCCGGCAGATCCAGCTGGTGATGCAGGACCCGTACACCTCGCTGAACCCGCGGATGACCGTCGGCGACCTGATCGGCGAGCCGTTCGAGATCCACCCGGAGGCCGCGCCGCGCGGCAGCCGCCGGGACAAGGTCAAGGAACTGCTCGACCTGGTCGGCCTCAACCCGGAGCACATCAACCGGTACCCGCACCAGTTCTCCGGCGGCCAGCGGCAGCGCATCGGGATCGCCCGCGCGCTCGCCCTGCGTCCCGAGGTGATCGTCTGCGACGAGCCCGTCTCCGCCTTGGACGTCTCGATCCAGGCCCAGGTGATGAACCTGCTGGAAAAGCTCCAGAACGAGCTGGGCCTGTCGTACGTGTTCATCGCGCACGACCTGTCGGTGGTCCGGCACCTGTCGGACCGGGTCGCGGTGATGTACCTCGGCAAGATCGTCGAGATCGGCACCGAGGACGAGATCTACGAGCGGCCGACCCACCCGTACACCCAGGCGCTGCTGTCGGCGGTGCCGGTGCCGGACCCGACGCTGCGCGAGAGCAAGGCGATCATCCGGCTCACCGGTGACGTGCCCTCGCCGATCAGCCCGCCGTCGGGCTGCCGGTTCCGCACCCGGTGCTGGAAGGCACAGGACGTCTGCGCCGAGCAGCCGCCGCTGCTGGAGATCCGCCCCGGCTCGGACCACCCGAGCGCCTGCCACTTCGCCGAGAAGCGGGAGATCGTCGCCACGCACGAGGCGTGACACGACCCGGGCCGCCTGCCACCGTCCACCCGACGGCGGCAGGCGGTTCGTCGTCCGCCACGGCCCACGCCCGCCGGGTCGCCGTTACAGCGGCCCGCGCCCGGCCCGCAGCAGCAGCAGCGCCAGCTGGGTGCCGTCGGCCCCCAGCTCGCTGCGGAAACGTTCCAGGATCTCGCGCTCCCGGGAGAGCACCAGCCGGGTGCCCCCGGAGGCCATCCGGGTCACCCCGACCTCCTGGGACAGCGCCGCGCGCTCCTGCCAGAGCGCGATCAGCGTACGGTCGATCTCGTCGATCCGTTCCCTGATCGCCACGATCCGCTCCGCCGCCACCGTGTCGCCGGTGCCGGTACGGGCGGCCGCCGCCCCGGTCGGGTCCGCCCCGGCCGGATCGTCGTGCCGCGCGGGGCCACCGCTGGACTCCACCACGTCAGTCATCATCGTCGTACCCCTCGGGTCTCGGGCCCGGTGTTCGGATCCCGGGACGAAAAAGCCCCGGGCTCTCCGAGCCCGGGGCTTTCGTAGGTCTGTCGATCAGGCGCGACCCACGGCTGCCGGACTCCCGGTGCCGTAGTAAAAGAAGAACCGCCGCTCGATCACGTCGTCGAGTATGCCGACCGGTGACCGGCCGCGCAAGCACCCGGACGGCGGAGGGAAGGGCCCCCGTCGCCGCGTCCACGCGCCGACGGGGGCCCTTCCCTCCGGTCAGCCCAGCCGGGTGATGCGGTCCGCCGCCGTGGGGGCGACCGGCGCGCCGGCACCCAGGTACGCCACCAGGGCGTCCACGTCGAAGCCGGGGGCGGTGGTCCGGCCGGTGCCGCCCGCCAGCTCGGTGAACCCGTCCCCGCCGTTGGCGAGGAAGTCGTTCGTGGTGACCCGGAAGCTGGCCGCCGGGTCGACCGGGACGCCGTTCAGGGCCAGCGCGCTGACCCGCGAGCCGGCCGGCGCGGTGCTGTCGTAGGAGTAGGTCAGCCCGGCCGACGGCTGGAGGATGCGCTGGGTGGTCTGCCCCTTGAAGCCGACGAACTGCTGCTCCAGCACGTCCTTGAGCTGCGCGCCGGTGAACGTCTGGGTGACCACCAGGTTGTTGAACGGCTGCACGGTGAACGCCTCGCCGTAGGTCACCTCGCCCGGCGCCTCGCCACCGGCCGACGCCGCGTACGCCAGGGAGGCCCGCACGCCACCCGGGTTCATCAGCGCGAGCTGCGCCCCGTCGCCCTTCGTGTACGCCAGCTGCGCGTCGGCGATGACGTCACCCAGCGGGCTCTCCCCGTTGGGCCGGGCGTCCCGCACGATGTCGGCGCTGATCTTCCCGACCACCCGGTTGGCGATCGGGGCGACCGCGGTGCGGTACTTGTCGGCCAGCGCCTTCGCGCCCGCGTCGACCAGCGCCGGGTTCTTGGCGAACACCCCGCCGGTCTGCTGCCAGGTCCCGTCGGCGTTGCGTACGCCGTTCTCCACGATCACGTTCTTCGCGGTGATGCCGGTGAACCGGCCGGTACGCCGGTCCAGCGAGTAGTCGATGTCGGTGACCAGCTGGCCGTTGTTGCCGGCGCTGGTGACCACGCTCGGCTTGCCCGAGGAGTTCGGCAGCGAGCAGGAGTAGAAGCGGTGGGTGTGCCCGGAGACCACCACACCGAACTCCGGCCGCAGGCCCTTGACGATGTCGACGATCGGGCCGGAGAAGTTGGCGCAGTCGGAGACGCCCGGGGTGGCCGGCGGCGCGGACTGCGCGCCGCCCTCGTGCACCAGCAGCACCATCGCCTTGACGCCGAACAGCTTGAGCAGGCCACCCCACTTGTTGGCGGTCTGCACCTCGTCGGTGAAGGTGACGTCCTTGATGCCGGCCGGGTTGACGATGCCCGGGGTGCCCTCCAGGGTGACTCCGACGAAGCCGACCGGCACGCCGCCGACGAACTTCACGTCGATCGGGGGCAGGATCGGCAGCTTGGTCTTCTTGTTGATGGTGTTGGCGGCCAGGTAGGTGAACTTCGCGCCGGCGAAGCCGTCGCCGTCCTGGCAGCCGTCGACCGGGTGGCAGCCGCCCTTGTCGATCCGGAGCAGCTCCTTGACGCCCTCGTCGAACTCGTGGTTGCCGACCGAGCTGACGTCGAGGCCGACCTGGTTCATCAGCTCGATGGTGGGCTCGTCGTGGAAGGCGGCGCTGACCAGCGGGGTGGCCCCGATCAGGTCGCCGGCACCGACGGTGGTGGTGACCCGGCCCTCGGCCTTCGCCTCGGCCCGCAGCTTCTTCAGCCAGGTGGCGAGGTACTCCACCCCGCCGGCCGGGGTGCCGTTGACGGTGGCGCCGCTGCCGCCGGGCGGGTCGATCGCGCCGTGGAAGTCGTTGTACGAGAGGAACTGGCCCTTGACCTCGCCACCCGTCGCGGTGGCGTACGAGACGGCGACCGGGGCGAGGCCGGCCCCGGGGGCGGCGTCGGCGGGCGGCGTGGTGGCGCGGCCGGTGATGGGCAGGCTGGCCACGACGGCCAGGGCGAGGGCCGGCGCGGCGAGGTGACGCAGCACGGCCCGACCGCGCGAGCGCGGTTGACTCATGGTTGTTCTCCCAAGTCGTCTACGGGGGAGCAGGCGGGGATTTCCCGGGTCATCGTCGCGCCTCGGGGCGGAAGATGCCAGTGGGGCTGCCGTGACAGCTTCGTCTCAGTCCCGGCCGACGCTGTCGTCGGCCCTCGGCGGAAGCGCTCCGGCTGGCGGGTGGTGGCCCTGCGGTGCGCCGAACCAGGTTTCCAGCGCGGCGACGAGCAGGTCGTCACCGTCCGCCCGGCCCGCCCACGCGACGTAGCCGTCCGGTCGGACGAGCAGGGCGTCGGCGGGGGACGCGGGTGCGTTGCCGGTGACGAGGTCGACGCGGTCGCGCCACGGGCCGGTCGGTGCGGCGAGGCGGCCGCCGCCGGTGAGGTCCACCAGCAGTGGCCGGCCCGGTCGCAGGAGTTCGGCCAGCCGGGTGTCGGAGGACCCGACCCGCAGCGTGAGGTCGGGGGCGAACCGGCCGGTCAGCGCATGTGGGGGGCCGGGGTGCATCAGGTACCGGACGTCGGCGCCGGCCAGCAGGTCGGCGAGCTGTCCGGTGACGGCGGGGTTCTCCAGCAGTTCGGTGACGACCTGACGCAGGGCGGTGACCGCCGGGCCGGGGGCCATCAGCGCCAACTGGGCCTGGGTCTGCATGGTGACCCGCTCGGCGGCCGGACGGCGCTCGGCCTGGTAGCTGTCGAGTAGTCCGGGCGACGCCCGACCGTGCACCTGCGCGGCGAGTTTCCACCCGAGGTTGGCCGCGTCCTGGAGCCCGAGGTTGAGGCCGGGCGCGCCGACCGCGGGATGCACGTGGGCGGCATCTCCGGCGAGGAACACCCGGCCGCGTCGGTAGGAGTCCGCGATCCGGGCGTTCGCGGCGTACCGGCGACGCAGCAGATGCGGCCCCGCGGTGGCCGGTGCGGCAAGCGCTAGCTCCCGGCCGAGGACCCGGCACAGGCTGGCGCGCACCTCCTCGACGCCGGCCGGGATCTCGTCGGCGACCGGGGGCCCGTCCCACTCGATCACCGACACCATCGACACGCCGGGCCCGTGCGGCACCACGACGTAGGTGCCGCGTTCGGTGCGGTGCCAGGCGTACAGGCCGATCCGGTCACCGTCCGGCAGGACGATCTCGGCGGTCTCGGCGTCGACCGACGACCCGGGCACGGTGACGTGTGCGGCACGCGAGACGACGTTCGGATCGGTGTGGCCGGTGAACGGCACACCGATCGTCCGGCGCACCTCGCTGCGGGCACCGTCGCAGCCGACCAGATATCCCGCGCGTAGCTGGTAACCGCCGCCGGGGCCCTGTACCCGCACGGTCACCGCATCGTCGTCCTGCCGCAGTTCCCGCAACCGGTGCCCGCGTCGTATCTCCACACCGAGATCGCGCGCCCACTGTTCCAGCGACGATTCGAGGAGTTCCTGACGGATCTGCAGGCCGTGGAGGGGATTCCCGTCCAGGCCGGACAGGTCCAACGGCAACGCACCGAACAGGAACGCCGCAGCGGGCTGCGGCCGGTCGCCGCGACCACCGAGGGACCGGTACAACCCCCGGTGGTCGAGGAAGCGGACGACCTGGCCGATCAGGGCATTGGCCTTGTACGCGGTACTGCGTTCGGGTAGCTGTTCGAGCACGACCGGGCGCACGCCGGCGAGCATCAGTTCACCGGCCAGCAACAGCCCGACCGGGCCGCCCCCCACGATCACCACGTTCTCTTCGTCACCAGCGGGCATGCCGGGCACCGTAGCGACAGCCGGGCCGGGTCGCTGCCGTAACCCCTGGCTGTCGCAAACTGTGCTCATGGGATAATTGGGGAAGACGTCGCTGGATGTGTTTCCCACGAAGGAGACCGCTCCGGCCCCGGTACGGGCCCCGGCCCGGTCCGTGGCCCGGTGGTGTGGTGGGCGGAGTGCGGTGGTGGGCGGACTCCGGCTGGTGGGTGCGTGCTCGGTGTCCCGTCGGGCGCGCGCGGGCGGGAAGTGTCCGGCCGACGGCATAGACTCGCCGTGCGATGCATCCTCTCTTCGACATCCCCGCGTCCCCGCCCGCGCCCGAGTCCGCGTCGGTTCCGCCGCGCCGGCCGGGCCCGACCCACCGCCTCGACCCGCAGGCCCTGGTGGAGGGCCTGAACGGTCCCCAGCGGGACGCCGTCACCCACGCCGGCTCGCCACTGCTGATCGTGGCCGGGGCCGGGTCCGGCAAGACCCGGGTGCTCACCCACCGGATCGCCTACCTGCTCGCCGCGCGGGACGTCCACCCCGGCGAGATCATCGCGATCACCTTCACCAACAAGGCCGCCGGTGAGATGAAGGAGCGGGTGGCCCACCTGGTCGGCCCGCGCGCCCGGCTGATGTGGGTGTCGACGTTCCACTCCGCCTGCGTGCGCATCCTGCGCGCCGAGCACGAACACGCCGGCCTGAAGTCGACCTTCTCCATCTACGACGCCGACGACTCCCGCCGGCTGATGCAACTGGTCGCCCGGGAGCTGGATCTCGACCCGAAGCGCTACCCGGCCCGGGGGCTGGCCGCCCAGGTGTCCAACCTGAAGAACGAGCTGGTCGACCCGGAGGAGTTCGCCGGCCGGGCCAAGGGCCCCAACGAGCGGGCGCTGGCCGAGGCGTACACGCTCTACCAGCGGCGGCTGCGGGAGGCGCACGCGCTGGACTTCGACGACCTGATCATGACGACGGTGCACCTGCTCCAGTCGCACCCGCACGTCGCGGAGAGCTACCGCCGCCGGTTCCGGCACGTCCTGGTCGACGAGTACCAGGACACCAACCACGCGCAGTACACCCTGATCAAGGAGTTGGTCGCCGGCACCGAGGGGATCGCCCCGGCCGAGCTGTGCGTGGTCGGCGACGCCGACCAGTCGATCTACGCGTTCCGGGGCGCGACGATCCGCAACATCCTGGAGTTCGAGCGGGACTTCACCGACGCCCGGACGATCCTGCTGGAGCAGAACTACCGCTCCACCCAGACCATCCTCAACGCGGCCAACGCGGTGATCGACCGGAACACCTCCCGTAAGCCCAAGCGGCTGTGGAGCGACGCCGGGGCGGGCGAGCAGATCGTCGGCTACGTCGCCGACACCGAGCACGCCGAGGCCGACTGGGTGGGCCGGGAGGTCGACCGACTGGTCGACGCGGGGGAGACCCGCCCCGGCGACGTCGCCGTCTTCTACCGCACCAACGCCCAGTCCCGGGTCTTCGAGGAGGTGTTCATCCGGGTCGGCCTGCCCTACAAGGTGGTCGGCGGGGTGCGCTTCTACGAGCGCAAGGAGGTCCGCGACGCGTTGGCCTACCTGCGCGCGGTGGTCAACGACGACGACACGGTCAGCCTCCGCCGGGTGCTGAACACCCCGCGCCGGGGCATCGGCGACCGGGCCGAGGCGTGCGTCGAGGCGCTGTCCAGCCGGGAGCGGATCTCCTTCGGGGCGGCGCTGCGCCGGGCCCGGGAGGCGCCGGGCATCTCCACCCGGGCCGCCAACTCCATCGCCGAGTTCGTCGCGCTGCTCGACGGTGCCCGTGAGCTGGCCGAGGAGGGCACCCCGGAGGAGGTGCTGGAGGCGCTGCTGACCCGCTCGGGCTACCTGACCGAGCTGGAGGAGAGCGTCGACCCGCAGGACGCCGGCCGGGTCGACAACCTCCAGGAGCTGGTGAGCGTCGCCCGGGAGTACACCGAGCGGATCGAGGCGCTGGGCGGCGACGACGAGCGGGCCACCCTGGCCGGTTTCCTGGAGCAGGTGGCGCTGGTCGCCGACGCCGACCAGATCCCCTCCGACGACCCCGACCACCAGGGCGTCGTGACGCTCATGACCCTGCACACCGCCAAGGGCCTGGAGTTCCCGGTGGTGTTCCTGACCGGCCTGGAGGACGGCGTCTTCCCCCACCTGCGGTCGCTGGGCGACACCCGGGAGCTTGAGGAGGAACGGCGGTTGGCGTACGTGGGCATCACCCGGGCCCGGCAGCGGCTCTACCTGTCCCGGGCGGTCACCCGTTCGGCGTGGGGGCAGCCGTCGTACAACCCGCCGTCGCGCTTCCTGGAGGAGTTGCCGCCGGAGCTGGTGCGCTGGGAGCGCACCGAGGGGACGTACACCTCGTGGGCCGGTGGGGGCGGCGGCGTCGGGGGGCGCGCGGACCGCGCGCCCGGCGGGCGGAGCGGCTTCACCGGGGGTACGCCGAGGGCAGCGGAGCTGGCGAAACGGCTCGGGGTGGACGCCAGCCGCCTGGCCACCGCGAGCGAGCTGCCGCAGGGGCCGAAGGTGTCGGCCGGCGACCGGGTCAACCACCAGCGTTACGGCCTGGGGCGGGTGCTCGCGGTCGAGGGGCACGGGCCGAGCGCCCGCGCGCAGATCGACTTCGGCGACCAGACCATGTGGCTGGTGCTGCGGCACGCCCCGCTCGACAAGCTCTGAGTCGACGCCGACGGGCCCGGTCCGGCGTGCTGCCGGGTCGGGCCCGTCGGCGGTGCGGCTCAGCAGGCCACGTCGATGCCCCGGGCGCGCAGGAACGGCGCCGGGTCGATCTGGTTCCACATCTGCCCCTGGTGCACCTCGAAGTGCAGGTGGGGGCCGGTGGAGTCGCCGGTGGAGCCCTCGTAGCCGATCACCTCGCCGACGCCGACCCGGTCTCCGACGGCGACCTTCACGCTGCTCTGGTGGGCGTAGTGGGTCAGGTAGCCGTTGCCGTGGTCGATGAAGACCGAGATGCCGTAGCCGTCGCCGACGTCACCGGCCTTGACGACCGTGCCGGCGGCGGCGGCGCGGATCGGGGTGCCGGCCGGCAGGGCGAAGTCGATGCCGGCGTGCAGGGTGCCCCAACGCTGCCCGTAACAGGAGGTGATCTGCGCCCCGGCCATCGGGATCACCCAGGACGGCTTCGGCTTCGGCGTGGTCGCCTTCCTGACGGTGGCCTTCGGCTTCGCGGTGACCTTCGGCTTCGCGGCGGCCTTCCGGGTCGCCGTGGCCGTCGGGGTGGGGCTGGCGGTGGTCGGGGTCGGCCCGGCGGTGGGGCTGGCCGGGGCGGCCGACTCGCGGGCGGACCGGTCGGCGCGGGCGGCGGCGTCGGCCCGTTCCCGGGCGTCGAGCGCGACGGCGGCCGGTTCGGGGGCGTCGTCCCGGTCGAGGGTGACCGTGGCGACCCCGGCCAGGCCGAGGCCGACCAGTGCGGCGACGCCGACGGCCAGGGTGCGTACGCCCCGCGGGTGACGCCGCCGGTGCCGGACCACGGCGGCCGAGATCCGGGCTCCGGGGCCGGTGCGGGTGGGGTTCCCGGTGCGGGTGGTGCCGTCGTCCGGGTGGTTGTTGTCTTCCTGCACGGTGGACCTTCAACTACTCAGGGGGTTTCGGACCGGGACCATCCTGGGTGTCGAAGCGCGCCGGGCCGGGTACGGGTACGGGTCGGTAACCCGGGCTGCCCGGCGGCCTGCCCGGCTATGTCCCGCCGGGGTGGCGTCTGACCTGTTGCGTGGCGTGACCCGAACGTGCTCTCGGTCACACTGCGGAGTGTGACGCAGCAGACTTGGCCGCATACGAAACCGCCCGGATCCGTAGATCCGGGCGGTGAACAGGCGTCACCGAGCGTCAGGAAGCGGCTGCTTCGGTGTAGTACGCCTCCACCTGTAGCTTGATGTCCACTCCGCGCTCCTGGAGCCACGGCACCGGGTCGAGGGGCTGGCCCTTGACATGGACCTCCAGGTGCAGGTGCGCGCCGTAGGAGTGGCCGGTGTTGCCGACCAGCCCGAGCTGGTCGCCCGCCTTCACCTGCTGGCCCTCGTGCACGCTCACCGCCGAGGAGTGGCCGTAGATGGCCTCGCTGCCGTCGGCGTGCTGCACGATCACCGCGTAGCCGTAGCCGCCGAACCAGCCGGCCTTGGTGACCGTGCCGGAGTGGATGGCCACGTAGGGGGTGCCCTCCGGCGCAACCAGGTCGATGCCGGTGTGCAGCTTGCCCCAGCGCATGCCGTACGGGGAGTTGAAGTCGTAGCCCTGCATGGGCAGCAGCCACGGGTCCTGCTCGTCGACGCCCGGCTGGCTGTCCCGGGCGTCGCTGCGGGTGGCCCGGTCGGCGGCGTCGGCACGGGCGGCGGCGTCCTGGCTGGTGATCGAGGCCTGCCGCAGCTCGTCGAGGACCGACGGGCTGACGCTCTTGGCGTCCGGCATCGCCCCCGCGCCGAGCGCGACGATCCCGGCGCCGACGAACGCGGTGGTCACGACCGCCGCGTAGCGGCTCCGCGGGGGGGTGGGTACGCGGCGACGGCCGCGATATCTATCGGGCTCAGACGACAGGCGCTGGCGCACGCACACCCTCCGTTGTCGGGGATCCGATGCAACCTCCGACCGATCGGTGCAGCCGCCCCGACGATCGTTGATCGCGTCATCACCCGTCCGTGGACCTGATGACAACCGTGGACACGTTAGCCCTCCGCCGCGCCGGTCACAAGCGTGCCCCCCGGATCGGCGATTCGTTCTGTCCCTTTCCGTCCATCATTGTCATAGCTCCAGACGCCGGACGGCTGTCCCCCTTCCTGCCCGTTCGTCGCGCACAGTGACCGATCGGCGGAGGCGTCCGGCTTCCTGGGCGCGGGCCGGGACGGTAGGGGTCCGGCCCGGGTTCTCCACCCCCGGTGGGCCGGGTTACCGTTCGTTCAGCTGGTAGCCGCGGAGCCGTGAAGGGTGTGCGCTGATGAACTCTCGTATCCGGGTAGTCGTCGCGAAGCCGGGCCTCGACGGCCACGACCGGGGTGCCAAGGTGGTGGCGCGTGCCCTGCGTGACGCGGGTATGGAGGTCATCTACACCGGCCTGCACCAGACCCCGGAGCAGATCGTCGAGACCGCCATCCAGGAGGACGCCGACGCGGTCGGCCTCTCGGTGCTCTCCGGCGCGCACATGACGCTCTTCCGTCGGGTGCTGGAACTGCTCGCCGAGCGGGACGCGCGGGACGTCGTCGTCTTCGGCGGCGGCATCATCCCGGACGCCGACATCCCCGAGCTGGTGGAGATCGGCGTCAAGAAGATCTTCACGCCGGGTGCGACCACCCAGTCGATCGTCGAGTGGGTCCGCGCCAACGTGGCCCAGCCGGTCGCCTGACGACCCCGGGCGCGCCGCGCCCGTCCGTACGCCGACGGTGGTGTGCCGGTTTCCGGGACGCCGCCGTTTCGTCGTGCCGTGACCCCGGCGGTGGCCGGGGTGGCATCGGGTGGGGGAGGGCTTCCGAATCTGGGCAGGGTGAAGGGCCGGACGCACCCCTCACACGCCCGGCCCTTCTATGCACGATGCCCCGCCGCCACCCCTCGACCGACAGGGCATCGGCCGCTCCCGTCTTCGCGCTGATCAGCGCTCCGACATCAGACTCAACGACGCCCGTACCGTGGGGTTACGCGTTACGTGGGACAACCTGTGGACCGATTTGTGCCACCGGCGAGTCGTCAACGGCGCGCTGTGCATTACCGCACACCGCGCACCCGCTCGGTTGCCGCCGGTGCCCACCTCGCTAGGCTGCGGCCAACGGCCTGTTTCAACTGATGACAGGCGTCAACGGAGTTTCCACAACGCTGGCGGCGGCGCGACGGCGCGCCGCGGAGACGGGACGGGACGCGCAATCGTGGACCTGTACGAGTACCAGGGGCGGGACCTGTTCGAGCGGCACGGCTTGCCCGTGCTCGCCGGCGGCGTCGCCACGACCCCGGAGGAGGCCCGCGCGATCGCCGAACGCCTCGGCGGCCGGGTGGTCGTCAAGGCGCAGGTGAAGGTCGGCGGCCGAGGCAAGGCCGGCGGCGTCAAGCTGGCCGAGGGCACCGACGAGACGGTGGCCAGGGCCACCGACATCCTCGGCATGGACATCAAGGGACACACCGTCCACAAGGTCATGATCACGGTGACCGCGGACGTGGCCGAGGAGTACTACTTCTCCTACCTGCTCGACCGGGCGAACCGCACCTTCCTCTGCATCGCCAGCGTGGCCGGCGGCATGGACATCGAGCAGGTCGCCGCCGAGACCCCCGACAAGGTGGTCAAGGCCCCGATCGACGCGGTCGAGGGCGTGGACGAGGCGAAGGCCCGGGAGATCGTCGACGCGGCCGGGTTCCCGGCCGAGGTCGCCGACCAGGTCGTCGCGGTCGCGGTGGGGCTGTGGAAGGCGTTCGTCGCCGAGGACGCCACCCTGGTCGAGGTGAACCCGCTGGCCAAGACGGGCGACGGCACGCTGCTGCTGCTCGACGCCAAGGTCACCCTGGACGAGAACGCCGGCTTCCGGCACCCGGACCACGAGGCCCTGGTCGACCAGGCCGCGGTGGACCCGCTGGAGCAGGCCGCCAAGGAGAAGGACCTCAACTACGTCAAGCTCGACGGCGAGGTCGGCATCATCGGCAACGGCGCGGGCCTGGTCATGTCCACCCTCGACGTGGTGGCCTACGCGGGCGAGCGGCACGGCAACGTCAAGCCCGCCAACTTCCTCGACATCGGCGGCGGCGCGAGCGCCGCGGTGATGGCCAACGGCCTGGAGATCGTGCTCTCCGACCCGTCGGTGCGCAGCGTCTTCGTCAACGTCTTCGGCGGCATCACCGCCTGCGACGAGGTCGCCAACGGCATCATCCAGGCGTTGGCCCTGCTGGAGGAGCGCGGCGAGAAGGTCACCAAGCCGCTCGTGGTCCGGCTCGACGGCAACAACGCGGAGGCCGGTCGGGCGATCCTCGACGGCGCCGACAACCCGCTGGTGCAGCGGGTCGACACCATGGACGGCGCGGCCGAGCGGGCCGCCGAGCTGGCTGCTGCGGGGGTCTGACGATGGCGATCTGGCTGACCAAGGAGTCCAAGGTCATCGTTCAGGGGATGACCGGCTCCGAGGGTTCCAAGCACACCCGGCGGATGCTCGCCGCCGGCACCAACGTCGTCGGCGGGGTCAACCCGCGCAAGGCCGGCACCACCGTCGACTTCGACGGCACCGAGCTGCCGGTGTTCGCCTCCGTCGCGGACGCGATGCGGGAGACCGGGGCGGACGTCACGGTGATCTTCGTACCGCCGCAGTTCACCAAGGGCGCGGTGGTCGAGGCGATCGACGCGCGGATCCCGCTCGCCGTGGTGATCACCGAGGGCGTGCCGGTGCACGACACCGCCTCGTTCTGGGCGTACAACGTGGCCAGGGGCGAGCAGACCCGGATCATCGGGCCCAACTGCCCCGGCATCGCCTCGCCTGGCGCGTCCAACGCCGGCATCATCCCGGCCGACATCACCGGCTCCGGCCGGATCGGCCTGGTCAGCAAGAGCGGCACGCTGACCTACCAGATGATGTACGAGCTGCGCGACATCGGCTTCTCCACCTGCGTCGGCATCGGCGGTGACCCGATCATCGGGACCACCCACATCGACGCGCTCGCCGCGTTCGAGGCCGACCCGGAGACCGACGCGATCGTGATGATCGGCGAGATCGGCGGCGACGCCGAGGAGCGGGCCGCCGAGTTCATCAAGGACAACGTCACCAAGCCGGTGGTCGGCTACATCGCCGGCTTCACCGCGCCCCCCGGCAAGACCATGGGGCACGCCGGCGCGATCATCTCCGGCTCGGCGGGCACCGCCGAGGCCAAGCAGCAGGCCCTGGAGGCGGTCGGCGTCAAGGTCGGCAAGACCCCGACCGAGACCGCCAAGCTGATGCGGGAGCTGATGTCCGGCCGCTGAGCCGGTGGGCCCGCACCACCCGGGCGAACGACGCACCGACCGAGGGGGTCGACCGGAGACGGTCGGCCCCCTCAGTTGTTCCAGAGCGGGTACGTCCCGCTGGCCCGCCAGATCGCGGTGCCGATGATGTTGATCACGCCGAACGCGATGGCCAGGTAGCCGAGGACCGGCGACTGGCTGTACCGCTTGGCGTCGCGGATCGACAGGTAGCCGAAGATGATGCCCAGGATGCCGCAGCAGATCAGGCCGAGGACGATGCCGAGCACCCCCCAGAGCGTGGTGCGGTCCCGCCCGGCCGCGGCCGGTGGCGGTGGGTACGGAGCGTTCACGGCTTCCTCCGGGCGATCGGTGCCACGACTTCGGTCGCGTCCCTGCGCCCGAGGCTAGACCGGATCGGGGCCGCACGGCGGTGGATCACGGAACTCGCCGCCCCCGGGCGGCCCCGACGGGCAGCCACCACCGGCGCGGCATGCCAGAGTAGAGCCGATGTCCTCGACCACCCCTGATCAGCCCCGCCGTCCCAGCGGTGCCCGCACCGGCAGGCCGCCCGGCCGTGCCGGCGGCGCCCGGGTGCCCGCGCCCCGCCGGCCGGAGCAGCCCGGGCGCTCCCGGGCGCCGCTGCCCGTCGCCGCCGGGGTGGCCGCGGCCGGCGCGGCCGTCACCTCGTACCTGCCGGTGGCGGTGGTGCTCGGGCTGGCCCAGTTCAGCGAGGACGCCGGCTCGCTGGTCGGCGCGCTGCGCGCCGGGCTCGCCGGCTGGCTGCTCGGCCACGGCGTGCCGCTGGAGACCACCGCCGGCCCGCTCGGCCTCGTCCCGCTGACGCTCTGCGCGTTCGCCTTCTGGCGACTGAGCCGGGCCGGGGTGCACGCCAGCCGCGCGGTCGGCGCCCGTGGCGGCCGGTCACCCCGGCAGGCGGCCACCGTCGCCCTCGCGGTCGGCATCGGGTACGCGGTGTTCGGCGTCCTGGCCGCGCTGCTGGTCGACAGCGCCGGCCTGCGGGTGTCCCCGGTCCGGTCCGGGCTGACCCTGCTGCTGTTCGGCACGCTGGCCGCCCTGGTCGGGGCGGCCCGCACCACCGCCGTCACCCGCCTGCTCGCCGACCGTGCGCCGGCCGTGCTGCGCGACGGCGTCCGCACCGGCCTGGTCGCCGCTCTGCTGCTGCTCGCCGCCGGGGCGAGCGCGGCGGGCCTGGCGGTGGCGACCGGCGGGGGAGACGCCGCCGACCTGATCGGGGCGTACCGGACCGGGGTCGCCGGGCAGGCCGGGATCACCCTGGTCAGTCTCGCCTACGCGCCGAACGCCACCGTCTGGTCGACGGCCTACCTGCTCGGCCCCGGGTTCGCCGTCGGCACCGGCACGGCGGTCCGGCTCAGCGAGGTCTCCGTCGGGTCGCTACCGGCCGTACCGCTGCTCGCC
>NZ_MZMV01000041.1 GCF_002210435.1 Micromonospora wenchangensis
CCGCCGACCACGGTGTAGATGATCTTCACGCCGTTGTGGTTGATGGCGGCCAGGGCGTTGTTGCTGACCCCGGAGATGCCGGTGTTCAGGTTCTTCCAGCCGTTGGCGCTGGACGCCTCGTGCACCCAGCCGCCGACCACGGTGTAGATGTACTTGACGCCGTCCACGTTGATCACGGCGAGGGCGTTGTTGCTGACGCCGGAGATGCCGGTCCACAGGTTGCGCCAGCCGGTGTCGCTGGAGGCCTCGTACACCAGGCCGTTGTTGACCGTGTAGAGCAGCTTGTTGCCGCCCATGACCATGGACGCGGTGGCCGAGCCGGTGATGCTGTTGACCGGCAGCATCTGCCAGCCGCTGTGGCTGCCGGACTCGTACACCTGGCGGTTGGCGGCCTGGCCGCAGTTCTGGCTGGTCATGTTCCGGGCCGGCGAGGTGGGGCCGGAGATGTAGAGCGGGCCGGTCGACGGGCTGCCGTCGGAGGTGATGCCGGAGGGCACCCCGTTGAAGTACGACTCGGTCTTGACGCCGTCGCGTACCTGCTCGTAGTGCAGGTGCGGGCCGGTGGAGTTGCCGGTGCTGCCGACCCGGCCGAGTTGCTGGCCGGTCGACACCCCCTGGCCGGCGGCGACCATCGGCGTCTCGATCATGTGCAGGTAGAGCGTCCGCCACCCGCCGCCGTGTTCGATGATCACGTGCCAGCCACCGCCGCTGCCCCAGCCGGCGAAGGAGACCGTGCCGCTGGCGGAGGCGAGGATCGGCCGGCCGTTGCTGGCCCCGCCGGTGAAGGTCAGGTCGATGTCGTAGTCGTCGTGACCGTAGTAGGTGGCCATCCGCCAGGTCTCGCCGCAGGGCACCGGCATCTGGAAGTTCGGCCGGGGGCCGGCGGCCTGGGCCGGGGTGGTCACGACGGCGGCGCCCGCGAGCGCGAGCACCGCGACGCCGGCGGTCGCGAGCATCAGTCGGGCGGCGGTGCGGAGCCGGGCGAGTGGACCCGTCATGCGCGGTTCCCTCCAAAGTGGATCGCGGGGTTGAAGGATGTCGATCCTACGGTCCCGAGGTCCGCCCGGAGGGTCCACGCCGGTGGCGAATCAGCAGTTGTGCGTCTGCCTGCCGCCGTTCAGCCGGCGGCGACCGAGCCGGCGACGGCCACCATGATTCCGGCGATCGTCGCGTCGATGACCCGCCACGCCGCCGGACGGGCGAGCAGCGGCCCCAGCCGGCGCGCGCCGAGGCCCAACCCGGTGAACCAGGCCAGGCTCGCCGCCGCCGCGCCGGCACCGAACGCCCACCGGTTCGGGTCCTGGTGGGCGACCGTGCCGAGCAGCACCACCGTGTCGAGGTAGACGTGCGGGTTGAGGAACGTGAACGCCATGCAGGCCAGCAGCGTCGCCCGCAACGTGGCCGGGGGACGGTCGACCGGGCTGAGAGCGGCGGGGCGCAGGGCGCGGCGGGCGGCCAGCAGCGCGTACCCGAGCAGGAACGCGACGCCGCCCCAGCGGACGGCGACCAGGACGGCCGGCGTCGCGGTCAGCGCGGCCCCCAGGCCGGCGATGCCGGCGGTCATCAGGGTGGCGTCGGCGGCCACGCAGATCGCCACCACCGGCAGCACGTGCTCCCGGCGCAGCCCCTGGCGCAGCACGAAGGCGTTCTGCGCCCCGATGGCGACGATCAGCGCGAGGGAGAAGCCGAAACCGGCGAGCACGGAACCCATGACGGCCACGCTAGGACGGCGGCCTCCTGCACTCCAGCTAAAGATTCTGCACGGCCGTTAGAATCGCTTATGCCCCTCGACCCGGTGCAGCTGGCTACCTTCCAGGCCGTCGTCACCCACGGCAGCTTCGACGCCGCCGCGCGGGCGATGAACGTCACCCCGTCGGCGGTCAGCCAGCGCATCAAGGCCCTCGAACAGGCCGTCGGGCAGGTGCTCGTCCGCCGCACCCGACCGGTCGTGCCGACCGCCGCCGGCACCCCGCTGGTCCGCCTCGGCGGGCAGTTGGCGCTGCTGGAACAGGAGGCCCTCGACGCGGCGCGCGGCACGCTGGGCGACCCCACCCGCACCCGGGTCGCCGTCGTGGTCAACGCCGACTCCCTCGCCGGCTGGTTCCTGCCCGCCCTGACCGCCGTCCCCGACGTGCTGGTCGACCTGCACACCGACGACGAGGGGCACACCGCGCGGCTGCTGCGCGACGGCACCGTGATGGCGGCTGTCACCACCGAACGCGTCGCCGTGCAGGGCTGCAGGGTCCTGCGCCTCGGCGCGATGCGCTACCTCGCCGTCGCCGCACCCGCCCTGCACGCCACGAGCTTCGCCGACCGCGACCCGGCCACCGCGTTCCCGACCGCGACGATGATCCGCTTCGACCGCAAGGACACCCTGCAACACCGCTTCGCCCGTACGCTCACCCGCCGCGACGTCGACCCGCCGACGCACTTCGTGCCGGGGACGGCCGCCTTCACCGGGGCGGTCCGGCTCGGCCTCGGCTGGGGCCTGCTCCCCGAAACCGTCGCCCGCCCCGACCTCGCGGCCGGCCGCCTCGTCGAGCTGGCCCCCGGCCGGCACCTCGACGTGCCGCTGTACTGGCAGTACTGGCGACTGGAATCAGCGGCGCTGGCGGCGCTGACGGCGGCGGTGCGGGCCGCCGCGAGCACCGCACTGCGCTGACTGTGAGCTGGGCGGACCCCGTCGGGACTCCGCTCAGCCGGTCGCCCGTCCGGCGACGAAGGTCCTGCGGTACACCTGCGGCGACACCCCACTGAGCCGCTTGAACTGGACCCGGAACTGCGCCGGTGAGGCGAAACCGACGAGGTGGGCGATCCGGTCGACGCCGTGGTCGGTGCGTTCCAGCAGCTCCTGCGCCCGGCGGACACGCACGGCGGCGACCCACTGCATCGGGGTACGGCCGGTCTCCTCGTGGAAACGGCGATTGAGCGTACGCACGCTGAGCCCGGCCCGGGCGGCCACGTCGGCCAGGGTCAGCCGCCCGTCCGCGTGCGACTCCAACCATTCCAGCACCGGGCCGAGCCCCGTTCCGGCAGGGTCCACGCCGGGGCGCACGATGAACTGCGCCTGCCCGCCGTCGCGGTGCAGCGGGGCCACGGCCTGCCGGGACGCGTCGGCGGCGACCGCCGCCCCGTGGTCACGGCGGACCAGGTGCAGGCACATGTCCACGCCCGCGGTGGCCCCGGCGGAGGTGACGAACTGGCCGGTGTCGACGTACAGCACCTCCGGATCCACCCGGACGGCCGGGTACGTCGCCTGGAACAGCTCGGCGGCGGCCCAGTGCGTGGTGGCCCGCCGGCCGTCGAGCAACCCGGCGGCGGCCAGGGTGAACGCGCCCACGCAGATCGAGGCGATCCGGACGTCGGCGGCGGCAGCCGCCCGCAGCGCGTCCAGCACCGCGCCGGGCACCGGCGCGGCCGGGTCGTAGCGGCCGGGCACGATGACGGTGTCGGCGGTGGCGAGCGCGTCGAGGCCGTGGTCGACGGCCAGCCGCAGCGGGCCGGCGTCGACGACCGGCTCGCTGCCGCAGACCAGCACCCGGTAGCCGGCCCGGCCGCCCGGCAACCGCACCCGGCCCAGCACCTCGATCGGGGTGGCCAGGTCGAACGCGATCGTGCCCGGGAGCGCCAGGACCAGCACGGTATGCATGGTGGCACCTCCCCGGAATCGTCGGCGGACGGCAAGAAACAGTCGGACGATGGCAATCCTGCCACTGGCCGGTTCAGGCGGTGCGGTCGAGGATCGGTGGCATGTTGGTACAGATCGTGTTGTTCGACGGGTTCGACCCGCTCGACGTCGTCGCGCCCTTCGAGGTCCTCGCCGCCGGCGGCGACACCGTCGGGGACGCACTGACCGTGGAACTCGTCTCGGCGGAGGGCCCGAGGGAGGTGGTCAGCGGCACCCGTGGCCTGACGCTGCGGGCGACCGCGCCGCTGGACCCGACCCGGGCGGGCTACGTCGTGGTGCCCGGTGCCAGCGGTCCGAGCACCGGCGACCCCGACGAGGGCGTGGTGACCATCCCCGTGCTGCTGGCCCGGGTCGCCGACTCGGCGGCCGTACCGCTGCTGCGCGCCGCCCTCGACAACCCCGACGTGACCGTGGCGGCCGTCTGCGGAGGGTCGCTCGCCCTGGCCATGGCCGGCCTGATCGAGGGCCGCCACGCGGTGACCCACCACCTCGGCATGGACGTGCTCGACGCCACCGGCGTACACGCGGTGCCGGCGCGGGTCGTCGACGACGGCGACCTCGTCACCGCGGGCGGCGTCACCTCCGGCCTGGACCTCGGGCTGCACATCCTGGAACGGGAGTTCGGCCCCCGGGTCGCGCACGCCGTGGAAACCCTCTTCGCCTACGAGCGACGCGGCACCGTGTGGCGTGCCGCCGGCCACCTTCCCGTCACGGTCTGAGGAGAACCGGTGGTACACCCCGTCATCGGCACCTGGGACGTCAGCCTGAAGACCCCCATCGGCACGCTCCGCGCCACCTACGTCTTCCACGACACCGGCGGGGTGCCCGCCGGCACCGCGTCGACGGCGGCAGAGACCGTGGCGCTGACGGCGGTGACTTGTGCCGACGCCCGCGTGACCTGGCGGCAGTCGGTGACCCGCCCGATGCGCCTGCACCTCGACTTCGACGTGGTGGTGGAGGGCGACACCCTGGCCGGTCACTCTCGCGCGGGTCGGCTGCCCCGCACGGTGGTCACCGGGACCCGCCGCCCATCCGGCCAGGTCACCCGACCCGCCCGGTAGGTTGCCGCAGGTGTCGATCCGGGTGCTGCCACTCGGACACACGACGGGGCGGGTGTAGCAGGTCTCGTACGCCGGCATTCGCGTCGTCGGCCCGGTGCGGACGGAGATCCCGACCTGTCCGTGGCGTGAGGAAGGATGGGGGTATGCAGAGCTTCCTGACCCCGGAGCAGATCGCCCACCGCACCCGGCGTGCGGTCGACGCGGCCGTCCACGCCGGACGCGCCCGGGGGCTCGACGTGACCGACGCCCGCGTGCTCTACGAAGCCTTCTCCGTGGTCGTACACCTCGCGCCGTCGCCCGTCGTGGCCCGGGTGCCCACCGTCCTGCCCGCCTACGCGGACCTCGACAGTGTGGCCGGTCGGCAGCGGGCGGAACTGGACGTGACGGCATGGCTCACCGAGCGGGGCGTGCCGGTCATCCCGCCCAGCCCCCTCGTGCCCCGCGAACCCGTCCGGCACGACGGGTTCTCGATGACGTTCTGGCAGTTGATCGAGCTGGCCCCGGCCGGGGAACCCGACTACGTGGCGAACTGTGCCCTCGTACCCGAACTGCATGCCGCGCTGCGCGACTACCCGGGTGAGTTGTCGTTCCTGTCCGCCGCCGAACCGCAGTTCGTCGAGGACGGCCTCGTCGCGCTCGACGGCCAGCCCGACCTCATCGCGCCGACCGACCTGGACCGCGCCCGCCGGGAATGGCAGGTGCTGGCACCACTCGTACGCTCCCGCGAACTGTTCGAGAAGACGTTCCCCGGGGTCGATCTCCAACCCGTCCACGGAGACTCACCGGTCGTCAACATCGTCGCCGGGGTGGACGGGTACCGCTACGCCGACTTCGAGATGGTGACGCTGGGGCCCGTCGAGTGGGACGTCGTCGGCGTCGGTCCGGACGGTGAGGCCGCCTACCGGAGTGCGGCGCAGCGCCGGAACCTGCGGGACCTCGACGAGGGGGTGTTGCGCTTCGTGACGGCGGTGGGGATGCTGCGGGGCGTCGCCTGCCTCGCCCTGGCCCCCCAGTTGCCGATGCTGGCGGACGCCCTCGGCGGCATGCTCGACCAGTGGCGGTCGATGCCGTTCGCCGGAGGGCTCGGCTGAGCAGGTGATCCCGCTCCGTTGGCTGTCAGGTTTACGACGCGACTGCGGTAGTCATCGATGCAGATGATGATGGGTGCGCTTTCCCCGGCATCACCGACCGGGTGAAAGCGCAGGTAGGCGACGGCTGCGGTGGCGTTCTGCCCGGCCATACACGAGTGACGGCTGAGCCGCGAAGTGGTGTTGCCCCGCCGGTCACCGATCTGGTTGTCTAGCCGACCTGTAGTTCGCTGCCGGGACCACAGAGCCCTCGAAGGAGAAGCGTGCCGCAACCCCTGACGCTCGCTGAGATGCTGGCCGTCCTCGATGATCCCCGGTCGGTTTCCGACCTGCACACCTACTACCTCGGCACCGGCGACGAGACGTTCACCGGCGGACAGTTCGACCAACTCGGTGGTGGCGGGAGCCGTCCCGAGACGGCCGGCGTCATCACCGCCGAGGACCTTGTCGCGGTGGAACTGCTACGGGTGCGCGTGCCACCGCAGCAGGCGCTCGACCTGTTGCAGGGGCCCCTCGGCGAGCGGGTCGCCGCCGAGTTGGGGAGGATCCCGGTCGACGTGGCGCTGGGCACCGACGAGGCGTACCCCCTGGTGGTGGCGGGCGGTCCCGCCGACACCGCCTGGCGGGCGCTGCGCGACGCCAAGGGCATCGGGTGGGTCGTCGCCGGCAAGTTGCTCGCCCGCAAGCGTCCGAAGCTGGTGCCGGTATACGACGCGGTGGTGTCCTGCGCCTACCGCACCGGCACCGGCTTCTGGGAGTGGCTGCACGGCAGGCTCCGCGAGGATGAGGGCGTGCTTACGCAGCGGCTGCACGCACTGCACAAGGAGGCGGGCCTGCCCGAGGCGGTGAGCCTGCTCCGCGTCCTCGACGTGGTGTTCTGGATGCGGCACCGCCCGGTGCACAGCGGCGACCACTGTGCCGGAATCCGTCTACGTTGAGCCAGGACGAACGGCATTTCACGGTACGCATCAGGGGTGGGACGCCGCAGGCGAAGGCGGCGGGCAAGCGGCGCTCCACCGACACCGGCCGATGACGGCACCGAGGTCACGCGTTCGTCCGACGCAGTGCATCTGCGTCAACTGCGGCGACACCGTCCACGGCCGGGCGAACACCCGCCGGCGTGGGCCGGACATCGCCTGGTACGCCCACTGCCGACCCTGCGCGGACCTGGTCGCCGACCAGATGCAACCGCTCGGCCTGCTGCCGGGTGGAGGCGTCGACATCTACCAGTGCCGCACCTGCGACAGCCTCCGGGTCTGTCGTACCGGCTGGCGGACCCGGTGCCACACCTGTCTGGACGAGCGGTCCGCCGGGCCGAGTCTCACCGTTGGGGCGCGCCTGCTGGCCCGGTTGCCGGACGAACCCGCGCTCGCGGACCGGGTACGCCGATTCGCCGGCCTGGCCGACACCGACACCATTCCCACCCGGGCCGCCGCCGAGTTCCGGGCCGCGATCGCCCTCGGCGAGGAACTCGACAGACACCGCCGCGACGGCTGGACCGACCTGGCCGGTGACGTCCACGGCCTACCGTGGTACGGCGCACGGCAGGCGCCCTTCTCCCACGGGACCTGGGGCCTGCACCTGCGCTGCGGCTCGTGGCAACGGCTGCGCGACCGCACCTGCGCGAAGTGCCCGCCCGAGCCCGACGACCGGACCTTCGCCGCGCTACGCGACACGCCGTACCTGCTGTATCTGGTGCGGCACCGCGGACTGCTCAAGTTCGGCGTCGGCGGGGCGAGCCGGGTACGGCAGCACCTGCGGGCGGGTGCCCAACTGGTCGAGGTCGTCGAGGGTCGGCACGCGGACGTCATCGAGGCGGAAGCGGTCCTCAAGCGGCAGAAGCGGGCGGCGGGGGAGCCGTTGCGCTGGTGGCGTACCCGGCGGATGCCGGAGTCGTTCGGAGCGGGCACCGAAGTGGTCCGGAACGGCGTGCGGATCAGCCTCGCCGACTACCTGCGTGACGGAATCGACGTGACCAGCCGCTTCACGAGCACCCCCGAAACGAAGCGGGACAGTGCCTAACGATTTTACTGTTCTATGGGGCGGGTGGAATGGTGAGCGGCCCGCCGGCCGGTGTTACGTAATGAGGCGGTAGTTGGGGATGCCCCGGTTACGTTCCTCGGCGGGCAGATCAAGGGAGAGCGCCCTGACCCCGTCGGGAACGGGTGCCCTGGAGAGGTGAATTCCCTCCAGACAGGTGCCGCACCAGAACGAGGCATAGCCGTGTCGAGCTCCTGGGGGAGCGGTGAAGACCAGGCGTAGCGTCTGATGCCCGCAGTTCGGGCACGGAAGATCGGAGGAGGCCGGCAGGGTGCGGTACACGACGTCGTACGCGTCCAGCCACTCATCGAAGTTTGCCATCAACGCACTCCCTCTGGCCTGACCGGATGGTCGTTCCACCATCGTTCCTCATGGGCATATGCCCGGTCTTCGAAGGCGTCGGCCTCGTCACGGCTGGTGGGGTAGGGGCGGCCGTCACGGAGCTCCAACACGTGGAACTTCTCGTGCTCAAGGGTCCGGGCAAGATCCTCCTCGCTGCGGAACGCCTCGCGGCAGAGCATGACCGACTGATCGGGTCTGGTCACCCCGCACACGCCTGAGATCCGGTTGTTGATGTTGAAGCGAATGCCGGATACGTCGATGCCGTATTTGGTGGCGACCTCCTGTACCGACTCCAGGCTCATCGGCATCCGGGGCCCATGGCCTTTGCCTCGTACTCGATTGAGGTCATCAGCGGCGGGGTCGGCGTGCCGGAGCCGGCTGAGAAGGCGCTTGAGCTTCTCGATGAGGTTGCCGAGGCGGCGTAGTTCCGGCAGCAACCGCCGCAGGCTGGCCAGCAGCCCGCGTAGCAGCCTGGCGATCCGCGCCGCCCACGAGCCCACCAGCGTGGTCACCTGCTCCACCACCCACGGCGTGGCGAGCCCTCCGGTGGCGAGCAGTTCGCCCGCGTACACGATGAGGCGGGAGACGCAGGCGGCGATGGCGTCGCGGACGAGGAGCCGGACGGCCGCGACGAGGCCGGCGGCACCCTCAGTGGCGGCGGCGAGGGTGTCGGCGCCCTCGGCGAGGCCGGTGATCGCCCGGTGCTGTTCGGTGGCCCAGGCCCGGTAGGCGGTGCCGGCGCTGCCGCCCCAGCCGGCGACCTCGCTACGCACCGCGTGGGTCAGTTCGGCGGCGTCCTGCCGGAGCGCTGCGGCGACGTTGCGCCAGGTCTGGGCGTGTGCGGTGATCTGTGCGGGGTCACCGGCGAGCCAGTCCAGGGCCTCGCTGAGCGGCCTGACGTGTTCGATGAGCCAGGCGATGCCGTACTGGAGCAGCGCGCCGACCGGGTCGGAGACGAGGGCGAGGGCGTCCAGGCCGGCGCTGACCACGCCGAGGCTGCCGTCGATCCAACTGCCGGTGCGGACGCCCTGGGCGATGAGTTCGATGTCCTCGCAGATCCAGATCCCGGCCCATGCGCTGGGACCGGCGTCCGACGCCGTGGCGACCAGCGGGTTGCCGGTCACCGGCCGTCCCGTATCCGGTCGAGGTGGCGGGCTGCTCGGATGTCGGCGGCCCGGTAGCCCGCGGCGCTGGACCGTAGCTTCGCGGCGGTGTCACGGACCGATCCGGCGGCGGTGCCGACGCCGTCGACCAGGGTCTGCTGGAGGCTGTCGAGCAGCACCGGCATGATCGCGCAGAGTTGCCCGTACGCGTCGGCGTCGAGCCGGACGTGTCTGCCGGCCCTGCCGGCGGTGTCGAGGCTGTCGGCGCAGCGGTCGAGGTGGGCGGCGTGCCGGTTCAGGTCGTCCGGGTCGACCCGGACTCCGTCACCGGTCGGCATCCGGCGTGCCGGGCCCGGTGTCGAGTCGCCGCCGGTGGGACTCGATGATCGCCCGGGTGGCCGGGTCGTCGGTGCCGAGAGCCCGGGTGGTGGCCTCGGTGAGCTGCCGCAGCAGGTCGGTGCGGGCGGCCCGGGTCGTCGCCATGATCTGCCGGGCGGTGTGGGCGGCGGAGTGCTGCCGGGTCTGCTCGTCGAGCCGCAGTCCGACCAGCAGGCCGGTGGAGTCGACGGTGACCTCGACGGTGCGGTCGGAGCTGCGGGCGGTGCCGGTCAACGCCTGCGCACTGGCCGACAGGGCCCGTGCCCGTTCCGCCTGCCCGGCGAGCGACGACTCCCACTCGTCGAGCCGGCGTGCCGCGGCGTCCAGTGCCGACTCGTCCGCCCACATCCGACCCTCCCCAGGGGACAGTGGCCCCGACGCCACCTCGCCCGGTGGCGTCGGCCCGCCGTGGTCGACCGACCCGACGTCACCGACACGGTATCAACCGGTTACGCGCGGCAGTGTCCCGTCGGTGGGAGCCTGGCGGCCGGCGGTACCGCTGTCCGCCCTCATTGCTTCCCGGTCAGGGCCGGGGGTTGCCGGGCGACCCCCGAGCGTCCATTATGCTCACAGCGCGTATCGGCAAAGACGCCCTCGGTAGTCGCGCACTCCGTGAGTGAAGGGAATCCCGCGTGAACTGGATCGCCCGGACGGGCCTGCTGCTGCGGCAGCGGGGCCCGGGAACGACCACCCCCCTGCGCGCCGTCCTGGCCGCCCTCGCCGTCCTGGTCGCGGGGGTGGCCGCCACGTTCACCGTCGCCACGCCGGCCAGCGCCGCGACCACGACGATCTGCAAGAGTTCCCCGATCCCCGCCGGCTACGTGATCGTGGCGGAGGGGTCGTCCGCGTCCTGCCCGTACAGCTTCCCCAACACCTGGACCATCACCACGCCGTCGGCCACCTCGACCACCGTCGTGTGCAAGGTCTCCACCATCCCGCCCGGCTACGTGATCCTGGCGGAGGGGTCGTCGGCGTCCTGTCCGTACAGCTTCCCCAACACGTGGACCATCAAGATCCCGCCGACCGGCTCGGCGAGCGTGATGTGCAAGGCGTCCACCCTGCCGTCCGGGTTCGTGATCGTCGCGCAGGGCTCGTCGGCGTCCTGCCCGTACAGCTTCCCCAACACCTGGACCATCACCACCCCGTCCACCACGGGCATCACCGTCATCTGCTCGGCCTCGCCGATCCCCGCCGGTTATGTCGTGGTCGGCACCGGCTCGTCGGCGTCCTGCCCGTACAGCTTCCCGAACACCAAGAGCATCAGGCTGCCCTGACGGGCGGGCTCGGGCTGCGGCTCCGGACGGGGCCGTGGCCCGGCTCACCGCCGACGCCGGGCCCCGCGCGTCGCGCCGGCCCGGCCCGGGTGCGTAGAGTTCCCGGGTCGGGCCGGCGGTCGGCCCCGGACGCGAGGGCGGGACGATAGCGGACATGACGGTGGACAACGTCGGACAACCGGTCCCCGACGCCGATACCCCCGGCGTCGACCAGGGCGACCTGGCGGCCGCGCTGCGGGTCTTCGCGGCGCTGGAGTCGCTGCCCAGCGACCATCCGGACGTGGTACGGGTGCAGCGGGCCACCGCCCGGCTGTTCAAGATGGTGAAGCAGCGGCGACGCGAGGAGCGGCGGGACGCCGTCCTGGCGCACGACCGGGCCGTGACCGCCGCCACCGCCACCGGCGCCCCGGGGCGGATCGACGACGAGACCAGGGGCATCCCGCTGGCCTCACCCACCGCCGGGGACACCGCCGGAACGCTGATCAACCCGCGCGGCTGTTACATCTGCAAGACCCGGTACCGCCAGGTGGACGCGTTCTACCACCAGCTCTGCCCCGACTGCGCCACCGTCAACCGGGAACGCCGCGACGCACGGTGCGACCTGACCGGCCGGCGGGCCCTGCTCACCGGGGGCCGCGCCAAGATCGGAATGTACATCGCGCTGCGCCTGCTGCGCGACGGCGCGCACACCACCATCACCACCCGGTTCCCGCACGACGCGGTCCGCCGGTTCACCGCCATGCCGGACAGCGCCGACTGGCTGCACCGGCTGCGCGTGGTCGGCATCGACCTGCGCGATCCCGCCCAGGTGGTGGCGCTGGCCGACTCGGTCGCCGCGCAGGGCCCGCTGGACATCCTGATCAACAACGCCGCGCAGACCGTACGCCGCACCCCCGGCGCGTACGCCCACCTGGTCGCCGCCGAGTCGGCGGCGCTGCCCGAGGGGCCGCTGCCGGAACTGCTCACCTTCACCGGCGGCCGGGGCGTCACCCTGGCGCTGCCCGAGGGCACCCTGCCGACACCCACCATCGCCCCGCACGCCCTCACCGCGCTGGCGTTGACCGGCCGGTCCGCCACGCCGGAGCGGATCGCCGCCGCCACCGCCGTCGACGCCGGTGGGCTCGCCCCGGACCTCGGGGACACCAACAGTTGGGTGCAGCGGGTGCACGAGGTCGACCCGGTCGAGCTGCTCGAGGTGCAGTTGTGCAACGTGACCGCCCCGTTCGTGCTGGTCAGTCGGCTCCGGCCGGCGCTGGCCGCCGCGCCGACCGGGCGGGCGTACGTGGTGAACGTGTCGGCGATGGAGGGGCAGTTCGCCCGGGGCTACAAGGGGGCGGGGCACCCGCACACCAACATGGCCAAGGCGGCGCTGAATATGCTCACCCGCACCAGCGCCGAGGACATGCGCGCCGACGGCATCCTGATGACCAGCGTCGACACCGGGTGGATCACCGACGAGCGTCCGCACCCGACGAAGATGCGCCTGGCCGACGAGGGGTTCCACGCCCCGCTGGACCTGGTCGACGGAGCCGCCCGGGTGTACGACCCGATCGTGCGTGGCGAGCGGGGCGAGGAACTGTACGGCTGCTTCCTGAAGGACTACGCGCCCTGCGCCTGGTGAACGGTGCTGGCCGGCACCCCACCCGGTCGCGTGCCGGGACGCGGTGTGCCGAGTCAGGCCACCCGGGGGACCGGCAGCATGCCCCGGTGGGCGGTGCCCGAGATGTCGCCGGTCTGGTCGACGGCCGGTGATCTCGGCGCGACCGGGGCGGTGGCGTCGAACGGGCGGGACGGCCCGCCGGCGGGCGGGACGACCGGCAGCACGGTGGTCGGAGCGGACGACGCCTCGATCTCGGCCAGCACTCCGCGCAGCCGGGACACGTCGTCGACGGCCATCCGGAACGACCCCCGGCAGGTCGTTCCGCTCCACAGGGACAGCACCACCGCTCCCCGCTCCGGGTGGTAGCTGACCCGCATCGTCCGGTCGTCGCCCCGCGTGTCGGTGAACAGGTCACCGAAGCTGGGCATCGGCAGTACCTCTCCCATCAGTCCAGCATGCCCGAGCCGACGGCGACCGGGAAGCCCCGACGGATCAGTCGGGCAATCGGGGCGTTTCCCGGCCAGGTCGACGGCGTGGGCCGGGTGGCCCGGCGTCCCCGGAGGAGGAGGAAACCGGGTCAGCCCTGGGCGGTGGCCGAGGGGAGGGCGCTGCCGCCCCGGGGGGCCTCGCCGGCCATCAGCCGGGCGATCGCGGCCCGGTCGGCGGCCGACGGTAGCCCCCACTGCGGCTGGTAGCCGTAGACCTCCCGCAAGGGGCGGGCCGAGGTCCGGCCGTCGAGGATCTCGATGGCGTCGGTGTCGATCAGCCCCGGGTGTTCGACGCCGCACGCCTCGGCCACCTTGACCAGGTCCCGGCGCAGGGTGCCGAGGTAGTTCGCCGCCCGCACCGACTTGCGGGCCGGGTCCAGGCCCCGCGCCAGCCAGGCGTTCTGGGTGGCCACCCCGGTGGGGCAGGTGTCGGTGTGGCACTTCTGCGCCTGGATGCAGCCGATCGCCAGCATCGCCTCCCGGCCCACGTTGACCAGGTCGCAGCCGAGCGCGAACGCCACCACCGCGTTGTCCGGCAGGCCCAGCTTGCCCGCGCCGACGAAGACGGTCTGCTCGTGCAGCCCCCGCTCGGCGAAGGTGCGGTAGACCCGGGCGAAGCCCTGCTGGAACGGCAGCGACACCGAGTCGGTGAAGATCAGCGGTGCGGCGCCGGTGCCGCCCTCGCCGCCGTCGACGGTGACGAAGTCGACGCCCCGGCCGGTGTCGCGCATCAGCGTGGTCAGCTCCTCCCAGAACCCCAGGTCACCGACGGCGGACTTGATGCCGACCGGCAGCCCGGTCTCGGCGGCGAGCAGCTCCACCCAGTCCAGCAGGCTGTCGCAGTCGGAGAACTCGGCGTGCCGCGACGGGCTCACGCAGTCCTGCCCGGGGGTGATCCCCCGGGTGCCGGCGATCTCGGCGGACACCTTCGCCCCGGGCAGCAGCCCGCCCAGGCTGGGCTTCGCGCCCTGGCTGAGCTTGATCTCCAGGGCCCGCACCGGTGCCCCGGCGACCAGGTCGCGCAGCCGGGCGAGGTCGAACCGGCCCCGGGCGTCCCGGCAGCCGAAGTATGCCGTACCGAGCTGGAAGACCAGCTCGCCGCCGTGGCGGTGGTACGGCGACAGCCCGCCCTCGCCGGTGTTCTGCAGGCAGCCGGCCAGCGCCGCCCCCTGGTTGAGGGCGGACACCGCGTTGCCGGACAGCGAGCCGAAGCTCATCCCGGAGATGTTGACCACCGACCCGGGGCGGAACGCCTTCGCCCGGCCGCGGGGCCCACCGAGCACCTTGGCCGCCGGCAGCCGTACGTCGTGTCCGGCGGTGGGGTGCGACGGCGGGACGGTCGGGGCGAACGTGCGGTGTTTGATGATCGGGTAGCCGGGGCTGCGTTCGATGTCGTTGTCGGTGCCGAACCCGAAGTAGTTGTTCTCCTGCTTGGCCGAGGCGTAGATCCACCGCCGCTGGTCCCGGGTGAACGGGCGTTCCTCGTCGTTGCCGGCGACGATGTACTGCCGCAGCTCCGGACCGATCGCCTCCAGCAGGTACCGGGCCCGCCCGACCAGCGGGAAGTTGCGCAGCAGCGCATGGTCACGTTGGAGGACGTCCCGGGCGGCGAGGCCGGCGACGGCGGCGGCGATCACGGGTACGGTGCGGCGGGCCCACGTCATGCCGGCCACACTCCCCGCTGCCGCCGCCGCCCAAACGGCCTGCCCGCGTGGCGGGTGGTCAGCGCCGCAGCGACTGCCGCACGACGCCGCCGACCAGGGCGCACCAGGTGCTGGTGGAGACCCGACCGGTGCGGGGCAGATTGTGCAACGCCTGGAGATCCTGCACGGCACGGCGGGTGGCCGGGTCGTAGCTGCCGGTGACGGCGACCTCGGCGTAGCCCTTCCAGTTCAGGATGAACTGCACCGCCTGCACGGGCAGGCCGGTGGCGTCGCGGCCCAACTCGGGCGCGAGGGTCTCCCAGGTGGGGGCGGTCAGGGTGGCGTCGACGTCGACCGGGATGCCGTTGCGGGCTTGCCAGTCGCCGACCGCGGCGACGGTGGCGGCGTCGAACGTGCCGCTCGGGGTGACCGGGTAGCCCCGGTAGGCCAGCAGGTACTGGGCGACCTGGACGCCGGGGGCGTTGACGAAGCGCCACAGGTCGGGCCAGCGGCGCTCCGGCACGTCGACCGGGCGGGTGCCGAGCCGGCGGAACACCTCCCGGCGCATGCCGGGGAACAGGCGGTAGAACTGCGCGCCGGGGCACTGGGTGACGCGGAAGTCCCAGTGGCCGAAGATGTCGTGGGCGTGCAGGCCGTACTGCCGGCAGATGGTGGTGCAGAGCCGGACCAGGGAGTCGAGCAGTGCCTGCGGCGGGGTGTCGGTGACGTAGGTGCCCTCGTTCTCGATGCCGATGGCCCGGCCGTTCTCGCCGGGGCAGTGCGCCGAGATCATCTGCCGGTCGCCGGCCCGCAGCCGTTCCAGGCTGCCGTGCCGTCCCTCCAGGACGTACCCGCCCCGGCTGACGGTGAAGTGCTGGCCGGTGTCGGACCAGCCGTTGCCGTCCATGTGCAGGTCCTGGCAGTCGTGGGCCAGCTTGACCGCCTGCTCGCGGGAGTAGTCGGTGACGTTCGGGAAGGCCATGTGGTGCACGATGATCTTGTTGGTGGGGATCGTGCTGACCGACAGCGGGTCGGCCGGTGGGCGGGCGTCCCACTCGTCGCAGCCGATGATCCAGTCCAGGTCCGCGCCGGGGGCGGCGGCCCGGGCGTCGCCGGGCAGGGCCAGTTCGGACCCGACGACCGCGACGGTGGCCGCGCCGAGGCCGGCCCGCAGCAGCGTACGACGGTCGAGTGCGGGGCGTACGACGGGCATGGCATCTCCTCGGCGACCGGCGACGGCACTGGCGGCGAACCTGAAAACTAGCTCCAGCGATTCCGCGTGAGATGGAGGATATTGCCACCTCGGTGGTCGGCGCTAGAGGGCGTCATCGATCGATTCTGCCCATCGTCGCGGCGTGCCGGGCGGAACTGTCCGAATGTCCTGCCGTCGGGGGGTGGTCCCGGGTCGGCCGCTCAGCCGGCGGCGGCGAAGTCGTCCAGGGCGGCCAGCAGGTGCCGCCGGGTCTGCACCGTGCCGAAGTGACCCGCCCCCTCGACCACGTGCAGGCGCGAATCCGGCCAGGCCCGGTGCAGCGCCCAGGCGGTGGCGAGCGGGCTGCCCAGGTCGACCCGGCCGTGGACCAGCACGCCCGGGATGCCGGCGAGCCGGTCGGCCCGCCGGATCAGCTCACCCTCGGCCAGCCAGGCCCCCTGCGAGAAGTAGTGCGCGCAGATCCGCACCATCGCGGTCCGCTCGGCCGACGGCCGGTCGCCGTACGGGTTGCCCACCCCCTCGGCGGAGACCACCGCGTCCTCCCAGGCGCACCAGTCGCGCACCGCCCGCTCGCGGACCTGCGGGTCGGGGTCCTCCACCAGCCGGGCGTACGCCCCGACCACGTCGTCGTCCGGGCCGACGCCGCCGCCGGCGAGGAACCGTTCCCACTCGCGGGGGAAGTACCTGCCGACACCCCGGTAGAGCCAGTCGACCTCCGACCGGCGGGTGGTGGTGACCGCCCCGATCACGATCGCCGACACCCGCTGCGGGTGCCGCTGCGCGTACGCCAGCAGCAGCGTCGAGCCCTACGAGCCGCCGTAGAGCAGCCACCGGTCGACGCCCAGGTGCTCGCGCAGCCGTTCCATGTCGGCGACCAGGTGCGCGGTGGTGTTGTGCCGCAGGTCGGTGGCCGGGTCGGCGGCGTGCGGGGTGCTGCGTCCGCAGTTGCGCTGGTCGAACAGGACCACCCGGTAGCGGTCGGGGTCGAAGTACCGCCGGGCCCACGGGCCGCAGCCCGAGCCGGGTCCACCGTGGACCACCAGCGCCGGGCGGCCCGCCGGGTTGCCGCAGACCTCCCAGTAGACCGCGTTGCCGTCGCCGACGTCGAGCATGCCGTGGTCGTACGGCTCGATCGGCGGGTACCGCTCGTCCATCGGTGGGCCTCCCCGGGGTCCTGAGATACAACAGTGCTGTTACATTACGACATGCCCGACGAAGCGTCCGACCCCGCACTGCTCGGCACCCGGCTGCGGCACCTGCTGGACCTGCTGGACGGCGACGTCGCCGCCGTCTATGCCGACCTCGGGCTGCCCGGCTTCCGCCCCCGCTACACCCCGGTGCTGATCGCCCTGGACCGGCTCGGCCCCGCGTCGATCCGTACCCTGGCCCAGGCGACCGGGGTGACCCACTCCGCCGCCAGCCAGACGATCGCCCGGATGGCGGCCGACGGGCTGGTCACCCTCGCCCCCGGCGTCGACGCCCGGCACCGCGTCGTCACCCCCACCGACCGGGCCCGGGACCTGCTGCCCGTCCTGCACGCCGAGTACGCCGCCACCGCCACCGCCGCCCGCCGGTTCGAGGCGGAGCTGGCGTACCCGTTGAGCCGCCTCGTCGACGAGGCCCTGGCCGCGCTGCGGCACCGGTCGATGCGGCAACGCGTCGCCGACGTCGCCCCGCAGCTCGCCGGCCCGGCCGGCCACCACCCGGGCGACCGGCCGGCGACCCCGACCGGTGACCGGAACCAATCCCCGTAGCCGGACGTCCGGCCGCGCGGAAACAACCGTTGCGCCGATGGACCGCAGCTCGACCCGGGTAAGAATGATCAGTGTGGCCCTGACCTGTGACCAGTCCCGGCGGACCGGAGAGGCCGGCGGGTGACCGGCGACTGGCGGTTGTCCGGCTACACCCCGGTACGGCAGCTCGGCACGGGCGCGTCCGGCCGGGTGCTGCTCGCCACCCACGACGCCACCGGCACCCCGGTCGCGATCCGCTACCTCACCCCGTCCCTCGGCGCGGACCCCGCCTTCCGGCTGGCCTTCCGGGAGCAGGCGCGGCTGCTGGTCGACGTGGACGATCCGCACGTCTGCCGGCTCTTCGAGTACGCCGAGTCGTACTCCGCCGCCGCGATCGTCACCGAACTGGTCAACGGGGTGACGCTGCGCCACCTGCTGCGCGCGCACGGCCCGGTCCCGCCGGAGGCCGCGCTCCGCGTCCTGAAGGGTTCGCTCGCCGGGCTCGCCGCCGCGCACGCCCGGGGTGTGGTGCACGGCGACCACCGGCCGGAGAACGTCCTCGTCACCCCGGACGGGCGGAGCAAGCTCACCGACTTCGCCATCGTGCTGCCCACCGGCACCGGCCGCCGGCTCGCCCCCGAACAGTGGACCGGGGCGCCCGCCGAGCCGGCCGGCGACATCTACGCCGCCACCGCCACGTTCGTCGAGTGCCTCACCGGACGACCCCCCTACGACGGGCGGGACCTGGCGACCCTGCGCGCCCAGCACAGCGCCGCGCCGGTCCCGGACGCCCCGACCCCGGCACCCGTGCACGACCTGCTCCGGCACGGGCTGGCCTGGTGCCCCGCCGACCGTACCCAGCCCGCCGAGATCTTCCTCACCGAGCTGGAACACACCGCCGCCCGCTCGTACGGCGGGGACTGGGAGGAACGCGGCCGGCGTCAGCTCGCCCAACGGGTCGCGCTGCTCGCCGCGTCCCTCCCACTGCCCGACGGGGAACCCGGAGCCGACGAGGCGACGGACGCCCCCGACGTCGGTCCCCACCCGGCCCTGCGACGCGGCGGCCTGCGCAGCGTCCTGGTCGGGGTGGGCCTGACCGCCACCCTGCTGGTCGGCGTCGTCGCGCTGGGTGTCGCCGCCCGGCGGTCCGGTCCGCTCACCCTCGCCGACGGCACCGTCGGGCCGGGAGCGACCGCCGCCGCCACCCGCAGCCCCGCGCCGCTGGCCGCCGCGCCGGCCATCACCGTCGTGCCGGCGGAGCCGAGCCGCAGCCCCACCCCGGCGGCGAGCACCACCGGTGCGCCGCCCAGCACCGCCCCGACCCGGTCCGCCGCCGCGACCACCACCCGGGTACGCACCCCGAGCCCCGCGCCGCCGACGACGCCGAACCTCCCGCTCGTGCCGCCGGACGTGTCGCCGCCGACCGTGTCCACCCCCGACGTCACCCCGACCACCGTGGAGCCGCAGGGCTGCCCCGACGCCGTCACCGCGACCACGGTCACCGCGACCGTCGTCGACGACCGGGCCGCCGGCGACGGGCTCCGGGTGGCGTTCCGGTACACCCTCGACGGTGCCACCCGGACCGTCGGCATGGACCAGACCGCGCCGGACGTCTTCCAGGGCACCCTCGGTGACCTGGCGGCGCCCTCGGCGACGACCCGGATCCCGATCCAGGTCGTCGCCGTCGACGACGCCGGCAACGCCTCCGCGCCCACCGGCCCGGTCGTGGTGTCGCTGCTGCCCGCCTGCACGTCGCGCTGACCGGGCCGGCCGGGTGCCGGCGGGTCCGGCCGGGCCCGCCGGGTTTCCGGCGACCGGGCCGGGGGTAGCTTCGGGGGCCGACCGAGCTGACGGTGGAGGACCACGGATGACAGACAAGTTCAGCGATGCGGTGGGCGACGCCCTGCGGGCGGTAATGCTCTTCCTGCCCAAGGCGGTCGCCTTCGTGGCGATCCTGGTGGCCGGCTGGCTGATCGCCAAGGCCGTCCGCAAGATCGTCGACAAGGTGCTGGAACGGGTGCACTTCGACCGGGCCGTCGAACGGGGCGGGATCAAGACCGCGCTGGCCCGTTCCCGCTACGACGCCAGCGACATCGTCGCCAAGCTCGCCTATTACGGCGTACTGCTGGTGACCCTCCAGCTCGCCTTCGGCATCTGGGGCCCCAACCCGATCTCCGACCTCATCGCCGGCGTGATCGCCTGGCTGCCCCGGGCGTTCGTGGCGATCGTCATCGTGGTCGTCGCCGCCGCCATCGCCAACGCGGTCAAGGACATCATCAGCAGCGCGCTCGGCGGCCTGTCCTACGGCCGGGTGCTGGCCAACATCGCCTCGGTGTTCATCCTCGGCCTGGGCGTGATCGCCGCGCTCAACCAGATCGGCGTCGCCACCGCGGTCACCACGCCGGTGCTGGTCGCCGTGCTCGCCACCGTCGGCGGCATCCTCGTCGTCGGGGTCGGCGGCGGTCTGGTCCGCCCGATGCAGGCCCGCTGGGAGTCCTGGCTGACCCGCGCCGAGCAGGAGTCGCGCACCATCGCCACCCACGCCCGCGCCTACCGGGCCGGCCGGCGCGACGTCGAGGCCCGGCTGGACCCGTACGCGGAGGCCGAACGCACCCAGCCGGTGCCCGCCACCACCGCCACCCCGGCCCCCACCACGCCCGCTCCGGCGGCACCGGTCCCCACCACGCCGCCTCCGGCGGTGGCGGTGGACGACGACGCCGAGCGGACCCAGGTGGTGACCCGCCCCGACGACGTCGAGGCGACCCAGGTCGTGCCGCGCCAGGCCGGGCCGTCCGACGGGTCCGCCACCGACAGCGAGGCCACCATGGTCATCCCCCCGCTGGATCCGGACACCTCCCGCCGCTGACCCCACCCGCCGACGGGACGGGACGCCGACCGGCTCCCGCCCCGTCGGCGGGTGTACGCCGTGCCGGGGCTCACGCTCCGGGCCGCAGCCGGCTAGCATTCCGCACATGACCTGGCGATGTTGATCCGGCACTGAAGGCCGAAACCGTGGACCGCCACGGACGCCGTACCTCCCGCGTCCGTTCCGTCCCCGGGAAAGGCCCTGATGAACGCCCTCTCCACGCGGGTGCCCGACACCCGTGTCCGCCGGCTGTCCGCCACGCTCTACAGCTACCTGTTCCTCAGTGATCTCGTCCTGCTCTACCCGGTGTACGTGCTGCTGTTCAGCGACGCCGGGCTCACCGTCGGGCAGGTGTCCGCGCTCTTCGTGATCTGGTCGGTGACCGCGATAGTGCTGGAGGTCCCCTCCGGGGCCTGGGCCGACGCCGTCTCCCGACGCCTGCTGCTCTGCCTCGCGCCGCTGCTCACCGGGGCCTGCTTCGCGCTGTGGGTGCTGGCCGGGTCGTGGTGGGCGTTCGCGCTCGGCTTCGTCCTGTGGGGAGCCGGCGGCGCGCTCGGCTCCGGCGCCCTGGAGGCGTTGGTGTACACCGAACTCGACCGGCTCGGCGCGGCCGGCCGTTACGCCCGCACGATGGGGCGGGGCCGGACCGCCGGGGTGCTCGGGGTGCTCGCCTCGCTGGGCCTGGCCGGCCCGGTCCTCGCCGCCGGCGGCTACCGGGCGGTCGGCGCGGCGAGCGTGCTGTCCGCCGTCCTCGCCGCCGCCGTCGCCATCCGCTTCCCGGAACACCGGCCCGCCGCGCCCGTCGACGAGGCGGCCGGGCCGGGTTGGTGGGCGGGTCTACGCGCCGGCCTCGCCGAGGCCCGCGCCGACCGACGGGTACGGGCGGCCGTGCTGCTCGTCCCGGCGGTGACGGCGGTCTGGGGAACCCTCGACGAGTACGCCCCGCTGCTGGCCCGCGACACCGGCGTCGCGGCGTCCACGGTGCCGCTGCTGCTCCTGCCGGTGTGGCTCGGGATGACCGTCGGCGGCCTGCTCGCCCCGGCCGCGGAACGCCTGACCACCCGCGGGTACGCGGCGCTGCCCGCCCTGGCCGCGGTCGCCCTGGCCGTCGGGGCCGCCGTCCGGCACCCGGCGGGCTTCCTGCTGCTCGGGGTGGCGTTCGGTGCCCTGCAACTCGCCACCGTGCTCGCCGACGCCCGCCTGCAGGACCGGATCACCGGCCCGGGGCGGGCCACCGTCACCTCGGTCGCGGGCATGGGCACCGACCTGGCCATGATCGTGGCCTACGCCGGTTACGCGCTGGTCGCCGCGACCGGCGGGCACCCGGCGGCGTTCGTGGCGGCGGCCGTACCGTACCTGCTGCTGGCCGGGGTGCTGGCGGTGTCGGGATCAGTCCGGTAGCGCGTCGAGGTAGACCCAGTTGCCGTCCTCGCGGACGAACCGGCTGTGCTCCGCCATCGTGCCCGGCTGCCCGGCCTCGCGGTAGTGGGCGCGGAACCTCACCGTGCCGGTGGTGTCCAGCAGGCCGCCGCGCGTGCTGTCGACGATCTCCAGCCGGGTCCACCGGGTGGCGGGGTCGAGGTGCACCTGCCGGGGCCGGGTCGTGGAGTGCCAGCTCCGCAGGAGGTAGTCGTCGTCGCCGACGGCGAAGGCGCTGAACCGGGAGCGCATCAACGCCTGCGCCGTCGGGGCCGTGCCGTCGCCGGCGTGCAGCGGCCCGCAGCAGTCGGCGTACGGCAGGCCGGTGCCGCAGGGGCAGGGCCGGGGAGACGCGTGTTTCGCCACCCGCCCATCCTGCCGCAACCGCCGGACGGGCCGACCTGTGGTCGGCCCGTCCGGGTGCGGCGGTCAGGAGGCGTAGCCGCGGCTGGCGATCCAGTCGCCGAGGTTGTCGACGGTGATGCGGTAGGAGGCGGTGTCCGGGTTGGCGGAGTCGGCGATGGTGACGGTCCTGCCGTCGTCGTGGTAGCCGGTGACGCTGATGTAGTGGCCGCCCTCGAAGGAGTGGGTGCCGCCGTCGGTGTCGGTGGTGGTGCCGGCGATGTTGGCGACCACGGCGCGGCCGTCGTCGATGGCACGGACGATGTCGGCGCGCAGCGTGTCGGTCTGCTTGTCGTCGGCCCTGCTGCTGCGGATCTCGGTGCTGTGGTAGGCGTCGCGGCCGGTCTCCCGGTTGAGCACCGGGGTGATGTCGTTGATGCTGTCGGTGCCGTCCTCGGTGGTGCGCATGTGCTTGGCCATGGTGTCCACGTCGATGTTCTTGCCCTGCACGCTCAGCGCGTTGCGGGCGGCGGCCGGGCCGCAGTAGTAGAAGTTGGGCTGCGCCTCGTAGTCGACCTTCAGCTCGCGTTCGCCGGCCGGCTTGCGGTCGGCCTGAACGGCGGCCGGGCGGGTGGTCCCGGCGGCGTGGGCGGCGATCGCGGGGCCGGCGACGCCACCGGCGGTGGCGGCCAGGCCGGCGACGGTCAGGGCGGTCTTGCGCAGGATGTCGGTACGCATGGGGAGGCTCCTCTGCGTCGGGGGTGCGGTGGACGCCCGGGGGAGAGGGCGTCGCGGAAGTCAGGAGGGGAGCGCGCGGCGGTCGGGGGGACCTGCTCGGGCGTCCGGGGGAGGTGTAACCAACCCGGTGGCGACCACATTCCGTGGTCGGGGTTCCGGGGCCTGCTCCCCGCGGGGAGCGGCGGTGGTATGCCAGGTACAACGCCCCGGCCCCGGCGATGATTCCGCCGTGGGGGTGGCCCCGGCCACGCCGGCACCGGCCCACGAACCCGACATTCCGCGCGGACGGCGGTCTGCGGGATGAACGCCCGTTCCCGCCCCGGAGGGAGGCCGCTAGCCTGGGCGGTCATGAACGTCGCACAGCGGGACAGCCGGCGGCACCGGTGAGCCCCACCCAGCGCCTCCTCGACACCGACCAGGTCCGCCGGTACGTCGCGGCCTCCCTCGGGCCCGCCGTGCGGGTCACCGACTGCGGGCCGCTGCACGGTGGTGGATTCGCCGCCGTCTGGTGGGTACGGCTCGACGACGGGCGTGCCGTGGTGCTCAAGGTGGGGCCGCCCCCGTCGGTGCCGCTGCTGCGCTACGAACGCGACCTGATCGCCGCCGAGGCACGCTACCTGCGGCTGGTGGCGGCGCATGCGCCGACCGTGCCCGTGCCATCGCTGCTGCACCACGGCAGTGACCCGACCCTCGGGGACTGGCTGCTCACCGGCCACCTCCCCGGGCGGATGCTGTACACCCTCGTCGCCGACGGCGTGCCGGTCGACGAGGTCTGGACGGGGTTGGGCACGGCGTTCGCCGCCCTGCACCGGGTGACCGGCGACCGGTACGGCTACGACGGCGGTCGGGCCGCCGGCCCGACCTGGCGGTCGGCGTACACCGCGATGGTGGACGACCTGCTCGCCGACGCGGCGGACTGGGCGGCGCCGCTGCCGCTGCCGGCCGACCGGCTGCGGGCCCTGGTCGCCAGGCACGCCGGGGTGCTGGACGTGGTGCGCCGTCCGGCGCTGCTGCACTTCGACGGCTGGGCGGGCAACGTCCTCGCCGTGCCGGGCCAGGACGGCGGGCACCGGCTCGGCGGGCTGGTCGACGGTGAGCGTTTCCTGTACGGCGACCCGCTGCTGGACCTGGTGTCGCCGCTGCTGTTCCGCCGCGCCGAGGACACCCCCGACGACCCGTTCCTGCGCGGCTACCGCACGGCCGGGGCGCGGGTGGCGCTGGACGAGCCGGGGGTACGCCGCCGGCTCGGCCTCTACCGGCTCTACCTCTACCTGCTGATGACGGTGGAGGCGCCCAGCCGGGGGATCACCGTGGACACCGAACCCGACCGGTTCCGGATCCTGGCGCGGCTGCTCGACGAGGAGCTGTCCGCCCTGGACGGGCCCTGACCGGGTGGTGGGTCAGAGCCAGCCGGAGCGGCGGAACAGCCGGTGCAGGGTGAACGCCGCGGTCGCCATCAGCGCCAGCGCGGCCGGGTAGCCGTACCGCCAGGACAGTTCGGGCATCCGGGCGAAGTTCATCCCGTAGACCCCGGCGACCGCCGTCTGGGTGGCGGCGATCGCCGCCCACGCCGCGATCTTGCGCATGTCGTTGTTCTGGTCGACGGCGAGCTGGGCCAGCCGGGACTGCAGGAGCGAGTTGAGCAGCTCGTCGTAGGCGGTGATCCGGTCGACCGCCCGGGTGAGCCGGCCCTCCACGTCGACGTACCAGCGGCGCAGACCCGCCGGCGGGCCGCCGTCGGGGCCGGCGACCAGGGCACGCAGCGGCTCCTGGAGCGGCAGGACCGCCCGCTTGAACTCGACCAGCTCCCGTTTGAGCTGGTAGATCTGCTGGATGTCGGCGGCGTGGTCGGGGGCGAAGACGGTCTCCTCGACGCGTTCCAGGTCCCGTTCGAGGTGGGCGGCGACCTCCAGGTAGAGGTCGACCATCCGGGCGGTCACCGCGTACGCCACCGCCCACGGGCCCTCGGCGAGCAGCGACGGGCGGCCCTCGATCTCGCGGCGGACCGGCGCGAGGGCACCTGACGCGCCGTGCCGGACGGTGACCACGAACCGGTCGCCCAGCAGCACCATCACGTCGCCGGTGTCCACCACGTCGGAGGTCGCGGTCAGCTCGCCCTGGGCGACGTAGGCGGCGGTGCGCAGCACCAGCAGGGTGACCGGGCCGTGCCGCTGCACGGTGGGGCGGTGCCCGTCGGCGAGCGCCTGCGCCACGGTCAGCTCGTCGAGGCCGAAGACCTGCCCGACGGCGGCGAGCACCGCCGCGCCCGGGTCGTGCAGGCCCAGCCAGACGAAGGCGTTGCGGCCGTGCCGGGTGCGGGCGTACGCGTCGGCGTAGTGCGGCCGGCCGGCCTCCCGGCGGCCGTTGACGTAGACCGCGCAGTCGACCACGGCGTCCGGGTTGGACCGGCGGGCCGGGCGGCCGGGGGCGTCCCCGGGACGTCGGCGCAGCCGGCCGACCAGGGTGCCGAGCCGGGGTCCGAGCAGGGTCGTCAGGGCTCGCCGCTCCACCGGGTACCTCCGCCTCGCCGCCCGTCCGCCGGCCCACCGTAGTGGGTCGGCGCGAACACCGGGCGGGGCGGGTCAGCCGACGGCGGTGGCCCGCACGACGACGTTGTCGGAGTAGTCGCGGGACCGTTCGTCGAACCGTCCTCCACAGGTGACCAGGCGCAGCGTCGGTCCCGGTCCGCCCGGCCCGTAGACCAGCGCGGTGGGGAAGTTCCGCTTCGGGTACGCCCCGACCCCGTCGACCGCGAACCGCACCACCCGCCCGTCGGCGCGGGTGACCCGGACGGTGTCCCCGGGGCGCAGCCGCCCGAGGTCGAAGAAGACGGCCGGCCCGTCGCGGGTGTCGACGTGCCCGACGACGACGGCGTTGCCCGCCTCACCGGGGCTGGCCCCGGGCCGGTACCAGCCGGCGACGGTGGGCCGGTCCAGCGGCGGCACCTCGAGGGTGCCGTTCGGGTCGCCGGCCACCGGCACCAGGTCGGCGTGCACGCCGATGGCCGGGATGTCGATGCGGACCGGGGTGGAGCGGGGCAGCGCCGGGACCGGGGAGCGGCTGGTGTTGCCGCCGCTGACGTCGATGCTCGGCTGGGGTGGTCCGACCGGTCCGAGGGTCAGTCCGGCGGCGATCAGGGCGATCCCGGCGGTGCCGCTGACCGTGACCGCGGTGACGGCGGCGCGGGTCCGGCCCGCCCACTCGCGTACGCCCATCGCCCGTCCTCCCCGACGTCCGATGTGGTCGGGGTGCCCGTACCGGTCCGGTGCGGGCACCCGTCCCCAGGGATGGTGTGGCGCGTCGTCGACCGACGCCGTCTCGTCAGGCGACGGTGCCCGCCGCGGCCCGGCGTCGGCGGCGCAGCAGCACGGTGGTGCCGAGCGCGGCGGCCCCGGCGAGGGCACCTCCGGCGGCCAGCAGGCCGGTGTTGCCGGTGCCGCCGCCGGCTCCGGCGGGTGCCGCGCCGATCGGCGTGACGGTGAAGGTGGCGCTGCCGGCGGAGCTGCCGTCGCCGCAGGTGGCGGCCACGGTGTAGCTGCCGAGGGTGAATCCGGCGGTGAAGAGTTCGGCGCTCAGTCCGCCGCCCGCGGCGGCGGTGGTGGAGCGGACGTTCTGGTCCCGGTCCGGTCCGGTGACGTGGAAGATCACGTCACCCGCCTTCGGGTTGCAGGTCGTCGCGGTGAGCACGACCGTCCCGCCGACCGGCGTGGTGGCCGGCGACACCGTGGTGTCCGCGAGTGCGGCGGTCGGGAGCAGGAGCGTGCCGAGTCCCACGCCGAGCGCCGTCGATACGAGAACCTTCTGTGCCTTCATACGCGTCTTCCCTCACTTTTCGTCCGCTGTCTGCATGGGACGTCGTTCGGGTGGCCAACTCCGTAACTAGCACCGGTGTGCCCAACACTAGGAGGGATGGGCCCTCCTACCGGGGTAAATGAGAAATCTTCGTTGCCGTCACGTGTTTTCCCGTCCGCCGGAGAGCGGCGGAATTGCCGGGACACCGCGGACAGCCGTGCCCAGCTCACAACCCAGCCTCCTAGGATGCCCTAGGGGTGGTGACCCGCACGCCAGGCGCACAGGCCGACGAACCCGCCGACCTGTGCGCCGGGATCAGCGGCGGCGGGCCTGGAGGGTGTAGGTCTGGGGGAGCCGCCACGGGCGTTCGGTCAGCCGCCACTCGCCGTACGCGTCGCGGGTCTGCCGCCCCGGCAGCGCGTCCCAGGGGGCGCTGTCGTGCTCGTGCAGCATGGTCAACTCCAACCCGGAGTCGAGCAGCGCGGTGACCACCTCGCCGAGCCCGTGGTTCCACTCGTGGGTGGTGTTGTGGGTGAAGGTGGCCTCGGTGCGCACGTAGGTGCCGCCCTCGTCCCACACCAACGGTTCGGCACGCTCGAAGTACGGGTGCTCGACCGCCAGCACCCCGTCCGGGCGGGTCTCGTCCAGGGCCCACAACATCGGGTGCCCCTCGCGCAGGAACAGCCGCCCGCCCGGACGCAGCAGGGCGGCGACCACGCCCGCCCAGCGGCGGATGTCCGGCAGCCAGCACAACGCGCCGACCCCGGTGTAGACCAGGTCGAAACCGCCGACGCCGAGCACGTCGGGCGCGTCGTAGACGTCGGCCTGGACGAAGTCGACGGCCGCGCCGGTGCGCCCGGCCAGCGACCGCGCCTCGGCCAGCGACGCGCCGGAGAAGTCCAGGCCGGTCATCCGCGCGCCGAGCCGGTGCAGCGACACGGTGTCGGTGCCGATGTGGCACTGCAGGTGCACGCCGCGCAGCCCGGCCACGTCACCGAGACGGGGCAGGTCGAACCGGACCACCTCGCTGAGGTGGGCCGGGTCGGCGGCGAACCGGTCCACGGCGTAGTCCGGGGAGGCGGCGTGGGCGGCGGCCCGGTCGTCCCAACTGGCCCGGTTGAGGGTGCGGTAGTCGGTGCCGGGCGGCTGCCGGCCCGGCTCGTCGTCGTCGGTCACCGGCTGACGGTGGCAGACGCGGCAGGTCGGCTCAACGGCAATTCCTGGTCCCCGCCGTACCGGCAGGCACAGGTCAGGCGGGGACGGGCAGCACGGTCCGCTCGGCGGCGCTGCGGTGTGCCAGCTCGATCAGCTCCACCGTGCGTACCGCGTCGCGGGGGTCCACCGGCAGCGGTCCGTCGCCGCGTAACGCCGCCTCGACCTGGGCGTAGAAGTCCTGGTAGCGGCCCGGTTCGGTGGGCACCGGGCGGAGGTCGTCGCCCGCGCCGAGCAGGCCGTACCGGTCGGGGGTGACCTCGCCCCAGCCCGGGGTGTCGGGCCGGCCGCCGCGCCGCAGCGCGTCCTCCTGTCCGTCGAGGCCGTGGCAGGTGTATCCGGCGCGGTCGCCGAGCACCCGCAGTCGGGGGCCGAGCTGGGCGGTGACCGCGCTCATCCACAGGTGGGAGCGGACCCCGCCGACGTGGGTGAGCGCCACGAACGCGTCGTCGTCGACCTGCGCGCCGGGGCGACGCCGGTCCACCTCGGCGTAGACGGTGTCGACCGGCCCGAAGAGTTGCACGGCCTGGTCGACGAGGTGCGCGCCGAGGTCGTAGAGGACACCACCGGCGTCGGCGGGGCTGCCGCCCTCCCGCCAGCCGGCCCTGATCTGCGGCCGCCAGCGTTCGAACCGGGACTCGAACCGGGTCACCCGACCGAGCGCGCCGCCCTCGACCAGCCGCCGTACGGTGCGGAAGTCGCCGTCCCACCGGCGGTTCTGGAACACGGTCAGCGCAACGCCCCGGCGGTCCGCCTCGTCGACCAGCGCGCGGGCGTCGGCGGCGGTGGCGGCGAGCGGCTTGTCCACCACCACGGGCAGCCCGGCGGCGAGCGCCGCCCGGGCGTGGGTGACGTGGGAGCTGTTCGGGGTGGCCACCACCACCAGGTCGAGGGCGTCCGGGGCGGCCCACAACGCCCCGGCGTCGTCGACGACCCGGGCGTCGGGGTGCTCGTCGGCCACCTGCTGCCGGCGCTGCGGGTCGGCGGTGACGACGGCGGCCAGCCGTAGCCCGCCGGTGGCGGCGATCAGCGGGGCGTGGAACACCCGGCCGGCGACGCCGTAGCCGAGCAGCCCGACCCGCAGGGGGTGCCGCGTGCGGTCCGTCATGCTGGTTCCCCGATCGTCGCCGCCGGTCGTCCGGTCCCACCGAACCTACGCGCCGGTCGGTGCGGGGCCGGTGTCAGGCCGGCGTCGGGTCGGTCACCCAGCCGGCGACCAGCACCAGGCCGGTGGGGCGGTGTACGGCGAGGAAGCCGAACGGCCGGTCGACGTCGAGGCGTACCCGTCGCCGCCGGACGGTGGCGCGGGGTGCCGCGCCGCCGGCCCGCATGGCCAGGGCGGTGACGGCGGCGGCCCGCAGGCCGGTGGCGGTGAACTCGGCGCGGGCGCTCTGTCGGGCGTCGGAGACCGACAGCCGGGGGCTGATGTCGGGGAAGTGGTCGCCGTCGCGGGCGGCGGTGGCGAGGCCGAACAGGTCGGCGTGGTCGAGCAGGTCGTGTTCGCCGGTCACGGTGAACCCGACGGTGCGCACCAGCAGTTCCGGCCGGTCGTCGTGTCCGTCGACGGTGTCCTCGGTGACGCCCGGTCCGGCCGGTGCAGGCAGGGTCGCGGGGTGGTCGAGCGCCCCGATGGCGGCCGGGAGCACCCGGGCGGCGGGTTGCCCGTCCGGGCCGAGGGCGAGCAGCACGTCGACGTCGGCGTTCCCGGCGACGGTGAGCAGGCTGACCGGGCCGGCGGGGGTGTCGGCGACCCGCAGCGCCGTCGGGTCGCCGCCGCCCCGGTGCAGGCCGGCCAGGGTGCGGCCCTGCCACGGGCCGGTCGCCGGCCGGTAGGGGGCGGGGTGGAACGGGGTGGCCCAGTCGACGAGCACGCTCAGCGCGGTGGCCAGCACCAGCGCGGTGCCGGGCCCCACCGGGACGGGCATCCGGGTGATCAGGCCGTCGGTGTGGTCGTGCGCCCACCGGTCGAGGCGCGGCTGGTCGACGGTCGGGTCGCCGGTCAGCTCGCCGCGGGTCGGTGCGTCCACCTCGGTCAGCCAGCGGCGGCCCAGGGGCAGCCCGGCGCGGGACCAGAATCCCGCCGCGAGGCGGGTGGTGGGGGAGTCGACCGGGGTGGCCGCGGTGGGGGCGACGGCGTGCAGTTCGGTGCGGGCCGGGCCGGTGGCGTACCGGGCGAGCAGGGCGAGCATCGGGTACACCCCGGCGCCGGACAGGACGGTCTGCCGGTCGTCCAGGTGGGCCGCCCAGCGGGCGGTGAGGGTGTTGGCGGGCGGGCTCATGGGGCGGCAGGCTACCGGGCCGACCCCGCCGGGTGTCCGCCCGGCACGGTGCGGGTGGGGCCGGTGCGGCCGGCCGGCGGTGGTGTGACAGCGTGGCCGGGTGGGTGTGCGCGAGGTCGACCTGGCCGTCGTCGGTGGTGGCGGGGCCGGTTCGCTGGTGCTCGCCGCGCTGGCCCGGCACGAACTGCCGGGGTTGCGGGTCGCCGTGGTGGACCCGGTGCGCAAGCGCGGCCAGGACCGCACCTGGGCGTTCTGGGGTGCCCCCGGCGGTGATCTGGAGCCGATGCTCAGCGCCAGCTGGTCGCGGGTGGAGGTGACCACCCCGGCGGCCAGCCGGGTGCTGGAGCTGGCCCCGCTGCGGTACGCGATGCTGCGCTCCGCCCCGGTCTACGCGCGGGCCGCCGAGGCGGAGCGGCGGCTCGGTGCGACCCGGTACGACGTGGCGGTGGGCGCGCTCGACGACGACGGCACGGCGGTGACGGTGCGTGACACCGACGGTCGGGCGGTGCTGCGCGCCGGTTGGGTGCTCGACTCGCGTCCGCGCCCGCCCCGCCGGCCCGGCCGGACGGCCTGGTTGCAGCACTTCCGGGGCTGGTGGTTGGAGTCGTCGACGCCGGTGTTCGATCCGGGGCGGGCGGTGCTGATGGATTTCCGCACCCCGCAGCCGGCCCGGGGGGTGTCGTTCGGTTACGTGCTGCCGGTCAGCGACCGGTACGCGCTGGTCGAGTACACCGAGTTCTCCCCGGCGGTGCTGACCGACGCGGGCTACGACGCGGGCCTGCGCGGCTACGCGGGGCTGCTCGGGCTGGACCTGGCCGGGTTGACGGTGCGGGAGGTGGAGGACGGGGTGATCCCGATGACCGACGCCCCGTTCGACGGTCGACCGTCGCCCCGGGTGGTGCGCCTGGGCACCGCCGGTGGGGCGACCCGTCCGTCGACCGGGTTCACCTTCTCGGCGATGCACCGGCAGGCCGGGCAGGTCGCCGCAGCGCTCGCCGCCGGCCGGCCGCCGGTGCCCCGGGCGGCGTACCCGGGGCGGCACCGGTGGATGGACGCGGTGGCGTTGCGGGCCTGGGATTCCGGGGCGGTGGCCGGGCCGGAGTTCTTCGACAGGTTGTTCGACCGGAACCCGGCGTCGCGGGTGCTGCGGTTCCTCGACGGGGCGACCGGCCCGGCGGAGGACGTGGCCCTGATGCGGTCGAGTCCGCTGCTGCCGATGACCTCGGCGGTGGTGGGTGACGCGGTGGGCCGGCTGCGCGCCCGGTTGACCCGGCGCTGAGCGCCGGCGTCGGTCAGCGGGCGGCGCGGACCGTGTCGCGGATCAGGGTCCGCAGGCCCTCCATCGGGTCGCCGTCGTTCGCGCCGAGCCGGTTGCGGGTCGCTGCGACCGACAGGCCCAGCTCCGGGTACGCGTAGGCGAGGCTGCCGCCGCTGCCGGAGGTGCCGAACGAGCCGTCGTCGTCGACGGCGTAGCCGAGGCCGAACGCCGTCTCCTGCCCGAACACCCATTCGACGCCCCGGACGGCGACGGCGCCGACCTGGCGCAGCCGGTCGGCGGAGATCAGGCGTACCCCGTCGACGTCGCCGATGAGCGCGGCGTAGAGCCGGGCGGCGGCGCGGGCGGTGAGGGTGCCCACGGCGGGCACGTCGGCGCGCAGCACGTCGGGTCGGCTGCCGATGGTGGCGTCGGGGCGGACGGCCGGTGGGGCGACGGCGTCGAAGTGCGGCAGGTGGGCGGAGGCGAACGTCATCAGGTCGGCCAGGCCGTTGTCCTCCAGGGTGGCCAGCCGGGGCAGGTCGGCGTCGGGCACCCCGAGGAACAGTTCCCCGGTGACGCCCAACGGGGCGGCGATGTCCTCGGCGAGGACGGTGGAGACCGTCCGGCCGGTGGCCCGGCGGACCACCTCGCCGACCAGCCAGCCGTACGTCCACGCGTGGTAGGCGATGCGTTCGCCGGGTGCCCAGCGGGGCACCGCGTCGGCGACCAGGGCGCACATCCGGTCCCAGTCGGTGAAGTCGGCCGGGGTGACGTCGGCGGGGAGGTCCGGTACCCCGGCGGTGTGGGTGAGCGCGTGCCGCAGGGTGACGGTGTGTTTGCCGTGCCTGGCGAACTCCGGCCAGACGTCGGCGACGCGCAGGTCGTAGTCGAGTCGGCCCGCTTCGGCCAGGACGTGCACGACGCTGCTGGTCAGGCCCTTGCCGGTGGAGACGCTGAAGATCGGGGTGTCGGCGGTCAGCGGCCGGCCGGTGGCGGTGTCGGCGGTCCCGGCGGTCTCGTCGACGATCAGCCGGCCGTGCCGGTAGGCCGCCACCTGCACGCCCGCCTCCCGGCCGGAGTCGACGAGCGCGTGGATCGTCCGGTGTACCTCGGCCCGTAGGGCGTCCCCGTCGTCGGTCACGGTCGCCGACTCTGCCAGAGCCGGTCCGGGGTCGCCGCCCGTTTTCCGGCCGGTGCCGGGGCCGTCCGTGTCCCTGCGGCGGGGTCCGGTGGGGTGCCGGTAGGTTCGGCGGCATGGTGGACGGGGTCGTGGAGATCTGGACCGACGGGGCGTGCAGTGGCAACCCGGGGCCGGGGGGTTGGGGTGTGCTGCTGCGGTACGGCGGGCACGAGCGGGAGTTGTGCGGTGGCGAGGCCACCCCGACCACCAACAACCGGATGGAGCTGACCGCGGCGATCGAGGCGTTGGAGGCGCTGACCCGGCCGGCCACGGTTCGGCTGCACACCGACAGCACGTACGTGCGCAACGGCATCACCGGCTGGCTGGCGTCGTGGAAGCGCAACGGGTGGCGTACCGCGGCGAAGCAGCCGGTGAAGAACGCCGACCTGTGGCAGCGGCTGGAGGCGGCCTGCGCCCGGCACGAGGTGAGCTGGCACTGGGTGAAGGGGCACAGCGGTCACCCGGAGAACGAGCGCGCCGACGCGCTGGCCAACCGGGGGATGACGCAGGCGCGGGCGGCGGTGGGCGTCTCCCGCTGAGCCCCGGGCCCCCGCGCGCCGCCGCGACCGCGCCGGGGCCGGTGGCGGCGTGCTACTCGGTGGGCGGGTGGGCGGCCTCCTCCTCGGCGGGGTCGCCCGCGCCGGAGACGGCGGCCACGTCGTAGCCGGCGCGGCTGGTCTCCCGGGCCGACCGGTGCTCCTCGGCGGGCAGGTCGGCGAAGTCGTCGCCGGTGTCCCCGCCGTCGCCCAGCGACTCGCCCGGCGGGCGCAGCGACGCCTCGTACGCCGGCACGCCGTCCGGCTCGTCGGTGTCGGCCCGGTCGGTGCGTGGTTGTTCCGTCATGCCGACCTACCTGCCCGCCCTACCGCCCGGCAAACCCACCCGCGGGGGCCGTCAGCGGCGGGAGCGGCGCGGCCGGCGGGCCGGGGTGGGCGGCACCACCGTTGTCCAGTGGGCGGGGCGGCGCAGCCGTGCGGGCAGGGCGGTGCGCCGGTCGCCCCGGGCCGCCTCGAGCTGGGACTGGTGCAGGAACAGGGTGTCGGACAGGTCGGCTGCGCGTAGGTCCGCGCCGCGCAGGTCGGCCCCGGTGACGTCGGCCCGGCGCAGGTCGGCTGCGCGTAGGTCCGCGCCGAGCAGCCGGGCCCCGCGCAGGTTCGCCCCGCGCAGGTCGACGCCCCGCAGGTCCGCGCCGAGTAGCAGCGCGCCCCGCCGGTCGGGCCCGCCGGTGCCGGCGCGGGCCGCTTCGCTGGCCGCCGCGAGCAGCGGGTTCACCCGGTCGCGGTGGGCGTCCACGTCGACCGTGGCCAGCTCCTGAGGCGTGCCGCCGGCCAGCGCGTCGGTGGCGTCGCGGGCGGCGCGCAGCTCGTCGTGCAGCGGGCCGGCGGGGGTGAGGGTGAGCGCCTCGGTGAGGTACCAGAGCAGTTCGTGCAGGGGCCGGGTGACGGTGAACGCGGCGAACATGCCGGCGGCGGTGGCCGGGTCGGTCCGCCAGTCCCGGCCACCGAAGGTGACCTGGCTGACCCGCTGGCCGGCGCCGAAGCAGTCGAACACGACGCAGCCGGGGTAGCCGCGCTCGCGCAGTTCGTCGTGGATGCCGCAGCGGGAGTCGCCGCGCAGGTGGTGGCAGGCGCGGCCGGCGGGTTTGTCCCGGGCGAAGTCGGCGGAGGCGGCGAACGCCGGGGCGACGCAGCACAACCCGACGCAGCGGGCGCAGTCGGCCCGCAGCCCGGTGGTGTCCGCCATGCCGCCCGTCGTCTCCCTCGTCCGGTGGTGGTCGCCGGCCCCGTCCGGGCCGGTCCGCCCCGGCCATTGTCCGCCGGGCCCCGGTCCGCCGGTCGGAAGGGTACCGCCCGCCGATCGGGGCGGCGGGTACGGCCGGGCGGTCCGGGCGGACGGGCGGGTCGGCGGCACCCGCCGGCCCGGGAGGGTGGGATAGGGTCCGGTCACCGCCTCGGACCCGGGAGACGCGATGCCCACCGACCACGTCGACGTGCTCATCGTCGGCGCGGGGTTGTCCGGTGTCGGTGCCGCCTGCCACCTGCGGCGCACCTGCCCCGACACGACGTATACGGTCCTCGAGGCGCGGGACGCGGTCGGCGGCACCTGGGACCTGTTCCGCTACCCCGGCATCCGCTCCGACTCGGACATGTTCACCCTCGGCTACGCGTTCCGCCCGTGGACCGCGCCGCAGGCCATCGCCGACGGCGACACCATCCTGCGCTACGTCCGGGAAACCGCCAGGGAGTACGGCGTCGAGGAGCACATCCGGTTCCGTCACCGGGTGCGTCGCGCCGAGTGGGACAGCACCACCGCCCGCTGGACGGTCCACGTGCACCGCGACGACACCGCCGAGGACGTCGTCCTGACCTGCCGTTTCCTCTTCTGCTGCACCGGCTATTACCGGTACGACGCCGGCTACACCCCCGACTTCCCGGACGTCGGGCGGTTCACGGGTCGGCTGGTGCACCCGCAGCACTGGCCCGACGACCTCGACCACACCGGCCGGCGGGTGGTGGTGATCGGCAGCGGGGCCACCGCGGTGACCCTGGTGCCGGCGCTGGCGCGGCGGGCCGGGCACGTCACCATGCTCCAACGTTCCCCCACGTACGTGATCGCGTTGCCGGCCCGGGACCGGCTGGCCGACGTGCTGCGCCGCCGGCTACCCGCCCGCGCCGCCCACCGGCTGGTACGCGCCAAGAACGTGCTGTCCGGCACCGTCACCTACCAGCTCGCCCGGCGCGCGCCCCGGGTGGTGCGGGCGTTCCTGCGGCGGGCCGCGAAGGGCCGGTTGCCCGCCGGGTACGACGTGGACCGGCACTTCTCGCCCCGCTACGACCCGTGGGACCAGCGGCTGTGCGTGGCACCCGACGGTGACCTGTTCGACGCGCTGTCCACCGGCCGCGCCTCGGTGGTCACCGACACCGTCGCCGCGTTCACCCCGGGCGGCGTCCGGCTCGGCTCCGGCGGGGAACTGCCCGCCGACATCGTGGTCACCGCCACCGGGCTGCAACTGCTCGCCCTCGGCGGGATGACCCTCGCCGTCGACGGCGTCGACGTCGACCTCGGCGCGACGGTGGCGTACAAGGGGATGATGCTCTCCGGGGTGCCGAACTTCGCGCTGACCATCGGCTACACCAACGCCTCGTGGACGTTGAAGGCCGACCTGGTCGCCACCTACGTGTGCCGGCTGCTGCGCCACCTGGACGCCACCGGCCAGCAGGTCGTCACCCCGGTCGCGCCCGCCGACGGCGACCTGTCGCCGCTGATCGACCTGCGGTCCGGGTACGTGCTGCGCAGTGTGGACACGCTGCCCCGGCAGGGTGCCCGCGCGCCGTGGCGGCTGTACCAGAACTATCCCCGCGACGTCGTGCTGATGAAACACGGTCGGCTCGTCGACGAGGGGGTGCGCTTCTCCCGGGCGACCGCCGGCACCCCGGTCGGCTGAGCCCGCCCCACCGTCAGTTCGTCTCTTTCCCGCAGCAAGGAGGCCGCGTGCGTAACTTCGACTTCACGGCCGGGACCGCCGTGGTCACCGGTGCCGCCAGCGGAATCGGCGAGGCCCTCGCCCACGGGCTGGCCCGCCGTGGCAGCGACCTGGTCCTGCTCGACCGCGACGGCGACCGGCTCGACGCGGTGGCCGCCGCGGTCCGCGCCACCCGTCCCGGGCGTCGGGTCGACACCCACCTGGTCGACCTGGCCGACCTGTGCACGACCGCCCGGGTCGCCGAGGAGGTCATGGCCCGGCATCCCCGGATCCGGTTGCTGGTCAACAATGCCGGGGTGGCCCTCGGCGGCCGGTTCGACCAGGTCACCATGGACGAGTTCCACTGGGTCGTCGACATCAACTTCCGGGCCCCGGTGCAGCTCACCCACGCCCTGCTGCCGGCGTTGCGGGCCGAACCCGGCGCGCACCTGGTCAACGTGTCCAGCCTGTTCGGGCTGATCGCCCCGGCCGGCCAGGCCGCCTACGCGGCCAGCAAGTTCGCCCTGCGGGGCTTCACCGAGGCGCTGCGGCACGAGTTGGCCGACGACGGCATCGGGGTGACGTCGGTGCACCCCGGTGGCATCGCCACCCGCATCGCCCGCAACGCCCGGGTCGGCAGCGGGGTGCCCCGCGAGGAGTTCGACGTGGCGCGGCGGCAGTTCGAGAGGCTGCTGTCCATCCCGCCCGGACGGGCCGCCGAGGTGATCCTGCGCGGGGTCGAACGTCGTCGCGGCCGGGTGCTGATCGGCTGGTCGGCGAAGCTGCCCGACCTGCTGGCCCGGGTCGCGCCCGGATCACACGGCCGGCTGGTCGCCGCCGGGGTCCGGTTCGCCGGTGGTCCGGGCCCGCGGTCCGCGCCGGCCGCCCGGGTGCCGGCCCCGGTGCCGGCGGAACTGCCCGCCGGTGAGGTCGCCTGACCCGGGTTCAGGCACGACGACGCCGAGGTGACGACGACGCCCCCGACCGCCCGCCCCGACGGTGCCGGCGGGGGGAGGACGGCCGGTCAGGGCGGGTTGCTGCCCCGCTTCTCCTCCTGCGCCAGCACCGCCTCCCGGAACTCCGGGTCGTCGCGGGCGGCCAGTTCCGCCGCGAGCCGCGGGTCACCCACCAGCCGTTCCCGGTTGCGGTGCAGGAACGCCGCGAACCCACCGGTGTACGGGCAGGCGAGGTCGCCGAGTTCCCGGTCCGGCTGGTAGCGGCAGCCGGTGCAGTAGTCGCTGATCTCGTCGATGTACCGGCCGTCGACGGCGTACGGGCGGGTGTCCACCCGGGCCAGGTCGGCGTACTGGCTCATGCCGAGCACCGTCGTGTTCATCACCCACTCGGCGCCGTCGACGAAGCTGCGCTGGAACCAGTCGACCAGTTCGGTCGGCCGCCAGCCCCGCTGCAACGCGTGGTTGCCGAGCACCAGCAGCCGCTGGGCGTGGTGCGCCCAGGCCCGGTCCCGGACCCCGGCGAGCACGTCGGCCAGGCAGCGTGCCTCCACCGCGTCGGCGTCGAGGTCCTCGAACCACTGCGGCAGCGGTTCGGTCGCGGCCAGCCAACCGGTACCCCGGTAGGGCGGGTCGACGTACCAGTAGAGCTGCCAGAGGAACTCCCGCCAGCCGAGCACCCCCCGGACGAACGCCTCCACCGAGGCCAGCGGGGCGTCACCCGACCGCCACGCCGCCTCCGCCCGGGACACGGCCACCGCCGGGTCGAGCAGCCCGAGGTTGAACGCGGCGGAGAGCATCCCGTGCGCCAGCACCGGGTCCTCGGCGCTCATCACGTCGCCGTAGCGGCCGAACGCGGGCAGCCGGTACCGCAGGAAGTGCGCCAGCCGGTCCTCGGCCTCGCCGGCGGTGGCCGGGTGCGAGCGGGGGGCGTCCCGGCCGACGAACCGCACCCCGTCGCGTTCCCAGCGGTCCAGGTCGGCCCGCACCCCGGCGTCGATGTCATCCTCGACGATCGGCGGCGGGGGCGGCACGTCCAGGGTGCGCCCCTGCGGGGTGCCGCGGCCACGGTCGGCCGGGCCGGGGCCGGTGAGCACGCCGTGACGGCGCTTGGCGTACCGGTAGAAGTCGACCATCCGCAGCGGCCCGCGCCGGGGCCGGTCCGCCCAGTCGGCGAAGTCCGCCCGGTCGGTGACGAAACCCCGGGGCGGCAGGACCGTCAGCCCCGGCACGGACCGGACGAAGTCCCGCGCCGACCGGGTGCTCGGGTGGCAGACCTCGACCGGGCCGTCGACGGCCGCCAGGGCTTCCCGGAACGTCGCGGTGCGCAGCAGCACCGCCCGGTCGCCGAGTTCGGCGGCGCGGTGGCGCAGCGCGCTGAGGATGAGGTGCGCCTTCTGCCGGTGCAGCCGCCGACGCCGGAACAGGTCGGAGACCTCGACCAGCAGCACCGGTTGCTGGTCGTCGTCCAGGAAGTGCGGCCCGAGTTGATCGGCGAGCAGCCACCGGCGGGGAGACATGCGTCGATTGTGCCCGCCGTCCGGTCACCCCACGTGCCGGGGTCGATCGGTCGCGGTGATCGCCCCTGCCAGCCCGCCCGGCGACCGCACCGGCCGTCCGACAGTGGCGCGGGCCACCGGCGTCGCCCCCGCCGCCGCCCGCCGCGTCGTCGCCGACGCACCATGGTGGTATGACGGATAGCCGTACGCCGATGTTCCGGTGCCGGGGCACCACGCGGACCAGCCGGTTCCCGGCCCGCTACGGCCACCACGTCGACGGATCCGGCGCGGCGGACGCCGGCCCGGCACACCGGTGAGCGTCGTCCCCGCGCCCACCGTCCGGCGGGCCACCGTGGTCTGGGCGGTGGCCGTCACCGCCTACCTGGCGGCGGTGTTCCACCGCAGCTCCCTCGGGGTGACCGGGGTGGAGGCCACCCACCGGTTCGCCATCAACGCCTCCGCCCTGGCCGTCTTCTCGGTCGCCCAGCTCGCCGTGTACGCGGCCATGCAGATCCCGGTCGGCGTGCTGCTGGACCGGTACGGCTCCCGCCGGCTGCTGCTGGCCGGCGGCACGCTGATGGTCACCGGGCAGCTCTGCTTCGCCGTCGCCACCGACGTCCGGCTCGCCGTCGCCGCCCGGGTACTGGTAGGGCTCGGCGACGCGATGACCTTCATCAGCGTGCTGCGGATCGTCGCGTTCTGGTTCCCGGGCCGCCGCAACCCGCTGCTGGTGCAGCTCACCGGCACCGTCGGTCAGCTCGGTGCGATCCTCGCCGCGGTGCCGCTGGTGGCGCTGCTGCACCGGGCCGGCTGGACCCCGGCATTCCTGGTCGCCGCCGGGCTGGGGGCGACGACGGTGCTGCTGGTGCTCGTCGCCGTCCGGGACGCCCCGCACGTCGGGCCGGGAGTCGCCGCCACCCCGGCCGTGTCCGCCGTGCGGCGGGAACTCGCCGCCGCCTGGGCCCAGCCGGGCACCCGGCTGGGCCTGTGGACGCACTTCGTCGCCCAGTTCTCCGGGGCCGTCTTCGCGCTGCTGTGGGGGTACCCGTTCCTGGTGCAGGGGCAGGGGCTGCCCCCGACGGCCGCCGCGTCCCTGCTCAGCCTCATGACGATCGGGACGCTGGTCGCCGGGCCGGTGGTCGCCCACCTGTGCGCCAGGCACCCGTTCCACCGGTCGGCGCTGGTCCTCGTGGTCACCGGGGCCAGCGCCGCGGTCTGGGCGGTGGTGCTGGCCTGGCCGGGCCGGTCGCCGCACTGGCTGCTGGTGGTGCTGGTGCTGGTGCTCGCCCTGGGCGGCCCCGGCGCGGTGATCGGCTTCGACTACGCCCGCACGTTCAATCCGGTGCACCGCATCGGCAGCGCCACCGGCATCGTCAACGTCGGCGGGTTCGTCGCCTCGATCGTGCTGGTGCTGGCGATCGGGGTGGTGCTGGACCTGACCACCCCGGCCGGCGCGTCGGCCCCGCCGCTGTCGGCGTTCCGGTGGGCGTTCGCCGTGCAGTACCTGCTCTGGGCGGTGGGCGCGGTGCAGGTGCTGCGGTACCGCAACGCCGCCCGGCGACGGCGTGCGCAGGCCACCGACGCCGGGACGGTGGCGACGCCGGAGGTGACGGTGCGCGTACCGCCGGGGGAGCCGGCCGACGGTGGGGGTGACCGGGCGGCGGGCGGCGAGTCCGGCGGACCGATGGGTCGGGCGGCATGATCGCGGTAGGTTCGGCGGTGAGCGGGACCCATCCGGCCGTCGGGCCGGCAGGCAGGGAGGACACAGCGTGAGCCAGGAAGTCCGGGGCGTCATTTCACGGAGCAAGGGCGCTCCGGTCGAGGTCACCACCATCGTGGTGCCCGACCCGGGGCCCGGCGAGGCGGTGGTGCGGGTGCAGTCCTGCGGGGTCTGCCACACCGACCTGCACTACCGGGAGGGCGGCATCAACGACGACTACCCGTTCCTGCTCGGCCACGAGGCGGCCGGGGTGGTGGAGCAGGTGGGCGAGGGCGTCACCGACGTCGCGCCCGGCGACTTCGTGGTGCTCAACTGGCGTGCGGTCTGCGGGCAGTGCCGGGCCTGCCGCCGGGGCCGGCCGTGGTACTGCTTCAACACCCACAACGCCGCCCGCAAGATGACCCTCACCGACGGCACCGAGCTGACCCCCGCCCTGGGCATCGGCGCGTTCGCCGAGAAGACCCTGGTCCACGCCGGCCAGTGCACCAAGGTCGACCCGGCGGCCCGGCCCGCCGCCGTCGGGCTGCTCGGCTGCGGCGTGATGGCCGGCCTCGGCGCGGCGATGAACACCGGGCAGGTCACCCGGGGTGACTCGGTGGCCGTCATCGGCTGCGGCGGGGTCGGCGACGCGGCGGTCGCCGGAGCCGTCCTGGCCGGCGCGACCACGATCGTCGCGGTGGACACCGACGGCCGCAAGCTGGACTGGGCGCGCAGGTTCGGCGCCACCCACACCGTCGACGCCTCCGCCGAGGACGCCGTCGAGGCGATCCGGGCCGCGACCGGCGGGTTCGGCGCGGACGTGGTGATCGACGCGGTGGGCCGGCCGGAGACCTGGAAGCAGGCGTTCTACGCCCGGGACCTCGCCGGCACCGTCGTGCTGGTCGGGGTGCCCACCCCGGAGATGACCGTCGACCTGCCGCTGCCCGACGTCTTCGGCCGGGGCGGCGCGCTGAAGTCGAGCTGGTACGGCGACTGCCTGCCCAGCCGGGACTTCCCGCTGCTCACCCAGCTCTACCTGCAGGGCCGGCTCGACCTGGACGCCTTCGTCACCGAGGAGATCGCCCTGGACCAGGTGGAGGAGGCGTTCCGCCGGATGCACCACGGCGACGTGCTGCGGTCGGTGGTGGTGTTCCCGTGACCGCCCGGGTCGACCACGCCGTCACCTCCGGCACGTTCTCCCTCGACGGGCAGACCTTCGACGTCGACAACAACGTCTGGGTCGTCGGAAACGACACCGAGTGTGTGGTGCTGGACGCCCCGCACGACGTGGCCGCGATCCGCCGGGTCGTCGGCGACCGCCGGGTCGTGGCGATCCTCGCCACCCACGCCCACGACGACCACGTCCGGGTCGCCCCGGAACTGGCGAAGGCCACCGGCGCGCCGATCCTGCTGCACCCCGCCGACCGGGTGCTGTGGGACCTGGTGCACCCCGGGCTGGCCCCCGACGGGGAGCTGACCGACGGGCAGGAGATCACCGTCGGGGACACCGTCCTGCGGGTGCTGCACACCCCCGGGCACAGCCCCGGCGCGTGCAGCTTCCACGCCCCCGCGCTGGGCGCGGTGTTCACCGGGGACACCCTGTTCGCCGGGGGCCCGGGAGCGACCGGCCGGTCGTACAGCGACTTCGCCACGATCGTCGAGTCGATCCGGACCCGGCTGCTCACCCTGCCGGCGGACACGGTGGTGCACACCGGGCACGGCGACGACACGACCGTCGGCGCGGAAGCCCCCCACCTGCAGGAGTGGCTGGCCCGCGGCCACTGAACCGCAGCGGCCGGGCGGCGGGTGCCGCCCGGCCCCACCGGCCTAGGATCGGCCGGGTGACCGACGACGAACGCCCTCCGGGCGTACGACAGCTGCGCCTGGTGGTGGAGGCCGAGGACTACGACGCGGCGGTGGCTTTCTTCCGGGACGCCCTGGGCCTGCCCGAGCAGGCCGCGTACTCCGGTGCGGGGGAGGCCCGGGTGGTGATCCTGGAGGCGGGCCGGGCGACCCTGGAGATCGCCAATCCGGCGCAGAAGCGGATGATCGACGACGTCGAGGTGGGCCGTCAGGTGGCCCCGAGGCTACGGCTGGCGTTCGAGGTGGACGACGCCACCGCCGTGACCGGCCGGCTGGTCGCCGCCGGGGCCACCGAGGTCGCCCCGCCCACCGTCACCCCCTGGCACTCGCTGAACTCCCGCCTCGACGGGCCCGCCGGCCTTCACCTCACCGTGTTCCAGGAGTTGCGGGACCTCGACGAGCGGTCCACCGCCGACGGGTTCGGCACCGACGGCTGACGCCGGCGCGGGGGCCTGCCGCCGCCCGGTTCGCCGTCCTGACCCGGGCCACACCGGCCGGACGCCGTCGCGTCGTGCGGGCGATCTGTCCGGTTTGAGGTCCCGGGGTGGGGTGTGCCGGTGACCCGGGCCACAGCCCGACGTGGCGTGCGCATTTCCGGAATGACGGACAGGGGCGGTGGGTTGTGTTCCCCGTACGCCGGTCAGCACACCTCCGGCCGGCGGGGAAGTTCCCCCGAGGCCCGCTCACCCCGGAGCGCGTCGCCACGATCGAAAGGGCAACCATCGTGAAGCTGGACTTCACTCGATGGCTCCCGGCCATCGCGAAGGACCGCAGGACCGCACTGAGCATCGCCGGCGTCGCCGCCCTCGGCGGCCTGGCGTTCGGGCCGGCCGCCGTGGCCGCCCCCGTCACCAGCGGCCCCCACGAGGGGGCCCGCGCCGCCATCGACCTGGCCACCGGCAAGGGCCGGCAGGGCGTCACCGTCGAGTCCGGCCTGACCACCGGCACCCCCACCACCGAGGTACCGGCCGGCAAGCCGAGCACCGACGACCTCATCCCGCGCGGCGTCGAGGGCGCCCAGTCCCGCGTGCCGCTCGACGACGCGCAGCTCGCCAACGCCAAGGAGATCGTCGCCGAGGCCAAGCGCAGCGGCGTGGGCGAGCGCGGCGCGGTGATCGGCGTGGCCACCTCGCTGCAGGAGTCGAAGCTGTACAACCTGGGGCACCTCGGCGCGTACAACGACCACGACTCGCAGGGCCTGTTCCAGCAGCGCCCGTCGTCGGGGTGGGGCACCCCCGAGCAGATCACCGACCCCCGGTACGCCTCCCGGGCGTTCTTCGACGCGTTGAAGAACGTGCACGGCTGGGAGGACCTGCCGCTGACCACCGCCGCGCAGACCGTCCAGGTCTCGGCGTACCCGTACGCGTACGCCCAGTGGGAGCAGCAGGCGGCGGACATCGTCCAGCAGCTCTGGTGACCCGGGCGCGACCGGCCGGTCCCCACGACGGGGGCCGGCCGGTCGGCGTCGACGGGTCAGGCGGGCGCGTCCTCCCGGCGCAGCTTCGCCGACCCGGCACCGACGGAGAACCCGGCGGCCCAGCGGCTCGCGCTGTCGGGCCGGGTCCGGTCGACCAGGTGGTACCAGTCCATCCGGCAGCGCTGCGGGGTCACCTCCAGCACGCCGTAGCCGTGCCCGTCCAGCTCCGTCCACTTCACGTGCGGGTTCGTCGAGCGCAGCAGGGTCGCGCCGAGCAGGCTCAGCCCGTTGCCGGCCGGCAGGCCGAGGGCGTCGTCGAGGTTGTCGCTGGTCACCGACGGCACCACGAACTCGGCGGCGGCCGGGTTGGTCAACCCCGTCGACCGGGTGGTCACCTCGCTGGCCCACGAGGTGTGGATGTCGCCGGTGAGGAAGACCACGTCCCGGGTGCCGGTCGCCCGCAGGTGGTCGACCAGCCGGTTGCGGTCGGCGTTGTAGCCGTCCCACTGGTCGGGGTTGAGCACCGCGCCGTTCTGCGGGATGCCGAGCAGCTTGGCCAGCGGGCCGAGCAGCCACGCCGGCAGCGAACCGAGGTCGACCCGGGCCATCATCACCGGGTTGCCGACCAGTTTCCACTGTGCCGTCGAGCCGGACAGTCCGTCTTCGAGCCACCGTAGCTGGGCCGTGCCGGTGATGGTGCGGGCCGGGTCGTCCACCGCCGTGCCGCTAGCCTGCTGCGACCGGTACGACCGCAGGTCCAGCATGGACAGCTCGGCGAGCCGGCCGAAACGCAACCGCCGGTAGATCGTGCCGTCCGCGCCGATCCGCACCGGCATCCACTCCTGGTACGCCTGCCGGGCGGCGGCGACCCGGTCGGACCACGCGCCCTCGCTGCCCGGGGTGTGGTTCTCCGCCCCGCCCGACCAGGCGTCGTTGGCGACCTCGTGGTCGTCCCAGGTGATCACCCAGGGCAGGGCGGCGTGCAGCGCCTGCAGGCCCGGGTCGGTCTTGTAGAGCGCGTGCCGGACCCGGTAGTCGGCCAGGGTCAGCGTCTCGTGCTCGGGCACGACCGGGCGGACCACCGTGCCGCCCGCGTCGAACTCGCCGGTGCCGTACTCGTAGAGGTAGTCGCCGAGGTGCACGACCAGGTTGAGGTCGCCCCGGTCGGCCAGCCGCCGGTAGGCCGCGAAGTGCCCGGCCTCCCAGTTCGCGCAGGACACCACGCCCAGCCGCAGCCGGTCGATCGCCGCGTCGACCGCCGGGGCGGTCATCGTCCGCCCGGTCGGCGACCAGGCGTCACCGTGACCGAACCGGTACCAGTACGTCGTCGCCGGGGCCAGCCCGGTCACCGCCACCTTGACGGTGTGGTCGCGGGCCGGACCGGTCGGTGTCACGCCCTGCGCGGTGACCGTGGCGAAGTCGGGGTCGGCGGCGACCTGCCAGCGCACGTCGACGTCCGGGCCGAGGCCGGATCCGGGTAGTGCCTCCGCCACGGGGGTGACCCGGGTCCACAGCAGGATGCCGTCCGGCAGCGGATCGCCGGAGGCGACCCCGTGCCGGAACGCGCCGTCCGCCGCCTGGGCGGGACCGCTCGCGGCGAGGGTGGTGCCGGCGAGGACGGCAGTGCCGGCGGAGGCACCGGCGAGGCGCAACAGGGTACGACGGTCGAGGGTGTTCGTCATGGTCTATGTGTCTACCGGGTGTCGCGGTGCGTCCGCAGCCCCGTGCGGTGAGTGTTCGCCGACGGTTCCCCCGGGGTTGGTGTCGCCGGTGGACTCCGGGTTCAGCGGCGGTGCGCGGCGGGCTCAGCGGCGGTGCGCGGCGCGGTGGTTCAGCACGATGTCGGTGGCCGCGGCGACCAGGGCCAGCGCGACGATGCCCATGGCCAGCAGCAGGGAGTGCCGGAACGCGGCGACCCACCGGCCGTCGGTGCTGGCCAGCGACGAGAAGAACAGCGCGCCGACGGCGGCGATGCCGGCGGCCGACCCGATGCGCTGCCCGGTCTGCAACATGCCGGCCGCGCTGCCCGCCTGCGGCACCGGCACCTCGGACAGGGTCAACGTCTGGTTCGGGGTGATCACCAGGCCGCTGCCCAGCCCGGCGAGCAGCAGCGGCAGCGCGGTGAGCAGCGGGACCGAGCCGTGCGGGTCGCCGCGCAGCACGAACACCACCCCACCCAGCCCGACCAGCACCATGACCAGTCCGATCCCGACCAGCGGCCGGCCGAACCGGGTGACCAGCCGGCCCCCGAGGGCGGCGGCCAGCGCCGAGCCGAGGGCGAACGGGGTGATCGCCAGGCCCGCGGTCAGCGCCCGGTAGCCGAGGCCGTTCTGCAGGTAGAGGGTGAAGATGAAGAAGATCGCGGTGAAGCCGCCGAAGTAGACGAGCGCGATCACCGCCCCGATCGTGTACGACCGCAGCCGGAACAACCCCAGGTCGAACAGGGGCGTGCGGGTACGCCCGTACCGGTGTTCCCAGAACCCGAAGCCGACCAGGACCACCAGTCCGGCCGGGATCAGCGCCCACTTCCACGGGCTGGGCCACTGTTCCCGCTGCACCAGGGGCAGCAGCAGGAGCGTCACGCCGACGCCGAGCAGCAGCACCCCGACCGGGTCCAGCCGGTGCCGGTCGAGCCGGCCGGCGGCCCGGGTGGGCAGCAGCCGCCAGCCGAGCAGCACCGCCAGCACCCCGACGGGGACGTTGACGAAGAACACCCACCGCCAGCCGTGGTCCTCCCCGCCGAGCTGGATGAGCAGGCCGCCCAGCAGGGGGCCGACGGCGGTGGAGATGCCGATGGTCGCGCCGAGCAGGCCGAACGCGCGTCCCCGCTCCGCGCCCCGGAACAGCTGTTGGATCAGGCCGGTCACCTGCGGGTTGACCACCCCGGCGGCGACGCCCTGCAGGAGCCGGGCGGCGACCAGCCAGGTCGGGGACTGGGCCAGTCCGGCCAGCGCGCTGGTGAGGGTGAACAGGGCGACCCCGACGACGAAGGCGTTACGGCGGCCCCGGGCGTCGCCGAAGCGGCCGGCCGGCACCAGGACCAGTCCGAAGGTCAGCGCGTAGCCGGACAGCACCCACTGCAGGTCGCTCGGGCTGGCCTGCAACGCCCGGTCCATCGACGGGACGGCGACGTTGACGATGCTCACGTCCAGCAGCGTCATGAACGCCGCGACGAGGCCGACGCCGAGGGCCTGCCAGCGGCGGCGGTCGTCGCTGCGGCCGGTCACGGGACCGTCGTCGGTGGAGCGGTCCCGCACGGACCGGTGATCGGGCATGTCGCAGCGCTACCCGGTGCCCGGCGCGGCAAACCGGTGCCCGGCCCGGCCGTCCGGCGGGGCGCGACGGTGCTCACGTCGGCTGGCGGGCGCACCAGCGGGGGCCGAAGTCCAGCCCGGCCAGCGGCGAGTCCTCGCGGTGCAGCAGGCCCTTCTCGGTGAGCTGGTGCAGGGGCGCGTGGACGTCCTGCTCGGCCAGCCCCGCCTCCTCGGCGATCAGGTCGGGGTAGGGCACCTGGCCGCGCGTCTCCAGCACGCTGACCGCCTCGTAGACGCGCACCTCGACCTCCGACAGACGTACCTGCTGCATGGTGCCCTCCTTGCCGTGACCCCGGCCGGCCGGTCGGGCGGTCCGGGTGGCGCGGCTTACCCGCTGGCCGCCCGACGATGCCTGCCGACGGCCGGTCGTGCGCGCCACCGGACGGGCCGGTGCCCTAGGCTGAACGGCATGATCATCTGGGATCTCGTCGTGGTCGGTGCCGGGCCGGCCGGGCTCAGCGCGGCCCGGGAGGCCGCGGCTGCCGGCGTGCGGACGCTGGTGCTGGACCGCGCCGTGCACCCCCGCTACAAGACCTGCGGGGGTGGCCTGATCGGCACCTCGCTGTCGATGGTGGCCGGCCGGATCGAGGTGCCGGCGCACGACCGGGTCGACCGGGTCACCTTCACCCGCGACGGCCGGTGGGGCTTCACCCGCCGGCACGGCACCCCGCTGGTGACCATGGTGCGCCGCGACGAGTTCGACGACCGGCTCCGCGCGGCGGCGGTGTCCGCCGGGGCCGAGGTCCGCGAGGGCGTCGCGGTACGCGCCCTCGACCAGGACCCCGACACGGTACGGGTCCGGCTGGCCGACGGTTCCACGGTGACCGCCCGGACGGTGATCGGGGCCGACGGTTCCGCCGGGGTGACCGCCCGGCACGTGGGTGTCCGGTACGGCCAGGTGGATCTGGGCCTGGAACGGGAGCTGCCGGTGTCACCCGCGCAGGCGGCCCGTTGGCGGGGGCGGCTGCTGCTGGACTGGGGCCCGTTCCCCGGCGCGTACGGCTGGGTGTTCCCCAAGGGGGACCTGCTCACCGTCGGCGTGATCGGGGCCCGGGGCGAGGGCGAACGCACCCGCGCCTACCTGCACGGCTTCCTCGACCGGCTGGGTCTGGCGCAGGTGCCCGCCGCGCACGACTCCGGGCACCTGACCCGGTGCCGGGTCGACGACTCCCCGTTGCGCCACGGCCGGGTGCTGGTGGCCGGCGACGCGGCCGGCCTGCTGGAGCCGTGGACCCGGGAGGGGATCAGCTACGCGTTGCGTTCCGGGACGCTGGCCGGCGCGGCGGTCGCCGCCGGTGACCTGGACCGCTACCCCCGCGACGTCCACGAGCGCCTGGTGCCGTCGATGCGCGCCGGGCGGCGGATGCTGACGCTGTTCGCCCGCCGCCCGGAGCTGTGCCACGCGTTCGTGGCGACCCCGGCCGGCTGGTCGATGTTCGTCCGGTTCTGCCAGGGCCGGCTGAGCTTCGACCGGACCATGGACCGGCTGCCGGTGCGGGCCGCGGCGGCCCTGCTGGACCGGATGCCCGCCCGGGGCCCGCAGCCGGCCGTGCCACCCGTGCGCTGACCGCGGCGGGCCGCCGGGCCCGGGTCAGGGCACGATCACCGCGCGGCCGTGGATGTCGCCGGCCCGCAGCAGGTCGTACGCCTCGGGCGCCCGGTCCAGCGGGAAGGTCTGCACGTCGGCGGCGAGCAGCCCGGCCCGGCCCAGGGCGATCACCTCCTGGAGTTCGGCCCGGGTGCCCCAGAACGGGACCTCGACGCTGGTCCCGAACGGCACGGTGGGCGGCTCGTCGGCGACCGGCCGCACCGGCAGGGTGCCGCCGCCCAACCCGACCAGCAGCAGCCGGCCGCCGGTGGCGACGACGCCGCGGGCGGTGGTGAGGGTGGCGTCCACCCCGACGCAGTCGATGACCACGTCCGCGCCGTCGGGTGCCGGCCCGACCAGTTCCCGGATCCGGTCGACCGTGTCGGGGCCGGCCGGCACCACGTGGTGCGCGCCGACCCGGGTGGCCAGGTCGAGGGCGGCGACGTTGCTGTCCACCGCGATGATCCGCACGGCGGTGGTGGCGGCGAGGATCTGCACCGCCATGTGCCCCAGGCCGCCGATGCCGATCACCACGACCGACGTCCCCGGCCGCAGCGCCGGCCGGGCCAGCTCGATCGCGTGGTACGGGGTCAGCCCGGCGTCGGTCAGCGGCGCCGCCTGGGTCACCTCCAGATCACCGACGGGCAGCAGCCGGGAGGCGGGCACCACCACGTGCTCGGCCAGCCCGCCGTCGCGGCTGAGCCCGACCCCGCCGACGGGCACGGTGCGGCACTCGTTCTCCCGCCCCCGCAGGCAGCCCCGGCAGGTGCCGCAGCCGATGATCCCGTAGACGGCGACCCGGTCCCCGGCGGACCAGCCGGTGACGCCGTCGCCGGGGGTGTCCACGGTGCCGGCGATCTCGTGGCCGAGGGTGATCGGGACGGGGAAGACACCCGGGGGCGCGTCGAGGATGTGCAGGTCGGAGTGGCAGGCCCCGACCGCGCCGACGCGTACCAGCACCTCGCCGGGGCCGGGCGTCGGGGTGGGCACCTCGACCTGTTCGAGCACCCCGGGGGCGGTCATCCGTACCGCGCGCATGTCTCGTCCTTTCGTCGCCGACGGTCCCGCGCGCTTACCCCTCCCGCCGGCCTTGATGCCGGGCGCACACTACGGGTCATGAGCGAATCGTTCACCGACGAGCAGTACGCGTTCCTGCGGCACGCGCGTTTCGGCGAGCTGCCACCGGCGGTACGCCCCGACGAGCGCACGGCGTCGACCGAGACCGACCCGCCGCGCTACCAGCCCGACCCGACCCCCGGCCGGTACGAGCAGGACCTGCGCGCGGGCGGCTGAGCAAGCCGACGGGCCCCGGGGCGGCACCCCGGGGCCCGTCGGGCTGGCCGCGCGGCGGGCGACGGCCGGGCGGCTCAGAAGACCGGCACGCCGGCGCGGACCAGCCGCCAGTTCGGCACGAAGAAGTCGGCCGGGTCGATGGTGCCCCGGGCCTGCGCCCAGTCGATGAGCAGCTGGCGGATCTCCTGCTGCGCGTTGTAGACCTGGGTCTTCACGATGCCGGGGAAGTTCCCGCCGCCGCTGCGCCGGTAGTTGTTCACCGCGACCACGAACTGCGCGTCGGCGGCGACCGGGGTGTCGGTGCCGGGCAGCACCAGCCGGGTGATCCGCTGTCCGACCGGCCGGGAGACGTCGATGTCGTAGTCCAGCCCGGAGATCACGTCGTAGTTGTAGTCCGGCACGGCCGGGTCGCTGATCGTCGCCGGGTCGACGGGTGCGCCGACCGGCAGCGTGGTGAAGTACTTCGCCGAGTACTCCAGGTACGCCTTCACCTCGGCGCCGGTGAGCACCACCGCCTCCAGGGTGTTGTCGTAGACGTACAGCCCGGCGACGTCACGGATGCGCACGTCACCCTGCGGGAAGACGGCGGTGCGGCTGAACGGCGCGGCGATCGACAGCACCGGCAGCGCCGCGTACGGGCCGCCGGTGAGCGCGGCGGTGACCACCTCGGTCTGCACGTGGTTGATGAAGTCCAGGATCGGGGTGTCCCGGTAGCGTGACTCGGCCGCCGAGAGTTCCTGCGCGGACCGGGCGACCACCGTGTTGACGTACCCGACGGTCTTGTCGTGCTGGCCCCGCACGGCGGCGAGCACCGTCGGGTCCTCGACCACCGTGTTGGTGTTGAGCATGGTGGCGCCCTTGGCGACGACCTTCCAGCGGCCCCGCTCCCGGGTCAGGGTGAAGTCCATCCGGGTCAGCCGCTGCCCCCACTTGGACGGTTCGGCGGTGAGCACCTGCGCGCCGGTGGCGGTGTTGGTGACGAACTTCTCCACCACCTCGTTGTGGGCGTGGCCGAACAGGATCGCGTCGATGCCGGGGACCTGCTGGGCGATCAGCGCCACCGGGTTCTCGTTGGGCAGCTCCGGGCCGTAGCTGGAGGTGCCGCTGTCGCCGCCGTGGGCGGAGACGATGACCAGGTCCGCGCCGCGCCGCCGCATGACCGGCACCCACTTGGCGGCGGTCTCCACCATGCCGGGGAAGACCAACCTGCCCTCGACGTTGCCCTTGTCCCAGATGGCCACCCCGGGGTTGGTCAGGCCGAGGATGCCCACGGTCAGGGTCGGCGAGCCGGGCCCGCCGGGCCGCACCCGCTTGAGCACGTACGGCTGGAACGCCGGCCTGCCGGTCTTCGCGTTCACCGCGTTCGCGGCCAGCGCCGGGAAGCCCAGCTGGCCGATCCAGGTCGCCAGCAGCGGCAGCCCGTAGTTGAACTCGTGGTTGCCCAGCGTCACGGCGTCGTACCGCAGGATGTTCATCGCGCGCGCCATCGGGTGCGTCGCGCCGGTGACGGTGATCGGCTCCTGCTTGGCGTAGTACGTGGCAAGCGGGGTGCCCTGGATGGTGTCGCCGGCGTCGAGGACCAGGGTGGCCCGGCCCCGGCGCTCGGCGCGGATCTGGTTGACCAGGGTGGCGAGCTTGGCGATGCCGACGTCGTTGTGCTTGCTGTCGTCGAACTCGGCGTCGCGGTAGTAGTCCCAGTTGTAGACGTTGCCGTGGGTGTCCGAGGTGCCCAGGACGGTCAGGTCCCAGGTCTTCGGACCCTTCGGGCCCTGCCGCTGCGCCGCCCGGGCGGGCGCGCCGGCGATCAGCGGGGCGGTCGCCGCGGCGGCGGCGACGGCCAGCACCTGGCGGCGCGACGCGCCGGAGGAGGAGGTCATGGGGTGCCCTTCGACGGGGATGGACGCGCCTCGTGGGCGCCGTTGCGCACCATAACGAGCAGCGGTCACTCCCGCCACAGTGGCCCGCACTGTTCCACCACCGCGCCGTCGGCGGCCACCTGCCGGTCACACCGGCGTCGACAGGTGCCCGGCGCGGGTTGTTTCCGGCCGATCCGTGGGGGTAGGTGACCGGGCAACCCAGAACGGACCAAAGCAGACAGGGGAGCCGCACGGTGAGCCAGGACCAGTACACCCCGCAGGACCCGAACAGCCAGTACGGCCACCAGGAGGGCCAGCCGGCCCAGCAGCAGTCGACGCCCGGCCGGACCGACCGGATGGGTCCGGAGCCCGACCACGGCGAGACGTCGTACCGGGGCAGTGACCGGTTGGCGGGCAAGCGGGCCCTGATCACCGGCGGCGACTCGGGCATCGGCCGGGCGGTGGCGATCGCGTTCGCCCGGGAGGGCGCCGACGTGGTCGTGTCCTACCTCGACGAGGACGAGGACGCCGACGCCCGGGAGACCGTCCGGCTGATCGAGGAGGCCGGCCGCCGCGGGGTCGCGGTGCGCACCGACCTGACCGACGAGCAGCACTGCCGTGACCTGGTCGACCGGACGGTGACCGACCTCGGCGGGCTGGACATCCTGGTCAACAACGCGGCGTACCAGATGGCCCAGGACGACGGCATCGAGGCGATCAGCACCGACCAGTTCGACCGGGTGATGAAGACCAACCTGTACGCGATGTTCTGGCTGTGCCGCAGCGCCCTGCCGCACCTGAAGGAGGGCGCGACGATCATCAACACCACCTCCATCCAGGCGTTCGACCCGTCGCCGCCGCTGCTGGACTACGCCACCACCAAGGCGGGCATCGCCAACTTCACCAAGGGGCTGGCCGCGCAGCTCGCCGACCGGGGCATCCGGGTCAACGCGGTCGCGCCCGGCCCGATCTGGACGCCGCTGATCCCGGCGACCATGCCGCCTGAGAAGGTGGAGCAGTTCGGCACCGACACCCCGCTGGGCCGGGCCGGGCAGCCCGCCGAACTGGCACCCGCGTACGTCTTCTTCGCCTCGCAGGAGTCCAGCTACGTCACCGGGGAGATCCTGGGCGTGACCGGCGGCCGGTTCACCAAGTGACCGACCCGTCCGCCGGGCCGGGGCCCCGGTCCCGGTCCGGCGGTCAGCGGGGCCAGTGGGCCAGCCGGCGGCGGACCTGCGCGATCTGCGCCGGGTCCAGGCCGTAGCGGGCGAGCCGCCGGTCCGGCAGCCGGTCCAGGTAGCGGCCGGCGGCCCGCACGTCCTCGTCGTCCAGCGCCGGGTCCACCTGCCGGGCCAGGGCCAGCAGCTCGTCGACCGGGTACTGCGCCAGCGCGGCGGCGACGTCGATGTAGTCGCGGGCCTCCCGCCGGTTGACCAGGGCGGCGGTCTTGTTGGCGATCAGGTCGCGGACGTCCATCACCGGGCCGAGGTCCATCACCACCGGTGAGCGGTACCGGTCGAGCCGGGCCAGGCTGAGCCGGATCCGCCGGTCGTCCCGGCCGACCACGAAGTCCCGGATGTCCCTGTCGAAACCCTCGAACAGGTCACCGAGGTCGCTGTCCGGGTCGGCCGCCGCGACGGTGTACCCGGCGCGTTCCAGCGCGGCACACACCTCCGCCGCGGCCGCGGCGGCCGCCCCCTCCACGTCGGCGAACAGGTCGACGTCCTCGGTGGGGCGGGTGACCAGGCCGTGTGCCGCCCACGCCACCCCGCCGCCGAGGACGAACCGGTGCGGCCCGGCCGCGGTGAGGGCGACCCGGGCGACCTCCCGGTAGAAGTCGTGCAGGTGGGTCACGCGGTCCGCAGACCCCGGTGCCGGCTCTCCCAGGCCGCCCGGACCCCCCGGGGCAGGTTGAGCCGCCGCCACACCCGGCGCAGGGTGCGTCCGTCGATCAGCGCCCGCAGGTCGTCGGCGCGGGTGGTCTCGCGCAGCACGTTCTCGTACAGCCAGAGCAGGTCGTCCGGTTCGGCCAGGTCGAACGTGCGTTCGCTGCTCCACATCAACCGGACCGGCAGCTCCACCACCCCGCCGGTGGGGCCGGTCAGCTCCGCCAGGGTGCGCGCCACCACCACCGGCCGGCCCGGCCGGGCCAGGTGGGTGGCGGTCGCCAGGGTGGCCTGCATGCTGTCAGGGTAACGCCGCCGCGACCTGCGCCGGCACGCGACTTTCCCGAACCGCCGCCGTCCGCGCCCGCGCCGCCCCGCGCCGGCCGTCCGCGACCGGGGCGCCGACGGCCGGCGCGGGGTATCCTGGTGGGCAGGAGCGTCGGTGTGTCCAGTGTCCCCGGGCCTCACCTGAATTGCCGTCGCGGAGTTCCGTCCGGCTGGAGCCGCGTTGCGCCACGCGCCGAGAGGCGACATGCACACCGGCGCTCCGCCACCGTGATCGCCGCCCCCGACCGGACCGGTCGGGGGCAGCGCCGTGTCGGTGCGTGGGGAATCCTCGCACCCGGGTCGCATCCTCCGCCGCGCTGGCCTATGTTCAGGGGGTCGGCCGGTCGACGGATCATGCCGGGGAGGGAGGTGCGCGGTGGGTCTGCGTACCTTCATCGCGGGCTGGCCGGTCTACCGGCAGCTCACCGGCACCGACCCGTTGGGCCGGGGCGCGGCGGCGCAGTCGGGTCGTTCCGCCGGGCTGACCGCCCGCACCGAGACCGCCGACCGGGTGGCCCGCTCGGTCTGCCCGTACTGCGCGGTCGGCTGCGGGCAGCGGGTGTACGTCTCCGACGACCGGGTCACCCAGATCGAGGGCGACCCGGACAGTCCGATCTCCCGGGGGCGGCTCTGCCCGAAGGGCTCGGCGAGCAAGAGCCTGGTCACCAGCCCGCTGCGGCAGACCACGGTCCGCTACCGGCGACCGTATTCCACCGAGTGGGAGGATCTCGACCTCGACACCGCGCTGGACATGATCGCCGACCGGGTCCTCGCCGCCCGCGAGCAGACCTGGGAGGACGTCGACAGCGACGGCCGGCCGCTGCACCGCACGCTGGGCATCTCCAGCCTGGGCGGGGCGACGCTGGACAACGAGGAGAACTACCTCATCAAGAAGCTGTTCACGGCGATGGGGGCGCTCCAGATCGAGAACCAGGCCCGCATTTGACACTCCGCCACCGTCCCCGGTCTGGGGGCCAGCTTCGGTCGCGGTGGCGCGACGGACTTCCAACAGGATCTCGCCAACGCTGACGTCATCGTCATCCAGGGGTCGAACATGGCCGAGGCCCATCCGGTGGGCTTCCAGTGGGTCATGGAGGCCAAGCGGCGCGGCGCGAAGGTCTTCCACGTCGATCCCCGGTTCACCCGTACCAGCGCGGTGGCCGACTCGTACCTGCCGATCCGGGCGGGCACCGACATCGCCCTGCTCGGTGGCGTGGTGCGCTACATCCTGGACAACGAGCTGGACTTCCGGGAGTACGTGCTGGCGTACACGAACGCGGCGACGATCGTCAGCGAGCAGTTCGCCGACACCGAGGACGGCGACGGCCTGTTCTCCGGCTACGACCCGAACACCGACAGCTACGTGCAGACCAGTTGGCAGTACGCCGGGCACGAGGCGGACTCCGGCAGCGGGCACACCGCCAAGGAACGCGACAGCGCGGCCGGCCTGCGGCACGAGTCGCACGGCGCGCAGGTGCACGGGCAGGTCCAGCGGGACGAGACGCTCCAGCATCCGCGCTGCGTCTACCAGATCCTGCGCCGGCACTTCGCCCGGTACACGCCGGAGATGGTGGAGCGGGTCTGCGGCATTCCCCGGGAGAAGTTCCTGGAGTTGGCGCGGGCCTGGACGGAGAACTCGGGCCGGGACCGCACCGGCGCGCTTGTCTACTCGGTGGGCTGGACCCAGCACAGCGTCGGTGTGCAGTACATCCGCACCGGGGCGATCATCCAGTTGCTGCTGGGCAACATGGGCCGGCCGGGCGGCGGCATCCTGGCGTTGCGCGGGCACGCCAGTATCCAGGGGTCGACGGACATCCCGACGCTGTTCAACCTGCTGCCCGGCTACCTGCCGATGCCGCACCACGCCGACCACCCGACGTTCGACGAGTGGGTGGACAGCATCCGCCACCCCGGCCAGAAGGGTTTCTGGGGCAACGCGCGGGCGTACGCGGCGAGCCTGCTCAAGGCGTACTGGGGTGACGCGGCGACCCCGGACAACGACTTCTGTTACGACCACCTGCCCCGGATGACCGGCGACCACGGCACCTACCAGCAGGTGCTCAACATGATCGACGGCAAGGTCAGGGGATACTTCCTGCTCGGCCAGAACCCGGCGGTCGGCTCGGCGCACGGGCGGGCGCAGCGGCTCGGCATGGCCAACCTGGACTGGCTGGTGGTCCGTGACCTGTTCATGATCGAGAGCGCCACGTTCTGGAAGAACGGCCCCGAGGTGGCCACCGGCGAGATCGTCCCGACCGAGTGCCGCACCGAGGTGTTCTTCCTGCCGGCGGCCTCGCACGTGGAGAAGGAGGGCACCTTCACCCAGACCCAGCGGCTGTTGCAGTGGCGGGAGAAGGCCGTCGAGCCGCCGGGCGACGCCCGCTCCGAGCTGTGGTTCTTCTACCACCTGGGGCGGCGGCTGCGGGAGAGGCTGGCCGGCTCCCCGCACCGCCGCGACCGCGCCCTGCTCGACCTCGCCTGGGACTACCCCACCCACGGCCCGCACGACGAGCCGAGCGCCGAGGCGGTGCTGCGCGAGATCAACGGCTACGACGTGTCCACCGGCCGCCCGCTCGCCTCGTTCGCCGAGGCGAAGGACGACGGCAGCACCGCCGTCGGCTGCTGGATCTACTCCGGCGTCTACGCCGACGGCGTCAACCAGGCGGCCCGCCGCCGGTCCCGGCACGAGCAGGACTGGGTGGCCGCGCAGTGGGGCTGGGCGTGGCCGGCGAACCGGCGCATCCTCTACAACCGGGCGTCGGCCGACCCGCAGGGCCGGCCGTGGAGCGAGCGCAAGAAGTACGTCTGGTGGGACCCGCAGGCCGGCGAGTGGACCGGCTACGACGTGCCGGACTTCGAGAAGACGAAACCGCCGACGTACCGGCCGCCGCAGGGGGCGTCCGGTCCGGCGGCGCTGGCCGGCGACGACCCGTTCGTCATGCAGGCCGACGGCAAGGGCTGGCTGTACGCGCCGAGCGGGGTGCTCGACGGTCCCCTGCCGACGCACTACGAGCCGGCGGAGTCGCCGCTGCGCAACCCGCTCTACGGCCAGCAGGCCAACCCCACCCGCAAGGTGTACGCCCACCCGGTGAACTCGGTGAACCCGAGCCCGCCGCAGGAGCACAGCCAGGTCTTCCCGTACGTGTTCACGGTCAGCCGGCTCACCGAGCACCACACGGCCGGGGCGATGAGCCGGACGGTGCGTCCGCTGGCCGAGCTGCAACCGGAGATGTTCGTGGAGGTGTCCCCGGAGTTGGCCGCCGAGGCGGGGCTGACCCACCTGGGCTGGGCGCACCTGGTCAGCGGGCGTGCGGTGATCGAGGCGAAGGTGCTGGTCACCGACCGGCTCACCCCGTTGCGGGTGGACGGTCGGGTGATCCACCAGCTCTGGCTGCCGTACCACTTCGGGTACGAGGGCCTGGTCACCGGCGACTCGGCCAACGACCTGTTCGGCATCACCCTGGACCCGAACGTGCTCATCCAGGAGAGCAAGGTCGGCACCTGTGACGTCCGGCCGGGCCGGCGACCGACCGGCCCGGCGTTGCGGGACCTGGTCGAGGACTACCGTCGACGGGCCGGGATCGTGCCCGGTGACCGCCCGCCGACGGTGACGACCCCGGTGCTGCGACCGGCCGGTCGGAGCGACGACGGCCCACGGGAGAAGGGCGCCGACCATGCCTGACGCCAACAGCCTCTACGGCCCGCTCGATCCGGCCCCGGACGCGGGCTGGACGGCTGCCGGCCCCCGGATGGGGTTCTTCACCGACACCAGCGTCTGCATCGGCTGCAAGGCGTGCGAGGTGGCCTGCAAGGAGTGGAACGCCGTCCCCGAGTCGGGCTTCGACCTGCTCGGCATGTCGTACGACAACACCGGCGCGCTGACCGCGAACTCCTGGCGGCACGTGGCCTTCATCGAGCAGCCGGTGCCGGCCGGGCACCGCACCGCGGCCTTCGCCGGCGATCCGACCGGAGGGTCGGCCGGCGCCACGTCGGCGGCGGTTGCCGCCGGCACCGGCAGCGCCAGCGGTACGAACCCGGGCGTCCCGCCGGGGGACGCCGACGCCGCCGCCCGGATGGCCGGCACCGTGCCGTCAGTCGCTCCGGACGGCACGGGCACCCGGTTCCTCGGGATGCCGGGGGCCGCACCGCCCGGTCGGGGCACGGGTGCCGAGACCCGCACCGACTTCCGCTGGCTGATGATGTCGGACGTCTGCAAGCACTGCACCCACGCCGCCTGCCTGGACGTCTGCCCCACCGGGTCGCTGTTCCGCACCGAGTTCGGCACCGTCGTGGTGCAGGAGGACATCTGCAACGGCTGCGGCTACTGCATCTCCGCCTGCCCGTACGGGGTGATCGACCAGCGTAAGGGTGACGGTCGGGCGTGGAAGTGCACGCTGTGCTACGACCGGCTCGGCGCGGGCATGACCCCGGCCTGCGCCCAGGCCTGCCCGACGGAGTCCATCCAGTACGGCCCCCTCGACGAACTGCGCGACCGGGCCGCACAGCGGGTCGCCACGCTGCACGAGCGGGGCGTGCCGCAGGCCCGGCTCTACGGCCACGACCCGACCGACGGTGTCGGCGGCGACGGCGCGTTCTTCCTCCTCCTCGGCGAGCCCGAGGTGTACGGGCTGCCCCCGGACCCGGTGGTCACCACCCGGGACCTGCCGAGGATGTGGCGGCGGGCGGGGCTGGCCGCGCTGGCGATGACGGCGGCGGCCGTCGCCGCGTTCGTCGGGGGATCGTCGTGACCGCCGGCCGGATCCCGGTGGGGGAGCGGTTCCGGGGCTTCCGCGCCCGGCTCGCCGCCGACGGTGTGTTCCGGCCGCAGCGCTCCTCGGCGCGGCTCGGCCACGGCCCGAAGGTCGGCGTCGGCCCGGCCGCCACCGCACCGCCGGCCGACGCTGCGGGCTCGGTTGGTGCGATGGGCCCGGCCGGTGCCGTGGGCGCTGCCGACGCGCCGGTCGTCGGGCCGCCCCGGGACGCGCCGCCGGTGGCGCGGCGGCGGGGCCGGGGCGGGCGCGGCGGCGAGGAGCTGCGCGTCCCGGAGGCGGAGTTCACCTCCTACTACGGCCGGCCGATCCTCAAGGCCCCGGTGTGGCGGTGGGACATCGCCGCGTACCTGTTCACCGGCGGGTTGGCCGCCGGATCGTCGCTGCTGGCCGCCGGGGGGCAGCTCACCGGCCGGCCGGCGCTGCGCCGGGCCGGCCGGGTCACCGCGTTGGGCGCGGTCACCGCCAGCGCCTACTTCCTGATCAACGACCTCGGGCGGCCGGCCCGGTTCCACCACATGCTGCGGGTGGCGAAACCGACCTCCCCGATGTCGGTGGGCACCTGGATCCTCACCGCGTACGGCCCGGCCGCCGGGTTGGCCGCCGTCGCCGAGGGCGCACCGCTGCTACCGGCACGCGGGGTGTTCTCCCCGGTGCGTCGGCTGCTGCCGCCGGCCGGGCAGGTCGCCGGGCTGGCCGCCGCCGCCGTCGCACCGGCGCTGGCCACGTACACCGGGGTGCTGTTGGCCGGCACGGCGGTGCCGTCCTGGCACGAGGCGTACCCGGAGCTGCCGACCATCTTCGCGGGCAGCGCCCTGGCCAGCGGCGCCGGTGTGGGGCTGCTCGCCGCGCCCTGCGCCCAGGCCGGCCCGGCCCGGCGGATGGCGGTGGCCGGGGCGGCCCTGGAACTGTGGGGCGCGCACTCGGTGGAGACCCGGCTGGGGCTGCTCAGCGAGCCCTACCGGATCGGTACGGCGGGTCGGCTGCTGCGCGCCGGTCGCCTGCTCACCGCCGCCGGGGTGGTGGGGGCGCTGGCCGGGCGGCGCAGCCGGGTGCTGTCCGCGCTGTCCGGCACGGCGCTGCTGGCCGCGTCGGTGGCCACCCGGTTCGGCATCTTCCACGGCGGGGTGGCCTCGGCGCGGGACCCGAAATACACGGTGCTGCCGCAGCGGGAACGGATCCGTCGCCGCGAGGCCGGGCAGGTCTGACACCTCGCCGCGCCACCGGCGGGGCCCTGTGGTTGACTCGGGGGCGGAGGCGTTCAGGCGGCTGGTGCCCCTCCCAGCCTTCAAAGCTGGTGTGGTCCGGGACCCGGGCCAGGCGGGTTCGATTCCCGTCCGTCTCCGCCAACCGTCTGCGGGGGAGATGACAACGCATGGGTGAGGCGGCGGCCGATCCGCGTCGGCGGGTGCCCCGCACCGACACGCTGCTGGCCGATCCGGCGCTGGCCGCGGCGGCGGCGACCCTCGGCCGGGCCCGGGTCAAAGCGGCCGTCGGCCACGCCCAGCAGCGGGCCCGGCACGGTGAGATCGGCCCCGACGAGGTCCGCGACGCCGCCCTCGCCGCGTTGCCCGCCCCGACCCCCCGGGCGGTGCTCAACGCCACCGGGGTGGTGCTGCACACCAACCTCGGTCGGGCCGTGCTGTCCCCGGCCGCCGTCGACGCGCTGGTCGCCGCCGCCGGCAGCACCGACGTGGAGTTGGACCTGGGCACCGGTCGCCGGGCCCGCCGCGGCCGGGAGGCGCTGGCCGCGCTGGCCGCCGCGGTGCCCGAAGCCACCGCCGTGCACGTGGTCAACAACGGGGCGGCGGCCCTGGTGCTCGCCGCGACCGCGCTGGCCGCCGGCCGGGAGATCGTGGTCAGCCGGGGTGAACTGGTGGAGATCGGCGACGGGTTCCGCCTGCCCGACCTGCTGGCCAGCACCGGCGCCCGGCTGCGCGAGGTCGGCACCACCAACCGCACCACCCGCGACGACTACGCCCGGGTGGTCGGCCCGGACACCGGTTTCGTCCTGAAGGTGCACCCGTCCAACTTCGTCGTCACCGGCTTCACCTCGGCCGTCGGCGTCGCCGAGCTGGCCACCCTCGGCGTGCCGGTGGTCGCCGACATCGGCTCCGGCCTGCTCACCGCCGACCCGCTGCTGCCCGCCGAGCCGGACGCCGCGAGCACCCTGCGGGCCGGGGCGCACCTGGTCACCGCCAGCGGCGACAAGCTCCTCGGCGGCCCGCAGGCCGGGTTGCTGCTCGGCGACGCCGACCTGGTCGACCGGTTGCGCCGGCACCCGCTGGCGCGGGCGTTGCGGGTCGACAAGCTGACCCTCGCCGCGCTCGCGGCCACCCTGCACGGGCCGAGCACCCCGACCCGGGACGCCCTGCACGCCGACCCGGCCGTGCTGCGGGACCGTTGCGAACGGCTGCGCGACGCCCTCGGTGCCGAGGGGCGCAAGGCCGAGGTGGTGCCCAGCGTCGCCGTCGTCGGCGGGGGCGGCGCACCCGGCGTCGAGTTGGACTCGTGGGCGCTGAGCCTGCCCGAACGGTACGCCGCACCGCTGCGGCTGGGCGACCCGCCGGTGCTCGGCCGGGTGGTCCGGGGCCGGCTGCTGCTGGACCTGCGCTGCGTGTCCGCCGACGCCGACGACACGCTGCGCGACGCGGTGCTGCGGACGGCCGAGTAGAGATGCACGTCGTCGCCACCGCCGGGCACGTCGACCACGGCAAGTCCACCCTGGTCCGGGCGTTGACCGGGATGGAACCGGACCGGTGGGCGGAGGAACGCCGCCGGGGGATGACCATCGACCTCGGCTTCGCCTGGACCACCCTGCCCGGCGGCGACCCGGTCGCGTTCGTCGACGTGCCGGGGCACGAACGGTTCGTGCCGAACATGCTCGCCGGGGTGGGGCCGGTGCCGGCCGTGCTGGTGGTGGTCGCCGCCGACGAGGGGTGGATGCCGCAGTCGGCCGAACACCTGGCCGCCCTGCACGCCCTCGGGGTGTCCCACGGGCTGCTGGTGGTGACCCGGGCGGACCTGGCCGATCCGGGGCCGGCGACGGCGCAGGCCCACGCGCAGCTCGCGGCGACGTCGCTCGGCGCGGTGGAGTCGGTGGCGGTCAGCGCGGTCACCGGTGCCGGCCTGCCGGAGCTGCGCGCCGCCCTGGGCCGGCTGGTCGCCCGGCTGCCCGCGCCTGACCCGGACCGGCCGGTGCGGCTGTGGATCGACCGGGCGTTCACCATCCGGGGCAGCGGCACCGTCGTCACCGGCACCCTCGGCGGCGGTGAGCTGCGCGTCGGCGACCGGTTGACGCTCGCCACCACCGGTGAACCGGTCCGGGTGCGGGGCCTGCACCGGCTCGGGACGCCCACGCAGCGGGTCGCCGCGGTCGCCCGGGTGGCGGTCAACCTGCGCGGGACGCCCCGGGAGCGGCTCGGGCGCGGCGACGCGCTGCTCACCCCCGACCGGTTCCACCGGACCGACCTGGTCGACGTGCGGCTGGCCGGTGACCCGGCCGGTGACCTGCCGGCGACGCTGACCCTGCACGTCGGGTCGGCGGCCGTTGCCGTCCGGGTCCGGCCGTTGGGCGGCGACACCGTACGGCTGCGGCTGGCCCGTCCGCTGCCGCTGCTGACCGGGGACCGGGCGTTGCTGCGTGACCCGGGCCGGCACCACGTCTGCGGTGGGGTGACGGTGCTGGACGTGGCCCCGCCGCCGCTGTCCCGCCGGGGTGCCGCCGCCGCCCGCGCCGCCGTCCTGGCCGATCTGGACGGGCGTCCCGACCTGGCCGGTGAGCTGCGCCGCCGCCGGCTCGTGCGGGCCGCCGAGCTGATCCGGATGGGTGTCTCCGGCGACGCGACCCCGGTCGTCGGGGACTGGCTGGCCGACCCGGCGCACTGGCGGTGGCTGGGGGCGCGGCTGGTCGAGGAGGTCGCCGCCTGGGCGGCCGCGCACCCGCTGGAGCCGGACGCCCCCACCGAGGCGGTGCGGCAGCGCCTCGGCCTACCCGACCGCGCCCTGGTGGAGGCGCTGGTCCGGCCGCCGTTGACGCTGCGGGCCGGCCGGATCGGCACCGGCGTCCCCGGGCTGCCCGAACCGGTGGCCCGCGCCATCGACCGGGTCCGGGGCGAGTACGCCGCCCATCCGTTCCGCGCGCCGGAGGCCGACCAACTCACCGCGCTGGGCCTGGGTCCCCGGGAGGTGGGTGCCGCCGTGCGGGCCGGTGCGCTGCTGCGGCTGGCGGAGAACGTGGTGCTGCTGCCCGACGCCGCCGACGACGCGGTGCGGGTGCTCGCCCGGCTGCCGCAGCCGTTCACGCTCAGCGCCGCCCGGCAGGCCCTGGACACCACCCGTCGGGTGGCGGTGCCGCTGCTGGAGCTGCTGGACCGGCGCGGGGTGACCCGTCGGCTGCCCGGCGACGAACGGATGGTGGTCGGCTCCGGTTGACCGGCAGGTGTTCCCCGGGGGCGGTGGTGGCGAACGGCCCGCCGCCCGGTCCGGGGTCGCCTACCGTGACGCCATGGACCCTTCGGCGGTCTGGCGGGACCGGAACCACCGCTGGCGGATCGAGGCGTACCGGGCACCGGACCTGCGGTTCGCCGTCTTCGCCACCAACGGCACCACCGAGTCGGCCCCGCTGTGGTTGTTCGGCATGGCGGCGTTGGCCCGCTGGTTGATGACGCACGCCATCTCCCTGGACGACCTGGAGACCATCTGACCCGTCCGCGCGCCACGTCGCCCGGACGGGGGAACCTGGCCGGAATGTCGGTTTTCCGGCCGAGGTCGCCCGTACGGTGCGGGGCGTGAAGGACCGAGGAATACGGACGTTTCTGGCGGTGCTCGCCGGCCTCGCGGTGATCTACTTCGGGGTGACCGGGCACCGCTCCACCGAGGACGGTGGCGGGGTCTCCGGCGGTGTGGTGCTGCTGGCCCTGCTGGCCGCCCTGCTGGTGTGGTACCTGACCAAGCCGGCGGGCAACAAGCCGGTCGACTGACCGGCCGCGCCTCAGCGGGCCGCGGCGGCGGTGCGCGTCACCTCGCCCGCCGACTCCTCACCGAGGGCCACCCGCACCAGCGCCGACGCGAGCCGGCCGAAGTCCGGCGCGGCGACCAGCCCGGCCAACCCGTGCGGATCGGCCGGGAGGCCGAGGCGTCTCGCCCCCGCCAGGGTGCGCCGGTCGGCGTACGGGCGGACGTCCGGCCAGACCGTCTGCACCTCCCGCAGGAAGATGTCCGCCCCGGTCGGGCCGATCCCCGGGAACTCGGTCAGCCGTCGCCGCAGCGCCGCCGGTTCACCCCCGCTCTCCCGGTGCATCCGCCGCAGGTCACCGTGCCAGCGGTCCAGGCACAGCCGGGCGCCGGTGCCCAGCATCGTGGCGGTCCGCTCGTCGTAGCGGCGGTAGTGGCCGCGTCCCAGCGCGTCGACCCGGTCCTGCCAGCCCGACGCCTCCATCGCCTGCGGGGTACGCCAACCGGCGGCGAACAGCTCGCGGGCGGCGGCCACCGCCACCTGGGCCCGGATCCGGGTGCTCAGCAACGTGGTGAGCACCAGCAGTTGGTAGAGCGGGCCGGGCCGGTCGGCCAGCGTGATGCCGGCGTCCTCGGCGTAGGTGCTGCCCTGCCGGGCCAGCAGCGTCCGGGCCACCCGTCGGTCGTCTCCCATCACCCGGTACTACCCGTCCTGCCGCCGCTCAGCCCTGCCCGGCCACGGTGGTCCGCATACGCACCGTGGTGACGGGTAACCCGGCGACGGGCGCGGAGCACCCGTGCCCGTCCACCCGGAAGGAGACACCCGTGACGAACGTGCAGCAGCCCGAGATGCGCCGCAACGGGAGGAACCCGACCGTGCAGGACAGCAAGGGGCCCGGCGCGACCGGCCACCCGGCCAACCGGGGCACCTCGGCGGGGGACCGGGGCCGCCCGACACCCCGGGGCCAGGCGTCCCCGTACGGTCCGGGCGCGTCGACCGCCGCCGACGACAGCGACCGCAGCTGACCGCACCGCCGCCCGGCCG
>NZ_MZMV01000042.1 GCF_002210435.1 Micromonospora wenchangensis
CCGCCGGCCGGGGCACCGCTCCCCGGGCCGTCCCGGCCGCTGCCTCGACCCGGCACCCGCGCCCCGGCGGTGACCGGGCCGGGCCGGCCGGTGGTGGTTCCGGCGGAGGCGACCCGACCGGGCCCGACCGGGCCCGCGCCGGTGACCCGGGACGCACCGCCCCGACCGCCGGCCATCCCGACCACCCCGGCCGGGGCACCGGCGCTCCGCCGGGACGACCCGGACGATCCGCCGGCCCGGCCGGCCACCCCGACACCCGCCGTGCCGGCACCGGTCGCCCCACCGGTCACCGCCGCACCGGTGGCCCGCGTCGCGCCGACCGTTCCGCCCGCCCACCGCGCACCTGCGACCCGGGCCGACGCGCGGGCACCGGAGCCGGTCGCCGTGCACGTGCACATCGGTCGGATCGAGGTCCGTCTCACCCCGCAGCGGAATCCGGCGACGCCCCCGCCGGTCACCGCACCGGCTGTCGCCCCGGCCCCCGCCGTCGCCCCGGGCCCCGCGCCCGAACTGGAGTCGTACCTGCGCGGAGCGGGGGCGACGCGATGAGCACCGGGTACGCCCTCGCCGCCGTCACCGCCGTGCTGCGCGGGCAGTTGATGGCGTACCTGCGGGCCACCGGCGCCTCGTCGGCGGTCGGCGGGGTGTCCGTCTCCGCCGGCCCACCCGACCGGGTGACCGTCGGCAACCAGGAGGGCAACCAGGTCAACCTGTTCCTGAGCCGGGTGACCCGCAACCCCACCTGGGCCAACCTGGGGCCGCCGCCGCGCAGCACCGGCGGGGACGACGTCGCCGCGCCGCCGCTCGGTGTCGACCTGCACTACGTGGCGAGCGTCTACGGTCACGACCCGCTGACCGGGGAGATCCTGCTCGGTCACCTGCTGGCGATGCTGCACGAGACGCCGGTGCTGACCCGGGCGGCGATCCGCCGGTCGCTCGCCCCCGACCCGCCGGACCCGACGCTGCCCGCCCCGGTGGCCGACTCCCGCCTCGCCGAGCAGGTCGAGCAGTTGCGGGTGAGCGTCACCAACAGCCCCGGCGGGGAGGAGAGCTTCCGGCTCTGGTCGGCGTTCAGCGCGCCGTACCGCAGCAGTGTCTTCTTCGACGTGTCGGTGGTGCTGATCGACCCGCTGCGCGGCGCGCGGGAGCCGCTGCCGGTCCGCGCGGTCACCGCCGGCACGATCGACGTCGCCGGTCCCGAGGTCGACCAGGTCCGCGCCGACGGCCCGACCGGCACCCCGGTCACGGCCGGCGCGACCCTCGTGGTGACCGGCCGCAACCTCGCCGGGCCGGACGTGCGGGTGCGGATCGGGGCCGCCTCGGCCAGCCCCGCCACCGTCACCGAAGGTGAGCTGCGGCTGCCGCTGACCGCGTTCGACCGGCCCGTCGCCGCCGGTATCCGGGGGCTGGTCGTCACCCACGCGGTGCCGCTGGGCGACCCGCCCACCCCCCGGCCGGCGGTCAGTTCCGACGCGGTGCCGGTCACCTACCGGCCCACGATCACCGTCGCCCCCGCCGACGTGGTGGTCGAGTCCAGCCGCACCGTCGACGGGGTGCTGCTGCGCACCGGCACGGTCACCGTCGACGTCGTCCCCGGGGTCGAGACCGGCCAGCAGGTGACCCTCGGGCTGACCGGGACGGGTGGCACGGTGCTCGCCGCGCCCGCCGGCAACGGGGTGCCGCCCGGCGGGGAGCGCACCGGGCGGATCGGTTTCGCCTTCCGCGACCTGCCGGCCGGCACGTACCTGGCCCGGTTGCGGGTCGACGGGGTGGACAGCCCGCTGCACGCCGACCCGTCCGGCCGGTACGACGGCCCGGCCGTGGTGCTGTGATGCCCGCCCCGCGTCCGGCCGCCCGCTGGCCCGCCCCGCCCCCGGTCACCCCCGGCGGCGACGGGCTGGCCGGCGAACTGGACCGCATCCGCCTGCTGCTCAAGGGGGAACCGGCGGCCGACACCCCGACCGCCGGCTCGCCGCTGGATCGGATCGGCACCGGGTTCGGGCTGACCGGCTTCGAACGTGACGTGCTGGTCGCCACGGTCGCCGGTGAGCTGGGCCTGCTGGACCGCCCACCGACGTTCGCCTGGTGCCTGGACGCCCTGCCCGGCGGGCACTGGGACGCCCTCGCCGCCGACCGTCCACTGCGCGCGGCCCGGCTGGTGGAGCTGGGCGAGGGTCCCCTGCCGCACGCCCCGCTGCGGGTCGACGAGCGGGTCCTGCACGAGCTGCACGGCGTCGGCCGGCTCGACGAGCGGCTCCGGCCCTACCTGGTGGCGCTGCCCGCGCCGCCGGCCACCCTGCCGGCCAGCCGCCGTCGGGCCGTCCGGCAGCTCTGCGCCACCTGGCAGGCCGGGCGAGGCCCGCTGCGGGTGTGCGGGCCCGACCACGACGACCGGCTCGACGTGGTGGCGGCGGCCTGCGCGGCGGTGGGCCGGGCCGGGCACCGGGTGGCCGCCGAGGAGCTGCCCCGGGCGGTGACCGACCGGGACGCCTTCGCCCGGTTGTGGAACCGGGAGGTGGTGCTCGCCGATCCGGTGCTGGTCGTCGAGCTGACCGGCGACGAGTCCCCGCAGACGCGGGCCGCCGTGGCGCACCTGCTGGCCCGGCTCGTCGGTGACGTGGTGGTCAGTGTGCCGCACGCGGTCGCCCTCGACGGGATGATCCCGGGGCCGACGGTGGACCGGCCGACCCGGGACGAGCAGCGGGCGCTGTGGCGGGAACTGCTGCCGGACGCCGCCGCACCGGCCGCCGCCGGACTGGCCCGCGAGTTCGACCTGGGGCACCGGGACATCCTCGACTCCGCCACCGGCCCCGCCGGGCCGGGCGGCGACCCGGTGACCCGGGCCCGGGGGCTGGTCCGTGAGCGGGTCCGCCGCGACCTGGACGGGTTGGCCGAGCGGATCGACGTACGGGCCGGTTGGGACGACCTGGTGCTGCCCGCCCCCGCCATGGCCCAGTTGCGGCAGTTGGCCGCCGCCGCGGCCGGCCGGGCGCTGCTGGTCGAGCAGGGCTTCGCCGGCCGGACCGGTCGGGGCCTCGGGGTGGGCGCGTTGTTCGCCGGGCCCAGCGGCACCGGCAAGACCCTCGCCGCCGAGGTGGTCGCCGGGGTGCTCGGGTTGGACCTGCACCGGGTGGACCTGGCGACCGTGGTGAGCAAGTGGATCGGGGAGACCGAGAAGCAGCTCCGGCGGATCTTCGACGCCGCCGAACGGGGTGGCACCGTGCTGCTGTTCGACGAGGCCGACGCGCTGTTCGGCCGCCGTTCCGAGGTCCGCGACAGCCACGACCGGTACGCCAACATCGAGGTGTCGTACCTGCTGCAACGGATGGAGCGGTACCGGGGCGTGGCGGTGCTGACCACGAACATGCGTACCGCCATCGACCCGGCGTTCCTGCGCCGGCTGCGGGTGGTGGTGCCGTTCGGGCACCCGGGTCCCGCCGAGCGGGCCGGGCTGTGGCGGCGGGCCTTCCCGCCCGGGGCCGCCACCGCCGACCTGGACCTGCCCCGGCTGGCCCAGCTGGACCTCACCGGCGGGGACATCCACACCGTCGCGTTGCGCGCCGCGCTGGTCGCCGCCGGGGAGGGCGGCCCGGTCGGGATGCGGCACGTGCTCGACGCGGTCGCCGCCGAGTACGCCAAGCACGACCGGCCGGCCGACCCGGGGTTGTGGTCGTGAACGCCGACGTCACGACCGTCGAGGTCGACATCCGCCGGCTGGTCGTCACCGGCGTCGACGCGCCTGTCGACGCCACCCTGGCGGCCGAGGTGGGTGCCCGGCTGACCCGGCTGCTGGCCGAGCGGGGGCTGCCGTCGACCGTGACCCCGGTGACCGACGCGCCGGCCACCGCCGACCTGCCGACCGCGCTGGCCGAGGCGATCTGGGTCCGGCTACGCCTGCCTGGGTGGTCGCGGTGACCGCCCCCGGCCCGGCCGCGCAGCGGGCCCCGGTCCCGGCGACGGAACCCGCCGCGACGCGCGACGACGCCCTCGCCACGCTGACCCGGGACCTGGTCGACAGGTACGCCCCGGCGCTGGGGCTGCGCCCCGACGCGGTGCGGGTACGCCTCGGCGGGGACGGCCGCCGGGCCGCCAACCACGGCGCGCGGGGGCTGCTCGCCGACCAGGTGGTCCACCTGGCACCGGGTTTCGACCCGTCCAGGGCCGCCGGGCGGGCCCTGCTCGTGCACGAGCTGGGACACCTGGCGCAGGCGGGCGGCACGACGGCGTACCCGGGGCGGCAGGTGACCGACCCGGAGGCCGAGGCGCGGGCGCTGGCCGACGCCGCGGCGGCCGGGCGCGCCCTGTGGCGGCCGGTGGCGTGGCTGCCGGCCGGCGCGGTCGCCGCCGACACCGGTGCCGTGGCCACCCCGCCGCGCCCGGCCACCCCGCCGGCCCCCGACCGCGCGCCCGCCGGGGAGGCCACGACCGGGCCGCTGGAGGCGGAGCTGGGCGCGCTGGTGGACCGCCGGTACCGGGCGGAACGGGCCCGGATGATCGACCTGCTCGACGGGCTGTGGGTCTCCGGCGACGACGTGCGCGGCTGCCTGCGCATCCTGGACACCCTGCCGTTCGTGGTCGCCCGCAGCCTGGTGCACAGCCTGCCCGCGCCCCGGCGCACCGACCTGTCCCGCAACCTCGACGACGACCACCACCGCGCCTACCCGCGGGCCGCGCTGGCCGCCCTCGGCGGGCAGACCCCCTACCTGCTGCGGGTGCTGGAAGCCGACAACGTGCACGGGTTGGACACCGACGGGCTCGACCCGGTGCAGCGGCGTACCGCGCTGACCGTGCTGCGGGCCCTGCGGACCAGCGTGCTGCGGGAGCTGCTGGCCGGTGACCGCAAGGCGCAGTTCCGGGCGTTGCTGGCCGAGCGGCCTCGGGCGGGCAGCGACGCCGACGCCCTGCGTGAGCAGGTCACCGCGCTGGGTGGGGCGTCGGCCGACGACGAACGGCTCGACCGGGACACCGACCTGGCCACCCGGCTGCGCCAGGTGCAGCGGTCGATCGACGACCGCCGGGCCGACGACGCGCTGCGCCAGCTCGCCGACCTGGCCCCCGCCGCACCCACCGCCGGCACCCCGGCCACCACCGCGCCGGCCGCCGCCGGGCCGCCCGAGCCGGGGCCCCGGCTGCGGTACGCGGTCCGCCAGCTCGACGACGCCGGCCACCTCGACACGCTGCTCGACCAGGTGCCGTGGGAGGAGAAGCGGGTCGACGCGCCGCTCGGCCCCCGGCTGCTGGTCGTCCTCGCCGCCCGCGCGGAGCACCGCAACCTGGCCCGGGTGGAGGGTCTGCTGTCGTACGGGCTGTTCGACTGGGCGATCCGCGACCACGAGGCCCGCTTCGCGTACCTGCTGCTGCGCAGCCTGCCGCTGGCCACCCAGGACCGGTGGCGGCAGCTCGACCAGGGCAGCTGGTTCGACCGGTTGGAGGAGAACATCCCCGCCGCCGACGTGCTCGGCGGCGGCTACACCGGCGTCGGCACCCTCGCCGAGCCGCTGCAGCGGCGGCGGCGCAGCGCCGGGCAGGTCGACGCCGACCGGCTCGTCGCCGACATCCACCGGACCGTGCAGGGCGGCCTGGACGGGGTGAACGCCGTCGAGCTGGTCCGCCGGCTGATCGGCTACGACCGGCCGACCGGCGCGACCGCCGGCCCGGATGCCCGGGGGCGGGAGGCGTTGCGGACCGCCGTGCACCGGTTGGACGCGCTGCGGGACCTGGACCGGATCGTCGCCGCGCTGCCGGACGCGTACCTGACCCACGAGATGTGGCGGGCCGAGCTGCTCGACCTGTTCGCCCTGCGCGACCCGGCGCACCTGCAACGGCAGGCCCGCGGCCTGCTCGCGATCGGGCTGACCGACTGGGCGGTGAACCCCCGGGAGGCGTGGCTGGCGTTCCAGCTGGTGCGCAGTCTGCCGGTGGCCGACCAGACCCGGCTGGCCGCCGAGGACCCGGACCGGTGGGCCCGGATGCAGTCCGGAATGACCCCGCAGATGCGCGCCTCCCTCGCGGTCACCGCGATCTCCGGGCCGCGCCGCGTCGAGGCCCGCGACCAGTTGCGGGACCGGCTGCGCGACGACCGGCTCTGGCGGGCCGGGCGGGTCACCGAGCTGCGGTCGCTGATCGTCCAGGCGTACGCGTTGGACGACCGGCGCTGGGTGTTCCTGCGGTCCCGGGAGGTCCGCGCGGACCTGCTGCCCGACCTGGCGACGCTGGTGGCGGAGCTGCGGCTCTACCACGCCACCCGGCGGCCCACCTTCGATCCGGAGTCGTTGCGCACCGACGGCACGCCGACGGTGGTGGGTGACCTGGCCCGGCTGGTCGCGGTGGGGCTGAAGCTGCTGTTCCTCAGCCGCACCGGGTTGAGCCTGTTCACCGACGAGGTCACCGTCGACGAGTTCGACCTGCACGACGCCCAGTGGATCAGCGGCGACCTGGGCGGTGCCCGGTTGCGCGACACCGACCGGGAACGCGCCAACCGGCTTTCGCTGTCGCTGGACGCCCGGCAGGGGGTGCTGCGGATCAGGCTGCCCCGGCTGGAGATCGACGGGGTGAACCGCACCTTCACCGGCAGTTCGCTGCGCACCGGCCGGATCACCCTGACCGACCTGGACATCGTCGCCTCGTTCTCCGACCGGGGCTACGAGCGGCCGGTCGGCGCGCAGGCCGGGATGGGCGCGTTGAGCGTCTCCGACGTGGTGTACGCCAGCGACGGGCTGCCCGGCGGGCTGCTCGGCCTGACCCGGTTCGGGCTGTCCACGCTGGCCTTCCGGGCCGGGGCGACCGGGCAGGAGAACGTGACCGAGCCGGGCCGGCACGGCTGGGTCGGCATCCCGATCATCGATCCACTGATCCATCTGCTGCACAACGTCATCTCGTTCTACGGCGGGCTGCCGTTCCTGTCCAAGATCAGCGACGCGTTGCTGGCCCCGTACACGGCCGGAGCGCCGTTCCTCGCCCAGCAGTTCACCTCGTTGACCGCCGGGGAGATCTTCACCCCGCTGGCCAACGCGGCGATCGGGCTGCTCACCGACGGGGTGTTCCGGCCACCCCGGACGGTCGGCGAGCGGGTCACCGACGCGGTGGAGATGATGCACTCGCTGCGGGTCAGCTTTTCCAGCGCCACCGCCGAGGGGCTCTCCTTCGCCGGCCTGCAACAGGTCGGCCGGATCGAGGTCGGCCGCACCCTGATCGGGGTGGCCACCAGCCTGCCGGCCCGGCTGCGCGCCGAGCGGGAGTCGCTGCGGCTACGCCGCGACACCGCCACCGGAACGCGACGTACCGCCCTGGACGAGCGGCTACGCGCCGTCGACAGCCAGCTCACCGCGCTGGAGCCGGCCGAGCGGGAACTGGACCGGTTGGAGGCCCGGCACCGCTGGCACGCCGAGTCGCTGTCCGAGGCCGAACGTCGCCGGCTGGTGGAACTGTCCGACCAGCTCCGCCAGTCCGTCGGCGGGTCGATCGACGTCGGCGGCATCCGGGTCACCGGGCTGACCGGCCGGGTCGAGGCCGCCGGGGTGGAGATCGACCCGATCCACGCCGAGGCGTCCCTGCCGTCGCGCGCCGGGGAGTACCTGCCCGACGACGAGCTGATCACCCGGTTCCGCCGCGACCGCGTCCCGGCCGACGCGGCGACGACCGCCCGGGGCAGCACCGGGTCGGCCACCCTCACCGGGGTACGCCTGCTGCCCGGCCCGGCCGGTGCCCCCGCGCTGCGGCTGACCGCCGGGGACCTGCCCACCCGCGCCGACGTCGCCGCCCAGCTCGCCGCGCTGCCCGACGAGCCGCGCTGGGCGCAGCGGCGGGCCGAGCTGACCGGTTGGCTGACCGACCTGGACCGGTTGCGGGAGCTGGAGTCCCTTTCCGCCGAGCCGGTCGACCCGGCCGGCCGCTACCTGCCGGGGCACCGCACCCGGGCCCAGGAGCAGGAGCTCCAACTGCTGCGGGAGCGGGCCCGCCGGTACTTCGGCGTCACCGTCGGCGGGCTGAGCGTCGGCGGGCTCGACGTCACCCTGGACCCGGCCACCCTCGGGGTGCAGGTGCGGCTGGCCGAGCTGACCGCCACCGACGTCCGGGCCGGGGCCACCGCCGTGGAACGGCTGGCGGCGTCCCGGCTGCGGGTGCGCGCCGACCTCGACGCCGTCGGCGGCGGCCGGCTCCCCGCCGAGCTGGCCGGCCCGGCCGCCGCCCAGGGGTTGCCGGTCGGCCGGACCGCCGTCGGTTTCGGGGTGGGTGAGCTTTCGGTGACCGGGTTCTCCGGGCCGGGCGTCGAGGCCCGGCGGATCGCGTTCACCGCGCCGGCCCGCGCCGGCGGCACACCCGGCGAGGCGATCCACGGGCGGGTGCTGCCCGACGGCGACGACCTGCGCCTGCCCGACCTGGTGGTGGAGCAGACCGAACTGACCGGGCTGGCGCTGAACTCCCCCGGCCGCAGCGTCTACGCCCGGGGCAGCACCCGGATCGGTCGGATGAGCCTCGACGTGCGGGTCCGCACCGGTGCGACCGCCACCGGCCGGCAGGTCCGCAGCGCGCTGGTCCGCAACCTGGTCATCGAGCGGATCGACGCCGACCGGATCGGGATGGACGTCACCGACCCGGCGCCGGGAATGAGCGTCGAGGTGGTCTCCGGGGCGCTGGTCGGGGTGCGGCTGCGTGACCTCGAGGTGGACCTCACCGGCGAGGAGCTGACCTACAGCGGGCGGTTGACCGTCGGCCAGCTCGACCGGCTGCGGTTCAGCGTGGTCTCCCGCGCGGTGCAGGGCGGGCCGACCACGATCACCGGCACCGTGGCCGGCCGGCCGGCCGCCCCCGACGCCGCGTCGGTCACCGTGGACCTGATCCGCTCCGGCCCGCACCAGGTCGACCCGGTGACCGGCCGGATCGTCAGCGACCCCACCGACAGCCAACGCATCCAGCTCGACGGGCTCACCCTCACCGACACCACCCTGCGGACCCCGGACGGCGCGGTCACCGTACGGCGGGCGGGGCTGGGTGGCCGGCTGGTCACCGAGCGGGCCGGCGGGCTGCGGTTCGAGGACGTCGGCCCGGCCCGCATCGAGCTGGGCGCGATCGACTGGCGGGCCGGCGACGGGCGGATCGTCTCCCAGGGGCCGACCGTGCTGGACGGGTTGACCGCCAGCGGTCGCTGGGACAGCACACCGGAGCAGCGCGACGCCGCCGGTCGGGTCGTCCCGGCCACCGCCGCGCTGCACCTGGAACGGCTGCGCATCGCCCGGATCACCGGCCGGGACCTGCGCTACCGCGACGGGGTGCTCGACGTCGGCCTCGGCCGGCCCGAACCGACCCCGGCCGGGGAGCCGGACCGGCCACCGCTGGAGATCCTCGACGTGGACCTGCGCGGCCTGCGCTGGTCGGCGGCGGCGGGGGTGACCGCCGGGCGGCTCACCACCGGGGTGACCCGGGTGGAGATCGCCGGCCGGATCGACGCCGCGCTGCACGTCGACGGCGCGTTGTGGGCGGCCCAGCTCACCCTCGCCTTCGGTCGGGGCGGGCGGATCCAGGCCCGGGTGGTCGGCGGTGAGGGTCACCTCGGCGTCGGACCCCGGCCTGGCGAACACGACCAGCACGTCGGCATCCAGGGGCTGGACACCGGTGTGGTCGCCATCGGCCCGGACCACATCGAGATCGGCCCGGACGGGCAGCCGGGGCTGAGCCTGGCGACCATCTCGGTGGACGCGCTGAACTGGCAGGGCGCGGCGCTCGGGCTGCGCATCCCGCCCGGTGCGGGGGCGATCAGCCTGCTCGGCATCAGCGTGCGGGCCCGGGTCGACCTGTGGCCGGCGGGCACCCCCGGCGGCCGGTTCCGCCGGCTGCTGCTGCGGGAGCTGGTGGTGCAGCAGACCCGGGCCAGTGGGCTGCTGGTGGACCTGCACGACGGCACCACCATCCGGCTCGACCCGGACGTCGAGGCGGTGCTCGGTGAGCTGCGGCTGGTGCCGGCGGCCGGGCAGGACGGCTTCCTGGTGGAGGCGACCCGCACGGCGGAGGGGATGCGGATCCTCGGCGGCCTGCGGATCGGGGCGATCGAGGCGGCCCGGGTCGGCTTCGACATCGGCACGTTCCTGTCCGGCGGCACTGCCGACTTCACCGCCGGTGGGCTCAGCGTCGACTTCCTCGACCACGGTGGGCTGCGGCTCAACCTGGCGCAGCCCACGCTGACCGCGATCAGCGCCCAGGTCACCGCCGACCCGCGCCGGCAACTGCTGTTCCTCGGCGCGCCGACCGGCCGCCCCGAGTACGGGCTGCGGTTCACCTCGATCGGTTACGAGCAGGACCCGGCCGGGCCGGACGGCACGGCGGCCCCCGGCCGGCGGATCGCCGTACGCGGTGGCGAGGTGACCGGGTTGACCTTCGCCGACAGCGGCCTCGGGTTGTACGTCTTCGTCGAACAGGGGCTCCTCGGCGACCTCACCCACGACCTGACCAGCGGCTCGGGTGAGCTGCCGTCGCTGGACATCCGCAACGCCCGGTTCGTGCTGGACCTGGCCACCATGCTCGGTGGCGGCTCCGCGGTCCCGGCCCCGCCGCCCGCCCGGACGACCAGCGCGCAGCGGCGGGCGGCGCTGGCCGGGAAGTGGGACGCGCTGGTACGGGCGCTGGACGCCTACCGCATCGGCGAGGTGCTGGACAGCCTCAACGGGCACATCGACTTCGACGTCACCCACGACGGGTTCCTGTGGGGCGAGCGGAGCTGGGAGGTGCGGCTGGCGTTGCGCGACGGGGCGGTGGACTACCGGCGGCTCACCGGCGCGCTGCCGTGGTGGACGCCGGGCCGGTTCATCGTCGAGGGCGACGACCTGGTCTACCGGGTGCACCTGCCCAGCGTCGCGCCGGAGGGCGCGCCCCCGCCGGACAGCGACGTCGACGTCCTGCGGTGGCAGCTCGACACCGGCGAGGTCAGCCAGGCCCGCACCGATCACCTGGTACGGCTCAACCGGCTGCTGCGACCGACCGCCGCCTCCCGTGACGACCTGCTGCACACCATCGCCGATGTGCAGAGCGACGAGCCGTCGACCGGTCCGCCCGGCCTGCTGGCGATCGGCAACGTCGACGTGGACCTGTCGGTCAACAACCCCCGGGAGATCACCCTGCCGCTGGGCGGCAGCAACGAGATCGTGCTGGCCCCCGACGCGCTGGTGCACCTCGCCGTCGGCGGCGGGGTACGCCGGGCCGCCGGTGGCGTCGGCCGGCCGGGCCGGCTGCGGCCAGTGTCGTTGCAGAGCGCCACGGTGGCCCGGGTGAACCTGCTCTTCGACGGGCTCGGCCTGTCCACCGGGCAGATCCGGATCACCGAACTGACCGACTGCACCGTCGACTTCAGCGGGTTGGACCCGCTGTTGATGCAGGGCCGGATCACCCGGGCCGTGGCGGAACGGATCCGCTGGCGGCGTCCCACCTCTGGAGGCACCCCGTGACCAGTCCCCTGAGCCCCCGTCTGCTGCGTGCCGGCCTGGTCGTGCTCGACCCGGACAGCGGGCGCAGCCGCCGGGTGATCACGCTCCAGTACAACCCGGACGCGCTGACCCGCGGTTTCCAGCTCAAGACCGCCGGGGCCGAGGGTGGGGCCCGGGGCGAGGCGCTGCGGATCACCGGCCCGCCGGTGCAGACGCTCACCCTGGAGGCCGACCTCGACGCCGCCGACCAGCTCACCGACCCGCAGACGGTGGAGCTGGGGCTGACCGCCCAGCTTGCCGCCCTGGAGTCGCTGGCCTACCCCAGCCTGGCCGCCGTGCAGGACGCGGCGGCGCTGCTGGCCGCCGGAACCCTGGAGGTGGTGCCGCCGCCGGCGCCACTGGTGCTGCTGGCCTTCGGACGACGCCGGCTCTGGCCGGTACGGATCACCGAGTTGACCATCACCGAGGAGGCGTTCGACCCGATGCTGAACCCGATCCGCGCCAAGATCCGGCTGGGTCTGCGGGTGCTGACCGTCAACGACGTTGGCACCGACGGCCGGGCCGGCGGCCTGGCCATGGCCGCCCACCAGCAGCTCGAACAGCTCGCCGGCCGGGCCCGCGGCGGACGGCTGGCCGACCTCGGCATCGACCGGCTGCCATGAGCGACCCGACCGACACCGACCCGGCCCTGGTGGCCGTGCAGAGCCGGGTCGCGGAGACCCTCTTCGCCGCCACCGGCGCGGGGGGCGTCGGCACGCCGGCCCCCGGGGCGGTGGCCCCGGACAGCCGGTACGCCGCCGTGGGCACCACGGTCACCGTCGACCCGGACACCGGCGAGGAGATCGTGCACCTGCGTCGCCGGTTCGTGCCGCCCGCCGAGCGGCTCGCCACCGCCGGCTGGGAACCGGTCGCCGACGGGGACCGGGTCGACCTGCTGGCCGCCCGTACGGTCGGCGATCCCACCGCGTTCTGGCAGCTCTGCGACGCCAACGGGGTGTTCGACCCGGCGGAGCTGACCCGTCCCGGCCAGGTGGTCCGGGTGGCCCTGCCCGAGGGGTTCCCGGGGAGCCTCGATGCCTAGCGGGGTGCGGTTGCAGGTGCTGATCGGGCCGCTGACCTTCCGGCCGGCCCCGATGGAGCTGGTGGCGGCGGTGCAGGAGGCGCAGGTCACCCAGAACGCCGGGCAACGTTCGGGGTTCCAGCTGCGGCTCGCGCTGGGCCGGGGGTCGCTGGTGGAGCGGATGCTCGCCGACGGCAGCCTGGACCCGCCGACCCGGGTGCTGCTGGTGCTGCACGTCGACGGGCGGCCGCAGGTGCTCTCCGACGGGGTGGTGACCCGGCACGACGTGGCCAGCAGCAACGACGCGGGCGCGTCGACGCTCACCCTCACCGGGGTGGACGTCAGCCAGATGATGGATCTGATCGACCTGTCGGACCTGCCGATGCCGATGCCGGCGGAGGCCCGGGTGCTGACCCTGCTCGCCCCGTTCGCCGCGTACGGGGTGGTGCCGATGGTGGTGCCCAGCGTGCTGGTGTTCGCGCCGAACCCGGTGCAGCGGATCCCGGCGGTACGCGGCACCACCTTCGCGTACGTGTCGCAGCTCGCCGACGAGGTGGGCTACACGTTCTACCTGGAGCCGGGGCCGACCCCGGGGATGAACACCGCCTACTGGGGGCCGGAGGTGCGCGCCGGTCAGCCCCAGCCGGCGTTGACGGTCAACGCCGACGCGGGCTCCAACGTGGAGTCGCTGTCGTTCTCCTTCGACGGGGTGCAGAAGACGGTCTACCTGCTCACCGCGTTCCCCGAGCAGGTACGGGTGCCGATTCCGCTGCCGGTGCCGGACGTCAGCCCGCTCAACCCGCCGCTGGGCCGCAAGATCCCGATTCCGCTGTCGTACCGGCGGATGAACGTCGGGCGGTCCAACCCCGACGGCACCGACGACGCCACCGCCCGGATGGACGTCGTGCAGACCCTCGCCCGGGGCCTGGCCCGGGCCGCCCAGTCGGCGAACGTGATCACCGGGTCCGGCTCGCTGGACGTGCTGCGCTACGGCGGGCTGCTGCGCTGCCGCCGGCTGGTCGGCGTACGCGGGGCGGGCCGCGCCTACGACGGCGAGTACGTGGTGCGCAGCGTGACCACGACGGTCAGGGCGGGCGAGGTCAAGCAGCGGTTCACCCTCGGCCGCAACGCCCAGGTCTCCACCTCCGGAAGGGCACAACCATGACGACGAGGTACTACGGCAAGTATCGCGGCACGGTGGTCAACCACCTCGACCCGTTGCAGCAGGGGCGCATCCAGGTGACCGTCCCGGACGTCACGCTCCCCCCGTCGAGCTGGGCGATGCCCTGCTTCCCGCTCGCCGGCATCCAGGCCGGCATGTTCGCCGTGCCGTTGCCGGGCACCGGGGTGTGGGTGGAGTTCGAGCAGGGCGACGCCGACCATCCGATCTGGACGGGCTGCTGGTACGGCTCCAAGGCGGAGATCCCGGCGCTGGTGTCGTCGGCCCCGCCACCCACCCCACCGATCGTGTTGCAGACCCCCGGCCAGGCCACCCTGATGATCTCCGACGCTCCCGGCCCGACCGGCGGCATCCTGCTCAAGACGCTGACCGGGGCGATGATCTCGATCAACGACACCGGGATCATCATCTCCAACGGCAAGGGCGCCTCCATCACCCTGGTCGGGCCGACCGTCGCGGTCAACCAGACCGCGTTGACGGTGACCTGATGCCCGGCCCGCTGCTGCACGTCGGGGCGGTGCTGACCTGCCCGCACACCGGCCCGGTCACCCCGCAGACCGGCAACGCGCGGGTGCTGGTGGGCGGCCTGCCGGTGGTCACCGCCACCGACGCGTACCCGGTCACCGGGTGCACCTTCCAGGTGCCGGTGGGCGCGGGCACCAAACCGCAGCCCTGCGTCCAGCTCCGGTGGACCACCCCGGCGGCCCGGGTACTGGTCAACGGGCAGCCGCCGGTGCTCGGCACCAGCGTCGGGCTCGGGGTCAGCGCGGAGGGCATCCCGCAGGGGCCGCCGACGGTGGCCGGCGTCCAGGTCCGGGCGGTGGCGTCATGACGTACCCGGCGTTTCCGTGGCGGCCGGACAACCGGGGCCGCTCCGGGCTGGCCGGCCCGGAGCGGCACGTCGCCGACCTGGTGGAGGCGGTGCTGTTCACCGCGCCCGGGGAGCGGGTCAACCGGCCCGACTTCGGCGCCGGCCTCGGCCAACTGCTGTTCGCCCCGGTCGACGACGCGGTGGTGGGCACCGCCGAGTTGCAGGCCCGCAGCGCGTTGCAGCGGTGGCTCGGCGAGCTGATCGAGGTCGACGACGTCCGCGTCGACCTGGCCGAGGCGGCGGTGCGGGTGCACGTCGGGTACCGGCTGCGGGCCACCGGCCGCCCGGCGCAGGTGTCGGTGGAGAGGGGTGCGGGATGAGCGTGCGCTGCGACGACGACGAGCGGCGGGCCGAGGTGGCCCGGCCGGGCAGCGCGTTCAACGGCATCGACTGGGTCGAGGTGGACGCCGCCGACCAGCGGCTGCTACACGTCGGTTTCCTGCACCCGCTGCCCGGCCAGGCCGGCGGGGTGCCCGCCGGTGCGCCGCTGGCGGTCGGCAACGTGGTGGTCGACGGCGGGGTCCGGATCACCGGCGTGCGGGTGCTCAGCGTCACCGCCGCCGGGGCGGAGCTGACCGTCCGGGTGGACCGGGCCGGTGACTTCTCCCCGTACACCCTGCGGTTGGTGCGCTCGGCGGTGGACGACCGGGTGCCACCCGGCTTCGACCCGGTGCTGTCGGCGCAGGATTTCTCGTTCAAGGCCAACTGTCCCAGCGACCTGGACCCGGCGCCGGCCGCCCCGCCGGTGCCGCCACCGCCGGCGACCACCGCGCCGGCCGACTACCTGGCCAAGGACTACGCCGGGTTCCGGCGGCTGATGCTCGACCGGCTCGCCGCCCTGCCCGGCGGTGCCGACCGGCACCCGGCCGACCCGCTGGTCACGGTGGTGGAGGCGCTGGCCCACGTGGCCGACCGGCTGTCCTACCGGCAGGACGCCGCCGGCACCGAGGCCTACCTGGGCACCGCCCGCAGCCGGATCTCGGTACGCCGGCACGCCCGGCTGCTGGACTACGCGGTGCACGACGGCTGCGCGGCGCGCGCCTGGCTCAGCGTACGGGTGGCCGCCGGGTCGGACGTGGAGAGCCGGGGCCTGCCCGCCGGGACGCCCGTGCTGGCCGCCGACCGGGCCACCCCTGCGGTACGCCCCGCCGACGCGGCGGCGCTGCTGGCCGGCGGCGCGACCGGGTTCGAGACGTTGACCCCACTCGCCCCCCGGGCCGCCCGCAACGAGATCGCCCTGTACGTCTGGGGCGGCCGGGACTGCGGCCTGCCCGCCGGGGCGACCCGGGCCACCCTGGTCGACCTGCCCGCCACCGGCCTGGCCGCCGGTGACCTGCTGCTGCTGGAGGAGGTGCTGTCCCCGCGCACGGGTCGCCGCGCCGACGCCGACCCCACCCACCGGCAGGTGGTCCGGCTGGTGTCGGTGCGTCCCACCACCGACCCGGTGACCGGGGTGGCCGTGCTGGAGGTCGGGTGGAGCGCCGCCGACCGGCTGGCCTTCCCGCTGACCGTCACCGCCTCCGTCGCCGGCACGGGCACCGACCACCTGGTGACCTGTGCGGTGGCCCGCGCCAACCTGGTGGCCGTGCAGCACGCCAGCGCGGTGTCCGGGCAGCTCCCGCCGGCCGCCGAGCACCGGTGGCGGCCGGTGCTGACCGACGAACCGGTCGCCGCGGCGGTGCCGTTCACCACCGACACCCCGGCCAGCCAGGCCCTCGACCAGGACCCGCGGGCCGCGGTGCCGCTGATCCGGTTGGAGACCACCGAGGGCAGTTGGCGGCCCCGCCGGGACCTGCTCAACGCCGACCGCTTCGACCAGGGTTTCGTCCCGGAGCGGGAACGCGACGGCCGGGTGAGCCTGCGCTTCGGCGACGACGTGTCGGGACGCCGGCCGCCGGCCGGCACGGTCTTCCAGGTCGCCTGGTGGCGCGGCGGCGGCGCGGCCGGCAACCTCGGCCACGACGCGCTGACCACCCTGGTCACCGACCGGGTCGGGCTGCTCGCCGCGACCAATCCGCTGCCCGCCGTCGGCGGCACCGACCCGGAGGACGTCGAGCACGCCCGGCAGCACGCCCCGGTCGCCTTCGCCACCCAGGAACGGGCGGTCACCACCGCCGACTGGGTGGCGGCGGCGCGGCGGCTGCCCGAGGTCGCCAACGCCACCGCCCGGGTCCGCTGGACCGGTTCCTGGTGGACGGTCTTCCTCACCCTCGACCTGACCGGCGGGCAGCGGCTGGCCGACGAGCCGGAACTGGCCCGCCGGCTGGCCGGGCGGCTCGACCGGTTCCGCGTCGCCGGGTACGACCTGCAACTGCGTGACCCGGTGGACCTGCCGGTGGAGCTGCGGCTGTGGGTGTGCGTCACCGGCGGCGCGTTCCGCTCGGACGTGCGCCGGGCTCTGCTGGACCTCTTCTCCGCCCGGGACCTGCCGGACGGGGCGCGCGGTTTCTTCCACCCCGACCGGTTCAGCTTCGGCACCCCGCTCTACGTCAGCCAACTGCTGGCCGCCGCGGTCGGTGTCCCCGGCGTCACCGACGTGCGGGTGACCGAGCTGCACCCGGTGGGGGTGGCCGCCGGCGGAGAACTGGACGCCCGGGTGCTGCGGGCCGGCGACACCGAGGTGATCCGCCTCGACAACGATCCCAGCGTGCCGGAGCACGGCATCCTGCACCTCGACCTGGTGGGTGGACTGTGACGTCACGAGTGGGCCGGGAACCCAATCCGCCCGGCCGGGCCGCCGTCGGGTACCGGTTGGGCCGGCAGGCGGACTTCGCCGCCGAACTGGTCGACCGGCTCGCCGGCCGGCCGGAGCTGGCCGGGCTGACCACCCGGGAGGTCGACGACCCGGCGGTGGCGCTGCTGCACGCCTGGGCGACCACCCTGGACGTGCTCGCCTTCTACCAGGAGCGGATCGCCAACGAGGGTTTCCTCGGCACCGCCACCGAACGCGGTTCGGTGCTGATGCTGGCCCGCGCGATCGGCTACGAGCTGCGCCCCGGGGTGGCCGCGACGACGTGGCTGTCGTTCACCGTCACCGCCACCCCCGGCGCGCCGGAGGGGGTGCCGATCCCGGTGGGCAGCCAGGCGCAGAGCGTGCCCGGCCCCGGCGAGCTGCCGCAGGTCTTCGAGACGGTGGCCCCGCTGCTGGCCCGCCCGGAGCTGAACGCGGTGGGGTTGCGGGTCACCGCGCCCCGCGCGCCCCGGCCCGGCGACGACACCCTGCACCTGGCCGGCGTCGACACGGTGCTCACCCCGGGCACCGCGCTGCTGGTGCTCGGCCCCGACTGGTACGACGTGCGCCGGGTGCGCTCGGCCACGGCGGTGCTGCCGGCGGTGGTGGCCGCGTTCGACGGCGGCGCGGTGGTGCCGGCGTACACGGTGGTCGGGTTGGACGCGGTGGTGACCGCCCAGCCGCTCGGCACGGAACTGCGCCAGTCGGGCCGCGAGGTGCAGGTGCACCTGCTGACGCAGCGGGCGGCGCTGTTCGGCCACCAGGCGCAGCCGTGGTCGGCGCTGCCGGTGGCGTTGCGGGTCGGCGAGTTGAACCCGGGCACCAACCAGGTGCTGCCGGGCGCGTACGCCACCCGCAAGGACACCTGGGTCGACGCCCCGCTGGGTGCCGCCGAGCGGGCGCTGCACCTGGACCAGTCGTACCCGTCGGTCGTGGCCGGGTCGTGGCTGGTGCTGGAGACCGCCGGGGTGGCGCAGGTGCGTCGGGTCGACGCGGTGGCGGAGCTGCCGGTCGCCGACTTCGGCATCGCCGCCCGCACCACCCGGGTCACCGTGGCCGGCGGCGACTCGGACACGTTCACCAGGCGGACCACCACCGTGCTCGGCGGCAGCCGGCTGCTCCCGACGGCCGCCCCGCCGCTGACCGCCCCGCTGGCCGCGACCGCGACCCTGGAGCTGGCCCGGCCGACGCCCGGACTGGAACCGGGCCGGCCGCTGGTGCTCACCGGCGTCGACCCGGACGGCGGCCCGGTCGGCGAGGTGGTGACGGTGCTGCGGGTGCGGGACGCGACCACGGTGGACCTGACGGCGAACGTGACCCGGCGCTACCGGCGCGACAGCGTCCGGGTGCTGGGCAACGTGACACCGGCGACCCACGGCGAGAGCCGGGCCGAGGTGCTGGGCAGCGGCGACGCGCGGCAGGCGTTCCCCCGGTTCACGCTGCGGCACGCGCCGCTGACCCACGTGCCGGCGGCGACCGCGAGCGGCTCCCGCACCACCCTCGCGGTCTGGGTGGACGGGGTGCGCTGGCAGGAGGTGCCGGCCCTGCTCGGGCAGGCCCCCACCGCCCGGGTCTACACCGTGCGCCGGGCCGACGACGGCGTCGTGACGGTCACCTTCGGCGACGGCCTGACCGGGGCGCGGCTGCCGACCGGGCGGGACAACGTGGTGGCCACCTACCGCAGCGGCGTCGGGCGCTCGGCCGACCTCGCGCCGGGCCGGTTGACGATCCCGCTGTCCCGGCCGCTGGGTCTGGTGGAGGTGGGCAACCCGGTGCCGGCCGCCGGGGCCGACGACCCGGAGGGGGTGGACCGGGCCCGCCGCAACGCGCCGCTGGCGGTCCGCACCCTGGGCCGGGTCGTCTCGCTGGCCGACCACGCCGACTTCGCCCGCGCCTTCGCCGGGATCGGCAAGGCCCGCGCGGACCTGGTCTGGGACGACGCCCGGCAGCTCGTCCTGCTCACCGTCGCCGGCCCGGACGGGGCGGAGATCCCGCCGGACGCGGCGGTCCGCGCCGACCTGCTGCGGGCGCTGGACGCCGCCCGCCAGCCGGCGGTGCCGGTACGCATCCTCGGCCACCACCGTCGCCGGGTGGCGGTGACCGCGCGGCTGCTGTTGGCCCCCGGGTACCGGTTCGCGGCGGTCTCGGCTGCCGCCCGGACGGCGCTGGTCGCCGGGTTGAGCTTCGACGCCCGCGACTACGCCCAGCCGGTGCGCGGAAGCGAGGTGCAGGCGCTGCTGCACCGGGTGCCCGGTGTCGCGGCGGTGGTGCTGGAGCTGCTGTACGACGCCGGGCAGTCGCCGGCCCGGCTCGACGTGATCACCGCGGCGCCGGCCCGTCGGGTCGGTGACGTGCTGCTGCCCGCCGATCTGCTCACCGTGGACGCCGGTGACGTCACCCTGCTGGAGGCATCGTGAGGGTCGAGGAGATCTGGGGCCTGCTGCCGGCCGCCCTGCGCAGCCGGGACGAGGCGGCCGGCGGGATGCTGCGCGCCCTGGTGGAGGTGCTGGCCACCCAGGCCGCCGCGCTCGACGCCGACATCGACCAGCTCACCGACGACTGGTTCGTGGAGACCTGCGCCGAGTGGGTGGTGCCCTATCTCGGTGAGCTGGTGGGGGCGGGTCAGTTGCATCCGCTGGCCGACGGCGGCGGGCTGTCCGACCGGGCCCGGGTCGCCGACACGATCCGGTTCCGCCGGCGCAAGGGCACCGCCGCCGCCCTGGAGGAGCTGACCCGGGCCAACACCGGTTGGAGCGCCGCCGTCGTCGAGTTCTTCGAACGGTTGGTCGCCACCCAGCACGTCAACCACGTCCGCGCCGCGCCGGCCACCGCGTCGATCCGGGCCGCCGCGCCGTTGGAGCTGGTCGGCGGGCCGTTCGAGACGGTCTGCCGGACGGTGGACGTGCGGGCGATGGACACCGGGACCGGCCGCCCCAACATCGGGCACATCGGCCTGTACGTGTGGCCGCTGCCGTCGTACCGGCTGGACCGGGCGACGGCCGCGCCGGTCGTGACGCCTCCGGACGGGCGGTGGTGGATCGACCCGGTGGGGGTGGGCCGGCAGTTGACCGGGCCGACGGTGACCGAGCCGGACATCGACCACCGGGCCGACGAGGCGAACGTGCCCGGTCCGCTGCGCCGCCGGCCGCTGCGCGACGAGTTGGCGGCGCTGGCCTCGGACAGCCCGCCGTCGGCGGAGCAGCGGCGCTGGTTCCGCGACGACGACCCGTCGTTCGTGGTGTGGATCCAGCCCACCCCGGCCGACGAGCTGCGCCCGGTGCCGCTGGACCTGCTGCGGATCTGCGACCTGGCCGGCTGGGAGCTGCCGACCGGCAGCGTGGTACGGGTCGACCCGGTGCGCGGCCGGATCACCGTCGCCGCCGGCCGTCCGGTGCACCGCCTCGCGGTCTCCTGGTGGTACGCGTTCAGCGCCGACGTCGGCGCCGGCCCGTACCCGCGCCGGGGCGACCTGGGGGCGGCGGACGGGCCGGTGGACTGGCAGCTCGCGGTGAGCGTGACCGAGCCGCCGCGGGCCGGGGAGGTGGTCGCCTCGCTGGGTGAGGCGGTGACCGCCTGGCACGACTTTCAGGCCGCGCACCCGGGCGGCACCGGCCGGATCGTGGTGCTGGACAGCCACCGCTACCGGGAGGACCTGTCGGTGCGGGTGGGGCAGGGCAGCCGGTTGAGCGTGCTGGCCGCGCAGTGGCCCCGGCCGCCGGACCGGCCCCGCCGGCAGACCGACCTCGACCCGGTCGGGGTGCGGCCCTGCCTGCTGGGCACCCTGGCGGTCACCGGGGTCGGCGTCGGGGACCGCCCGGGTGAGCTGGTCGTCGACGGACTGCTGGTCGCCGGGGCGGTGACCGTCACCGCGCCCGCCGGGGGTGGGCCGGGCCTGGGCCTGGTCGAGCTGCGGCACTGCACCCTCGGCCCGGCGGCGACCGGGCTGACCGTCACCGCCGGCAACGACCGGACCCGGGTGGTGGTGCACCGCTGCGTGACCGGGTCGCTGACCACCACCGACGGTCCGCTGACCGTGACCGACTCGCTGGTGCACGGCACGGTCGCCGCCGCCGACGCGGCGGCGGAGCTGACCGGGGTGACGGTGCTGGGCACCACCACGGCTCGGGTACTGACCGCCACGGACTGCCTGTTCGACCAGCCGGTGACGGTGGCCCGCCGGCAGCAGGGGTACGTCCGGTTCAGCTACCTGCGGCCCGGCTCGGTCACCCCGCGCCGCTACCGCTGCCAGCCGGACCTCGCCCAGCAGGCCCACCCCGACGACCCGGACGTGGCCACCCGGGTCGGGCCGGCGTGGGCGAGCACCCGCTACGGCGACGCCACCTACGGCCGGCTGGCCGCCACCGCCGCCGTGGAGCTGCGTACCGGTGCGGAGTCCGGGGCCGAGCTGGGGGCGTTCCGCCGTGCCCTGACCCCGCAACGTCTGCACAACCTCGCCCTCGCGCTGGCGGAGTACCTGCCGCTGGGGCGGGTGGCCGCTGCCCTGCCCGTCCTGCCGACCGGAGGAACCACACCATGAAGGGCGACATCAGCCGCGTCACGTTCGACCAGCGGCGGCACGCGACGAGCGTCCGCAAGCAGCAGGGCCGGGTCGACCTGGACGCGGACTGGAACGAACAGCAGGACATCCAGGCGCACCTGCGGGCCACCGCGCTGACCGACGTGGTCGGCGCGGCGGGCGCGCCGCTGGTCGGCGGGGCGTTCGGGTTGACCGGCGGGGCCGACCTGAAGCTGTCGGCCGGCCGCTACTACCTCGACGGGGTGCTCTGCGAGAACGACACCCCGGTCTCCGTGTCCGCCCAGCCGGACCTGCCGGCGGCCGGGCCGTTCGTCCGCAGGCTCGACGGCACCTGGCTGGCCGCCGGCGCGCCGGTGCCGCCGGGGGTCTACGCGGCGTGGCTGCAGGTGTGGTCGCAGCACGTGACGGCGATCGAGGACCCGGCGCTGCGCGAGGTCGCCCTCGGCGGGCCGGACACCACCACCCGGCTGCGGACCGTGTGGCAGGTTCGGCTGTTGCAGGCCGGGCCGCCTAACACCCCGGTCGGCTGCGCGGACACCCCGCCCGGTTGGGCGGAGCTGACCGCCGCCTCGACCGGCACCCTCGCGGTCCGCGCCGACCCGACGGGCAGCTCCGGCGGGGACTGCGTGATCCCGACCGGGTCGCCGTACACCGGGCTGGACAACCAGTTCTACCGGGTGGAGATCCTCACCGGCGGGACGCCCGGCACGGCCGGTTACGTCTGGTCGCGGGACAACGCCGCCACGGTGGCGACGTGGGAGAGCATCGACGTGGACGTGCTGACCGTGAAGGTCCCCGGCCGCGACGGCAGCGCCGGCTTCACCAACGGCTCCTGGGTGGAGCTGACCGACGACGGCCGGGAGCAGAACGCCCTGCCGGGCACGCTGGTGCAGGTCGACCGGGTGGAGGGGGACCGGATCGTGATCCGGCCGGGCACCGCCACCGGCAGCCTCGACCGGGCCGACTTCCCGTCCCGGCCGCGGGTGCGCCGCTGGGACGGCCGGGGCACCGTGCCGGCCGGCGGTGGCGAACTGGACCTGGAACTCGGCATCAAGATCCGGTTCTCGGCGGCGGGCAGCTTCCGCACCGGCGACTGGTGGTCGTTCCCGGCCCGCTCGGCGGTGCACGACGTGCAGTGGCCCCGGGTCGGCACCACGCCCGTCGCGCAGACCCCGCACGGGCCGCGCCGGTCGCACGGCCGGATCGGCGTCGTGAGCTGGGACGGCAGCCAGTGGAGCGTGCTGCGCGACTGCCGGCCGGTGTTCGCCCCGCTGACCGGGCAGGCCACCCTGAGCCTGCTCGGCGGGGACGGCCAGGAGGCGGTGCCGGTGCCGGGCAACCCGGCGACCCTGGTGCCGCTGGGGCACGACCTGGTCACCGGGGTGGCCATGGGCGGCCAGCCGGTCGCCAAGGCCCGGGTCCGGTTCACCGTCACCGGCGGGGCGGGCCGGGTCACCGCCGGTGCGGTCACCGCCGGCACCGTCACGGTGGAGACCGGCACCGACGGGCGGGCCCGGTGCGCCTGGCAGCTCGACTCCGCCGCCACCACCCAGGAGGTCACCGCCCAGCTCCTCGACGAGGCCGGCCAGCCGGTGCACCTGCCGGTGACGTTCACCGGCGCGCTGTCCCGCGCCGACCGGGTGTCGTACGACCCGACCGGGCGGCCGTCGCTGGCCGGGGCGACCACCGTGCAGGCCGCCATCAACCAGCTCGCCGCGTCCGCCACCGGCGGCTGGGCGACGATCACCATCCGGCCCGGCATCGACTGGGTGCAGGCGCTCACCACGCTGCCCGCCGGGGACGTGCTGATCTGCTTCGCCCCCGGCCTCTACACCAGCACCGTGCCGGTCACCTTCACCGGCCGGGCCAACATCCGGGTGCTGGGCAGCGGGCCGGCCAGCCGCATCCGGGTGCAGGGGCAGGAGTACGCGCTGATGTTCGTCAACTGCGGCACCGTGTCGGTGGCGCAGTTGGCGGTGGAGACCCCCGGCCCGGCCGACGTGCAGGGGCGGCTCGGTCCGGTCTCGGCGATCAACTGCGCCGACGTGACGATCGACCAGTGCCAGCTCACCGGGGTGGCCGGCGCGTCGCCGCGGAGCACCTGCCTGACCGTCCGCAACGACCAGGGCACCCCGCCGGGGAAGGTCCGGGTGCTCGACTCGGACTTCCTCGTCGGTCACGGCCAGCAGGGTGTGCTGCTGGTGAACCCGGACCACGCCGTGGTCACCAGGTGCCGGTTCTCCTGCCCGCCCCGGCCGGCCTCGTTGACGCTGGCGGAGCTGGTCAAGGACGAGAAGTTCCGCAGCCAGCTCGCCACCCAGCTGGTGGGTCGGCTCGCCCTGGACCGCGACGACCGGCTGGAGGCGGGCGAGTGGAACACGGCGCTGCGGGTCGGCCGGTGGGGCGTCCGGATGAACTCGATGGTCCCGCTGAGCGAGTGGAAGACCCTGTCCACGCTGCGCCCGCCGACCGGCGAGGAGCTGCGTACCGCGCAGGGCGCCGGGGCGTACGTGCTGCGGCTGGCGGACGTGGCCACCGAGGACCCGGCCCAGCTGCCCTCGTACAAGCGGCAGTTGGCGTCGCTCAAGGGGCGGCTCGGGCAGAACGCCGGGCGGATCTTCGACACCGACGAGGGTCGCAAGACGCTGCGGGACTACCTGGTCGGTGAGGGGATCGATGTGCGGGAGGCCGACGAGATCGCCCGGGACCGGCGCGAGGTGGCGCTGCCCGTGCCGGGGGCGAGCCTGCGGTTCGACTCAGCGTTGAGTCAGGGCGCCTGGGAGGCGGCGGTGGCGGCGTCGCCCCCGTCGCGTCCGGTGCAGACCCCGTCGGCGGCGGCCCGGCACCTGCGCGGTGTCGCCGACCGGATCCTGGTGGAGCCCGCCTTCGGCGAGAAGTACGCCGGGGGTTACCGGCAGGAGCTGACCGCCGCGGCGGAGGTGTCGGTGGGGGCCTGCGCGGTGGTGATCGGCGGTGGTACGGCCGTCGGTGACGTCGAGGTCTCCGACTGCCGCATCGACCAGATCGCCGAGGGCGTGCACATCGGCGTGTCGTACCACAAGGGACCACCGATCCAGGCGGGCACGATCCGGGTCACCGGCAACGACATCCACCTCTACAAGGCGTGGTGGCGCAACGCGAGCACGATCCGGGGGATCAAGATCGGCAGCGTCCGCAACGTGTTCGTCTCGGACAACCGGATCTCGGTGGCCGCCGGGACCGGCGTCGGCATCTGGGCCTTCGCCGCGGGCGGCCCGATCATGGCGATCCGCGACAACCTGGTGCAGAACTGCGAGCCGGCGATCCTGTGCAACCCGTCCTGGTCGGGGGCGCCGGCCAAGCGGCTGTGGTCGGTCACCGACAACGTCTCGGTCAACGGCTCCATCCAGGTGGGCGGGGGTGCGCGCAGCACCGGCAACGTCAGTTGAGCTGTCACAAGGGCGACTGCACCGGCCGGCGGGCGGGCCTACGCTCATGGTGACTGCCACTTAGCGCGGTTGCGGATCGCAGATGTGGTCTAGGGGTTCAAATCCCCTGGTAGTCGCCAACAAGCGGCGGGGCGGGCCTTCGGGTCCGCCCCGTTCGTCACCTGGGCCCGGCGTCGGTGCCGCCGGCCGGGATCCGTAACCACAGCCAGGTTTATGAACGGTGACGCAACCGTTAAATCCATTCGGTTTCGTCCCACATAAAAGAATCGGCGGGACAAACCACTCCTGCCCGACAATTACTTCGTCACACCCGGTCACCCCACCGCACAAAGCGCCGACTGAGCTGCCAAAACGGCCGTTCACCGGGGGACAGATCGCGCAGCGCGACCGAACTATTGACCGTGCGCGATGGGTCGCATATTGTTCGCGGTGCAAGTTCCACCGGACGAGATAAACACCGCCAGAATCCGCCGCCAGCCGTCGGCAATCGACGCAGCCTTTCCGCTGCCCGCCGTGTCGGGTCAACCGCGCACGTATTCCACCCGACCAGCAAGGAATCCCCGTGCAAATGCTCACCCCTTCCGGGCGCACCCTGGCCCTTTTCGACGGAATAGGTGGTCACCAGGGAAACCTGCTCCCCACCCTCGCGGCACTGCACGCGCAACCGGAGAACGCGCTCTTCTTCGACCGTATGTTCCGGGCCCTCGACGACCTGCGGGAGCACCTCGGCCCCGTGCCCGAACCCGCCGTCCCCGCCGGGAGCCGGCTGCGCCGGTGGTTGACCGCCCCCGCCACCGCGCCGCCCGCCGGCACTGACGACTCGGTCGTCGCCGGGATCTGCGTACACCTGATCCAGCTGTGCGACCTGCAACCCCGGCGGGCCGCCCTCGACACCGTCACCGCCGCCATCGGGCACAGCATCGGGCTCCAGGCGGCCATCGTCGCCGGCCTGCGGCCGAAGCGGCCGGACGCTTTCCTCGCCCTGGCCGAGACCTCGCTCAGGCTGGTCGCGTTGAGCCTCGCCCGGGGGCACCAGGTCAGCGCCGGCCGTCCCGTCCCCACCGAACTGACCGAGCGGTACGCCGCCTGCGGCGACCCGCGTCAGCGACCCGGCCCGATGGCGCTGGTCGACGGCCCCTCCCGGGCGCACCTCGCCGCCCTGGTCGACCGCTACCGGCGGGAAACCCGACGGCCGGTCTCGGTCGGCCTGGTCAACACCCCCACCACCGGCGTGCTCAGCGGGCACACCGAGGACCTGCTGCACTTCCACGCCCACCACGAGGCGATGTTCCGCGGTGGCGCGGCGACGTGGACGTTCCTCACCAACACCCTGCCGTTCCACAGCCCGCACCTGGCCGCCGCCGCCGACGAGGTACGCCGGGACCGGACCTTCGTCGGCCCCCTGCCCGTCGCCGGTGAGCTGCGGATACCGGTGTACGCGGCGGACGCCCCCCGGACCCTGCCACCCGACGCCGACCTGCTCGACGAGTTCGTCGACCAGGTGCTGGTCCGCCCGGTCGACTGGGCGGCCGCCAGCGTCCACGCCGTCACCGACGCCGGCATCACCACCGTGCTGGACTGCGGTCCCGGCCCCGCCGCCCGCCGGTTCACCCGGGAGTGCCTCGGCGGCCGGACGCTGCGCTTCGAGTCGATCCGACGAGCCTCCCGGCGACCGTGAAAGGACACCACGTGCACTGTCTACTCTTCCCGGGCCAGGGGGTGCAGCGCCGCGGCATGGGCGCCGACCTGTTCGGCCTGTTCCCCGAGGCCACCGCCATGGCCGACGAGATCCTCGGCTGGTCCATCGAGGAGCTGTGCACCCGCGACCCGCACCGACGCCTGCGCGACACCCGCTACGCCCAGCCCGCGGTGTTCTTCGTCAACGCCCTGCTGGCCCAGCAGGTGATCGCCGAACGGCCCGGCCACTACCGGTACTTCGCCGGCCACAGCCTCGGCGAGTACAACGCGTTGGTCGCCGCCGGGGTGCTCGGCCTCGACGCCGCCCTGCGGCTGGTCGACCGGCGGGCCGAGCTGATGTCCCAGGTCACCGGCGGGGGCATGTCGGCGGTGCAGGGCCTGCCGGTGTCGTTCGTCAGGCGGGCGTTGACCGAGACCGGCCTGCCCCGGGTGTTCGTGGCGAACCTCAACGCCGACACCCAGAGCACGATCGCCGGGGACCGCGCCGAACTGGCCGTCGCCGCCAAGGCGATCGGCGCGCTGCCCGGGGCCCGGGTCGTCCCGCTCAACGTCAGCGGCCCCTTCCACACCCCGTTGATGGCGGCGGCGGAGCAGCGTTTCCGGGCCGTCCTGGACGGCTGCGACTTCGCCGCCGGGCACACCCCCGTGGTCTCCGGGGTCACCGGGGACGTCTTCGACACCGGCCGCGCCGCCGAGCTGCTCGCCCGGCAACTGTCCACCCCCGTGGAGTGGGTCCGGGCGGTCACCACCCTGCGCGCGGCCGGGGTCACCGGGTTCGACGAGGTCAACGGCAAGACCCTCAGCGCATTTCTCACCCGTATCGCGGAGAGGTGATCAACCGCATGGACACGGATATCGCGGTCGTCGGCCTGTCGGTCGAGGTGCCCGGGGCCGACGACCTCGACACCTTCTGGCAGATCATCAGTTCCGGCGCGAGCCTCACCCGACCATTTCCCACGAACCGTAGGGAAAAGCTCGCCGAATACATCAGGTATCTGCGGGCGACGAGCATCGAACCGGTGACCGACCCCGACGTCGAATACCACAACGGCTGTTTCCTCGACGAGGTCGACACCTTCGACCACACCGTGTTCGGAATGAATCCCCGGCAGGCCACGCTGACCGATCCGCACCACCGGATGGTCATGCGCGCCATGTTCCTCGCCTTCGAGGACGCCGGTTACGGTTTCGACCGGCTCCGGGGCAGCCGGACGGGGGTGTTCGTCGGTTTCGCGGTCAACCCCGGATCGACCTATCTGGACTACATCTGCCGCGTCGACCCGAACAACGGCCAGCAGGCCATCACCGGCAACATCCCGGCGATGCTGGCGAACCGGCTGTCGCACCTGCTGGACCTGCGCGGCCCGAGCCTGGTGGTGGACACCGCCTGCTCGGCCACCCTGGTCGCCGTGCACCAGGCCAAGAACGCGCTACTCGCCGGGGACTGCGAGATGGCGGTGGTCGGTGGTGCCCGGATCGTCTTCTCCCCCGTCAAGCACCCGCACTCCAACATCGGCATCGAGTCCTCCGACGGGGTCACCCGCACCTTCGACGAGGCCGCCGACGGCACCGGCTTCGGCGAGGGGTCGGGTGCGGTCGTCCTCAAGCGGATGTCGCAGGCGGTCGCGGACGGCGACCGGATCTACGCCGTGATCAAGGGCAGCGCGGTCAACCACGACGGCAACACCGAGGGCATCACCAACCCCGACTCCGACTCGCAGGCCGACCTGCTGGACGCCGCCTGGCGCAACGCGGGCGTGCACCCCCGGACCCTCGGCTACCTGGAGGCCCACGGCACCGCCACCCGCGTCGGTGACCCGATCGAGCACGAGGGGATGAAACGCGCCTTCGCCCGGTACACCACCGACCGGGGGTTCTGCGCGGTCGGCACCGTCAAGGCGAACGTGGGGCACCTGTTCGAGGGCTCCGGCGTCATCGGCCTGATCAAGGCCATCGCGGTGCTGCGCAACCGGATGATCCCGCCGCAGGCCAACTTCAAGAACCCCAACCCGAAGCTCGACTTCGCCGCCGGGCCGCTGTACGTCTCGACCGGCCTGCGACCGTGGGAGTCCCCCGACGGCCCACGGCGCTGCGGGGTCAGCGCCTTCGGACTCGGCGGCACCAACGCCCACGTGGTGCTGGAGGAGTACGTCGCGCAGGCACCGGCGACCCCCGCCGGCCCGGGACCGTTCCTGTTCACCCTCAGCGCGGCCACCCTGAAGTCCCTGGTCCGCCTCGGTGAGCGGTACGTGCGGTTCATCGACGCCGCCGGCCTCGACGGGGTCGACATCGCCGACGTCTGCCACACCAGCCAGGTCTCCCGCAGCGGGCACCGGCACCGGGCGGCGTTCGTCGTCCACGACGTCGCCGACCTGCGCCGGCAACTGGTCGCCTCGCTGGCCGACGGGGCGTCGCCGCCGCCGGACGGCCCGCTGGGCGACGAGGCCCGCCGCTACCTGGCCGGCGAACCGGTGGACTGGCGGCGGCTCTCCGACGGCCGCCGCCGGATCGTCCGCCTTCCCGGGTACGCCTTCGACACCACCCCCGCGTGGGTGCAGTTCCCCGACACCTGGCGGGCGCAACTGTCCCTGGGCACCGTCGACGAGGAGCACCCGGTCACCCACGACGTGGTGTTCGCCCCCGCCGCCGACCCGACGCCGGCGACGCCCGGGGCCCGGGTGCTGGCCCTGGTCGACCCGGACACCGACGCCGGGCGACTGCTCGCCGCGACCGGACTGGACGACCTGCGGGTGCTGCGGCTCGGCGAGCCGGTACGCCCCGGCGGCGCGCCCTTCGACGCCCGCTCGGCGGACTCCTTCGCCGAGATCGCCCGACTGGTCGAGGACGACGGCGTCACCCACCTGGTGCACGCGCTCGGCTTCGACGCCACCCCCGCCGCCGACCTCGCCGGGCTGGACCTGCGGACCGGCAAGAACCTGCACAGCCTGTTCCAGCTGACCAAGGCGTTGATGGCGGCCGGCGTCAAGCTGGAACTGACGGTGCTCACCCGACGCGCGGTCTGCGCCCGCGACGCGGAACCCGACGTGGTGGTCGAGAACGGCGCGTTGGTCGGCTTCGGCAAGGTCATCGGCCGGGAGTACCCGTACCTCGGGGTCACCCACCTCGACGTCGACCCTGACGTGTCGCCCGACGCGGTGCGGGCGGAGATCCTCTCCCCCGAGCGCGGGGTGTTCCTGTGGCGCGACGGCCGACGCCTGCACGAGGTCTTCGTCGAGGTGCCGCAGGTCGACACCGACGGCCCGCAGAGCTACCTGCGGCCGGGCGGCACCTATCTGATCACGGGCGGCACCGGGGCGCTCGGTCTCGCCGTCGCCCACGCGTTCGCCACCCGGCAGCCCGACGTGACCCTGGTGCTGCTCAGCCGGTCCGGCCTGCCGCCGCGCGCGCAGTGGCCGGACCTGCTGGCCGCGCCGGCCGGTGACGCCCGCGCCGGGCGGGTCCGCGCGGTGCGGGAACTGGAGGAACTCGGCGCGCGGGTGCGGGTGGTGGCCGCCGACGCCGGTGACCCGGACGCGCTGGCCGCCGCGGTGGCCGACGTCCGGGGCGAGTACGGCCGCGTCGACGGCATCGTGCACGCCGCCGGCCTGCCCGGAGGCAGCACCGTGATGTTCCGGGAGCTGGCCGACTTCGACGCGGTGGTCCGGGCGAAGCTGCACGCCGCGTTCCTGCTCGACCAGCTCACCCGGGACGACCGGCCGGACTTCGTCGTGCACTTCTCGTCGGTGGCGTCGGTGTTCCCCGCCCCCGGCCAGGCCGACTACGCGGCGGCCAACTACTACCTGGACAACGTGGCCCGCAGCCGGGCCGGCGGGCCGACCCACGTGATCGCGCTGGACTGGGTCGCGTGGAAGGAGATCGGCATGGCAGTCGACCACGGCACCAGCGGCGACACCATGTTCCGGGCCCTGCCCACCCGGGTCGCGTTGGACGTCCTCGACGCGGGCCTGCGCTCCGGCCGGTCCCGGCTGTTCGCCGGGGAGCTGCACTACCGGGGGGAGCTGATCCACCTGCTGCGCTCCTACGACGTGCGGCTCTCCGCCGAGATCGACGCGAAGGTCGACCAGGAGATGCAGGCGTTGGAGCAGCGGCTGCGGCAGGCCGCCGACAAGATCAGGGCCACCGTGGACGCGGTCGACGTCGAGCTGGAGGGCCGGCCGGACGGCGGGTACACCGACGTCGAGCGGTCCGTGGCGCAGTGCCTCGCTCTCGCCTTCGGTTATCCGACGCTCGACGTGGAGGCGGACTTCTTCGACCTGGGCGGCGACTCCATCATGGCCGCCTCGGTGGCCAACACCATCGCCGTGCGGCACGACGTGCAGTACGACGTCGCGGACCTGCTCGCCGACCGGACCGTCGCCGAGATCGCCTACCACGTCGAGGACCTGGTCGCGTTCGCCGACGCCGCCGCCTGACGACACCGATCGGAGGGTGGCATGTCGGACATGACTACCGGGCCGGCGCTGCGGCGCATCGTCGGCTTCGCCCTGCCGCTGACCGCGGCGAACCTGCTGCAACAGGGCTACCTGCTGGTCGACAGCGTCGTCGTCGGCCGTTACGTCGGGGTCGAGGGGCTGGCCGTGGTGGGTGCCTGCGGGCCCCTGTTCTATCTGCTCAACGCCATGTTCATCGGGCTGGGCACGGCGTTCACCATCCGGTTGGCCCACCTGACCGGCGGCCAGCAGGTCGACCGTCGCCGCGACGTGGTCGCCGCCCTCGCCGTCCTCACGGTCGTCTGGGCCGCCGGCTGTGTCGTCCTGGCGACGCTGCTGGTCGATCCGGCGCTGGCGGCGATGGGCATCGACGGGCGGCTCGCCGCCGACTCGGCCCGGTTCTTCGGCACCCTGGCGCTCGGCTTCCCCGGGATCTTCGGCAGCGCCGCGGTCAGCGCCTACTTCCGCGGGCTGGGTGACTCCCGCTCGGCGATGTGGGTGCAGGGCGTCGGCAGCATCGCCAACGTCGTCCTGGTGCTGGTCTTCGTCGCCGTCCTCGGCGGGGGTGTGGTCGGCGCGGCCCTGGCCACCGCCGTGGCCAGCACGGTCGCCCTGGTGGTCGGGCTGGTCTGGGCGGCGCGCGCCCACCCGGTGCGGCGCCGCGGGCCACGGCCCGCCCCGCGCCGGGAACTCGTCGACGCCGCCCGGCTGGGCCTGCCCCTGGCCAGCCAGCACATCGTGCTCGCCCTCGGGATCATGGTGCTGGTCGGGATCATCCAGTCCTACGGGGAGGTGGTCCTCGCCGCGTTCACGATCGTCTCCCGGATCGAGTTGTTCACCGGCATCCTGTTCCTCGACTTCTCCGGTGCGGTGACCGCCTTCGCCGCGCAGAACCTCGGCGCGGGCGACCTCGCCCGGGCCCGCGACGGGCTGCTGCGCACGCTGCGGTTGACGGCCGTGCTGTCGGTGCTGGTCGCCGGGGTGGTGCTGGTCGCCCGCGCCCCGCTGGCCGCGCTGTTCACCGACGATCCGGCCACCCGGGAGCTGACCGGACGCTACCTGACGATCATCTATCCGTTCCTGCTTCTCTACACCGCCATGGTGGTCATCCACGGTTACCTCAACGGTGCCGGTCGGACGACCGCGCCGCTGATCTGCACGCTGATCGCCTTCGTCGCCGTGCAGATCCCCTTCGCCTGGCTGCTCAACGGGCCGTTCGGCATCGACGCCGTGATGTGGGCGGTGGTGGCCAGTTGGACCGCCGGGCTGACCTACAGCGTGTTCTGCCTGCGGCGGGTGCTGTTCGTCCGGCCCGCGCCGGCGGCGGTGCCCGCCACGACCTGACGTCCCGTCCACCCCCGCCCCGTGAGGACCACCAGTGATCAAGCACCGCACCGCCGAGGTGACGTTCCACGCGGGCCGCAGCCGGACCGCCCACCTGACCTGGGGCCAGCAGGGCACCTGGGACGTCCTGCGCCGGTGGCTGCCGGAGATGAAGCCGTTCTTCGTGCTGACCCGGTGGCTGCCCGTACCCCTGCTGCTCGAGGTCGACGACGTGCTGGCGCAGCTCTCCCACCTGCTCCAGCGGCACGAGTCGCTGCGGACGCTCTTCCCGGCGGGGGTCGACGGCCAGGGCAGCCAGCACGTCCTCGGCGAGGGCGTCGTCACCGTCGAGGTCGTCGACCGGCCCGACGGTGACCCGGTCAGCTTCGCCGACATCGTCGCCGACTGTCTGCGGCGGGCCGGTGGCCGTCCGTTCGCCCACGACACCGAGCTGCCGATCCGGTTCGCGGTCGCCACCCACGAGGGCATCCCCGTGCTGTTGATGTTCGCCGTGTCCCACCTGGCGGCGGACCACCTCGGCGCGGACCTCCTGGCCGCCGAGCTGGCCGCGCTGCTGCGCGCCAGGACCGACGGCGACGCCCCACCGCCGGCCCGACCGGCGACGCAGCCGGTCGACCTGGCCGTCTTCGAACGCTCCCCGGACGGGCAACGCCGCAACGTCGACGCGCTGGCGTACCTGCGTCAGCAGCTCCGCCGGCTACCGGTCGCGCCCCTGCCCGAGCGGGTCACCCCGGTCGAACCCCGGTACTGGCGCGGTGAACTCGCCTCCGACGCCGCCGCCGTGGCCCTGCGGCTGGCCGCCCGACGGCTGCGCACCACCACGTCGGTCACCCTGCTGGCCGTCGTCAACGCGCTGGTGCGCACGTTCTGCGCCACGCCGGTCTACCCGCTGGACATCATGCAGAGCAACCGGGTGGAACCGGAGCTGCGGTACACCGTGACCAGCCTCAACCAGGCCGTCCGTACGGCCATGGAGGTGTCCGGCGACACCGTCGGCGACCTGGTCGGGCACGCCCGCGCCGCGATGGCGGCGGCGATGCGGCACGCCCGCCACGACGGCCGCGCCGCCGCTCAGGTGGCCCGCGCCGCCGCCGACGCCGCCGGGCGTCCCCTGCCGGTCGGCGGCCAGTTCAACGACCGGTGGTCGCTGCAACCGCGACCCGCCGGCCCGGCGCCGGGCCCGCAGGCGTTGGCCGGGCTGGCCGCGACGACCACCTTCGAGTGGCCGCAGCGGGCCGCCGCCGAGGCGATGCCGTTGTACGTCGACGCGAGCGGCACCGCCGAGCGGATCCACCTGTCGCTGATGGCCGACACCGCCCTGCTCGCCCCCGCCGACATCCGGGGTTTCCTGTACGCCGTGGAGCAGGTCGCCATGGAGCTGGCCCGGGACGACGTCAGCCTGCGCCGGGTGACGGAGATCTTCGACAGTCACCGGCTCTGTGAGGTCCACCCGGACACCCCGTGACCGGCCTCGCCCCGACCGCCCCGTTCGCGACCGGGCAACGGGGCGACCGGTCCGGCCGGTCCTCGTCAGTGCACGACGACGACCGCCGAGGCGGGGTCCAGGTCGGCGAGCCGGGACGGGCGGACCACGAGGAACAGCACGGCCAGCGCGGCCAGCATGCCCCCGGCCACGACCAGCGCCATCGCCACCGCGCCGTTGCCCAGCACCCCCACCATCGGCGCGGCCACCGCGCCGACGCCGAACTGCACCGCGCCGAGCAGGGCCGAGGCGGTGCCGGCGGCCTCACCGTGGCGGGACAGCGCCAGCGCCGGGGCGTTCGGCATCGCCAGGCCGGCCGCCGCCAGCACCACCCACAGCGCCACCAGCAGTGCGGGCAGCCCACCGAACCCGGTGACGGCGAAGGCCAGCAGGGCCAGCCCGGCCAGCGTTCCGATGCTCAAGGAGGTGACCAGGATGCGCTGCGGCGAGTGGCGGCGCAGCAGCCGCACGTTGTACTGGGCCGCCCCGATCAGGCCCACCGCGCCCGCCCCGAACGCCAGCCCGAACTGCTGCTCGTCGAGCCCGTACCCCTCCTGGAGGACGAACGACGAGCCGGCCACGTACGCGAACAGCGCCGCCATGGCCAGCCCGGCGACCACGACGAGCCCCACGAAGGTCCGGTCGCGCAGCAGCGAGCCGTACAGGCTCACGGTCGACCACGCGCCGCCGCGTTGACGACGCTCGGCGGGGAGGGTCTCGGGCAGGCCGATCACGGCGACCACGACGAGCAGCACCCCGAAGACGGCCAGGGTCACGAAGACACCCCGCCAGTCCGTCCAGCGCAGCACCCCGCCCCCGAGGGTCGGGGCGAGGACGGGGGCGGCACCCATCACCAGCAGCAGCCGGGACAGCAGGGTGGCGAAGGCGGTGCCGCTGAACAGGTCCCGCAGCACCGCCATCGCGACCACCGTGGCGGCGGCGACGCCGAGGCCCTGCACCACCCGCAGCGCGCCGAGGACGGCGATGTGCTGGGCGACGACGCAGAGCGCCGACGCCACGATGTGCAGGGCGAGGCCGGCGATGAGCGGGCCACGGCGGCCGACGGCGTCGGAGAGCGGCCCGATCAGCAGTTGGCCGAGGGCCAGCCCGGCGAGCGTGCCGGTGAGGGTCAACTGGACCGCCGCCGAGGTGGTCATCAGGTCGGCGGCGATGGCGGGCAGCGCCGGCAGGTACATGTCGATGGTCAGCGGGCCGACGGCGATCAGCGAGCCGAGGACGAGGACGAGGCGGACCCGCTGGCGGCGGGTCATCAGGTCTCCGGGCGTCGGCGCGACCTTCGTCGGCCGGTCGTGGGCGAGATCGGTCATCGGGGAAGCTCCGCCCGGTCGTGGTGCGGCCGGGCGGGAGAGGGTACGACTGTCACACCTGGCTTCAAATCCGGACCCGCTGCTCTGATTCCCGCTCCACCGAGAGGTAACGGGGGTCACAGCCGTTGGTCACGGCTCAGGCCGGGTCCACGCGCCCCAGCCGCCAGTACCCCATGAAGGCGACGGCGCGGCGGTCCACGCCCCGCTCGGCGACGAGGTGCCGGCGCAGCGCGCGGATGACGCCGGCCTCCCCGGCCAACCAGGCGTAGACGGGCACGGGTGCGGTCGGGGTCGGCACCTCCCACAGCGGGGTCACGTCGACGTCGACGTCGACGATCACCTCGGCGGGCGCCGTGCCGGTGCGGGCCAGCAGCCGTTGCGCCGCCGCGGCCACGGCGGGCAGCAGCCGGCTGCCGTGGCCGCCGCCGGCGCGGGCGAGCCAGCTGACGGTGACGCCGGGTGGGGCGGACACCGGCAGGACGTCGGCCGGGTCCGGCACCTCGAGCAGCACCTCGCCCCGGGCGTCGAGGGGCAGGCGTTCCAGGATGGCGCTGATCGCGGGCACGGCGGTCTCGTCACCGGCCAGCAGCAGCCGGCCGGCGGGCGGCGGACGGAACTCGATGCCGCCGTGCTCGCCGTCGTAGCCGGCGTCGGGCCCGAGCAGGCCGGCCTCGTCGCCGGGGCGGACCCGCAGCGCCCACCGGCCGGCCGGGCCGTGGTCGCCGTGCAGCACCAGGTCCACGTCCACCTCGGCCAGGTGTGGCCGGACCGCCCGGACGGTGTACGTGCGGATCGGGCAGCGCTCCTGCTCGGGCAGGGCGCGCCAGTGGGTGTACCAGTCGTCGCCACCGGGCAGGTGCACGCCGGTCCGGCCGGGCAGCGGCAGCACCAGCTTGATCCGCTGGTCGTACCCGTTGTCGGCGAACCGGTCGAGGTCCGGGCCGGTGAAGGTGACCCGCAGGAACGACGGGCTGAGTCGACGCGCCGCACGTACCTGCACGTCGAACAGCCGCCAGGGGGCGACGGGCAGGGTCCCGGTGCCGGTGGAGCGGTGCCGCTCCCCTGCCGGACGAACTCGATCACCAATCACGTAGGTGAGGCTAACCTAACCAGGAAGATGAATGGCGACCCGGGTCACCCACCCCCCGTTCGGGGCACGTCGCCACCCCACCGGGCAGCCCCGACCCTGGTCAGCGGGCCCGGGCGGCGCGGTCGAGGAAGAGCAGCCGGGCCCGCTTCTCCGGCAGGTCGATCTCCGGACCGGGCACGAAGCCGGCGCGGACCAGCCGGTCGATGGCGCGGGCGTTGCGGGCGTCCGGTTCGGCCACGATCCGCAGCCGGGTCGGGTCGGCCAGCACGAACGCCAGGAAGACGTCGAGGAGCACCCCGGTGAAGCCGGGCTCCGCGCCACCGTCCGGGGGCCCGATGAGCAGGTGGATGCCGAAGTCGCCGGGGCGCACGTCGTAGCACCGCCCGACCGGGTCGGCCGCCGGCTCGTAGGTCTGGAACAGCGCCACCGGCCGGCCGTCCCGGTGCAGCAGGTAGGCGTGGTGGGTGGTCAGCGAGTCGAGGTACGCGTAGATCTCGCGGACCCGCTCCCGGCTGGCGTCGCGCATGCCCCAGAACCGGGACCGTTCCCGGGTCACCCAGTCGTGGATCACCACGACGTCCCGGTCGGGGTCCACCGGCCGGATGGACACCTCCCCGAACCCGTCGACCCGGCACGAGGTGGAGGTCGGCGCAGTGGTCATGGCGCTCCTTCCGGGCGACGGACCCGACCGGGCCGTCACTTTTCGCTGTCGAAACGACACCGTCGGCGACGGGTCAGGCAGACCTCACCACAACTTCGGAAAGTACGCAAGCGAGCACCCGGAGCAATCTTCTCGCCGCAGACCCCGCGCGCCGACGGCGACACCGGAACGGCGACACCGGAACGGCGACACCGGAATACCGCACCCCACCACCGGCGATCGGCCACCGCATCCAGGGCGGAGACGCCTGTGACGCGTCAGGCACCCCTTGGTATTGACTCGCGTAATTCGTTCTGTTAGCACGCCCAAGCTCGGCGGCAAAAGGGGCCATTTGCTCGGCGAGCCGGGGCTCACTATTTGTGGAACAGGGGGTGACACATTGCTGTTCGTCGTTGAATAATTGCCGTTGTCGAGTGCCGATCCCGGTGCGCGCCGGCGTTTACCGAAGGGACAGCCGTGAAACGTGACCAGTCACCGGTGCTGCCGGGCGACGGATCCACGGACTACGCCCGTTACATGCGCACCGACGAGCTGCTCGCCCTGCAACGCCGCCCGGAGGAGATGCTCCACCGCGACGAGCTGCTCTTCCAGGTGGTGCACCAGTCCGCCGAGCTGTGGCTGAAGCTGGCCGAGGCCGAGCTGACCGCCGCCGTCGGGCGGACCGCGGCCGACGACCCGGGCGGGGCGGCGGCGCTGCTGACCCGCGCGACGCTCGCGGTGCGACTGGTCACCGACCAGTTGGAGATGTTCCGGCACCTGTCGCCTGTCGACTTCCAGACGATGCAACCTGCGCTGGGCAACGGCTCCGGTGCCGAGTCGCCCGGCTGGCGACGGGTCGCGACGGTGAGCCGGCAGCTCGGCCGGGCCTTCACCGAGCACCTCGCCACCCGGGGCGGCGCGCTCGACGCGCTGGCCCCGACCGATCCGGCCCGGCGGCTCGCCGAGGCGATGATCGCCTGGGACGAGCAGGTCCACCAGTGGCGGGTGCGCCACTACGAGGTCGCCCTGCGGGTCGGCGGGCACGCCCCCGGTGGCACCCCGGGCAGCGCGGCGAACGTGCTCGCCAAGCTCCTCGGGCACCGGTTCTTTCCCGAGCTGCGCACGCCCCGGCCAGGCACCGACGTCCCGGTGGCGGCGCATTCGGGCACCGCAGAGGCATGACGAGCCGCGCCACTCGAAGAATCGTCGGCGCTCCCCCTGACAGATACCCCTCCGAGGTGCGGTTCGTGCGTGAGCTGACGAGCTGGTCGTCCGGTACGGCCGATCCCGAGCAATTTCCCTACCAGGCAGTGGTCACCGAATTTCATCGTGTCGGTAAACACTTCGTCAAAAAGGAACTCCTCGTCCAGCTGGACCAGGCGCGCGCCCGGGTGAACGCGCGGGCCACCCCCGCCCGCGAGCTGTCCGCCTTCCTGGACGTGGCGCTCGACAAGTGGGACGGCCGGTACGACTACCGCAGCTACCTGGCCCTACCGCTACTCCCCCTGCCCAGCCAAGTCCCGGAGGGCGGGCGGGCGGCGGACGAGGTCGACCGGCCGGGGCCGGGCGGCGGGCGGTGGGAACGCGACCGGCTCCTGGTCGACCTCGTCGCCGACGCCCTCGCCTTCGAGCTGGCCGCCTCGACCGACGCCATCGACCTGCTCCCCGAGCAGCGGCCGGGGCCGGAGCTTTCGGCCAAGCGGTGCCGGCTCGGGGTACGCGCCGTCTCGGCGGCCCTCACCCGGCTCGGTCTGGCCGGGGCGGTCACCGAGCGGGACCCGGTCGCGGCGGCGGTGACGCTGCACCGGCTCGCCGTCACCGGCCGCGACCCCGCCCGGGAACGCGTCCTGGCGTTGAGCATGCTGCCGGTCTACGTCTCCCACGACGAGTACCTGTTCATCCGGGTCCTCCAGGCGTACGAGTGCGTCTTCGCCGGGGTCGCCGAGGAGCTGTGGGGCACCATCGCCGCGTTGGACACGGGCCGGCCCCGCCCGGCCGCCGGCCGGCTGGCGTACGCCCGGGAGCTGATCAGCGGCGCCGGGACGCTGTTCTCCCTGCTGGCCACCATGCAACCGGCGGCGTTCCGGACGTTCCGCGAGTACACCGAGGGGGCCAGCGCGATCCAGTCCCGCTCGTACAAGATCATGGAGTCGCTGTGCCGTACGCCGGAGCCGGAGCGGTTGGACTCCACCGCGTACCGGTCGGTGCCGGAGGTACGCGAGGTGGTGCGGGCCGGCCAGCCGTCGATCGACCGGTCCTACCGCGCGGCGGTCCGGGCCGGGTCGCTGCGCGGGCCCGACCTCGACCTGGTACGGCAGCAGATGGCGGCCTTCGCCGAGGCCGTGCTGACCTGGCGACGCACCCACCACCGGCTCGCCGTGAGGATGCTCGGTACGCGCTCCGGCACCGGCTACACCGAGGGCACCCCCTACCTGGCAGCAGTCCGCGCCGTCCCGGTCTTCACCACCGTGTCCACCGAGAACCGTCCACCCCGGACCGATCCGATCGGAGGCTGCTGCGAGTGAGCGCACCCGCAACCCACCCGGCGCGTTGCCTGGACGCCGCCGCACACGCCGCCCTGCGCGCCGAGTTCCCGCTGCTGGAGACCTGCGTCTACCTGAACAACAACTCCACCGGCGCGGCACCGCGGGGCGTCGAGCGGGTGCTCGCCGACTACTGGGCGACCCTGCGTGACTGGCGCGACGACGTGTGGCACGGCTGGCACGTCGGCCTGGACCGGTACGCCGACTCGGTCGCCGCGCTGCTCGGCGCGCCCCCGGGCAGCGTGGTCACCGACGCCAACCTGAGCACCCTGCTGGCCCGGGTGCTGTCCTGCTTCGACTACCGCCCACCCCGGGACCGGATCGTCACCACCGATCTGGAGTACCCGACGGTGCCGTTCATCGGCACCGCGTTCGGCCGCTACGGCGCGCGGCTCGACGTGGTCGGCACCGGCGGCCCCCGGTTCGACGAGGACGCCCTCGAGGCCCGCGTCGACGAGCGGACCCTGCTGGTCTGCGTACCCCATGCGAGTTTCTCCTCCGGGGCCACCGTCGACCTGGCCCGGTTGGTCGCCCGCGCCCACGCCGTCGGCGCCCTGGTGGTGGTGGACGCCTTCCAGACCGTCGGGGCGGTCCCGCTGGACGTGACCGCGCTCGGCGTCGACATCGTCCTCGGCGGCGCGCACAAGTGGCTGTGCGGGGCCGGCACCGCCTTCCTCTACGTCCGCCCCGACCTGGTCGAGCGGCTGGCACCGGCGGCTACCGGGTGGCAGGCCGGCGACCGGGCGTTGACCTTCCGGGTGTCGACCGGGTGGGCGGCGGGGGCGCAACGCTTCGCCGGCGGCACGCCGTACCCGTTGACCTCGCTGATCTCCCAGGTCGGCCTGGACCTGCTCGCGGGCGTCGGGATCGGGGCGATCCGGGCGCACTCGCTGGCGCTGACCCAGCGGGTCCTGGACCGGGCGGCGGCGGCCGGCGTCACCGTGGTCAGCCCCACCGACCCGGACCGCCGGGGCGGGGTGGTCTGCCTGGACGTCCCCGACGGCGAGGAGGTCAAGCGGCGGCTCGCCGCGCGGAACATGATCTGTAGCTGGCGGGGTTGGCTGCGGGTAGGACCGCACGTCTACAACACCCTCGACGAGGTCGACGCGTTCATGGACGCGCTGGACGAGGAGCTGGGCCGGTGAACGTCACCCTGTCCCCCCGGGCGTTGATGAGCCTGCTCGTCAACGGTCCCAAGGCCGTCGACGTGCTGGAGACCGCGCTGGCCCTCGGCCTGCTCGACGCGCTGGAAGCCGGCCCGGTGCGCCTGGACGCGCTGGCCGACCGGTTCGGGGTGCGCCCGCTGCGGCTCTACAAGTTCCTCGACTGCCTGGAGAGCCTCGGCTGCGTCACCCGCCACGAACCCGACGACGACATCGCCGGGGCCACCTACCGGGCGGTGCCGGGGCTGCGCGACGCCGTGCTGGCGGTGGTCGGCCCGGACGCGATCGAACGGGACCGGGACCGCTACCCGTGGCGGCTGCTGCACGGCCGGCTCGCCGAGAGCCTGCGCGGCGAGGTCGGCATGAGCGACGACGACTTCGCCTGGCCGCCGAAGACCGACGCGCAGACCGCCGACTTCGAACGCAGCATGGCCGCCGGGCTCGGCCCGGTGGTCGAGACGCTGCGCCGGCACGCCGACCGGCTCTGGTCGGACCGGCGACGCCTGCTGGACGTCGGCGGTGGCGACGGCACCCTCGCCGCGTACATCCTCGACACCGCCGACGGCCTGCGGGCCGACGTGTTCAACCTGCCGGCGGTGGCGCCCCTGGTGGCGGCCACCCGGGTCGACCGGCGGCACCCCGACCGATTGGGCTTCGTCGGCGGCGACTTCCTGGCCGGGCCGCTGCCGACGGGCTACGACGCGATGGCGTTCGTCCGGGTGCTGCACGACTGGCCCAACGACGTCGCCCGCCGCCTGGTCGAGCAGGCGTACGCGGCGCTGGAGCCGGGCGGGCTGCTGGTCATCGCCGAGGAGTTCCGCACCCCGGACCGGCTGGCCGTGCAGTTCTTCTGGAGCTACTTCCTGATCGGGGTGGACAGCTGCGTCAGCCGGCTGCGGGAGGTCGAGTTCTACACCGGGCTGCTCGCCGAGGTCGGGTTCACCCGGGTGGCGGTGCTGCCCGGCGGGTGGGAACTGGTCACCGCGTACAAGCCGGGGTGATCCACCGGTCGACGCCGGGGCCGGCGGACGCCTGCGGTCCGCCGGCCCCGGCCGGGCCGGTCAGGGGCGGCGGGCCAGCACCGCGCCGTTCGCGCCGGGAGCCTCGAACGGCACCGTACGCACGTCGACGAAGCCGGCGTCGGTCAACCACCGCCGGTACTCCGCGCCGGAGTAGTTCTTGCCGCCCTCGGTCTCGACGAGCATGTTCATGCCCATCAGGGCGGCCTCCGGCGGGCCGGTGCGCTCGTCGTTGAGCAGCAGCTCACTGATGACGATCACCCCGCCGGGCGGCAGCGCGGCGTGGCAGCGGGCCAGCAGCGCCCGGTTGGTCGGCTCGTCCCAGTCGTGCAGGATCATGCTGAGCAGGATCACGTCGTGCCCGTCGGGCAGGGCCGGGTCGGCGAGGAAGTCACCGGCGACGGTGCCGATCCGGTCGGTCAGGCCCGCCTCCGCGATCCGCTCCCCGGCCCGCACGCACACGTGCGGCAGGTCCAGGATCGTCGCCCGTAGCTCCGGCAGCCGCAGGCAGAACTCGATCGGGAACGCCCCCGCGCCACCGCCGACGTCGAGCAGCCGGCGGTGCGCGCCGAAGTCGTACGCGTCGGCCAGCGCGCGGGCGGTGAACCGGGAGGTGGCGAACATGGCGTCCCAGAACTGGGCCACCAGCTCCGGGTCGGTGGTGTCGAACAGGGAGTCCTGCTGCTGCGGGTCCCAGGTGAGCGGCCGGTTGCCGCGCAGCGCCTCGCCCACCCGGTGCCAGGGCAGGTAGGTGCGCAGGTCGGAGTAGCGCACCTGGGCACCGAAGTAGTAGGGACGCCCCTCGACCAGGAACTGCTCGGCCAGCGCGGAGTTGCGGTAGCCGTCGCCGGCCTTCTCCAGCAGCCCCAGCGACGCGCTGGCCGAGAGCAGCAGGTCGGCGGGGCGTTCGTCGAGCCCGAACTCGGCGGCGGCCTCGGCCACCGTGACGGTCCGCCCGCCGGCCAGCCGGGTGAACAGGCCGAACTCGACCCCGACGGCGAGGGTCTTGAAGCCCCAGACGCCGGCGACGAGATGCATGAGAGGAGTGGGAGTGATCATGGGAACATAAGATCATGGAACGGTGACGCGGTGGCACGCACCGGTCACCATGGAGTAATGATTCGCTTCATCCTGAACCTGTTGTGGCTCATCCTCGGTGGCGGAATCGTGCTGGCGCTCGGCTACTTCGTCGCGGCGGTGATCTGCTTCGTGCTCATCATCACCATCCCGTTCGGGGTGGCGTCGCTGCGGCTGGCGTCGTACTCGCTGTGGCCGTTCGGCCGGACCCTGGTCGCCAAGCCCGGGGCCGGCGTGCCCTCCGGGCTGGCGAACGTGCTGTGGGTGCTGCTGGCCGGCTGGTGGCTGGCGCTGTCCCACCTGCTCGCCGGGATCGCGCTCTGCGTCACGATCATCGGCATCCCGTTCGGCATCGCCAACTTCAAGCTCGTCCCGGCGGCGTTCTGGCCGCTCGGGCGGGAGGTCGTCGAGGCGCCCTGACCGGCCCGGCGTCACCCCGGCCCGGGGCACGACGATCCGGCGGCGGCCGCGACCGCGAGGGCCGCGACGGCCGGGGGCACGCCGGTCAGGGACGCCGGTCGGCGTGCAGCCGGTCGAGGTGGGCGGCGAGTTCATCGGTGACCAGCAGATCGGTACGGATCCGGTCGTGCGGGTAGCCGGCCCGGCCGATCATGTGCGCGGCGACCGGCGCGGTGGCCAACTGGAACGCGCCGACCAGCACCAGCGTGGTGACGTCCACCCCGGTCCGCAGCCGTAACGCGCAGCCGAGCAGCACCAGCAGCAGACCGAGCACCTGCGGTTTGGCGGCGGCGTGCATCCTGGACAGCAGGTCGGGGAAGCGGACCAGGGCGACCCCGGCGGCGAGGCTGAGCAGCGCGCCGCCCAGCAGGCAGGCCGCGGCCACCACGTCCAGCACCGCGTCGACCCTCACCTGTCGTCCCGGCGGGTGGCGAAGCGGGCGACGCTGACCGAGCCGACGAAGCCGAGGATGGCCAGCACCACCAGGATCGGCAGCGCGGTCGCGTCCCGGCTGTAGGCGGCCTCGGTCGCCACGGCGGCCACCACGATGGCCAGCAGCACGTCGGTGGCGACCGCCCGGTCGAGCACCGACGGCCCCCTGACGATCCGGGTGAGGGTGAGCGCGCCGGCCACCGCCAACAGCACGGTGACGATCACGGCGACAGCGGTCATCTCGAACTCCCTTCCAGCGCGGACGGTGTGTGCTCCCGGATCAGGCGTTGCTCCTGCGCCGAGCCGATCGCCGCGATCAGCCGGGCCTCCAGCTCCAGCACGCCGGTGCGGAAGCGTTCGACCTCGGCGCGGTCGCGTACCCCGAGCACGTGGACGTAGAGGATGCCGGCGTCCCGGTCGACCTCGACGATGAGGCTGCCGGGCACCAGGGACAGCGCCTCGGCGGTCAGGGTCAGGTTGAGGTCGGAGCGGACCCGCAGCCGCACCGCGATGATCGCGCCCAGCGGGGGGTGCCCGAACCGCAGTGCCAGGGCCGCGATCTGGACGCTGGCCACCACCAGGTCGCGCAGGAAGCGCAGGGCGAACCGCAGCAGCGGCACCGGGTGCACCCGCCCGGCGAAGGTCACCGGGGGCAGCGGGAAGACGGTCAGCACCACCAGCCCCACGACCAGCCCACCGAGAACGTTGGCCCAGCTCAGCGTCCCCCAGAGCAGCACCCAGACGGTGACCAGGACGATCATCGCGACGGCCTGGTTGCGGCGGCGGGCCGCCCGGGTCAGCGGCCGGTCCTCGGGATGCTCCGGGGCCGGCCCACCGCCGGGAAGCTGCGGCGACGGCTCCCCGGGCGGCGGCGACCGGTCCGGGGAGCGCTGCGGTGGCGGATCGTGGCTCACGGGGTCCCCCCGGGGTAGACGGCCTCGACGTACGGGGTGCGCCGCAGCAGGTCGTCGGCGGCGTCGGAGCTGAGGTCGAACAGCGGCCCGGCCACCACGGTCAACGCCAACCCCAGCACCACCAGGGCCACCGTCGGGGCGATCATCAGGCGGGGCAGCATCGCGCCCGGGTGGGCGTCGCGGTCCGGCCCCCGGTAGGGCTGCTCCACCCCGTCGGTGCGGACGGTGTGCACGCTGTCCTGCGGTTCGGGCATGTCCGGGTGCGGGCGACGCCAGAACGCCAGGTTCCACACCCGGGCGATGGCGTAGAGGGTGAGCAGGCTGGTCAGCAGCCCACCGGCGACCAGCACCCAGGCCAGCACGCCGCCGTCGTCGACCCCGGCCTGGACCAGGCCGAGCTTGCCCAGGAAGCCGGAGAACGGGGGGATGCCGGCCAGGTTCAACGCGGGCACGAAGAACAACACGGCGAGCAGCGGCGACAGCCGGGCCAGCCCGCCGAGGCGGTCCAGCGCGGTGCTGCCACCCCGGCGTTCGACCAGCCCGGCGGCGAGGAACAGGGTGGTCTGGATGGTGATGTGGTGCACCACGTAGAAGATCGCGGCGGCCAACCCGAGCGACGAGCTGAGCCCCACCCCGAACAGCATGTACCCGATGTGGCTGATCAGGGTGAACGACAGCAGTCGTTTGATGTCGGACTGGGCGACCGCGCCGAGGATGCCGACCAGCATGGTCAACGCCGCCACCACCAGCAGCAGGTCGGCGGTCCGGCCGCCGGGGAACAGCAGCGTCTCGGTGCGGATGATGGCGTACACGCCGACCTTGGTGAGCAGGCCGGCGAAGACGGCGGTGACCGGCGCGGGCGCGGTGGGGTAGCTGTCGGGCAGCCACGCCGACAGCGGGAAGACCGCCGCCTTGATGCCGAAGGCGAGCAGCAGCATCCCCTGCAGCACCAGCCGCAGGTCGTCGGGGAGGGCGTCGAGCCGGTCGACGAGCTGGGCCAGGTTGAGGGTGCCGGTGGCCGAGTAGACCAGCCCGATCGCCACCAGGAAGATCAGCGACGACAGCAGGCTGACCACGACGTACGTGGTGCCGGCGCGGATGCGGGTCTCGGTGCTGCCGAGGGTGAGCAGCACGTAGCTGGCGACCAGCAGGATCTCGAAGCCGACGTAGAGGTTGAACAGGTCGCCGGAGAGGAAGGCGTTGCACACCCCGGCGGTCAGCACCAGGTAGGTCGGGTGGTAGACCGACAGTGGGGTCTCCTCGTGCCCGTCGGCCATGCCCTGCCCGATGGAGTACACCAGCACGCAGAGGGTGACGGAGGCAGAGACCACCAGCATCAGCGCGGCGAGCTGGTCGGCGACGAGCACGATGCCCAGCGGCGCGACCCAGCCGCCCACCTCGACGACGAGCGGACCGTCGATCGAGGAGCGGACCAGCAGGGTGGCGGCCACGGCGACGGTCGCGGTGAGCACGGTGAGGCTGACCCACCGCTGCGCGCGGGGCCGGCTGGCCAGCAGCAGGGTCAGGGCCGCGCCGAGCAGCGGCATCACCACCGGCAGCGGGACGAGGTGGTTCACGCGTCCCTCCCCCGCTCGCCGGCCGCCGCCGCCACCGAGGCGGCCGAGGGCCGCCGGCTGTCCGGGTCGGGCCGGCCGTCGCCGTCGAGCTGGTCGTCGGAGTCGGGCTGGTCGGCGTCGTCGGTGCCCGGCCCCTCGTCCCGGTCGGCCAGGTCCATGATCCGGCGGTCCTCCACGTCGTCCTGCACCTCGTCGTGGCCGTTGAGGTGCCAGCTGCGGTACGACAGCGCCAGCAGGAACGCGGTCATGCCGAGGGTGATGACGATGGCGGTGAGCACCATCGCCTGGGGCAGCGGATCGCTCATCTCGTCGGCGTCGGTGGTGCCGACGATCGGCGGGCCACCGGCCCGACCTCCGGTGAGCAGCAGCAGGTTGGCCCCGTTGCCGAGCAGGATGACGCCCATCAGCACCCGGGTGAGGCTGCGTTCCAGCAGCAGGGTCACCCCGGCGGCGAAGAGCACGCCGACCACCACGATGTAGGTGAGGTTGGGGGTCACACCAGCTCCTTGTCCCGTACGTCGTCGTGGGCGTCCTCCTGCTGGCGGTCCATCTCGGCGCCGAGGCTGCGCAGGATGTCCAGCACCAGGCCCACCACGATCAGGTAGACGCCGACGTCGAAGAAGACCGACGAGACGAAGTGGACCTTGCCGAGCAGGGGCAGGTGCAGGTCGAGCACCGCGCTCTGCAGGAACTCCCCGCCCAGCGGCATCGCGGCCACCCCGGTGCCGACGGCGAGGAACAGCCCCGCGCCGAGCACCGCGCCGGCGTCGACCGGCGCGGCGGCGTTGAGTTCCCGGCGGCCGCCGGCCAGGTAGCGCACGGCCAGGGCCAGGCCGGCGACCAGCCCGGCGGCGAACCCGCCGCCGGGGGCGTTGTGACCGGAGAAGAGCAGGTAGACCGAGAACAGCACGATGGCGTGGAACAGCAGCCGGGTGACCACCTGGAGGATCACCGAGTGCCGGTGCGCCTCGAAGCCGGCGGTCAGCCAGCGCGGCCCGCCGGTGGTCGCCGGTCGGGGGCCGGGGACGGCGCTGCGCCGGTCCAGGTCGCGGGAGCGGCGGAAGATCAGGCTGGCCACCCCGGTGGCGGCCACCACCAGCACCGCGATCTCGCCCATGGTGTCCCAGGCCCGGATGTCGACCAGGGTCACGTTGACCACGTTCTTGCCGCCGCCGTAGGAGACCGCCTCGTCGGGGAACCGCTCGGAGACCGGGATGGCCAGCCGGCCGCTGGACGCGACCCAGGCCATCCCGGACACGACCGCGCCGACGGCGACCCCGATGGCGATCCGACCGCGCCGGCTCCGGCGGATCGGCCGGGCCGAGAACTTCACCGGCAGCCGACGCAGCACCAGCACGAACATGACGATGGTGACGGTCTCCACCAGGAACTGGGTCAGCGCCAGGTCCGGTGCGCCGTGCAGGACGAACATCAGCGCGGTGCCGTAGCCGGCGACACCGACCAGGATCATCGCGGTGAGCCGGCGCAGCGCGCGGGCGGCCATCACGGCGGCCACGATCACCAGGGCGGCGACGACCGCCTGCAACGGGGTGTCCCAGGCGCGGAACTGCCGGGGCCAGGGGCCGCCGGTGAGCAGCGCGCCACCGGGCAGCACGACCAGCACCACCAGGATGATCCCGAGGTAGAACGGCAGCGAGCCGCGCTGGGTCGCGCCGGTCAGCTCCACCGCGAGCCGGTCCACGCCGGCGACCAGCCGCTCGTAGCCGGCCGCGCCGTCCAGCGGCGTCCACCGGGTCGCCCGCAGCCGACCCCGGTGCAGCAGCAGGAACAGCCCGCCGCCGACCGCCACCGCCAGGGCGGACAGCCCCAGGGCCGGGGTCAGGCCGTGCCACAGCGCCAGGCGGTAACCCGGCCCGGCGGTGGAGAACCCGTCGGCGTACGGGGCGAGCAGCCCGTCGAACGCCGGTGCGGCGACGCCGACGGCCAGCCCGGCCACCGCGAGCAGCGCCGGGGCGGCGAGGAACGCCCGGCCCGCCGGGTGCGGTTCGGTAGGCGCGACACCGGGTTTGCCGGCGAACGCCCCCCACAGGAACCGCAGCGTGTACGCCACGGTCAGCGCCGACCCGGCCACCACCCCGGCCAGCACCAGCAGGTCGGCCGTACCGCCGTGCTGGAACGCCTCGAAGGCGGCCTCCTTGGCGACGAAGCCGGCCATCGGCGGCAGGCCGGCCATCGACGCGGCGGCCAGCACGGCGACCCCGGCGAGCACCGGCGCGCGCCGGCCGAGGCCGCTGAGTTCGCGCAGGTCCCGGGTGCCGGTGGTGTGGTCGACGATGCCGACGACGAGGAAGAGGGTGGCCTTGAACAGGGCGTGTGCCAGCACCATCGCCGCGCCGGCCAGGGCTGCGTCGCGGCTGCCGGCCCCGAGGACCACCATCAGCAGCCCGAGCTGGCTGACCGTGCCGTAGGCGAGCAGCAGCTTCAGGTCGGTCTGGCGCAGCGCCACCCAGGCGCCCAGGAAGAGGGTGGCCAGGCCGGTGCCGAGCAGCACCACCCGCCAGGCGGTGACGTCGGCGACGGCCGGGCCGAGCAGGGCGACCAGGAACACCCCGGCCTTGACCATCGCGGCGGCGTGCAGGTAGGCGCTGACCGGGGTGGGCGCGGCCATCGCGCCGGGCAGCCAGAAGCTGAACGGCACGATGGCCGACTTGCTGAGCGCGCCGAGCAGGATCAGCATCAGCGCGGTGACCAGGTAGCCGCCGCCGGGCAGGTCGGTGGCGACGACCGACCAGCGGTAGCTGCCGGCGTGCTGGCCGAGCATCACGAACCCGGCCAGCATGGCCAGCCCGCCCAGGGTGGTGACCAGCAGCGCCTGCATGGCGGCGCGCCGGCTGGCCCGTTTCGCCGGGTCGTAGCCGATCAGCAGGTACGAGAAGACGGTGGTCAGTTCCCAGAACACGTAGAGCAGCAGCAGGTCGTCGGAGACGACCAGGCCGAGCATGGAGCCGGCGAAGGCGACGAAGACCGCCGCGAAGCGGCCCAGCCCGGGGTCGTCGGAGCGGAAGTACCTGGCGCTGTAGGCCAACACCAGCGCGCCGACCCCGCCGACGAGCACCACCATCAGCCAGGACAGGGTGCCCATCCGCAGGGCCAGTTCCAGGCCGATCCGGGGCACCCAGGGCCAGGTCTCCACCACCGGGTCGCCGGACCGGACCGCACCGGTACGGGTCAGCGCCCAGACCAGCGTGGCGGCCGGGGCGAGCGCGACGGCGTAGAGCGCACGGCGTCCGAAGCGACGTACCAGCCCCGGGGCGACCACGGCTGCCAGTGCGTGGACCGCCACCAGGACCAGCACATACCCTCCTCGAAGATCAGTGTCGGCGGCCACCGGCCCGTTCGGGGCGGTGCGGGACCGGCGGCGCGGGGACGGGCGTCCCCGGGTCGCACGGCCACCGCGGCGGTGGCGTCACCGGTGGTTGGTCGGTCGGTGGTGGTACCGGTCAGTGGCCGGCGAACACGTCCACCGCGGTCGTGGTGGCCGCCTCCGCACCCGCGACGACGACCTCGTCGCCGGCGAGCAGGACGTAGTCGTCGCCGGGGGTCGGCACGACCCGGCCGGCGCGGACCACCGCCAGCAGCGACAGCGGCCGGCCGGACAACGCGGTGTCCCGCCAGCGTTTGCCGTCGCCGATGCTGTCCACGGCGACGGGTATTCGCACGACCGTGACACCGGGGAGCTGGCGTTCCAGCTCGGCGAGGTGGTCGACGGTGACCGCCTGGTTGAGCACCCCGGCGACGGCCTGCGCCTCGGGTTGTTCGAGCACCAGCGTGCAGAGCGCGGTGTCGCCGTCCTCGGGGTGGTAGATCACGATGTCGCGCCGCCCGCCGGGGTGGGAGATGACGCTGGCCCACTGGCCGTGGGCGGTGGCGAAGCGCTGGCAGAGTCCGACCCCGGGAATGACCGTACGTTCGAACCGCATACCGACCTCCTTCGCCCAACATCGAAGGGGCGTCCGGCCGGTAACGACCGCGCGCCCCTTCATCCCTATCATGATCAGACCCCTGTCGCCCACGCCATCGTCCCAATATATGGGAGGTTTCGACGTCGGAGGGGGTGCCGGGCGGCGGACGGCCACCGAACCGGCACACCGTGCCGGGTCGTCAGCGCGCGTCGGTGCGTTCCGGTACCGGCCGGTGCCGGCCCGCCGGGTCGTCCCGGTCGATGCGCAGCTCCCGTTCCAGCTCGGCGATCACCGCCCGCAGGTCGTCCAGGCGCTGGGTCAGGGCGATCCGGTCCACCTCGTCGGGCACCCCGTCACCGTCGGCGTCGTAACCGGGCGCCAGCCGCTCGGTCATCTCCAGCCGGCGGGCCTCCTCCATCGAGTTCACGATGACCGCGATCAGGATGTTCAGCAGCAGGTTGACCGTGATGAGCACGTAGCTGACGTAGTAGACGAGGGTCCACGGGGACAGCGCCATCCCCTGCTCCACCAGATCCGGCAGGGTCTCCAGGGACAGCAGCACGAACAGGGTCAGCAGCGACCGGCCGATGTCGCCGTACTGCTCCGGGTAGGCCCGGCCGAAGATCAGCCAGCCGGCCATGCCGTAGACGTAGAGGGTCACCATGGCCAGCGCGAGGAACCCGCCGACACCGGGCAGGCTGCGCCACAGCGCGGCCACGATGGTGCGCAGACCTGGCGAGAAACGGACCAGGCGCAGCACCCGGGCCACCCGGACGACCCGCAGCAGCGCCGAGTCGCCGTGCAGCCCGGGCAGGAAGATCGCCGCGATCACCACCAGGTCGAACACGTTCCACCCGTGCCGTAGGAAGTCCTGCGGCCGACGCCCGTACGCCAGCACCCGGATGGCGATCTCGGCGACGAAGGCCGCCCGGAAGCTCATCTCCAGCCAGTTCAGCGCCGGCCGGGCCGCACCGAGATCCGGGTAGGTCTCCACCCCCAGGACCGCCGCGTTGGCCATGATGAGCACCACGATCGCCGCCTCGAAGGGGCGCGACCGGGCGATCCGGGCACAGCACCGGGCGAGGCCGACGGGGCGGGCGGGTCCGGGATCGGCGGCACGCCGCCGGGTGGGAACGGGCACGGACGGCACCGGTCACCCGGTCCCGGGGCGGTACGGGAACGCGGCGGCCATCCCGACACCCTACCGGCCACCCGGGACGATCACCGTCGGTGATGGACCGGGCACCCGGCCACCGGCGATCGCAGGTTCTCGCCCCGACATTGAACGACCCGCGCCCCGGCTTCGTACCACCCGGTGAAGGGAGCTGCTCATGAAGCGCACGACCCCGTTGCTCACCCTGCTGACCGGGACGGGCATGGCCGCCGTCCTGTTCGCGATGAGCGCCCAGGCGGCACCGCGTACGGTCGATGCCGGTGCGGCCGCGCCCGCGACGAGCCCGCCCGGTGCCGCCGTGGTGTCGCCCGCCGCCCCCGCGGCCGAACCGGACGCCGACCCGGCGGCCGAACCGGAGGCCACCCCGGCGGCACCGGCGGGAGGCCAGCCCGGCCCGGCGGAGACCACGCCGCCGACCACGGCGCCACCGGCGAAGCAGGCCGACTCGAACTGGACCGGACGGCTCGACGGCGGCGCCACCATCGCGATCACCGTCACCGACGGCAAGGCGGTGGCGTACGTCTGCGACGGCAGGAAGCTGGAGGTGTGGCTCAACGGCACCGCCGCCGACGGCCGGATGAAGCTGACCGGCAAGAAGGGCGAGGTGCTCACCGGGTCGTTCGGCGACGGGGTCGCCTCCGGCGAGATGGTGGTGGGTCAGCGCCGGTGGAAGTTCACCGCCAAGCAGACCGGCAAGCCCGACCCGGTGCTCTACCGGGCCACCGCGCAGCAGCGCCGCGCCGGCGTCGACGGCGGCTGGATCATGCTGCCCGACGGCAGCCAGATCGGGGTGGTCACCCGCGACGGTACGCCGGTGCCGGCCCCGCCGCTGGACCCCGCGTTCGGCACCACCATCCTCGACGGCCGGACCGTCACCGCGTCACCGGTCGTGGCCGACCCGGGGTCCGGTGCGTGATGACGACGGCACGCCGCAGGTTCGAGACCGACGTGGGACGCGACTTCGACGACGGGCCACCCGTCCGGGTCCTGTCCGACCCCCCACCCGTCGTGACCCCGCCCGCCCCGACCGGCGTGCCGTCCACCGGCTCCGGTGCCCCGCCCGCCTCGGTGCTCGTACCGCTGCTGGTCGGGGCGGCGGTCGCGGTGGCCCTCGGGGCGTACGGCCGGATGCACCAGCCCACCGGGATCGCGGTCAACGTGGCCGGCTTCTCCAGCCCCCAGGCGGTCAAGGTCTGGCTGGGCACCGGGGCGGCCCTCTTCGCCGTGGTCCAGTTGCTCAGCGCGTTGGCGATGTGGGGCCGGCTGGGCGGCTTCTCGCCCTCCTGGGCGGGCGGGCTGCACCGGTGGAGCGGCCGGGTGGCGTTCCTGCTGACCGTCCCGGTGGCGGTGCACTGCCTCTACGCGCTGGGTTTCGCCGACTACGACCTGCGGACCCTGCTGCACTCGCTGCTCGGCTGCCTCTTCTTCGGGGTGTTCACCATGAAGATGCTGGCGCTGCCCAAGCGGGGGCTGGCCGGGTGGGTGCTGCCGGTCGTCGGTGGGCTGGTGTTCACCGTCCTGATGGGGATCTGGGTGACCTCGTCGCTGTGGTACTTCACCACCTTCGGGGTGGGGACGTGACGGGCTCGTGACACGGGAGAGGAACGACGGGCAGATGTGCGACGAGCGTGGGACCGGGTGTGCGTCCCGGCGGGCGGTGCTGGCCGGTGCCGGCGGGGTGGGCGTGACCGCCCTGCTCGCCGGCTGCCAGACGTACGGCGAGCCGACCACGCCGGCCGCGGCGCCGCAGACCGGCGGGTCGGCCGACGCGCCGGCCGACGCCTCGCCGGGCGGCAGCGCACCGGCCGGGCCGTCGGCCGGGGCGAGCGGCTCCCCCGCCGGGGGCGGTGAGCAGCCGCCCGCCCCGGCGGCGCTGGCCGCGGTGGCGGACATCCCCGTCGGCGGCGGCAAGATCTTCAAGGCCGAGGGGGTGGTGGTGACCCAACCGGCGGCCGGCACCATCAAGGCGTTCTCGGCGACCTGCACCCACCAGGGCTGCACGGTCACCTCGGTCAAGGACGGCACCATCGTCTGCGGCTGCCACAACAGCGTCTTCGGCATCGCCGACGGCGCGGTGCGCAGCGGCCCGGCCGGTAGCCCGCTGCCGCCCCGGGCGGTGACCGTCGACGGCGACGACATCCGGCTGGCCTAGAGGGCCGAGTCCAGCCACGCCATCCGCCGGTCCAGCCAGTCCCGCAGGTAGTCGAGCTGCCCCTGCCACGTGTCGGCGGTCGGGGTGACGATGGGTCCGATCTTCTCGGTGGTCAGGTTCGGCCACCGCTGGAAGTTGCGGTCGGCGGCGTCGGTCAGCGGCGCGGTGAGTCCGGCGAGGCGCGCGTCGAGCCCGGCGGCCGACAGCGGGCCCCGCCGGAGCTCGGCCCAGCGGGCCCGGACCAGCGCCATGAACCCGGGGTCGGTGACCAACCTGTTGATCCAGTTGTTGGGCTTCGGCCACCGGGGCTGCTCGTACTGCCAGCCGCTGGTCTCCAGGTTGTCCCCGCCACCGGTGCCGTAGGTGAGGTCGAGATCCCACAGCGGCCCGGCGGTGATCCTGCCGCCCCGGTCCTTGTAGAAGTACGAGCTGCGGGCGTAGGCGTCGAAGTTGCGGGTCAGCTCGTTGAGGATGAACGAGTCGACGAACGATCCCACGTCGATCCAGGCGGGATAGCCCGTCACCGGATCGGCGAAGTCACCGGACTGCATCAGGTCGTTGAACTGTTGGAGGTGTCCGGTCAGCCAGGCCTGCTGCTCCGGTTGCAGCGGTGAGGGGTCGACCACCTCCAGGTAGTGCCAGCAGGTCGCGGGCCGGCCCTGGCACTCCAGGGTGGGTTCCTCGGCCGTCAGCCACTCGAACTTGAAGATGTACCCACCGGTGATGGCCGGCAGGGTGACGTCGTCGGGGTCGAGATCCTTGAGGTCGAGCCGGTTCTTCGCGTTCTTGATGGTCTCGACGATCAGGTAGACGCCCTGGTAGTCCTCGGCGCTCACCGGCCGGTCCGCGACGTTGTGGTAGAACTCCACGAAGGCGTACCGGGGCGCCTGGAATCCGATCTCGCGGGCCAGGTCGAAGGTGAACGCCTCCCGGATCAACGCCTTGTCGGTGTAGGGCCCGCGCAGCACCCAGTCGGACTCGGCCGGCATCCCGAGGACCGGCAGGTCGACGTCGTCGTCCTCGTTGTCCCGGAACTCGACCCGGTAGGGCGCCTTGTCGAACAGGGAACTCGACGTGCCGCGCAGGTGGTAACCGATCCGGGTGGCGAGGGTGGGTGGCGTCGAGAGCGACGCGTGTCCCCCGGTCGGCGCGAACAGCAGCGCGGCGGCGTCGACGAACTCCCGGCCCGGCGCACCCTGGCCGTACCCGTCGATCAGCAGGATCGGCAGGTCGAGGCTGACGTCCACGGCCCGTTCGACGTAGAGGGCGGTGCCGGGGTCACCGGTCGCCACCCCGTCGACGAACGCCTGGGCCCGGAGCTGGGTGGTGTCGACGAGGGTCACCGGGGTGCCGTCGTAGCGTGGGGAGTCCGCGCGGGGCAGCGCCCCGTCCGTCGTGTAGCGGATCTCGGCGTCGGTCACCGTCGTCCGCAACGAGACCGTGAGTTCGTCGCGGAAGGTGCCGCTCGGCACGGAGAAGACGATGTCGCCGGTCAGCTCGTCCGCCGGGTCCGCCGCCAGGGCGGCGGCCGGCGCGCCGGCCGGCCGGTCCGGGGTCGGCGACGGGCCGCCGACCACCCCGAGCGAGATCGCGGTCACGACGCCCAGGACCCGGGCCGGCAGACTCCGCACTGTCACTCCCCTGCGTCACGGGCGGCTGGAGCACACCCCCATCCATCTACGCACGCCAATGTTACAGAGGATGTCACTTTCGGTGATCAGTCCGGCACTCTCAGACCGCGAGCGCCTGGCGGACCGACCGTTCGGCGTCCCGGCCACCGTCGCCGGTGGCGGTGACCCGGCCGGACTCCAGCACGTAGTGCCGGGTCGCCACCCGCAGCGCGAAGCCGAGGTGCTGCTCCACCAGCAGCACCCGGATCCCGGCCCCGGTGGCCAGCTCGACGATGCGGTCCTGGATCTCGGCGACCACCGACGGCTGGATGCCCTCGGTGGGCTCGTCGAGCAGCAGCAGCCGGGGGCGGGTGACCAGCGCGCGGGCGATGGCCAACTGCTGCCGCTGGCCGCCGGAGAGCAACCCGGCCCGCCGCCGCAGCAGACTCCGCAACGCCGGGAACAGGTCCAGCGCCTCGGCGGTGGCGGCGGCCCCGTCGCGCCGACCGTCGGCCACCAGCCGCAGGTTCTCCGCCGCCGTCAGGTGCGGGAAGCACTGCTGGCCCTGCGGCACGTACGCCAGGCCCCGGGCGACCCGCTGGTGCGGGGCGAGCCGGGTGACGTCCTCCCCGTCGAGGGTGACCGTGCCGGCCCGGGGGCGCAGCAGGCCGACGGCGACCCGCAGCAGGGTGCTCTTGCCCGCGCCGTTGTGGCCGAGCACGGCGGCCACCCCGTCGGCGGGGACGGCCACGTCCACCCCGTGCAGCACCTCGCTGCGGCCGTAGCCGGCGTGTACGCCACGCAACTCCAACATCACGCCTCCGATGCGGTGTCGACGCCGAGGTAGACCTCCTGCACCCGGGGGTCCGCCTGGACCTGGGCGACGGTGCCCTCGCTGAGCACCTTGCCGGCGTGCAGCACGGTCACGCTGCGGGCGAAGCGGCGCAGGAAGTCCATGTCGTGTTCGATGACCACCACGGTGCGGTCCCGGCTGACCGTCTCCAGCAGGGCGCCGGTGGCGTCGCGTTCCTCGTGGCTCATCCCGGCGACCGGCTCGTCGAGCAGCAGCAGCCGGGCGTCGGAGACCAGCAGCATGCCGATCTCCAGCCACTGTTTCTGCCCGTGCGCCAGCGCGCCGGCCAACTGGTCGCCCCGGTCGGCCAGCCCGATCGTCTCCAGCGCGGCGGCCACCTCGTCGGGCACCCGGTGCCGCCGGCGGGCCAGCGTCCACCAGCTCCGGGTGGCTCCGGCGGCGATGTCGAGGTTCTGCACCACGGTCAGTTCCTCGAACACCGACGCGGTCTGGAAGGTGCGGCCGATGCCGAGCCGGGCGATGCGGTGCACGTCGCGGCCGAGCAGTTCCCGGTCGCCGAAGCGGGCCGAGCCGGTGGCCCGGACCAGCCCGGTCACGGCGTCGACCAGGGTGGTCTTGCCGGCCCCGTTGGGGCCGATCAGGAACCGGATGTCGCCGGGCGGCACGTCGAGGTCGACCCCGTCGACGGCGGTGAAGCCGTCGAAGGTGACCCGCAGGTCGCGTACGCACAGGCCGTCGAGCTGCGGGCCGGTCATGCCGCCGACACCTCCGTCCGGGTCTCGGCCGGGTCCGCCGCCCGGCTCCGCCGCCACCACCGCGCACCGGCCGGGTCCGACCGGCGCTGCCGGGCCAGCGCCCACAGCGACGCCAGGCCGCCCGGCAGGAACGCCACCACCAGCACGAACAGCAACCCCTGGAGGTACGTCCAGGTGCCCGGGAAGCGTTCCGACAGGGCGGTACGCGCCCAGGCCACCGCCACCGCGCCGAGCACCGGACCGAGCAGGGTGGCCCGGCCGCCGACCGCGACGCCGATGACGAACTCGATGGACGGCACGATCCCGATCAACGCGGGCGAGATGATCCCCACCGCCGGGACGAACAGCGCCCCGGCCAGGCCGGCCATCCCGGCGGCGATCACGTAGCCGACGAGCTTGACGCCGGCCGGGTCGTAGCCGAGGAAGCGGACCCGTTCCTCGCCGTCGCGGACGGCCACCAGCAACTCGCCGTACCGGCTGCGGATGAGTTGGCGGGCCAGGGCCAGCAGCGCGAGCAGGCTGGCGGCGATGATGAAGTAGACCATCCGCTGGTTGACCGGGTCGTCCAGGTCGTACCCGAAGAAGCCCTGGATGTCGGTGAGGCCGTTGGTGCCGCCGGTGGTGCCCTGCTGGCCGACGAGCAGGATCACCATCGCGGCGGCGAGCGCCTGGCTGAGGATGGCGAAGTAGGCGCCCCGGACCCGGCGGCGGAAGACCAGCGAGCCGAGGCCGAACGCGACGGCCATCGGCAGCAGCACGGTGGCCGGCAGCGCGATCCACGGGCTGGCGAACGGCCGCCACCACAGCGGCAGCTCGTCGAGCTGGCCGTAGAGCTGCATGAAGTCGGGCAACTCGCCGGGGCCGGCGTCGGCGAGCTTGAGGTGCATGGCCATCGCGTAGCCGCCGAGGCCGAAGAACACCCCCTGGCCGAGGGTGAGCATGCCGCCCCGGCCCCAGGCGATGCCGATGCCGACCGCCACCATCGCGACGCACAGGTACTTGGCCAGCAGCGACAGCCGGAAGTCCGACAGGGTCAGCGGGGCGACGGCGAACAGCAGCGCCGCCCCGAGGGCGAACCCGGCGGCGGTCCGCGCCGGGCCGTCGAACCGGCGGCCCCGCCGGCCGCCGGCCGGGGTGCCGGCCGCGCTGGCGGGATCGGTGCCGACCAGCGGCGCGGCGGTCATGCGAGGCTCCTGGTACGCAGGGTGAACAGCCCCTGGGGCCGCCACTGGAGGAACGCCACGATCGCCACGAAGACGATCACCTTGGCGACGCTGAGCGTGGTGAGGTACTCGCCGGTGGCCTGGAGCACGCCCAGCGCGAAGGCGACGATCACGCTGCCCTTGAGCTGGCCGATGCCGCCGACCACGACGACCAGGAAGGCGTCGATGATCAGGTTGGTGCCCATCGTCGGGCCGATCGGCCCGAGCAGGGTCAGCGCGACCCCGGCGACGCCGGCCAGCCCGGAGCCGATGAAGAAGGTCGTCCGGTCGACCCGGGCGGTGGGGATGCCGGAGACGGCGGCGAGGTCGCGGTTCTGCACCACGGCGCGGATGCGCCGCCCGAGCGGGGTGAGCCGCAGCGCCAGGGTGAGCGCCAGCACGGCGGCCAGCGCGAGCGCCAGGATGAACAGCCGGTTGTTGGCGACGGTCAGCCCGCCGGGCAGGGCGATGTTGCCGGTCAGCAGCGCCGGGGCCCGGGTCTGCACGTTGGGGCTGCCGAAGACGTCCCGGGCCAGTTGCTGGAGCATGAGCGAGACGCCCCAGGTGACCAGCAGGGTGTCCAGCGGGCGGGCGTAGAGGCGGCGGATCAGCAGCACCTCCAGCAGCACGCCCATGGCACCGGCCACCGCGAAGGCGACCGGCAGGGCCACCAGCAGCGACCAGCCGGCGGTGGTCACGGTCTGTTGCAGGACGTAGGTGGTGTAGGCGCCGGCCATGATGAACTCGCCGTGCGCCATGTTGATCACGTTCATCTGGCCGAAGGTCAGCGCCAGGCCGAGGGCGATGAGCAGCAGCACCGCGCCGATGCTGACGCCGGTGAAGAGCTGACCGAAGAGGACTGTCACGTTCGCGCTCCGAAGGGGTGGGTCGGCCCGGGCGGGGGTGCCTCCCGCCCGGGCCGGGATCGGTCAGCTCAGGCCGCTCGCCCAGGGGTAGCTCTTCAGGTACGGGTCGGGCGTGATCGGCTTGCCCGAGTTCCACACCTCGGTGATCAGTCCGTCCGCGCCGACCTTGCCGATCCGGGCGGTCTTGGCGATGTGCTGGGTGGGGCCGTCCACGGTGACCAGGCCCTCCGGGGCGTCGTAGGTGATCCCGCCGGAGGCGGCCCGGACCTTCTCCACCTCGAAGGTGCCGGCCTTGTCGACCATCGCCTTCCACAGGTACACCGCGACGTAGGCGGCCTCCATCGGGTCGCTGGTCGGCTTGTCCGCGCCGTACTTCGCCTTGTACGCGGCGACGAACTTCTGGTTCGCCGCGCCGGGGGTCGTCTGGTAGTAGTTCCAGGCGGTGAGCTGGTCCTTGAGGTACTGGGTGCCGATCCCCTTGACCTCCTCCTCGGCGATCGACACCGACACCACGGGCATGCTCGCGGCGGTCAGCCCGGCGGAGGTGTACTCCTTGAAGAACGCCACGTTGCTGTCGCCGTTGAGGGTGTTGAACACCGCGTCGGCCCTCGACGAGCGGACCTTGTTGACGATGGTGCCGAACTCGGTGGAGCCGAGCGGGGCGTAGTCCTCGCCGAGCACGGTCATCCCGTTGGCCGCCGCGTACGCCTTGATGATCTTGTTAGCGGTGCGCGGGAAGACGTAGTCGCTGCCGACCAGGTAGACCGACTTCTTGCCCTGCGCCTTGAGGTAGTCCAGGCCGGGCACGATCTGCTGGTTGGTGGTGGCCCCGGTGTAGAAGATGTACGGCGACTGCTCCAGCCCCTCGTACTGCACCGGGTAGAACAGCAGCGCCTTGTTCTTCTCGAAGACCGGCTTGACCGCCTTGCGGCTGGCCGAGGTCCAGCAGCCGAAGACGGCGGCGACCCGGTCCTGGGAGATCAGCTTCTCGGCCTTCTCGGCGAAGGTGGGCCAGTCGGAGGCACCGTCCTCACCGACCGGGACGATCTTCTTGCCCAGCACGCCACCGGCGGCGTTGATCTCCTCCACGGCGAGCATGATGGAGTCCCGCACGGTGACCTCGCTGATGGCCATGGTGCCGGAGAGCGAATTGAGCAGGCCGACCTTGACGGTGTCGCCGGACACGTCGGCACTGACCCCGGCGGTCGACTTCTCGTCGGAGGTCTTGCTGCCACAACCGGCGAGCGCGGCGGCGGCAACAAGGATCAAGGCGCCCGCCAGGATGCGGCGGCCCCGGAACTGTGACATTCATTCTCCCTGCGGAGCGATGTTCGCCGGATGATTTTCCGTGCCGGCCCGCACTGGCCGACAGGTATTGCTGTCAATGATTGGTAAGCGGTGCGGTCGTGGTGCACGTCGGCGGCCTCGTCGTGCGACGGGTGGGGCGTCGCGGCGGCGGTCCGCAGTGGACTTTCGGGCAGCAAAAGCCTCTGCCAACTTGATTGCCACCACGTTTCCCAGCCCTTAATTGGCTGTTTCCCGAACCGATCTCGACACACACAAAAAAGGCCACCGCCACAATGGACGACGACCTCTCACGAAAATGCGCGACGCCCACCCGGCACAGGGTGGCCCGCCAACCGCCGAACACTCTCGACAATGGTCAGGAATGGCGATTACTTCACGCAGGAAGCATCCTAGAACCCCCACCCACCCCCCTGTCAACACCCCGCCCCACCCCTCCCGCCCTGACCTCTCCCCCGCCTCCACCTCCACCCGCTCCCGCCCGCGCGATCAAGAGGTTTGCGTCACCCGTGGAGCCGGAACTGACGCAAACCTCTTGATCACCGTGGACAACCGGGGGTCGTCGGGGCGACCGGAGGGGTGCGGGAGGGAGCGCGGGGGGTCAGAGTTCGGCGAGGACGGTGAAGTCGAGTCCGTCGGCCTCGGCGAGGTAGATGCGTTGGCGGACGTGGCGGCGACGCAACTGCAACTCGCCCCGGGGGCCGTGGTAGGTGACCGCGTCCGCCGTCGCCCCGATGGCGCGTACGTCCAACGTGCGGGCGCGGGCGATCAGGGCGGCGAGCAGCATCACGCCCTCGTAACAGGACTCGCCCAGGCTACCCAGCGGCGGGGCGTCCACCCCGAACCGGCGGGCGAACGCGCCGTGGAAGTCCAGGTTCTCCCGGGTGACCAGGCCGGCGAAGAACCCGGCGGTGCTGAACAGCCGGCGGGTGCCACCGACGCCGCTGGCCAACAGCATGTTCTCGTCCATCAGGGTGCTCAACCGCAGGCACCGCTGGTCCAGTGCGGACCGGCCGAAGGCCCGGTTGAACCGGACGGCGTCGGCACCGACCAGCAGCATCAGCACCGCGTCGGCATCGGTCCGCTCGATCTCCCGCAGCACCGGCCCGAAGTCCTCGGTGCCCAGCGGCAGGAACGCCCGCCCGCACACCCGCGCCCCGTCGTCGCGGGCGTACCGCTGGGCGGCCTGCGCGGTGCGGCGCGGCCAGACGTAGTCGTTGCCGACCAGGTACCAGCGGCGTACCCCCTGTTCCCGGGCGAGCAGCCGCATCGCCGGTCGGAGCTGCGCGTCCGGTGTCTCGCTGGTCAGGAACACCCCCTCGGTACGCTCCCCGCCCTCGTACAGGGCGGTGTAGACGTACGGCACCCGGTGCGCGATCCGGGGCGCCACCGCCTGCCGGACCGAGGAGATGTGCCAGCCGGTGACCCCCTGCACCGCCCCCGTGGAGACCAGCGCCTCGACCTCGGCGGCGACCTGCGCCGGTGGCGCACCGCCGTCGACCGGCACCAGCCGCAGCTCCCGGCCGAGCACCCCGCCGGCCCGGTTGACCTCCTCCACCGCCAACTGGGCGCACAGCTCGCAGGTGGGGCCGAACATGCCGGCCGGGCCGCGCATCGGAAAGACCAGCGCGACACTGACCACCGACCGGTCGACGGTCAACCAGGGGGCCGCCCCGGCCGTGCCGCCCGAGCGGGGCGACGGCTCCGGCACGCCGTGGGGGCCGGGCACCGGCACGGACATGCTGACATGATTGCCGGCAACCCTGGCGGGCCACCAGACCCGACCGAAAACCGGGACGCTTCGGTAACATGGCAACCCACCGAACGGGGAGAGACATGGCCGACGATCCCACGACGCCCGTCGACCTGATGCGCGCGCTCACCCGCGCCGAACGGCTGCTCGCCCGCCGGGTCGGCGCGGTGCTCACCACCGAGGGGCTCACCGTTGAGGCGTGGCGGGTGCTCTGCCGCCTAGCCGACGGGCAGGGCCACCCGATGAGCGAGGTCTCCACCGAGGAGTCGTTGCCGCCGGGCACCCTGACGAAGCTCGTCGACCAGCTCGTCGACCAGAACCTGGTGCACCGCCGGATCGACCCGTTCGACAGGCGACGCATCCGGGCCTACCTGACCCCCCGGGGCCGCCGCGAACAGGAACGCGTCGACGCCCTCGTCCGGGCCGAGCTGGCCGGGATCATCGACGACGCGGCGCTGACCGGGCAGCTCGTCGACCTGGTCGCCCGGCTCGACCCGCGCCGGCAGCCGGTCCGGGCCGGCTGACCCCGGCCAGCTCCACCAGGGATTCCGCCCGGGGCCCGGCCGGCGGCGATCCGGCGCGGGTGGGCCGGCTAGGCGACAGGCACCGCGTCGACCCCGGTGCGGGGCGCGGGCCGGTAAAGGCCCCC